>CAZOJQ010000007.1:0-74643 GCA_964580185.1 uncultured Thermotogaceae bacterium
CAAGCCTGTAGCGGACTTCCACCGCCAAGTTATCGCCCATGCCGGGCGCACGAAAAAAGGGCCCGCATGGGCCCTTTTTTTATCCGAGTCGCTTTCATTTATCAATAGGGTGGTTGCAGATCCTACAGTTGGACAAGTGGATCTACGCTCGCTTCACGGAATTCCCTCTCAGTTTAAGGAAGGTTTCCTCCCCGAGAACGAATATACAGTTGATACCACTCATATCGGGAAAGCTGAACCATATGGGCATCCCGTAAAGCAAGGATTCGTTCGCGGTTCGTCGTGCCAATTACGGGTCGTATCTTCGTGGGATGCTTCAGGATAAATGCAATCACAATGCTTTCAGGAGAAGTATCTTTATCCTTTGCCAATCGGGAAACATACTCCTGCGTTTCCGCGATCGCTTGATTTGGTTTCTCTAACGCAACCCCCGAATACATTCCTCGGGCTAACGGACTCCAAGCTTGTACTTCAATTCCTTGAAGGTTCATGTATTCCATTAAGCCTGGAGTAAAAGTGCTTTTGAATCCTTCATCGTTGTTCACACCGATTGTCCCGTCTAACCAATCCAATCGTTTCAGACTCATTTCAAGTTGGTTCGCAACCACTTTCCGCTCAAGAACCTCTTGAACCCATTCGATCTGATATTGATTCATGTTTGAAACCCCAAACGCTCGAATCAAGCCTTGATCAAAAAGGAATGAAAAACTGCGCCGAAGTTCTTCTCGACTCATCAAAGGATCCGGACGATGAAGCAAAAGGGTATCCATCTGCTCGATCTTCAATCGGGTCAGGGATGCTTGGACCTGTTTGATAATGTGGTCATATGAGAAATCATACCGTCCAACGCCGTCTTCATGAGGCAAAATGATCCCGACCTTGGATTGAATCTTAATTTTTTTTCTCAATTCCGGATCTTCTCGGATCAGCTCTCCCACTACTTCTTCTGAACGCCCTTTCCGATAGATATCCGCGCAATCAAAGGTATCGATCCCGATTTCCAAAGCCGCATCGATGGCATGCCTAGCCAAATCGATATCCTTTTGCGTGATCTTGGATTGTTCCCATCCCCCTCCCAAACCCATCGTTCCATAGATCATCGGATTCGGTTTGATCATGATTCACTCCTCCTTTCTTGGGGACCAATGATCCTCAATTCCCCTGAAACCTACGCAGAAAGAACCGATCTTCACCCGCTTTCACGTACGATCAACTCGACATCCAATACGGTCTTCTTGATCTTCTTTCTTTTACCGGAAAGGCGAGAGAGAAGCATCCGGAAGGCTTCAAACCCTTCCTGATACTTGTCGATTCGAATGGTTGTTAATGAGGGAGAGAAAAACCGACTGAAAATGATATCATCATACCCGATCACAGATACATCATGAGGCACTTTGATCTCCATCTCTCTGAGCGCTTGAACCAGGTGAAAAGCCATCATATCGTTGAAACAGAAAACGCTGTCGAAAGGAGGAACGGTACGAGTAGTCCCTTTTTGGAAAATTTCCTGAGCCTTTGCGCGGATGCTCTCGTAGTTTCCAGTGTCGTTAATCTGCATCTCATATGTTACTGTACCTCCGAACTCTTTAATCGCTTTCTCAAACCCTTCTCTCCGCATTTTTGCGGCGGAATTTCGAGGGTTGCTATTGAGGAAAAGGATCTTTCTTCTCCCTTGTTCTAGAAGCCGTTTGGCTGCCAATCCTCCACCTTTGACATCGTTGGTATAAATCTCATCTACCTTCTGATATCGGAAATCACGACCGATGATCACAACGGGAAAATTCTGTTTGATTAACTGCGCCAGGGTCGCTAGCTGTGGCCGGGAAGGAATGATCAACAATCCATCCACACGGTGTTCAATCAGGGTTTTGATGGCAATCCGTTCGTTTTGCTCATCCAATTCGGTGTTCATCAAGATGTTGGTGTAATGGTACTTGCGAGCGGCGTCTTCAATCCCTTTCAACACTTCCGAAAAGAATGGATCAAAATCAGCTTCGAAAACGATCCCTAAAGTCCTTGTCGCTTTATTCTTTAGATTCATTGCCCCCAAGTTTCGAACAAAACCGATATCCTCCGCTGCTTGTTGCACTTTTTTCTTAGTGGAATCAGAGACATCGGGTTTATCATTGAGCACTCGAGATACAGTGGAGACAGATATTCCTGCCGTTTTTGCCACATCTTTTATGGTGACATACTTTTTTTTATACAAACTCATCCCTCCAGAGAGTAAGCCCATTCTTCTCTTCTCAATGAAGTGTACATGATTTCAAAAATAAAGTCAAACCGTTGCTTCTATCTTGGCCACAAAGTGTCTATATCCATGCGTTCTTCTCCCGGATTGTGGGGTTCCTTTTGGTACCAGTACGCTACAGAAGCGATGTCGTCAGTAAGTGGTTGGAACGTACCATTTGGCCACCAACCGAGCGCTTGAACCGTTACTTTGAGAGAACGCGTGAACCGGATGGGATCTGCCAAATGCCACCGGTACAATCCGTGTTGAGGGATCGATCCTGGTTTTTGATCCCATAAAGGGTATCCCGAGTACATTCCGGTGAATACTTCCCCAAAACACCACGCTCCACCAAAATAATCTTCTGTACCGGTGGTACAGATTGATGGGGCTGCTTCCCCATCGATAAAAAATTTCACCTCTCCTTCCCCCCACCATCCGTTTGAGAGTTGCGACCACCCGATCGAAGTTCCCACATAATGGCCTTGTCCGTGGATATCATCTACAAGGATGTGTTCGGGCATATTTCGAGTGGTCATACTCCTTCTCCATTTCGCATGGAAATATGCGTCGTCTGGGTGAACATCCGTCAAGGCATAGGTGATTTGATAGAAGAAACCGGGAATTTCTTCAGAAGTCAAGTTTTCTATGGTAATTTTTGCTGTTTTCCGGAAGGGCATCGGCCAATAACTATTACATCCTCCTTTTGGATTTACGGCGATCATTGCAGAATTTACCAAATACCGAACTCCATGATGGTTTGAAAAGAAATCTCCGAGGGGGCTTTCAACCGATGGGGTTTTCTCGCTGTCCCAATAGATCCGCATGACCGTACCGCGATACGCTTTCTCGCTAACTGTTAGCCAAATGTGCTGAATGATTCCCGGTCCTTCGATTGTCGCGATTTCTGTTGTGGTCTGCGGTTTTAAGGAGATACAAGGACGGACTTTCCATCCTTTTCCCATCCTCGATGCTGGATTTCCTTCTTCGGGTATGGCCAAAGCGCCTTGGTTTCTTTCCCCATAAGGGTTTTCCGCGCTGATTGAACGTGTCTCTTCCTTGTTCAAACGTTGGATATTGTGCCACATAATGTCCTCCTTTCTTTTTCCTTATCGATTTTCCCTTATTCCGTGTACACGAACGGGATCGTGCGACTTCATGATCCATTGGTGCTGGTCCTTTGGATCCGACTGATAAAGAACTTCTCCCATCAATCGCTCCACACGTAATCCGATCGCCGGATCCAAAATCAATTTCACTTCCACCTCGTGCGCGGAAATGGGTGTGTAAACCACATCGAGCCGAAATCCGCGATAATAAAGTCCCTGAATCCCATACTGCTTTCCTTTCTCCATCAAAGCAAAAGGGAGGGAAGGACACAACTCGAAAGCGATTTGCTGGGTACCTTCGCTGGAACGAAATCCCAAAATCTGCCGGATCATTAACAACGCTGTTTGACCGCCCCATGCATACGCGTCATTGCCTTTGAATTGTCGAGGGTCTAGTGGCCAATACTCTCGAGCACTCCCGGGGTAGGGATGAGAAAAGCCATCAAGGGTTCTTCGATCGTTTTCGCGGTAGACCCTTTGCACGATTTGCCAGGAAAATTCTGAGCAAAGGGTATATAGGCCCATTTCGGTGGCTGCTTCCGCAATTGTATAGTTCCAAGAAGGCCAAACATTGAACGGTTCGATAAGGTATAGCGGTATTTCGCGCTTCATCATCCTCAGTTGTTCTTCTCCGATCAATCCAAACAAAACCGCTGTTATCGACAATGGGGAAAACCTCGTAAAATCCGCGTTCCAGTAATCAGGGATCCCTCGGACGGAAAGCCATTGATTGTTCGCCTTGTCCCAATCTCGATAACGGCCTTCTTTCGGATCCCACAGACGATGAAGCAGGCGTAAATACCGGTCTTTTTCTTCGTTCCAGAATATAACTTCGTTCGGGTTTCCAAGCTCTTGGGCAAAAAAAGCCATTATATGAGCATCGACAACCATGGAAGCCTGAAGTTCAACAGGTCGAACAAATTCCGAAATAACGGATCCCCCGGTTCGATTTGGGTCAAGCCGAGGACTATCGTCTTCACCCGCTTCCCATGTGCAACAATATACAACGAATCCTTCTTTGTCTGTCCGATTCTGGTTCCACCAAAGATGGTACGCTTTCAGGAAGGGATACAACTGAGCGATCCATTTTTGATCCGGATCACGGAGATAGAGTTGATAGATTTGATGAAATGGCAGGCACCAAGCAGGAGAAGTGCCGCATATCGAACCATCCACTGCGACCATATTGGGTACTCCGGAAGAAAAGAGGCAAGGAACGTTGGCTCCTGTATCGCGGAAAAGTGTGAGAATGCTCTCTTTCGCCAATTCCATATCCACATAACCCAATCGATTCATATCCATAGCCCCTTCTGCCAACACCGCTCTAGGGGAGAAAATCATCCATGAAGGCCAAGCCCCTCGAAAGACCCCCTTCGGAGGATAGGTACACATTCGGGTGGTGTCGAAATCATACCAAAACCCGTTTTTTACCGATTCATCCCAATCGCCAACCAACCTCGGAGTTTTGTCCCAGAATTGAACCATTTCTTTCCTTTTTTGATCGAATCCATCTTTAAGGCCCTCTTCATCGGGAACCCGCTCGGGATAATCGCTCTCCTTTTTTTCCGTTCCAAATAAAGGTCCATGCAAACGCAATGTACCCCAAGAAAAATCTTCCGAAGGATCGATTTCGATTACAGAATACAGCTCCGATCCAACAAAATGGGAAGCAGGTATGCCTTTCAAAACCGCTTCTTCGATCGTCTTCCCAAAAACCCATTCCTTTTTTGGAGTTCCCTCTGGCCCATCTTGCCCATGAACGGTCAAACTGACTTTAATTGGAACCTGCGCTTCTTCCGGTTCCATTTGAATCCGTAATTCCCGATTCAAGGGGAGAAAATCGGGAAAAATCTTCCGTTGGGTTCTATTCTTTACATGAACGATCCAAAACCATTGGATGTCCTTTTTTTGAGAAAATTGCCGTAGATCGACCCGAGCCGATACGGAATGCTCCTCGCTTTGAAAATAGGTGATGTGAGCAAAATGACCGTTTCCCTTCAATCGATATGAAAAGAGGTTCCAACTATGGAAATCCGATCCATATCCCTGTTTTGCCCAACTGGAGCGAGAAAAAAGCAACGAGTCATTCCATACCGCCCCTATACCGAAAGTAGCATACCAACGACGTTGGGTTCGGTTTGGATCGTACCAACCGAATCCTGGGTAATCATCATCGCTACGTAAGATCCCTCCGCGAGTATCTTTGTATCCTTTGTCACATTGATGGTACGGGTTTTGTAAATAGCCAAAAGGGGTGAACAAGGGGTTTGATTCTCGATCATTCAACGAAAAGACTCCTTTCGACCGGTACCATTACCGGAATTGTTTTCGTTCTCATTATAGTATTCTTTTTTCGGAAAATCAATACGCTGACCAGGCTTAAATGATCCAAAAAACCTTCATTCGAAGAGGATTCTGTTGATAATGACGGATGATGGTTATCATTCTTTCCATTTGGAAGTTGAAAAGGCGGTTCAAGAAATGGTAGGATTATATCGTTTCCGGTAATGATACCGATATGGCTGAGGGAAAATCATAGGAGGTGACGTATGCAAAAAAGGGTAATGTGGGCAATGGTCATCGTCTTGATCGTATCTATGGTCACAGTAGGTTTTGGGAAGACGGTATTGCGGGTTACAACCTGGGCAGGAGCCGCTGAAACAGCTCTCGACGAAGCGATTATCGCAGAATTTATGAAGCAAAACCCCGAATACGAAGTCATATATGAGCCCGTTCCTACCAATTACTACCAGAAAATTTTAACTGACATTGGCGCCGGAACTCCGCCAGATGTAGTACTTCTGGACGCAGAGATGGTCCCACGGTATGTCGAAGGAAATTTCTTGACCGATTTGACTCCTTTCCTGAACCGGCTGGTGCGGGAAAACGTACCCGGCGCAGATGTAAATCAGTTCTTCCCGGTATTGGTGAACATATTCCGCTCTGGGAGAAGCTTGTATGCAATTCCAAAAGATACAAGCCCTGTTGGGGTTTTCTACAACAAACTCATGTTTGACAAGTTCAATGTTCCGTATCCTCCTGAAGATGGCTGGACTTGGGAAGCTTTTGAAGAAACCGCCCGTTTGTTATCGGTGCATGATGAAACCTGGGGGTTTGCATTTCCCTCCTGGGTTGGAGTCGCTGTCCCCATTTTCTGGGCAGGCGGGGGAGAAATCTTCAATGAAGATTTCACTCAAACAACCGGTTACCTAAACAGTCCAACGAATGTTGAAACGTATCAGTTCTTCTGGGATATGATGGAAAAGGGATATGCGCCCGATCCACAGGAAGCATCCGCGCTTGGGGGTGCTGGCCCGCTTTTCTACACCCAGAGAGTTGGGATGATTATCACCGGCCGATGGTTCAATGTCAGTGTTAAAGCGCAGATCGCTCAAGGGGCGGAAATTGTTTTGGGCGCTACTACGTTGCCTTTCCGGGATATGTCCAATAAACAGACAGTTACGTATGCCTCGGGATGGGCCGTTCCTTCCAACGTTGCCGATAAACAAGGGGCCGTACGGTTGGCTGCGTGGCTTGGGAGCGCATATGCGCAAACGGTGCGCTGTTTGGATGGTGGGTTAGCAATCTCGGGACAGCAAAGCATCGCTCAATTGCAGGGAGAAACAGACGCCGTTGACAAAGTGTTCATCTCGATGCTTGATTTTGCGCGCGTCCCGCCCGGGTCCCAGACGAAGTTCTATCGTCCTATGTTTGAATCAACCTGGGCAGAAGCGTTTGACCGGATGTATATCACGGGTGAATCGATCCAAAGCGCTTTAAATTGGGCAGCTGCTACGATCGACGACTATATTGAACGAGGAGAGTTCTAACAGAGGGGGGCTTGGCCCCCCTCTTTTCCATAAAGCTGTAGGGAGGAGTGGCTTTGAATCGGAGTCCCTGGTTTTGGGCAATTCTTGCGCTTGCAGCCGGATCGGTTTTTGTTGGGTTTTGGATCCAGTATGCCTATATTGCTGATCAGTACGAAGGGAACGCAATCCTCAATGAGCAGTTCCATGCTCGAAATGTGCAGCTCGTTTTTCATCAACTGCTGGATTACCGGAACAGCGTATGGAACAACCTAACGCTGGAACCTGAGGCGAAAGTCGTTGAACAGGCGAAACAGCTTTTTGGTGAAGATTTTCTTTTTGTTGCGTGGTATGATCCTGTCGGGGAGATTGAACAAACGGAAGGAGAATGGATTCCGGATCATTTCCACCAGAGCAATTTCTATGAGACGATTTTATACTCCTATGGGGAATCCCTTTCAGAAATCGCCATGCATCAACAGAACGTATATCTGCAAACGGCACGACTTATGGATGATGATCGCATCGTTTTACTAGGAACTGAGATTCATCCCAGTATAGAAAGCCTATCCCGCCAATTGCTAGGAAGAGAAATCCTGTTCTTTTTCGGAAGCGAAAAAACCTTCGATAGCCCCGTTGGGTTTGCCCGAACGGAATTGGAGAAAATATCCGCTCTGTTCAAAAGGAGTATGGATGCTCAGAGACCTATGTCGGAAGTATTTACCGATTCCGAAGGACGTTCCATATTCACAGCCTTTCCTGTGTACGATTCGGACCATTGGGATGTGATTGGGTTTGTGGGGATTCATACTCCCTTCTCTCTTGTGGATCAGGGACTCTTTCATCTGCGCGCTACAACCGTTTGGATGTCCATCCTTTCTGCCGCTTTCGTTTTTTTCATTCTTTTCCTGGCATTCGGACAAAAGAATCGCGAGAGGCTCCTTGGCTTTGAACAACCGAAGACATACCTTTTGAAGGGTTTTTTTGCATTTAGCCCATCCATCCTACTATGCCTCCTTTTTGGATACGCAACGGTACCAAACCTTTTCGATCAATCAACCACAGATCTATGGAACGAGTCTTCGCCGGCGCTTGTTCAAAGGTTTCAACAGAATCAAACCCTCTTTTGGTCGGATCCTCAAACTACCATGAGAGAATGGAAAACGATCCAACAGGTAGAATACATCCTCTTTGATGATAAGCAACCGATTGAATCTACGATTCCGCCTCGAATGTTATCGAGGTTGAGTGAACCTGAACCATTTTTCGAATCAAATGACTACTCCCTCGGGAAAATCGAACTGAACCGGATTGCCCAGAAATTCGTGTCTTTTCCCTACGGAGACAGAACGTTGATGATCCTCCGGGAAGAGACGGACATGTTGAATATCGTCTTAGGAATTCAATTTTTCTGTATTGGGCTTGGTTTTTCACTGATCGTCCTATCTCTGATCTTCTCCTTTCTCATTGTCAATCTGAACCATCCGATGATGCTAAAAAAGACCGTTGTAGGGTATGCTTTTCTCGCACCCGCGTTGATCCACCTGATCTGGTGGGCAGCCGGACCCCTCGCGTTTTCGCTTTTTCTCGCCTTTCGCCGTTGGAGCGTCGTAGATCCTGCCAAACCTTTTGTCGGTATGGCAAACTTCATCGAACTGTTCCAAGATGGTCCTTTCTGGAATGCAATGAAAAACACCGCCATATTCTCTCTTCATGTTCCTATGGGGATGATCCTCTCTCTTCTCTTAGCGATGGCTGTGAACAAAGCAGGGAAGGTTGCTATTCTCCTTCGAGTATTGTATTATCTTCCCGTTGTGACTGCAGGGGTAGCGACAACCATTGTCTGGAGATGGATCTTCAACCGGGATTTCGGTATGCTTAACTACATTTTGGGATTTTTTGGGATAAGCAGGATCGCATGGTTGGATTCACCCCAATTTGCGTTGGGGGCAATTATGATCATCAGTATATGGGGGGCTATGGGTAGCCAGATGCTTATCTATCTGGCTGGTCTTCAAGGGATACCCAAAGAGTTTTATGACGCCGCAAGCGTGGATGGAGCCAATACAATCAAGAGTTTCCGGTATGTTACTCTCCCTTTATTGAAACCAACATCCCTCTTTGTTCTCGTTACGAGTGTGATCAGTTCGTTCCAAGTATTCACCCCCATCTATGTATTGACTCAAGGCGGACCCTTGCGCTCGACAGATGTCGTTTTCTATCATATTTGGGAATCTGCGTGGGTGGAAATGCGCATGGGTTATGCAGCTGCTCAATCGTGGATTCTCTTTGGCGTTTTGGCTATTCTGACATTATTGGAGTTTCGGATGTTTGGAAAAGATAGTTGGAAAGCGTACAATTGAGGGAATCACAAACTGGTCCAATGACTCCCGCAAAGAGAAGGAGGAAGAAATGATATGAACCGAAAACGAATCGGACCCCTGATCGGAAAGATCATTATCTTCCTTATATTGGGAATCTTGGCTTTTTCAACTTTGCTGCCTTATATTTTGATGATTTCGTTATCGCTAATGGCGGAGTTCGAAATGTATCAAATGCCTCCCCGACTATTCCCGGTAATTGCTCGGTGGAGCAACTATATCGATATGTGGAACGCGCAACCTTGGGGAAGGTATATTCTCAATACCCTTTTCGTAACAGCAACAGTCCTTGTCGGACAACTGGTTTTGATCTCCATGGGAGGATATGCTTTGGCTCGAATGCAATTCCCGGGAAGAGATCTGCTCTTTAAAATCTTTATCGCTTTCATGATGCTCCCGGGAGTGGTGACTCTTATCCCTGGGTTTATCATCCTCCATGCCCTGAAATGGGTCGACACGTATTGGGCCTTGATTATCCCAGCCTTAGGAAATATTTGGGGGTTGTTTCTCATGCGACAGTATATGCTTACGCTTCCTACAAGCCTCGAAGATGCGGGCCGAATTGATGGAGCATCGTATTTTTATATTTATTGGAAGATTATCTTACCCCTATCGAAACCTGTTCTTGCCACGGTTGGAACCTTTACCTTTCTCGGTATGTGGCGCTCTTTCTTCTGGCCTTTGATCGTTACCCGCAGCCGAGAAATGCGAGTGATCGAAGTAGGAATAGCCATGTTCTCGACTCAGTATTCTACCAACTATCCTGCGCAAATGGCTGCTGCAACTCTTTCATCGATTCCAATGATTCTTGTCTATCTTCTTGCCCAAAAATGGATCGTACAAGGAATTAAACTGAACGCGGGATATGACCGCTGAACAATTGGGAGGTGCCCCTGTGAATACGCAATCGCAATGGTATGAAAAGGTTCTGGAACGCTTACGAAGGAAAGATAAGTGGTACATCGGTGGAGGCAATAAGCTCATCTGGTCTCCCGCGTTTCCTTCGTATCTTGATCGACTCGGGCTGTGGGATAATGCTTCTTTTTACGACCTAAAAATCGAACCAGGGTATACGTTCCATGTCTTCCATGAAGGGATGCTGGTGCGCTTTGATCAAGTTGACCGCGAGTGGACGCCTGCTTCTTTGAGATCTCGGTGGAAATCCTCTTTTCTCGAGATGATCGAAGAGAAAATAATCCTACCCAACGATTTTTTGGGTGAGAAAGTCCACTTTATCAATCATTCGAGTGAACCATGCTCTCTGCAAGTTGTTTTGTGGACCGCTCAGAAAAACGAAGGAGATCCGACACACGAGTCAACTTCCTTTATCCGTCAGGAGCCCGATCGAATTCTCTTTCAAAAGCAATTGGTGAAAGGGTCGAGAACGCCGATCACAATCTATGGCACAATGGTTCTAGGAAACGCGCGGAGCTTTCAGGTGGACGGATCTGAGTTTACCGGGATTACTCCCGAGTGGGAATTAACTCCATTCTATGAAACCCTATCAAAAAATGGGCTGAGCAATCAGATTCATACTCAGGGCATTCACACGCGAGGATTGATGTATTTCGCCCTTGAACGATCCATTACCCTTGAACCAAAGAGCGCTCAATCGATCCAATTTGGTTGGTCTTTTGATACGGATCGAGAAAAGAGCCATAAGTCTTCCTACGCAATCAACTCCGACCTTGTGGAAGCTTCCACAACTTCATGGAACCAGTTCTTTAGGAAGGTCCCATACTTCACCTGTGACGATCCTCATATCCATGGATACTATCCCTATCGCTGGTATGGACTCCGATTGTTCCAGATCGATTCTGGAGAAGGGACAATGCGATATCCGGCTATTTGCGAAGGTTTGGAATACTTTCGAGTGTTCATCACCTATAGCGCGCAATGTCATATTCTGGAAGGGAGGTGGAACAAAGACCCTTCGATCGCTCAAGGTTCCTTGTTGAACTTTTTGCACAACCAAAGAGAAGACGGTAGCTTTGCGGGTCATATCTATTTGAATGGAGTCCAGCAAAACGGCTTTTACCATGCTGATTGGGGGAGAGTCGTACAGGGGTTGCATCGCCATCACCCTGACATGGGGTTTCTCAAAGAAATCTACCCGGGTTTATGCCGATACATGGAATACTTTGAACGGGAACGGGATCGGGAGCAATGTGGTCTGTATGATGTCGTGGACCAATACGAAACGGGCCAAGAATACATGAGCCGTTATCTCGCGGTTGATGAACGAGCAGACCGCTACGGGTGGATCAATACCATTCGTTTGAAAGGGGTGGATGCAACTGTCTATATATACAACCTGAAAAAAGCCTTGGGTTGGATTGCGGATCGAATCGGATTGATTCGCGAATCGGAACAATGGCAGGAGAAAGCCAAGCATACTCGTAAAGCAGTTTTGCAGTGGATGTGGGATCCTCAACAAGAGTTTTTCTTCGATGTCGATCCCAAAACCATGACGAAAACAACTCCGAAATCTGCCGTATGTTTCTATCCGTACATGACCGATATTGTCGATCGAGAACATATAAGCGGACTCAAACGAAACCTTTTTGATTCGACTTCCTTTTGGAGTCCTTATCCGATCACAACGGTATCCATGGACGATCCTTTCTATGATGCCTACGCCCGATGGAAAGGGAAAAGACACAATTGTCCGTGGAATGGGCGAGTATGGCCTATGACCAATTCCCATATCGTTGACATGCTTGGGTTTTGTGCCCGTAGATTCGATGATCCGTTGCTCAGAGATAAGACAGTAGAATTGCTGCGAAAATTCATCACAATGATGCACTTTGACGGGGACCCGAAACGGCCTAACTGTTTCGAACACTACAATCCGTTCAACGGAAAAGGCTCCACCTACCGTGGTGTCGATGATTACCAGCATTCATGGGTCAACGATCTGATCCTGAAATACCTTGTTGGGATTGATTTTGAAGAAGACCAGCTGATCATTGACCCCTTTCCATTTCATAATCATTTTTCGGTACGCAACCTCACAATTGCCGGAAAAGAACTTCAGGTATCATGGGATGGGAAATCCTTTGTCGTAGTATGGGAAGGAAAGCCCTTTTTTGAGTCCTCTTGTCCGACAAAGGTGCCCATTGTTTGAACCGAGCCTTGGGATTCGATCAGAAACAACCATACTGCTCATCTTGTTCACTTTCCGGTATTTTTTGGTCATCGGTATTAAAAAACCCCCCCTTTTGGGGGGGTTGCATATCTTCCTTTTTTAAAACCCGTGTTCCGCCATTTTTTTGTATCGATTATACCGGAATTCCATGTCTTTTTCGGCTTTTTCGAAGAGGATTTCGCTTCGTTCGGGGAACAACAATTTTAATGCTGAGAAGCGCACTTCCCCTTGAAGGAACTCTTGGAAGGTTCCATCAAGTTCTTTGGGTCCATCAAGCTGGAAGGGGTTTTTCCCTTCTTCGGCAATCCGGGGATCGTATCGGTAAATTGGCCAGTACCCGCAGTTCACCGCTTTCTTCTCTTCCTGGATGGTAAATCCCATTCCCGTTTTCAGCCCATGGTTGATACAAGGGGAATACGCGATTATGATGGAAGGACCGGGGTAGGATTCCGCTTCTTTCATAGCCTTGAAAGCCTGATTCATGTTCGCGCCTAATGAAATTGCTGCAACATATACGTATCCATAATTCATCGCCATTAAGCCCAGATCCTTTTTTCGAATCGACTTTCCCGCAGCGGCGAATTTGGCAATGGCTCCGGTGGGAGTCGACTTGGATGCTTGGCCCCCAGTGTTGGAGTACACTTCGGTATCCAAAACCAGGACATTGATATCTTCCCCGGAAGCCAAGACATGATCGAGCCCGCCATACCCGATATCGTAAGCCCAACCGTCGCCTCCCACAACCCATACCGATTTCTTCACGAAATAATCCCTTTGTTCATAGAGCTTGTACAGGGTTTGCTTCAGGTCGTCTGTAGCTGTGGAAAGTTCATTGGCAATCTGGGTTCTCAGTTTTCCATCCAAATCGATGGTTGCCTGCGCATCTTCTTTCTTTTCGATCCATTGATCAAAAAGGTCTTTCAGCGCCGCGGAAATTCCTTGTTCCTGAGCCTTTTCCATGAGTTGCGCAATCTTCTCGCGGGTTTGAGTAATGGATAGCATCATACCGTACCCATATTCCGCATTGTCTTCAAACAGTGAATTGGCCCAAGCGGGTCCTTTCCCGTTTTGGCCGATGCAATACGGAGTAGAAGGCGCGCTGCCTCCGTAAATGGATGAACAACCCGTCGCATTGGCGATAATCATCCGTTCCCCAAAGAGTTGAGTCAGAAGACGGAGATAGGGAGTTTCTCCACATCCTCCACAAGCTCCGTGATACTCAAACAAAGGCTGATTGAAAACCGTTCCCAGAAGCATTTTGTCTCCCAATGGATTCTTAACGGGCAGATCTTTGGTATACAGAAAGTCTCTTTCTTCTTTTTCAACGGCTTCTTCAAAGGGCACCATTTCCAACGCTTTTTTCCCGGCCTTCCCCGGGCATACATCTGCGCAGTTTCCACAACCGGTACAGTCAAGGGGGCTAATCTGAATGGAAAAATGAAGGCCTTGGAGTTGCTTCATCGTTGGCTCAAGGGTAGAAAATCCCTCGGGCGCGTTTTTCTTTTCTTCGTCATTCAATAGAATGGGTCGGATAACTGCATGCGGACAAACCAATCCACATTGATTGCATTGAGAACAGACTTCCGGTATCCATTTCGGTATCTTGACGGCGATTCCACGCTTTTCATATTGCGTGGTTCCACTGGGGAATGTTCCATCGGGGGTGAAGGCAGAGACAGGCAAGTCATCGCCTTCAAGTCGGTTGATTGGCTGAGCAACTGTTTCGACAAATTCGGGTGCTTGCGATTCGCAACAGCAGCAATCGTCAGGAAGATCTGCCCAAGCGTCAGGAACATTGATCTCGACAAGATCCTTTGCCCCTCGTTCCACTGAATCATAGTTCATCTTCAGAACCTTTTCGCCTTTCCTGCCGTACGTATCTTCAATTGCGTGTTTCATGTATTCCTTGGCTTGATCGAAGGGGATGATATCTGCCAACTTGAAGAAAGCAGCTTGCATGATCGAGTTGATCCGTTCTCCCATCCCGATTTCTTCGGCAAGCTTGAAAGCGTCGATGGTATAGAATCGGATCTTTTTTCGCGCAAGCACACGCTTCATCGAATTGGGAAGTTTGGTTTCCATCTCTTCCTGTGACCAAGGGGAGTTCAGAAGGAACGTTCCTCCTTGCTTGATCCCTTTGAGGACGTTGTAGAGATGAACATAGGCAGGGCGGTGGCAGGCGATGAAATCTGCTTCGTTGATCAAGTAGGGACTTCGAATGGGTTTGGGTCCGAACCGTAGGTGAGAAACGGTGACTCCTCCCGATTTTTTTGAGTCGTATACAAAGTATCCTTGGGCATACATATCGGTGTGGTCTCCGATGATTTTGATGGAGTTTTTATTGGCTCCCACGGTTCCATCCGAACCAAATCCCCAGAATTTGCACCGATGAACGGAAGGATCTTCTGTGATAATGGTCTCTTTTATGTCTAGGGAAGTAAAGGTGACATCATCGACAATGCCCACGGTAAACTTTTCTTTGGGTTTTTTTCCTTTGAGGTTGTCAAAGACCGATTTCGCCATAGATGGGGTGAACTCTTTGGAACTGAGTCCATACCGTCCGCCAACGATCGTTGGTGCATTGATTTGCCCATAGAATGCGGTTTGAACATCTTGATACAGGGGCTCTCCCGCAGAACCGGGTTCTTTTGTGCGATCCAAAACAGCAATTGATCGAACTGTTTCCGGAATCGCCTGGAGCATGTGAGTTATCGAGAAGGGTCGGAACAACCTGACTTTGAGAAGGCCCACCTTCTCTCCTTTGTTGATCAGGTAGTTCATTGTCTCTTCCAATGTATCAACGGCTGAACCCATAGCAATGACGATTCGTTCAGCCTGAGGATGACCGACATAATCAAAGAGATTATAGGTTCTACCAGTTAGTTCGGCAACTTTTTTCATGTTCTGTTCAACAATGTACGGCACGACTTGATAATACCGATTGGCCGCTTCACGATTTTGGAAGAAAATGTCAGGGTTCTGGGCAGTTCCACGGGTTACAGTCCGTTCCGGCCGGAGGGCTTTCGCTTTAAACTCCCGTACTTTGTTCATATCCAAAAGCGGGGCCAGATCCTCGTAATCAACGATTTCTACTTTCTGCACTTCGGATGATGTCCGGAAGCCATCAAAGAAATGCAAGAAAGGCAAACTGGAATCCACTGCACTGAGGTGGGCAACAATAGCCATATCATGAGCTTCTTGTACACCAGCAGATGCGAGTAGTGAGAACCCGGTTTGCCGGCAGTGCATTACATCAGAATGGTCGCCAAAAATGGATAAAGCGTGCGTAGCGACCGTTCGAGCGGAAACGTGAAAAACTGCAGGCAATAGCTCCCCTGAGATTTTGTTCATGTTGGGGATCATGAGCAGAAGCCCCTGAGAAGCAGTAAAAGTTGTGGTCAACGATCCTGCCTGGAGCGACCCATGAACAGCTCCCGCTGCTCCTGCTTCGGATTGCAGCTCTGATACACGGACCACCTGGTGAAAAATATTCTTTCTCTTCTGGGATGCCCATTCATCAGCGAGCTCTCCCATAGAAGAGGATGGGGTGATGGGGTAAATCGCCGCTACTTCGGAATAAGCGTATGCCACATGAGAAGTCGCGGTATTCCCATCGATGGTAACCATTTGTTTTGCCATGGAAATAAATCCCTCCTGTCTTCGGGTAAGTGGTATTGCAATATCGGATTTGTCTTGATGATCCTATTTGACTTGATTATACCACAGATGTCAAGATTCTGCTCGGCTGATAAACGCTTCCACCTCGTCCAATGTTGGCATGGCCTGAGACGCGCCTTTTCGAGAAGCTACTATGGCCGCCGCTGCGTTGGCAAAGCGCAACAGGTTCGTCTTCCAGATCGAGGATTGATCGGAACCAAAGGGGGATTGAAGATATTGATGGATAATAGCAGCCATAAAGGCGTCTCCGCAACCCGTGGTATCGATGACTTTGGTTGGAAACCCTTGGAATGTATATCGCTTCGCTCCTGTTTGAACCATAGCGCCTTTCGACCCCATGGTAACAAAGACCCATGTTTGATCTCGTAATGGGAGTTTTTGGATTGCCTTTTCGATGTTCTTTTCACCGGTAATCTCTACCAAGTCTTCATCACTCAGTTTGACTATATCGGCCCCCGAGATGATATGCCCGATCAGTTCCATGTATTCCTTCCGATCCCGAATCAGAGAAGGTCGAATATTCGGGTCGAAGGATGTGGGGATCCGAGCTTGTTGAAACCGGTGGAAGAGATCGAGATACGCCTCTCTTGACGGGCTATCCAATAAAGCGATCGAACCAAAGTGGAAAAAAGAATAATCCAAAGGATTGATGAAGGTTGTTTCTTCGGTCCGAAGCAAAGTATCGGCAGCATGATCTTGGTAAAACTGAAAATCGGGTTTTCCGCCACAACCCATAGCCACAAAAGCTAAGGTTGTCTTGGCACCCGGTTCTTGGAATGTTGCATCCAGAAGAAGTCCTTCGTTTCTCATGGTTTCGTAGAGAAAGGATCCAAACCCATCGGTTCCGACCTTTGTCAAAAAAGCCGTGGAGTGGCCCAGTCTTTTCACACCGACCGCGATATTGAATGGGGACCCTCCCGCTCGTCTTTCAAAGGATGAAGTCGCTGAAAGTGGGGAACCTGGCTTGGTTGCAAAAAAGTCGCAAAGGATCTCTCCCCCACAAAGAACCGGAGACGCGGTCATTTGAGCAGTTTCCGGTATAGGAGCAGATTGTAGATATCTTCATGGAGCTCGTACCGATCTCTCATACCATCCATAACTGCATATCGTTCTGAGAACCGTGCAGAAAGCTCCAAATATCCTTGTCGTACGCGCTTTCGAAATTGAAGGTCTTCACTTTCCAACCGGTCCAGTTCTTTATGGTTCAGTCGGCTGATGGACTCTTCCACAGAGATATCCAAAAGGATGCTGAGATCTGGGTATCGCTGTTGAATCGCAAACTCGTTGATGCGCATGACCTTATCGACAGGCAATTGACGGCCATATCCTTGGTAGGCTACGCTTGAATCGGCAAACCGATCCGCGATCACACATACTCCATCCTTTAAAGCTGGCAGAATGATCTCTTCAGTAAGTTGCGCACGAGATGCTGTGTACAAAAGTAGCTCAGAGCGGCTTCCGATCTCAAGATCCATGTGCAGAACAACATGACGGATCTCTTCACCGAGAGGGGTTCCGCCAGGTTCTCGAACCACCAACACTCTTTTTCCCAATGAATGCAGTCGATCTCGCAAAAAATCGATTTGACTGGTTTTTCCGCATCCATCGATCCCTTCAAACGCAATGAATGCTCCGTTCATACATTTCCCTTTCTATAAACCCAATTCTTGAGAAATCCGTTGCATTTGGGTAAGAGCTATGCGCAAAAACTGCTCCAGATCCAATCCAATATCCGTACATTTCATGATTTGATCTCGATCTGCGCCTCGAGCAAAAGACTTCTCCTTAAACCGGTTCATGAGGAAAGGCACATCAACCAAATCCAGCTTTCGTTCTTTCCGGATTAAGGCTCCAGCGACAATCAACCCAGTAACAGGATCGGCGCAATAGATGGATTGTTCAATGAGGGTTTCGGCCGGTTTTTGATCGCAGTGGGCCAAAATGGCATTGAGCACTTCTTGGGGCACATCGATGGGTTGCAACAATTCGACCGTTCGGATCCCATGCATTTCCGGACGATCCTTGGTCTCGTCGTAATCCAGATCGTGCAACAAGCCCGCCATCGCCCATACTTGAACCTGCTCCCCAAAATGCTGGGCCAACCCTTCCATAACTGCTTCGGTTGCAAGCATATGACCAATAAGGTTTCGATTGGACACACTATTTTGGACCAGAATCAATGCTTCTTCCCTTGTGATCAAATCGGATTCCTCCTTACTCGGAATCTACGCGTGAACCGACCGGTTCGCCTCGAATGGCTTTCATCAAATTGCCCTTCTGAAAAAACTCGATAACCTGAATTGGCATGTAGTATCTTTGACAGATTGAAAACGCTTCTGTATCCATGATTTTCAGTTTTCGGTCAATGGCTTCCGAATAGCTGAGATGGGGCAGCTGTTTCGCATCGGAATGCTTTTGCGGATCTTTGTCGTAGATTCCGTCCACTTTTGTCGCTTTTACCAACAGATCCGCCTTCATCTCGACTGCTCTCAAGGCCGCTGCCGTATCGGTAGTGAAAAAGGGATTGCTTGTTCCTCCTGCAAAGACAACTACATACCGGGCCTCAAAATAGAGGTTGATATCATCGTAATGAATGGGTCGAATGGAAGGCAAGGAAGCAATCTGGGAGACAACAACCGTGCGCACCCCCAAATGTTCAAATCGATCCTTGAGATAAAGGGCATTGATTACTGTTCCCAACATACCGATTTGGTCCGCTACGGGATAAGACAATTCTGTCATTTCTCTGCCGCGGAAAATATTACCGGCCCCTGAAACAAGACCAAGACAGATGCCTTCATCCACTATCTCTTTGATCTCCTGGGTTAAAAAATGGATCTTTTCTTGGGCAAATCCCCGCTCCCCTTCACCAGAAAGAGCTTCCCCGCTCAGTTTTAATAACACCCGTCTTGTGCCCATTGAATCCTCCCATTGATTTCAAGGGTGCCCCGTGCAATCGAGAATGGGGTTGAAAAGGCACAGGTAGTATGATTATTCTCCGATCATAAATCGAACAAATCGTTTCAAACCAACTGGGACTCCGATTTTCTTAGAAACATCTTCCAGCATCGAAGGAATGGAATGATCTGGATCCAAGGCATACTTCTGATTCATGACACACCGATCCTCAAAGAACTTGGCGATTTTCCCGTCCACAATCTTTTCGATCACAGATATCGGTTTTCCCGATTCCTTCATCTGATCGGTATAGATCTCTCGCTCTTTTTGAATCACGGCTTCCGGAACACTCTTGGGATCAAGGTACTCCGGTGAAGCAGCTGCGATGTGCAAGCACAGTTTTTTGGCCATCTCCGATAGCTCTGTTGCAGTTATGCTGGACGTGAGCTCAACCCCCACACCGATCTTTCCATTGTGATGAATATAGTAGGCAATCGTAGATTGGGCATCGCCCATCCAATGACAGTAATCGCCGAGTTGGATGTTTTCCCCGATTTTTGCAACAGATTCTGTGAGCTCTTGTTTGTACGCTTCGCGGACTGATTCATCGGCAGGACCTCCTTCGACTTCTTCCGATGAATGCGACAACGCTTCTACAAGAGCTTTTCCGGAATTCTGAAACTCGTCTGTGCGAGCCACAAAATCTGTTTCGCACAACAGAGAAATCATTGTGAACTCTTTTCGTTTTTCGCAAAACTGAACAAACATCATCCCTTCATTGGTCGTGCGGCCGCTTTTTTTTGACGCAGCAGCTAATCCCTTTTTTCGCAGAAGGTCAACAGCAGTATCCATGTCTCCGTTGGATTCTTTCAAAGCCTTCTGGCAGTCCAAAACCCCTGCGCCTGTCTTTGCGCGGAGCTCTTTTACCATTTGTGCAGTCACCATAGAATCGGATCATCCTTTCATGATTAGGTTTCGTAAATTCCCCCGTATTATACACCAATCCGATGGGTTTTCCAAGCCAAGAAAAAAGGAAGGCTTTCAGATCTGATTTCAAAAGATCCGATCCTTCCCTTTTGATAGAGAAATCGGTATATAGAGTATGTCTCAAACAGTATTTCTGGATTGATCCACTCGGTTCAGCGTTCGATACTGATTCAGTTTTGGGCGGATGGAATAACAAACGACCAGTTGTTATGAATGGCGTAGGCGGTTGGCCCCCCAATGCCAAATTGGATCCACTCCCCTTGACACCAGATCCTCAGAAACGCTCCATCCGGTATGCCAGCGACTGATTGGAATCCTGCTGGCGCGAACAAGCCCTCCTTCGCCGCAACCTCAGCCATTAGAGCGCCTGGATCGATTGCGGTTCCAACCCAAATCTGGGCAGGTGCCGCTCTGAAATTGGTCACTTCAACGGTCCAAGGAGGACCAATCGGATCGATCCCGATCGAACAGGATGCAAACAAAACCATCGCTAAAACTCCTACGCTTACAACCAAAAGCTTGCGCATTCTCTTCATCCCCATTTTCACCCTTTCTTTCCTCCACGTGAGTATCGGAATCTATAGGAAAACGATCAAACTCCTTCATCATAACAATAAACTCGGCAAAAAGCTGAGTCAGAAAAAGGGTAGAACAACGTTCTCATAACAGAGCAAATTCTAATGAGCCCTTGACGATCGGTACGGTTTGATTATCGGGAAGAAAACCCGATTTCTTTACCGTTCGGATATGACCCAACCGCCACCCGGTTGCAGCGTAAAGTCCCAGTTCGCATTAATCATGAATTTCGTGTCCGGGCCAAGCCATAACCATGCGCCATTCCACCAGATTCTGAGATATGCACCATGCGCAACGTTTCCTATTTGGCGAAACCCACCAAAACCAGGGCATATGGCTCTTTGGACCCCTGGATTCACAGCATCTCCGATCCAGATTTCAGCAGCCAAAGCGCTATTATTCGTCACAGTGATGGTCCAGAATGGGTTGACTGGCCCAACGTTGATCGAACAGGAAACCAGAAAAAACATGAGTATCCCGATACTGACAGCCAAAAGAATCCGCGTCTTTTTCATTTCCTTCCACACCCTTTCTCCCGGAAGATCGGTGAGTAAAGAATCACCGTTTCATAAATTATACCACATTTTGGATCGATTTGCTCGGAACATGGTATAATCAAGAAGCGTCATATGATTTTTGGTTTTCAACGTCTATTCTTTATGGCATACGTTTGAATGAAAAGAGGTGAGTGAGATGAAACGAATGCTGATCGTAGGTTTATTGATTGTCGTTTTGTTTGGAACCAATCTCTTTGCGATTCGCCTTGGAGCGCAAATCGTGGATTGGAACGGGTTTATCCAAGGTCAGTTTTATCAGGGCGCTCTAGTGCAGCAAACTGCTCCTGGTTATCCCGCATGGAACACGTTGTTTCCCGGAGATATCATCACGGAAGGGATTTTGATTCCCAACAGTCAAATTTGGCAAAATCCGGGCAATCCCCAACAAGGGTATTTGATTTCATTTAATCCCTATGCGCCTCTTAATCAGCAACTTTGGAACCTTCAGCAATATGGCCTGGCGTACAACTACCAAGGAAATGTGCGGTATGCGACTTTGCTGAACATGATCCAAACGGCCCCGTACTTTTCCAATGTGGTTTTCCGGGTATGGCGACCGCAGTGGAATTCTTGGACGCTGATCTCTGTCGTCCTGGATACAGCAGGACAGGGAAGCATCTGGGTCATGCCCCAACCTCAGGTCCAGGGACAGATCATCATCGGACCCGGGCAGATCGTCGTTCAACCCCAAATCCATATTGGGATCCAACTTTGGATTCGATTTTAGTTCGGGGAGGGAATGTGGAGCAAAATTTAGAAAAGTTAGTTCAAGGCTTACCCCAAGGTGCCATCCTTCTGGATAGCGATGGTAATTTTATCGCGATGAATTCCCATGCGATTACACTTACGGGAACAGATGACGGGAGCAAAGCAGCGCTAATGCTTTGTAGCAAACCGATGGATTGTCCATCGCAAGAGGTAGAGATTCAGACTAAAAATGGCGCTCGAACGATACTGGTCGATCGGATTCGCATTCCGATAGACCTTGATGAGTCTTCTCACCGCCAATGGACCATTTTGTACTTAACTGATTTGACTTCGCTCAAAACCATCCAACACAATCTACAAGAACTGGAAGAACGATACACATTGGTGATTCAAGGAGTCAATGACGGTCTTTGGGATTGGGATCTGAAAAAGAATAAGGTCTTTTATTCGTCGCGTTGGAAGTATATGCTCGGATATGGGGAAAAGGAGATTCCCCCAGAACCAAATGCTTGGATGGACTTGATTCATCCGGACGAACGAAAACAGGTGGGGAAAGAAATCAACCAACACCTGAAAGGCAATAGCCCATATCTGGAATGCGAGTACCGGATTTTGCACAAAGACGGGAGCTACCGGTGGGTGTTGTGCAGAGGGCTCGCAATTCGAGATAATGAGGGCAGAGCCTATCGGATGGCCGGATCTCAGAGCGACATCACCTCTCGCAAACTTGCTGAAGAACAGTTGCGGTACAAAGCGTTCTATGATCAACTGACCGAATTGCCCAATCGGGCTCTTCTTCAGGAACATATCCGCTCTGCCCTTCAGCGGATCAAGAGATTCGAAGAGTATCAGTTTGCTGTATTGTACATGGACTTGGACCGCTTCAAAATCATCAATGACAGCTTGGGCCACAATACAGGGGATATGCTTCTGAAGCAGATCGCCCGAAGAATGGAAAAGGTAATCCGATCCAGCGATACCTTTTCCCGCATTGGGGGAGACGAGTTCGTTCTACTCCTCGATCCCACCAAATCCCAACAAGACGCCATTCTTGTTGCCGAAAGGATCCAACGAGAATTCCAAAAGCCCTTCCGCGTGGATGGAAAAGAACTCTTCACAACGACCAGCATCGGGATTGTCTTGTCCAGTCCCGAGTATTCCAATCCCGAAGACCTCCTCCGAGATGCGGATAATGCTATGTATCGGGCAAAAGAAAAAGGCCAAGCCCAGTGGGAAATCTTCCATACAGAGATGTACTCCTCAACGGTAGAACAGTTCCAGACAGAAACCCTATTCCGAAAAGCGGTGGAAAACCATCAGTTCCTTGTTCAGTTCCAACCGATTGTGGATTTGCAAAAAGGAACGATTACCGCCGCTGAAGCCCTCGTCCGTTGGGAAAAAGGCGAGGGAGAGTTGGTTGATACCAAAGCATTTTTGACCCTTGCCGAAGAAACGGGGTTAATCCATGATATTGACCAATGGATGTTGGAGCGAGTATGTATGTTTCTTGCTTCTTTGCGGTTAAAAAAGATAACGGATGTTCGGATTTGCGCCAACTTATCTCTTGTTGAGCTGAAAAACCAACATTTAATCCCTTGGATTCAGCACAACCTCCAGAAATACCAATCTCCAGCCTCTCTGATTGACCTGGAGTTTAAGGAAAGCATCCTTTTTTCAGAAGCTCGGGAAGGGATGGATGTTTTACACCAATTGCACCAATTGGGGATTGGGATCTCTTTGGACGATTATGGAAGCGGAAGTGCTCAGTTCGCATTTTTGAAAGATTTTCCCCTCCGAAGGGTCAAGATCCATCAATCGCTCATTCAGGGAATTGAAGAGAATGGGGGAAGTAGCGCAATTGTGAAAGCGATTATCACCATGGCGCACAACCTCGGAAAGGTAGTCGTTGCAGTAGGAGTAGAAACAGCTGCACAACTGGATTTTTTGAAGAAACACCACTGCGATGAAGCTCAAGGATACTATCTCCATAAACCCATGCCCTTCAAAGAGCTATTGAAAATCCTCAAATGATCCAAGCTTCCGAACGATCTATTGGTACCGTTCGATTATCGGATCAGGTATACATGATGCAATGTTGCCTCTTTTTCTTCCAAGAAAGTGGCCAACTCTTCAAGTGATTCGAACCCCTTAAAAAAGTAATCAGCAAATGGATCCGCATGGGTATACACTCGGCTCATAACTTGTGCTTTGGTGGAAACAGGCAAAGCGCGGTTATGAGTCCGGAGGGTCTGCTCCTGGAGGGTTGTGATTTCTTTAAAAATGCTACGAAGTTGAGGTTTTTCTTCAACCGATGTGTATAGCTCGTAACTCATTCCCCGCGCCGCTTCAGGAGACAGTGCATACTCCATCATCCGAATGAACTCTTCTGGGGATAGATATCCTGTGTGCGTGTGCACATGCTGAAACCGAAAGTTAAAAAAGGCATATGAGGGGACAAGACGAATTCCAAACTCCCGAAACAGATCTACATGCGTCATTTGTTTGGCTCGAGCAGGAGATACAAACAGAGGTGGATACACGACCGACAACGAAGCATCAAAATCAGCTTCCACCAGGACAAAATTGTTCCGGATTATGTTGGATACTTCTTCTTGCGAAAGGACTTCTCGTTTCATCCGTTCACAGTCGCTGCACCGCGGCAGAGTGAAAAAAACGATGACTCCTTTTTCCAAAATCCGCGCAGATTCAAAGGCTCCATCAATTTTGTTTTCCATAACATACTGCGCATAAGGAGCACCGCTCACCGTTACAACGATTAAGACCCCAAGCGCGACTACCCCCATCTTCAACCAACCCTTGATTTTCACCGCCACACCTCCTGAATCATTTTTCTTGACCCAACCATCCGATTAAACCGAAAGGATAGGGCGAACCCTCCTCCGAAGATCCCTATGAATACTTTTGACGAAAAACAGAATGGTTTTATGGACTCCATTCGATTATACCCAAAAACCAACTGGTAGACAAACGCATTTGGCCAAAGAGATTTCTTACACAATTATGGAAACAAGACCTTCTCATGGTATAATTCAGAAGAAAGCAAATAGGCATTACACCGATTTGGAGGGATGGGTTGTGTCCAATGAAGTCCATACAAAGCATCTCAGGATTGATCGTTTGCCTCATGTTTGGTGCCCGGGGTGCGGAAACGGAATGGTTCTGAAAGCTTCATTAATCGCGATTGATGAGTTAAAATTGAACCCAGACAGAATCTCTGTAGTCAGCGGAATTGGTTGTTCTTCGCGAGCTACTGGGTATATCAACTTCAACACCTTGCACACCCTTCATGGAAGAGCCATACCGTTCGCGACTGGAGTCAAATTTGCCCGTCCCGATATGCAGGTGATCGTCATGTCAGGGGATGGCGACCTGGCCGCGATTGGGGGGAATCATTTTATCCATGCCGCCCGAAGGAATATGGACCTTTGCGTTATTGGATACAACAACAACATTTACGGAATGACTGGAGGGCAATCTTCGCCGACAACTCCCGAAGATTCCTATGCGACTACGACTCCCTATGGAAATGCCGAACGAACCTTTGATCTGGCTCAATTGGCCATCTCGGCTGGAGCGACATATGTGGCTCGAGCAACCACTTTTCACTTTCTTCTTCTGAAAGACTATATCAAAAAGGCTTTGGTTTCTCCCGGTTTTTCTTTTGTGGAAGCGATTACCCAATGCCCCACCTATTTTGGCCGATATCGTAAGATGAGTACTGGCGCAGCTATGATGGAATACTTTAAAGCTTCATCGGTCAACATTAAAAAAGCAGAACAAATGAGTCCCGAAGAACTGAAAGGGAAAATCGTTATCGGAGAGTTCCTGCAAAAAAATATTCCGGGATATATATCCGAGTACGAAAAGATCATCCAAAAAGCCATGGCTATGGCAGAATAAGGGGTAGGAAGGAGAGATGGCTAATGATCTCGGTCGAAAGCACGCCATATGCAATCCGAATTGGAGGAATCGGCGGTCAGGGAAATATCAAGATGGGATTGATACTCGCAAAAGCCCTTACATATGACAAACGCTGGGTAGTGCAGACACAATCCTATGGGGCTCAGGTACGGGGAGGAATTGCCTTCAGTGATGTTCTCTTCAGTCAAGAACCCATCGATTATCCCAAGGCGAACCATTTTGATATCCAGTATATGATGCACCAGCAGCCTCTAGAGAAGTTTATCTCCCTGCTTCGGCCCAACGGGATTCTGATCTGTGATCGTTCCTTCGTTTCTCAGCTTCCGATTACCATACGCCGAATTACTCGAAAGATCGTATCCATCCCTGTAACTGAAATTGCTACAGAACGATTCAAGCTTGCGGTGGTTGCCAATGTGCTTGGGTTGGGTTTATTATTGAAAACTACCAAGATTGTCTCCGTGGAGTCCATCCAACAGGCCATTGAGGAAGAAGTCCCCAAAAAAGTCCTTGATGTAAACTTGGAAGCCTTTCAATACGGATATTCATTGGTAGAAAAAACCTATTCTCTCAAAGACGAGAAGCGAAGAGCAACAGCGCGGTTTGAGTAATCCATGGTAACCTGGTGGAAAGGCATTCGAAGTAGTTTTCGATTTGCGATAAACGGGATCCTTCAGACACTGCGTTCTCAACCGAACCTTCGGATCCATTTTTTGGTTGGCAGCTTTGTTTTAGTTGCTACAGTTTTTCTCCCTTTAAGTACTTTTGAACTTTTGTGGATCGTCTTCTCTGTTTTCATCGTGATTGCTTTTGAGATGTTGAACTCTCTGGTTGAATACCTACTTGATCTTTTTTATCCGTATTTCCATGAAAAAGTGCAAAAAGCCAAAGACATCTCCGCCGGGATCGTGCTTGTCGCATCGATATTTGCCGTTGTCGTCGGGTTGATTATCTTCGGAAAACACGTGTTTCAAACACCGGACGCGATTGGCATCCTGGCCTTCTTGCTTTTTCTGGTTACTCTCTACTCTGTCTCTAGGAAGGTGATGCGAAGTGAAAAAAATTCGCGTTCTGATTTGTGATGATTCCGCTTTCATGCGGATGATCATCAAAGACATTTTGGATTCGCAGAATGATATGGAGATGGTTGGTCAAGCAGCCAATGGAATGGAAGCCGTTGAGCGATGCCTTCAAATCCAGCCGGACATTGTTACCATGGATGTGGAGATGCCCAAACTCAACGGATTGGAAGCACTGAAAGTAATCATGAAAAAAAACCCGACTCGAATCATCATGGTGAGCAGTTTGACCCAAGAAGGCGCCGAAATCACCATCGAAGCCTTAGAAAATGGGGCCATTGATTTTGTACCGAAACCTTCCGGATCGATTTCCACAAATTTCCGCACGATGGCGGGGATCATGTTGGAGAAAATCCGCAACGCAATGACGATTGATCCGCGAAAAGCCGTCGTTCGACCTTCAATTAAAAGACCGATTACCCATCGCCCTTTTGCCATTTCCGGGAAGGTTGTGCTGATCGCTTCATCAACAGGGGGGCCAAAATCTCTTGATTTTGTGATTCCGGTGCTTCCCAAAGAGTTTCCCGCTCCGGTCGTGCTGATCCAACATATGCCTGCTGGGTTTACCAAATCTCTTGCTCAACGGTTGGACCGGATTTCTCAATTGCGTGTGGTTGAAGCCAGCGAAGGCGTTTTTCTCGAAAAGGGCACAGTTTATGTTGCCCCCGGCGATTATCATCTCGGACTGAAAAGTGCGGACAAAAAGGTTCAACTGTTTTTGGACCAAGGACCCAAGATCAACGGAGTGCGCCCTGCTGCGGATTTTTCCTTTGAACAAGGCGTTGAGATCTTTCGGGAGAAAACCATTGGCGTAGTGATGACAGGAATGGGGCGGGATGGGACAAAAGGAGCATTCAAGATAAAGCACTTCAAAGGGTCGATTATCGCTGAAGCAGAGGAAACCTGTGTAGTTTATGGTATGCCAAAATCCGTAGTGCAGGAAGGGTATTCCGATTTTATCCTTCCTTCTCATCAGATCGCCCAAAAGCTTGTGGAATTAGTATAACCAGGAGGGAAAGAATGAAAGCAATGATCCTTTGTGGGGGTCAAGGAACACGATTGCGGCCGCTTACATTCACTACATCCAAACCTTTGATCCCTGTGGCCAATCAGATGATTATCCAATACACCATCGAATCAATCAAGAAGACTGGAATCGAAGAGATTTGCATAGTCGTGAATCCCACCAACCAGCAAGAATTTGCGCGGGCCTTAGGGGACGGCGCCTTTATGGGTGTTCATATCGAATATGTCATTCAGAAAGACCCAAAAGGGATTGCGCATGCTGTCTCTTTGGGGAGAGATTTCGTCCGAGATGAACCCTTTTTGCTCTATTTGGGAGACAATATGATCCTTGAGGACCTTACACCGTTTGTGGAACGGTTTTTGGAATCGGACTACCAAGCCTCTCTCCTCCTTTCACCAGTAGCGGATCCAAAGAGTTTTGGAATTGCAACCCTCCAAGGAGACCGAATCGTTCAGGTTGTCGAAAAACCGGAAAACCCGCCTTCCAATTTGGGAATTATAGGAGTGTATCTGTTCCATCCGATGATATTTGAGGTGATTTCGGGGTTAAAACCGTCATGGCGCGGAGAATATGAGATCACTGACGCAATTGGCGCGCTTCTTGCTCAAGATTTCAAAGTGCAATCCCACATTCTTCAAGGGTGGTGGAAAGATACAGGAAATCCGGACGACCTTTTGGAAGCCAATCGAAAGATTCTGGACATGAAAAACGCCCACGAAAAGCGCGGGAATCCTTCGCTAAAGTCGCCCATGACCGGCTATGTTGAGATGGGGGCAAATTGTCAAATCGATCAGTCTGTCGTTCGAGGCCCTGTGGTACTGGGTAAAGAGGTTGTCATTCGAAATGCGTATGTAGGTCCGTACACATCGATTGGAGATTATGCGCACATCGAAGGGTCAGAAATTGAAAATTCCATTTTGCTTTCTCACGTCTCCATCATTGGTCTTCCGAAACGGATTGATAACAGCATTGTCGGGCATTATTCCAAAATTGGTTCTCAAAAAGGGGTCCCACAATCGGTCCGGTTGATCACAGGAGATCACACAAAGATTGAAATCCCGTGATCTTCAGAATCAAGGCCTAAGGAGAAGGGAAAACCCAAAATAAGGGGGTACGTATGAAGAAGGCATTATGGATTGTTTCCTTGGTTTTAATCAGTGTGTCTTTGCTGGGTTCATCGGAATATTTGATTGTCTATCCTGGCGGATTGAGTTTGAGAGGAGATCATGCGATTCTTGAGGAAAACCCGATCAAATTGAATGTACCTTCCTCGATTCTCGTCAACTCGTTCCTTGGATCTCTCGCCTACCAATCGCTTCAGCTCCATCCGAAATCATCTTTTCAGCTTAAGCGGGAACTGGATCAATGGGTGGGAAAACCTCTGTTATGGAGGCTTGAGGACGGAAGCATCAAAGAATACCTCGTGTTAAGCTCCGATCCAGTTCTGGTGCAAGGACCAGAGGGAGTTTTTGTTATGCCGAACCCAACTCCGATCTTCCCAAAGGTATCGATTCCCGATCCAAATACACGTCTTGAGATCCATTTCGACTCAGCCTCTCAAAAGGAGTTCCAATATTTTTATCTGTTTAATGGGCTGAGTTGGACGATTTACTATAACCTTCTTTTGGATCGCTCGAATCAGGCCTATCTTTCCGGAAATATCGAACTTGCCAACCGAACCGATATGGATTGGCGCACTGACAACCTGTTCCTTTTTTCCGGCCAGATCTTTCAAGAAAGCGCCTATTCCAATCAAGCCTTTGCTCGAAGCGCCATGTTGATGATGGAAGACACCATGGCTCCTGAATCCCTACAAGCGGAAGGGTATCGCTTGTATCCCATTCACGGATCGATTGAAATCAGCCCCAATTCAGTGTCTTATCAACCATTTGTGCAGGTTCCGATCTCCTATCGGAAAACCCACGAATACATCGCAGGGTCAACAGAATTCACGCCGCTCAACCAAATCATCCAGATTGACAAACTGCCTTTGGATCTGCCTGCTGGATTGATTCGGACCTACGCGGATACAGATGAAACAACCCTATTTGTAGGTGAATCCCGGATCACCGATAAAAATAAAGGCGACGAATTGGATATTCCAATCGGGAAAGTCTATGATCTACTAGCCAAACGTGAAATGATTGATTCAGCGCGATTTGGAAAAACATCGATAGAAAGCTACCGAATCACGGTCCGCAATTTTTCCGAAGAACCTACGCATGCGTTAATCAAAATCCCTGTATATTCGAATGCGCAGGTTGTCGTGGACCACTACCAATTTACCCGTCCAAGAGCTGATTTGCTTATGATCATCTTAGATCCGATCCATCCGCTCCAGACGATAGAAGTGAACTACGAGATCCGATTTGACCGTTGATGATATCCGATCTGAACTGAGACAGATTTCGAATCGAATCAACATAAAACAAAGAATCCGGCATATAGAGAACACAACTGACTTCGTCCATAGTCTGTGCTTGCATCATGGAAAGGATCCCGCGCCTGCTGTCATTGCAGCTGCGTCTCATGACCTGTTCCGTGATCTTTCTACCGATCGATTGATAGCCTTGGCAAACGCATTTGGGGCTGAATGTACCTCTTATGAACATCAGTATCCCATTTTGCTTCACGGAAAAGTGTGCGCTTTATGGTTAAAAAAGAGATATCGATCATGGATTCCCGCTTTTGACAAAGTGTTTGAGGCCGTATATTTTCATTCGTCAGGGTATTCGTTTTCTTCTTATGTCGGCTTGTTTTTGATTGTTGCCGACGCATCAGAATTGTCCCGAAAATACAGCAAAGTGGAAGAAATCCGGAATCGAGCCTTTCAGGATCCAGATCGCGCCTTTTGCTCTGCTATCAAACTGAAAATTCGATATGCGCTTGCGAAAGGTCGATTCCTTTTGCCAGAAACCTGTCTTGCATGGAATGAGTATTGTATACCAAGAAATGAGGGACTTGCCGATGATTGATTTTTTTGAACTCTCTCCAAAGGAGCTGGAAACCCAGGTACATTCCTTGGGTATGCCTCGGTTCCGCGCGGCCCAGATTCTGAATTGGGTCTATCAGAAGCATGTGGCAGATTTCTCCCAGATGAGCAATATTTCCAAATCGGATCAAGAAGCCCTTATGGCGCATTTCGGGTTTTTTTTGCCTGAGATAGCGCACCGATCCGTGTCCAAACGAGACGGAACTCAGCGATTTGTGTTTCGACTGCGCGATGACATGATGATTGAATCGGTTTTATTGGTCCATGAAAAACGAAGAACCGCCTGTATCTCTTCTCAAATTGGTTGCTCTTTGGGGTGTACTTTTTGCGCTACGGGAACATTGGGTTTTGAAAGAAACCTGACAGCTTCCGAAATCATCCTTCAAGGGTGGATGATCGGCAAAATCACAGGAGAGAAGATTCAGAACGTTGTGTTCATGGGAATGGGAGAACCCCTACTGAACTTCGACCCTGTGATGAAAGCCATACAGACATTCAATGAACCTCGGATGTTCAATTTGTCGATTCGAAGAATCACACTTTCCACGGTAGGTGTAGTCGCTCAGATGGATCGATTGGCCCAACAAGGGCTCGATATATGCCTATCTGTTTCTCTGCATGCGTCAACAAACCGAATCAGAGATCAGTTGATTCCCTTCAACCAGACGACAACCATCGAAGAACTGATCCAAGGAGTGAAAGATTATATTCAAAAAACCCAGCGCAGAGTGACCATAGAATACATCCTGATCCGGGATCTGAACGATTCCGACGAGGACGCCAAAGCCCTTTCAATCCTTCTTCGAGGGCTAAAGGTGAATATTAATGTGATTCCTCTGAATCCGGTCGCGCATTTTCCGTACGAACCGTCAGAACCCACCCGAATCCAAGCCTTTTCTGATCTGCTTCGCAATCATGGATATGAAGTCGTCTTGCGAAGAGAAAAAGGACAAGATATCCAAGCCGCTTGTGGGCAGCTTTGCAAAAGTCTCTTATGAAACGTCGGCTTATTCAAATCCTCATGTGGGTCTTGGGGATGATTTCGGGATTTGCCGTGGTTTACGGATTATTGATTCTGTATACAAGGGGGTAGTTGAATGAGCAAACAAAAAAAGAAACCGACCTTGAAGGGAATGTGGCTCCTGATTGGGGTAGGAGTCTTCATATTTCTGTTCTTCGTTCTTCGAGAAGTTTTCGCGGGAAATTGGATGATGACGCCCGTAATCATTCAGCTTGGTATTTTTGAGATTCGCTGGTACGGCCTACTCATCGCCTCCGGGATCTTGATTTGTTACTTCATCGGACGAAATCAGGCGCTGAAAGAAGGATTCAAAGACGATCACCTGACTGAAGCCTTGTTGATGGGTGTTGTTTTTGGTATTGTCGGGGCCCGACTGTGGTATGTGTTTTCGGAATGGTCCTACTTTTCGACCCGCCCTTCAGAAATCCTGATGACTTGGGGGGGAGGGTTGGCCATTCACGGGGGGATCGTAGGTATACTCCTTTCCACCTTTATTTATACTCGACTCCGAAAAAAGGTCTCTTTTGGACTTCTTCAAGGATACGATATTGCAGCGTTTGTCTTCCCGTTGGGTCAAGCGATCGGTCGATGGGGCAACTTTTTCAACTATGAATCGTATGGTAGACCTACCGAGCTTCCATGGAAAATGTATATCCCTTTCCTCTATCGAATGCCAGGGTATGAGCAATTCGAGTTCTTTCATCCAACATTTCTCTATGAATCGGTTTGGAACTTCATCCTCTTTGCCTTTCTCTTTTTCTATATTCGCAGGTGGCGGAAAGCCAAAGGAGAGGTTCTTGCCTTGTATCTGATTCTTTACTCTGTGGGTCGCTTTTGGATTGAATCCTTGCGCTTGGACAGTCTCTATTGGGCCGATCATCGTTCCGCCCAGGTTACCAGCATCATTATGGCCCTTTTTGGCATCCTTCTCTTTGGTATGGTACGCCGTAGATTCGCCAAGGAGGCATGGAAAAAACGATGACCGAATCGCGGCAGCCGCCAAAACAACCCCCACATGACCTTCAAGCCGAAAAAGCGGTTCTCGGTTCGATTCTTCTGGACGCGAACGTGATCTCGGATATCATGGAAATCTTGCGAAACCGGGACTTCTATCACGAAGCAAATCGTCTCATCTTCCGAAGTATGGAAGAACTGTACGAGCAATCTACGCCTTTGGATATTCTTACTCTTTCGGATGCTCTCACGAAAAAGGGGGAATTGGATAAAGTTGGAGGAGATCTGTATCTGGCTCAATTGGCGGACTATGTCCCTACATCAGCACATGCGCATCAATATGCCCGCGTCGTGAAGGAAAAATCCACCCTTCGAACCTTGATATCAACCGGTTCACAGATCGTGGAGAGCGCCTATGGAATGGAAGAGGTGGAAGATATTCTGGAAAATGCAGAACGGTTGATTCTGTCTATTGGCGAAAGCTATATGGAACGTTCGTATTCTCCTATTGGAAAGGTCGTGAACGATGCTTTTGGCAGTTTGGAAAAGATCAAAATCCGACACGAATCCCCTGAAGGGAATTTGTATGTAACAGGCGTTCCTACGGGGTTTCGGGCGTTGGACCAACTGACGACCGGGTTTCATCCTTCGGATTTGGTGATCGTTGCTGCGCGCCCGTCCATGGGTAAATCAGCCCTCGCCCTGCATCTGGCACGCAATATGGCTGTGGATTTTCAGAAACGGGTTGGGATCTTCAGTCTTGAAATGTCTTCCGAGCAGATCGCCATGCGCCTTTTAAGCTTGGAATCAAGGGTTCCCTTTGAGAAGCTTCGAAGGGCGGAGCTGGTAAATGAAGATTGGAACCGCTTAACGGATGCCGCAAGCCGATTGATAAAGACTTCAATCATCATCGACGATGATTCGCTTTTGGATCCTCGAGGAATTCGTACCAAAGCGCGCAGGATGAAAAAGGAGTACGGTCTGGATGTAGTGATTGTGGACTACATCCAGCTTATGAACAGCACAAGAAACCGGGAAAACCGCCAACAAGAGATTACGGAGATTTCCCGTTCGTTAAAAATTTTGGCCAAAGAATTGGATGTGGTGGTCATATCTGCTTCCCAGCTTTCTCGTGCCATCGAGCAACGGGAAGACAAACGTCCTAGGCTTTCTGACCTTCGTGAATCGGGGGCGATCGAGCAAGACGCTGATACAGTCATGTTCATTCATCGTGAGGCTTACTATCAGCGAAACATCAAGGAAGAAGCGTCAGAATCGGACATTCGAATGATTAACCGACCGCACGAAGCAGAAATCATTATCGGCAAGCAACGAAACGGTCCGATCGGAACCATCCAGTTAATGTTTGATCCCACTGTTGTTGGGTTCTTTTCCATTGACTCCCGATTTCACTCCCCTTCTGATCAATCGCCATGAAGATTCTCCTCTTCAATCCTTGGATCATCGATACAAAAGCCTTCGATTTTTGGTTGAAACCCATCGGGTTACTCATCTTGGGTCGATGGTTCAACGAGAGTGGTCATGACGTTCGTTTGATCGATTGCTTGGATCGTCATCATCCCATCATCCGGAGTTCAGGACGGATCGTTCCCGAAGATCGAAACAACGGCACCGGGAAGTTTCTGCGTGAACCCGTTCAGAAACCCAGTTCTATCCAATCCATTCCTCGAACGCTGAAACGATACGGTATACCTGTTTCTCTCATACGGAATTTACTCAACGCATGGAAAGACCAAAATTGGATCCCCGATCAAATCTTCGTGACATCCATGATGACCTATTGGTACCTGGGTGTTTGGGAAGCCGTAACGATGCTAAAAAACGCATTTCCATCCCGTCCTGTGATCTTGGGGGGCGTGTATGCGTCTTTGATGCCAAATCATGCTCGGAAATCCGGGGCTGACCTTCTATGTCTACATACCCGGCCTAAGGAGGTTTGGACCTTTCTGAATGACCTCATATTCCCCCTTCGATCTCCCATATCCTGGATGATCCCAGATTATTCATTCTATCATCCTCCCATGTCGCATCTCGTCTATATCACTTCATTGGGATGTCCGTTTCGGTGTACCTACTGCGCAACACCAAAATTGCAGTCCTCTATGTTCGAAGATCCGGATCAATTGTTCCAGTGCATGATTGAAGACCTGGATCGTACCGGGGCTAAGGACGTCGCTCTGTTTGATGATGCCGTTCTCATGGATCATACGGACCATTTGGATATCCTTCTAGAGCGAATCATTCGATCAAAAATCCCAGATCGAGGGATCCGGTTCCATCTTCCAAATGGACTACACGCCCGATTGCTAACTCAGCATACAGCAAAGCTGATGAAACAAGCTCGGTTCCAGACCATCCGGATCGGCTTGGAGACCCTGAATGAAAGTCATTTGCACGCATCGGGAGGCAAACTGACCCGCCAAGACTTTGAAGACGCTGTTCACATACTGTTTCAAGCGGGGTTTTCGCGGAAAGAAATCAGCGCTTATGTGATGGTCAATCTACCTGGGCAAACCAAAGAGGATGTGAAAACTACCGTCCAAAAATGCAAGGATTTGGGAATTGGAGTGAATGTGAATGAATACACCCCCATTCCTAGTACGCCAGACTTTCAGAGGGGATTCTTTTCTCAAACGATCGATCCTTTGCTGATGAATAACGCTTTTCTACCCTATTGGTGGGATAAAGGTATGAATGCTCAAGAAATCCAAGATCTGAAAAACGAGTTGAATCGAGATCGGAGAGACGGATTCATATGATCACAGTCGGAATCACAGGGAAGATGGGTTCTGGAAAGACAACTCTTTCCCAAATCTTTATGGATTGGGGATATCCGTGCATCTTTGCGGATCAAATCGGGCACCGGCTTTTGGATGAACCTCCAATCCGAAACCAGCTGGAAACCTCTTTTGGTGCATCGATTCTCTCATTCAACGGGACCATCGACCGAAATCAGTTGGGCGCCCGGGTCTTTTCCGATTCACATCAACGGCTGCTGCTGAACTCAATCCTCCATCCCATCATGGTGGAACGAATCCTTCAGTTGCGCCTCGCGTATGAACAATCCGGAGCGGACCTGCTCTTTGTCGAAGCAGCAATCCTAAAAGAGATGGGATTAATCCCCTACATGGATCATATCCTTTTGGTGGAGGCCAGGGCAGAAGTCCGAATCCATCGTGGAACGAAACGCAGAGGGTTTACCGAATCCGAGATCTCAGAGCGAGACCGAGTTCAAGATCATGATCTCAGCGAACTTTCCATACCAGTTACGGTACTCGATAATGATGGAACTCTCTTTTCCTTGATTCAAAAGGCCAGAGCTTTCCTATCAACCATCGGGATCCATCCCTTACCAAAAGAAGAAAAATAAGGTATAATAAGCATGAATAAACTGTTTTTTCCAATACGCCATAGGGCACGATAGAGAGGTTTGCATATGAGACGATTACCCACAATGCATTTTGGTGACTGGGAAATTCCCCTACCCATCATTCAGGGAGGAATGGGTGTAGGCATATCCCTTTCTGGGTTGGCAAGCGCTGTTGCCAACGAAGGAGGGATTGGTGTCATTTCCAGCGCCGGTGTGGGGACCTTCTATTATACCCTAGCCGACAAGATTCCCTTGAAGGACGCCGATCGAGAAGGGTTGAAAAGAGAGATTCGAAAAGCGCGAACCCTTACGAAAGGACGAATTGGGGTCAACATTATGGCGGCTTTGACTGATTTCTCTCATTTGCTTCGGTGCGCGATTGAAGAGAAAGCTGATTTTGTCTTTATGGGCGCTGGGCTTCCTTTATGGGACCCGAAAGAGGTTCCGGAATCCCTTTTACAATGCAGCGTGACCAAATTGGTTCCGATTGTTTCATCAGCAAAAGGTGCTTCTGTTATCGTCAAATACTGGCTCAAGAAATATAGTCGGCTTCCCGATGGATTTGTGCTAGAGGGACCACTTGCAGGGGGACACCTTGGTTTTAAACCCTCTCAAATCGATGACCCGGAGTACCAGCTCGAGCAAATCCTTCCGCCCCTGATTGCGCTTACGAAAGATCTTGAAAGGGAACATGGGATCCATATTCCTGTAATCGCCGGTGGAGGAATCTTTTCCGGATCAGACATCCGAAGAATGCTCGAATTGGGCGCTGAAGGCGTTCAAATGAGCACTCGTTTCGTAGGAACCCATGAGTGCGACGCGTCTCTTGCGTTTAAGGAGGCTTACTTGAAATGCAAACCCGAAGACATTATGATCATCCAAAGCCCTGTAGGCCTTCCAGGAAGAGCCATACACAATGAGTTCATCCAAAGCATCCTAGATGGGCAAAAGAAACCCTTCACATGTCCATACCAATGTTTGAGAACCTGTGATTTCATAAATGCTCCGTACTGTATTGCAATGGCCCTCACCAACGCGCAAAAAGGATTATTGAATGAAGGATTCGCGTTTTGCGGGGCGAACGCGCATCGAATCGACCAAATCCGATCAGTGAAAGAGCTGATCCAAGTGATCCAAAACGAGTATGCCCAGACCTTTGAAACTGGGAATTCTTTGAGTTCTCCTATCAAATAGAGAGATTGAGATTGGCGTTTTCCGCTTCCGAAAGGTAGGTTGCAACGCTGCCAATTTCTACCCCTTCGATCAGTACCTCTTTTCGAATGCATATCAAATCCATGGACATCTGACAAGCGACGAGGATTACCCCGTTTTCTTTGGCTGCTTGCATCATAGAGGTCCATTGGGGTACTGGAGCCCATACACATCCAGGTGATGCTGCGTCTTAACTTCACAGATCGCGCTGAATGGGGCTGGGACTAAGGTTTTGGTCTGGATGGATCGGAACCGGCATATTTGTCGCATATTGGAAGGTTTTTACACCACCTGAAAGGTTTTTCGCTGAAAACCCATTTTGAGTCAAAATCCGACAAGCCAGATACCCTCTTTGGCCGATTAGGCAAACCGTAACGTATGTTCTGGATCGATCGAGTTCATGTAAACGGCCTCTCAGTTCATGGAGAGGAATGGACAGGGTATTTCTCTTCCCGAAAGGGTTGATGGTCTGTTCTTCGATTGTCCGCACATCCAAGAACAAAGTGTTTGGATCGTCCATATCATTTGCTTCTCGCCAAGAAATGGGATCCATCTGACGGTGAAGAATGTTCTGGGCTACGTAACCGGCGATGTTTACCGGATCTTTTGCGCTTCCATACGGGGGCGCGTACGCCAACTCCAACTGACACAAATCGGAAACCGTATGTCTCATCTTAATCATCGCTGCCAGCACGTCAATTCGCTTGTCCACCCCGTCCATACCGACAATTTGAGCACCCAGTATTGTTCCTTCGGGATCAAAAAGCAGTTTGATGATCATCGGAAGCGCGCCGGGGTAGTACCCCGCATGACTGTTTGAATGAGTTATGGAGGAGAGAAAAGAGCGTCCCATGCTCTTCAACCATCGTTCATTCAGCCCAACAGATGCCGCGGTTAGCTCAAAAACCTTTGCAATGGACGTTCCGATTCCTCCTTCGTATGGGTTTTGCTTACCATGAATCATATGGTCAGCCGCCAAACGGGCTTGACGGTTTGCCGGACCAGCAAGGTGGGTCAATACAGGCGCTTGGATCAAAGGATTCCATACCTCAATCGCGTCTCCAACGGCATAAATATCGGGATCGGAAGTCTGAAGGAACTCATTTACTTGGATCCCTACCTTTCCCATGGTCAATCCTGCTTCCACCGCAAGGTTTGTCTCCGGCACGACGCCGGTTGCCATGAAAAGCATATCTGTTTCTTGCTTCGAACCATTGCTCATCACCAAACGCATTCTAGGTTGAACCGCTTCAACCCGCACGATGGATTGATTCAAGCAAAGTCGGACCCCCTGATCCACCAGATGCTGATGAATCCACCCCACCATTTCCGGATCCATTTGGATGAGCACTTGATCGCTCATTTCGACTAGATCGACCTCCAATCCTCGAATGGCAAGGTTTTCTGCCATTTCCAGACCAATGAAACCCCCGCCCACAATCATCGCCTTTTTGGGTTGGTTGGTATCGATGTATGCTATGATTTGATCCATATCGGGGATCGTCCGTAACGAAAAGACAGGCGCTCCTTCCGCACCAGGAATTTTCAGAGGATATGGGCGCGCTCCCGGCGCAAGAAGCAGTTTATCAAAGCGCTCTGCCACCGTCGAACCATCAGAGGAACGCAAGATAACTTCCTTCTTCGAGGGATGGATTGCGATGGCTTCTGTTTGGATCCGCACTTCCACGTTGAGCTTCTCGCGAAAGCTTTCCGGGGTCTCTAGGATTAATCGATCTTTTTCCGTGATAGTTCCTCCTATATGATAGGGCAAACCGCAATTTGCGAAACTAACGGAATCGGCCCGATCCACCATAAGAATCTGAGCATGTTCATCCAACCTTCTCAAGCGCGCCGCGGCAGTTGCACCACCCGCAACCCCGCCGATAATCACAATCTTCATAGCTCGCCTTCCCGTATTGGGTTAGTTTTGTTCTGGGTGTTGAATTGAACCAGCGAATCGTACATCTTTTGGATGGATTGGATCAACTCACTCACTTGAGAGAGTTCGGTCCACTCTGTATCGGCCAATCTACGAATGAATGATAGAATGGCTTCTTGCTTTGAAGTAAGGAGCCCTTCTTCCTTCAACTTGTTCAATAAGGGATAGACACTTCCGGGAGAAACCTCGATGCCTCGGAGGCTGCATGCCTTCAGAAACTCATATCCAGTTGTCTGCCCCTTCTCATGCAAATCGTGAATCAAAAGATCACGGACTATGGAGTGGTTCGCGATATCATCTTCTCCCTTCTCGTTTTCTCCGGATAGTATATCATATTCGATATATCTGTTGGGATCGATTAACTCTCTATTCAGGCTTTTGTTTCTTTTCCGAATTTATGGTACAATTATTCGAAAAGAATTCAAGAGCCGCTTGCATGAAGAGGCGTTCTGCAACAGGAGGTAGGCATGAGAATTTCGACAAAACTGATGCTCAGTTTTTTGAGCATCGTAGGTGTTTTGTGTATTATCTTAGGAATTACCTTCATTTCTTTGGGTGAACTAAACATTCGAGCGGAACGCATCGCTCAGGGCGCAACTGAATCAGAAGAAAGCTTGGCGTCTTTTGCTGCGGTTCAGCAGTTTGTGTCCCAGTTGGATCGTGAGATTCAAAGAGTGTTTAAACTCGGATATATCCAAGATATGCAGACCATGCAGGAGATGAAGGATGGGTTTGCTCAGACACTTCAGACCCTCCAACAGGTCCGTTTGGAAGGAGCTCAAGGAGCTCAGATCCATCAATTGCTGGATCAGTTGCAGCAACAAGTTCTCGAAATCTTTCGTTTGAAAGAACAGGAATTGCGCGGGCGGCAAACATTGGTTCAATTGCAGAGCATGGTTCTGGAACGTCAGGTTCGGAACTTGGAGTATAACTACGAACGACTCGAACAGATGCAAGTGATCGATCCCCGCAATGTGAACAATTTTTTGGATCAACTGGATGGGATGAAAGAAGAGTTTCGGGATGCAGAGATCGACGAGTTCTTTGCTCAGGATGTCCGAAATCGGTTAGTTATGGCCCGCTTGGACTCTCTTTCTCTGTATGAGTTGGAACTCCTTTGGCATACGGATCGAATTTCCCCTGAACTAAGAGTTCCCAATCTGATCTATATCCAGTACTTGAGCCGTGAACTGTTAACTCAACCAAGCACAATTCCTCAAACCCAAGCAAAAATCCGCGATACGGTGCGAACCCTGCGTTCCTTTTTTTCCCAATTGCTTGAATCGGAACAAGACCCTTCATGGGATCGGGTCGAGTTGATCGCATTGGATGACAGTGTTCGGATTTATGGAAACCGGATTGACGTGATGATTCGGGCCCAGAACGAGATTCAGGCAAGTCAAGCCCAACTGGACGCCGGTAACAAAACAATCGAACAAACTCAGGGCACCATCCAGAAAAGCCAGGATGATTCTTTGGTTGTCATCAACAACCAAATCGAGCAAACCGTGCGATCGATAACGCAAACCCTCGATCCCATTTTGCGGACACAACAAGAAGGGGTGGAATCGACGATTCATGACGCTCGGATCAACAGTACAGAGACTGAACAAGTAATCCGAAATACAAATAATCAGATTACCTGGTTGATCGTGATTGCGATTGGTGTATGTGTTCTGGTTTTTTTGATCATATTTGCCACCATCAACCGCCCCATAAAAGAGCTGATTCACGTTTCCGACCAACTGGCCGAGTTGAAGCTGAACGTCGTTTTTTCCCGGAAACGGAGAAAAGATGAAATCGGACGCCTTCAAGCCTCATTCCAGAAGATGGTCGAGTCGATCAAAGCGACTTTGATTAGCGTGCATGATGCGTCAGAACGTCTTTCACGCGATTCCCAAGGCATTGTTGCCTCAGTCGAAGAGAACTCTGCTACTTCCGAAGAGATCGCTTCTGGAATGAATGAAATCCAAAAATATATTACTGATTCTGTCGACCAATTGATGGGTGTCACACAAAAAACCGCCTCTTTGGCAAAGGAAAGCGATCGATTGATGACTACTGTGGAATCAACGATCACAGAAACCTCAAAAACACTGGACAAAGCAGTGGAGGATCAAAAGAAGATCGTTCACACCACTTCGGAAATCGAAACCATCGGCCATGAAGTCCGTGACAATATCGAAAAGGTGCAAGAACTAAAAAGCGTTACGGAAGAAGTAAATCAGTTCATTGATAAGATCAGCGAGATCGCGGAACAGACCAATTTACTCGCATTGAACGCAGCAATCGAAGCGGCCAGGGCCGGAGAAGCCGGCCGAGGATTTGCCGTAGTCGCCGATGAAGTCCGAAAGTTGGCCGAACAATCGAACAAAACCTCTCAAGAGATCAGCCAGAAGATTCAATCAATAGGGGACCAGGTGGATGGAGTCGTTCAAGGTTCTCAGCAAAGCGCCAAAAAGGTTAATAAGATTGTGGTCGATGTATCCAATATCGCCGGCCAGATTCAGATTATCGTCGATGCCTTTGGTGGAGTGAATCATTCCATTCAGAAGATGGTGCATCAGATCCAGGGGCAAAATGAGCAGATTATGGAAGTATCTCGGAGTTCGGAAAAGACCGGGGAAAAGTTTGGAGATGTTGTGCAAACCATCACAAGTCTGAACAGTTCTATGCAGGAGAGTTCCAAGGCAATCAGCGACCTTGCCAATACTGCAGATCTATTGACCCAAATCTCCGACGAGCTAAGCATGCATGTCAAAAAGTTTCACATGGAGGAAGAGGAATCCTCTTCGTAAGGAGAAAAAAACCCTCGTGAACGATCGATCATGATTCGAGAACTAACCATAGATCATCTGGAATCAGCAGTGGATTTGGTCTTATCAGCATATGATGAAGAGAGAGACTGGCTTCCCATGTTGCCCAATCCAAGTGATTTATCCTCGATTGTGAAACCCAAAATGCACCGAATGATTCTCCAGAAGAGGGTATTCGGAGCCTTAGCTCAAGGGAAGCTCGTGGGGCTTCTCGGGGGATACCCCGTAGAAGCGCTTTTTGGGGCGGTCCCGGGAATTTACTGCCCATTGTACGGTCATGCTGTGCGAAAGGATCAAAGAGGGTCAATCCAGTCGGACCTGTACTTGAGTGCTGCCCATCATTGGGTCCAGGAAGGATTCTTATCGCACGCGCTTACTCTTTACGCTCAAGATCAACTCTCGGTTCAAAACTGGTTTTGGTTCGGGTTTGGATTGCGGTGTGTGGATTCTGTCCGCACTGTTGAACCAATATCCACTAGTCCTTCAATCCCTATTCAAAAAGCCGAGTTGGATGACATCCCAACCCTGAGACATATCCATCGTTCTCACACCCAGTACTACAATCGATCTCCCTTGTTCATGCCTTTGCAAGAAGAAGATCCGGTGCAAGACTTGATGGATTGGATGCAGCGGGACAATCACCACCTATGGATGGCGCTCGATGGTCCGGAACCCAAAGGATATATGAGAATTCAACCGAGCGGAGAATCGTTCATCAGTGATCACCCCTCAATGATGAGCATTACGGGAGCATTCGTATCGGAAGATTTCCGCGGAAAAGGAGTGGGAACCCAACTCCTGGCTGAAATACAGAGGTGGATGTCAGATCACAATTACCGGCTTTGTGGGGTGGATTTTGAGTCGTTCAATCCTTTTGGACGCTCCTTTTGGAATCGATATTTTACCCCCTATACCTTCTCCATGGTTCGTAGGATTGATGAGCGGATTGTTTCGCCTGAACCGGTTACCTGAGAAAGGAGGCTTTGTGCCAAAACAACTCATCGCAACTGCGCCCAGAACTGCCATGATTGAAGAGTATGAAGATAGACCCATCCGCCCGTTCGAAGTGAGAGTCCGAACAGAATTTGCCAGCCCAAAACACGGAACGGAACTCGTGGATTTTCGGGGTACCAGCCCTTTTGAACAGGAACGATTTGATCCAGAACGAAATCTCTTCATTCCTCGAGAAAAAGGAGAAGGATCGGGCGTTCCTTTTGGTTCCTGGAATCTGGGGAACCAGTTTGTGGGGAAAATTGTCGAGGCGGGCCAAGAAGTCCGGACATTTCGCAAAGGGGACCGAGTGAGTTCCTACGGAGGAATCCGTGAGACCCACATCCTTCCAGCAGTAAACAACCCTCGATTGCGGACCTTTCCCAGTGATTCTCCGATTCCCTTTTCTTCTTTGTGGAAAAGCGCACTTTGTCACGATCCTGCTCAATTTGCTCTAGGCGGGGTACGCGACTGTCATATCCGACCTGGAGATCGAGTGGCTGTATTTGGGCTTGGGGCAATCGGGTTGATCGCTGTTCAACTATGCATCAAACTGGGGGCTTCTTATGTGGCTGGAATCGATCCCATTGCGCGTAGGAGGGAATTGGCCAAACATTGGGGGGCTTCTGATGTCTTTGATCCCGTCGATTGTGATGTAGGGTTGATGGTGAAAACCCGTTCAAAAAATCAGGGCATGGATGGAATCATTGAAACAAGTGGGCATCCTTCCGCTCTTCAACAGGCCTTACGGGGTCTTGGATACGGCGGAACGATCTCCTTCGTCGCCTTCGGGAAAGAAATCCAAGGAGGGTTGAATTTTGGAAAAGAGGCCCATTTCAATAACGCGAAGATCGTATTTTCCCGGGCAGCGAGCCTTCCCAATACTGATCATCCGCGATGGGACCGTCAAAGAATTGAAGATGTCTGTTGGCATATGTTGATGACAGGTTTTCTGGATGGATCCGAAATTGTCCATCCCGTTCTTCCTTTTGCGGAATCCGCCGAAGCCTATATGGATTTTGTCGACAAACACCCCGAAGAAAGCATTAAATTGGGGATTTCTTTCCCCGGAACGCCTCTATGAGGGTGGCAACCCAGGACAAACCCTTTTTTCCCGAGGAGTGGGATCAAAAATTTGCTGCTGTGAAAGATTTGGGGTTCGATGGGTTTGAAATCGATGGAAAACCCCTTCTGAATCAATTTTCAAAAGTTCAGAAAGCCATCGAACGTACCGGCCTTCCTATTGTCGGAATATGCGGTGGATATCGAGGGTGGATTGGGGATTTCGACCGGACCAAAAGGCTACAGGCATTGGATGATATCAAGCAGATGCTTCAAGCCGCTCAAACGTTGGACATTGCGGGTATCGTTGCCCCAGCAGCTTGGGGCATGTTTTCCCTTCGACTTCCTCCAATGGTTCCGCCGCGGACCCAAGAAGAAGACCGCGAAGTGTTGTCGGAATCGCTAGCGATTCTGAACCATTCTGCGCAAAAGACTCAAACATGGATCTTTCTGGAACCTCTGAACCGGTACGAAGACCATATGATCAACACGGTCTCGGACGCATATTCTTTGATCCAAGCCGGTGGATGGGATCGGGTGATGATCACGGCAGATTTTTATCACATGAACATTGAAGAAATTCGGATTTTCGACACAATTCGCGCCTTTGGACCGAAAATCGGTCATGTGCACCTTGCTGACAGTCATCGGTATGAACCGGGGACAGGTCACACTGATTTCCTTTCAGGGTTTCATGCCCTGCATGAGAACGGATATGCTGGTGCATTGACATTTGAGTGCAGGGTAATCGGACAACCTCCTTTAGACGCTTATCGGAAGAGCTTGGGTTATATTCGTTCCCTCATCCTGAATGCCCAAAATAGACAAGGGAGCGCTCCAGGATGAACCGACTGCGCGTTGGTGTCATCGGCGCGGGAATGATTGCCGAAACCGCCCACATTCCGGCTTATCTTTCCCATCCGAATGAGGTGGAGTTGGTGGCTTTATGCAATATCCATCCGCAGAAAGCCCAAGGATTGGCGGATCGGTTCAACATTCCTCGGGTTTATGGAGATTATCAGGATATGATCACCCACGAGAACCTGGATGCTGTCAGTGTGTGCGTGCCCAACTGCTATCATGCTCCGATAACTGTTGATTGCCTGAAAGCCGGGTGTCATGTGTTGTGTGAAAAACCGCCTGCTATGAATGCCCAGGAAACTGAAGGCATGATTCAATCGGCTCGTGAACAGGGAAAAGTCTTGACCTTCAACCTGCATTACCGCCATTCGAAGCCTGTCCAATTGATCAAACGGTTGGCTGAACAGGGAACCTTTGGGCAAATCTATGCGGCGCGCATTCAAGCGTTGCGGAGAAGAGGGATCCCTGGATGGGGTAGTTTCACTCGGAAAGAGATTCAAGGCGGCGGTTGTTTGATCGATATTGGGGTGCACATGCTTGATGCCGCTTTATATGTAATGGGATTTCCGGACGTTGAATATATAGCCGCCAGCACATTCTCAAAAATCGGGACCCGTACGGGCGTTGGCCTAATGGGGTCCTGGGACCCAGATCGTTTCGAGGTGGAAGATGCAGCATTCGGCATGATCCGCTTTCGGGATGGAAGCTGTTTGCATTTGGAAAGCGCTTTTGCTGTAAATATGAAGGAACCAACCATCATGCAGGTCCATCTTTTTGGTGACCTCGCAGGAGCAACCGTTTTCCCACCCCAGATTTTCTCAGAGTCGGAACACGAGTTAACCAACACCGACTTTCCTCATTTAGAAACCAGCCATGATCATCTTGCGAGCATAAGGGATTTCATTCATTGCTGTATTCACGGAGTCCAACCCTTGGTTCGTCTCGATGAGGCTTTGGCCACCCAGAGAATTTTGGATATGATGTATCAGTCTGCTCAGATTGGAAAACCGGTCTTCGCATAAATGCAAAGAGCTCTGAACACCATCTTATCCCGGAAGGATACCGTAATGACCCAAGCGAGCGTTGGCTATCAAATTTTCCCCGATCGGTTTTGTTGTTCCGAAAAAAAACCCGGCATTTTGAGTTGGGAGCATCCGATTAAACGGAAACCTATGGGTGCTCATCAGTTGGAGTTTTATGGGGGCGATTTGCGTGGGATCCTATCTAAGATCGAGTATCTTGAATCGCTGGGGATTGAGTTTCTTTTCTTAAACCCGATCTTTAAAGCCCAAACAAATCATCGATACGACACAACCGATTTCTTTCAACTTGATCCTCTTTTGGGCACAGAATCGGATTTTCGAAACCTATCCGGCAGTCTCCATCAATCGGGTATACGGTTGGTTTTGGATGCCGTGTGGAATCATATCGGGCATGAGCATCCCTGGGCCAAAGAGCCCAAACATCGTGATTTCTTGCTTCATCGCAATGGATCACCAACCGGTTGGTCCAACAGCAATACTCTTCCCGAACTGAATCTCGAAAATCCCCAACTGCGCAATCTGTTGTGGAATGGTCCGGAATCGGTTGCCCAAAAATGGATGCGGTTGGGCGCCGATGATTGGCGCTTGGATTGCGCCTATGATCTTGGTTTTCGGTATTGCAGAGAAATCACCCAGGCCATTAAAACCTCCGGAACTCATCGAGCGATCGGCGAAGTGTGGTCTTACCCCGGATTGTGGCTTCAAAACGAAACTTTGGATGGTGTAATGAATTATTGGTACCGTGAGTTAATCCTTTGCTGGGTAAATGGGGAAATCGACGCCAATACCTTTGTCCAACAGATTGCCCACGCTCAGAAAGATTGTTCATTGGATGGTTTGTTGAACAGTTGGAACATGCTTTCATCGCACGATACGCCCCGAATCCGTCACCAATTCCCGTTGCATTGGCCTGTAGCCATTGCATGCCAATTCACCCTTCCCGGAAGCCCGATACTCTATTACGGAGAAGAACTCGGCTTAGTATCCGAAGGAGATCCCTATTGTCGGCAACCCATGCCTTGGGACCGAGTCCACCAAGACCATCCCGATATCAAGCGATACCAAGAATGGATCCGTCTGTTTCGGGGCAACCCTGCGCTGAACCGAGGAGCCTTCTATCCCGCGCACTCCACGAATCCTCATGTATGCGGATTCTGGAGGAAGACCAGCAATATCGCAGACAACATCCTTGTAGTGATTAACGCCTCGGCAAACCCACAGGCATATCGGATATTGTGCCCAGATTCTTTGATGATGAACAACCACCCCATGCGCGATCGATTCACAGGAACTACTGTTTCAATATCCAATTCAACCATTCGTGGGGAAATCAATCCCCTCAGTTGCTTTCTCTTTCAGTTCGATCTCCCCGAACAAGGGTACTCTCCGTACAAACGCTTGATTGATGAAGATATCCTCTGAACATCGTGCCAATTTCAGAAGGTATGAACCGATCATGTTTCCCGATTCATACTCTAAAAAAGGGACCCGATGGGCCCCTTTTTCTCTTTCTTATAAGATCCCCGGAAACGGGGTTCCTCTTTCTGGAATCTTTTACTTTTTCAGCATCCGATGGGAATCGTCGTAATCAGTGATCAATCCTAGATGCTGGATATATTCACCCAGAGAAAATGCATCGGAGAAATAGGTGTCATATCCGCGACCAGCGTCTGTCATGGCCTTTAGATTGTTGAACCCGTCTCCTCCCATCGCGACATAATTGTTGGTAACCGCGCGGTAGGTTTTGTTCAAATCCAAAGGTACACCATCCACCTTAAGATCTTTGACCTGAGCGTTTTCAACGACAAAAGTCAACCCGGAAAAATGCAGGAACGCTCCTTGTCCCGCAGGGATTGCTGCCGCAATTTCTGCAAGTTCTTTGATTTCAGCGCCAGTCATGGGGATCACGAACAACGTATTCCCAAACGGCTGGACGGTAAGAACATCGCGGTACGTGATGGGGCCGGCTTGGATCGAAGCGCGAATCCCTCCGCCATTTTGGAATGCGATATCGGCATCGGCTCTCCAACGCATACCGTCTGTGATCAAGTTTCCAAGGTTGGTCGTGGTCGATCGAACATTGCCTCTCTCGCCATCCAGAAAGATAGCTGTCTCGCCGATGACTTGATTGAGCGTCTCGCCACCCAAGGCCATGAAATAGTCCATTACCGCCTTGACTTTCGGATCCTGTGGGATGGGTTTGTACTCGTAGACCAAGACCTGGTTGCCCTGGCTATCGGTAACCGCCCGTTGTACGTTGATAGGAAGAAGGGTCCATTCCCAGTGAACAATCTCTCCTTCATGAATAACCAAATCCAACCGTCCCATGTATTTTCCGTGTTCGCCTGCTTGGGCAATGATGGTATCATTGATGACAACCGCTTCTCTCATCAGAGTATGACTGTGGCCGTCGATAATGATGTCCAAACCGTTCACTCCGGCTGCAACCTCGTTGGAGGTACGGCCACCGGATCGTCCCTCAACCCCATATCCGATATGAGCCAAAGCAACAACAAGGTCCGCTTCTTCTTTTAGTTGAGGAACCAAGGCTTGAGACAGTTTCACTTCATCCTCAAACCACCAGGTATCGAGGTAAATGGGTTCCAACACTTCAGTATCTTTCGTGGTCAGACCATAGACTGCCACGCGAAAATCGCCAAAATCTCGAATGATATATGGGGTAACTGGGTTTTCGTTGTTCTCGTCAAACAGGTTGGCGCTAATTACGGGCATCTGCAGCAAAGCCATCTGCCGGTTCAGCACGTCGCGATCTTTGTCGAACTCGTGGTTCCCCAAGACAACCGCATCAAACCCAATCATGTTCATACCCACAATATCAGGTATGGCATCCAACTGGTCCGATTCGGGCACCCCTGTGTTGAAGTCTCCAGCGTGCATTACTAGGACATGGCCCCCGTACGCTTTCACTTCTGCGCGGATCTCATCGATCAAAGTGGACATGGCTGCCCATCCTCCGACATGATTGCCCGCACCATACTGGATTGGCCAGCTTCTCCCATGGGTGTCATTAACATGGAGAATCGTCAGGTAGGACATCCCCATTAAAATCGAACTGCTCAACACCACAACCATCAGTACAAACAACAGTTTCTTCATGTGTTTCCCTCCTTTTTGGTATGGTATGTTGGAATCATTATACCACAAAACGCACTCATCATCTCCCTCTCTCTTTATTTAGCAAGGCGAGGAAGAATTCATTGGAAGAGGTCTCCTTCATTTTGCGCAGAATCAGGTTCAAACCCTCTTCTTCGCTCATGGATGTAAGCATTTTTCTCAAAACCCATACTTTTCGTAATGTATCAGGCGATAGCAGGAGTTCTTCACGGCGCGTACCTGATAGATTGAGATCAATGGCGGGGAAAATTCTCTTGTTGGAAAGCTGCCGAGATAGAAGGAGTTCCATATTTCCTGTTCCCTTGAACTCTTCAAAGATGACTTCATCCATCTTGCTTCCTGTTTCTACCAGGGCTGTCGCAATAATGGTCAAACTCCCTCCATCTTCGATGTTTCGGGCTGCTCCAAAAAAGTGCTTGGGGCCATACAAAGCTTTGGGATCCACTCCACCTGAGAGCAGTTTGCCGCTGGAGGGCACCACATTGTTATACGCCCGAGCCAATCGGGTGATGCTGTCCAAAAGAATCACCACATGATATTTGTACTCCACCAATCGCTTGGCCATTTCTAGAGCCAACTCAGCCACTCGGATTTGTTTATCGGGTTGCATGTCGAACGGGGCTGCAATCACTTGCGCATCGGCTGTGCGGGTAATATCGGTTACTTCCTCCGGACGTTCATCGATCAACAACACGATTCGAATCGTTTCGGGGTGGTTTTGAGCAATTCCGTTGGCCATGTCTCTTAGCAAAATGGTCTTTCCCGCTTTCGGGGGAGCAACAATCAACCCTCTTTGCCCTCTTCCGATGGGACAGAAAAGATCGATAATGCGGGAACTGTAGGGGGTTGGTTCATATTCCAGCTGGAACTTCTCGGTGGGGTAAATGGGAGTCAGGTTTTCAAAGTTGACCCGTTCATACACATACTCGGGTGGACGATGATTGATCCCTTCCACCCGTAGGAGCGCAAAGAATTTTTCCCCTTCTTTGGGAGCGCGTACCTGACCTGAAACCAAATCCCCCGCATTCAGGTTGAACTTTCGGATCTGAGACTGAGACACATAGATATCTTCATTATTGCCCGGCAATAGATTTCCCGTACGCAGAAACCCATATCCTTCGGGTTGGATGATATCCAGTACCCCTTCGTTGAAGAAATACCCAAAGCTTTTGGCTTGCGCCTGTAGGATCTGGAAGATCAGTTCGCGTTTTCGCATGCGTGTATATCCAGCAACATCGAACTTCCGAGCCAGAACATACAAATCTTTGATGTTTGCATGATCCAAACTACGGACATCGATCTCCAACTCGCGAATTTCGTCGCGCCGCTCATTTCCATTGCTATGGCGATCTTGATTAGAGAACCCGCCTCTCACAGGACGTTTGGCCGCAGCGTCTACATCAAAAATCGATTCGATCTTTTTTTGCGGTGATGGATCATCAATGGGAGGGGTGGCTTGGCTCTCTGCTTGATTATCCTTGATTTCCAGCGGTGCCTCTTCTGGTTCGGGTTCTTTGGTCGCCGGTTTACCCCGCTGTTGAGTCCGTTCCCTAGCGCTGTTTTGCTCCTTCGTAGTCTTTTTCCTTGGTTTCGTAGCCCCAGGCTTTTCCGTTGATTCCAGTGGGTTCGGATTTTCTTGCTGACCTTCTTCTTTCTTTTTCCTGGGCAAATAACTCCCCTCCTATATTCCAAGATGAATTCAATCACGGTACAGAATGATCCATAAGAAAACATGGTATAATGCTATTGAGGGCATCTTGATTCTTGCCATGCGGTCAAAGCTTTCATTGGAGTAATCATCCGTAGATAAGAATAATCGGATTCTTTTCTCAGTGGATCCATATGATGGGGGTTCTGAGATTGATATCCGCAGTATGCATACATGAAGGAAAATGAGGTTTCTGGATGGAGATCGGTCAAAAACAGTATTCTTCAATCCGTACTATTATAACATGTTTTTTCCTTTTGTCAATACTCCTGTCAGGATGCGCAACCCTCAACCAACCATTTACCGTTCCCGTTTTTGCGGAATCGATCGATCGATCCACCATGGTACCGACCATTATCCCGTTTGATATAGAAACTCCGCCTTCTCCGGGGTTCCGGGTCGCATTCTTGGAAAATGGGGCAACTCAAACCTCTTTGGAAGGAAATCAATGGTCGGAAATCAATGGGCGCGGAACGCAGGATCACTACCGATTCGACCGAGTAGGTGTTTATGAATGGAAGGCACTCATTTTTCAAGGAGATGACCTTTATGCGGAGCAAACGGTCACCATATCGGTTCAACCAACTCCTTGGGCGCTATTTCTATGGTTGGCTGCCGATAATAACCTCTCCGATCCACCATTCCAGCTAGATCGGAACAACCTGAATGAATTGAAACGAGCGGGTTCGGATGTAGGTGTTCTAGTAATGTGGGATCGCCAAGAAGATCAAGGCCCTGATCAATTGCTCCTTCTTTCTTATGATCGGGATTGGGTGCCTCTCCGAACCTTTGATCACAATGTGAACTCGGGAGATATCCGTTTTTTTGAAGCTTGTTTCGCTACGTATCTCGCTTTTGAAACCTCCCGAAAGGCCGTGATCTTTTGGAATCATGGGTCAGGTTGGATCATCGCGCCCAATCAACCGCGTGCGATCGCCCAAGATCGGCCAACCGGATGGTGGATCAATATTCCTGACCTTGCTCAGAGCCTCTCGCACTCTCTTGAAACCCATAATGGCATTCAACTGGATATCCTCGGCATGGATGCCTGTTACATGGGAGCAGTTGAAATCGCGTATGAGTTGGGGCGAGTAACTGATTACCTGATCCTGTCTTCAACGACTGAACCCACGGATGGATGGGATTATCTTTTTCTGGAAGGCATCGAACGATCTCACGACCCGGTTCGCTTCGGTACAGCATTGATTGATGCCTATTTCAGCAAACGCTCAGCAAACTATCATGGAGACATGAGCCTTGCTATGATCCGCGCAGATAGTTTACCAAGGCTTGCGGAAGGATTTGATCAGCTTTCGCAGACAATCCTTGATTCGACTCCGAACGAACGGGAAACCATTCGTACAGCATTGAACCAAACCCCATTTCTCCATCCCAACAACCATGCTTTTGGTGTGGACGCGGGAATTTTGGCGCAAATCCTACTCAATCGCCTCCCCCATGAACAAGTGGTTCGAACGAACGTCAAAGAGATTGTGGAAGCCATGGAACAGGCCGTAGTATATGAAAGAACCCGTTATATGGGTACAATCGTCGACACCCCTTCGGGAATCAGCGTTTATCTTCCTCATCAAGGGTTTACTTCACGATGGATGAATCAATACCGCCAGTATCAGTTTGCCCAAGAGACGCTTTGGGATGAGATGATTGTTCAATTCTATGGTGAAGATTCCAACGATTGACAACCCTCCGATCAATCGTAGTAGTCCGTTTCTCCTCGTTTTGCCGCTTGAATTGCCCCATACACGCGCTCTCGAGACAAAGGATACTGGTGAATCCGTATTCCCAACGCGTTGAAGAGGGCATTATTGATCGCAGGGGCCGGAGAGATCATCGAATGTTCCCCCACCCCTCGATTTCCGTAGGGAGAAAGAGCTTCAGGCGTTTCTTCCCAAAAGACATCCATTTCGAAATTGGCGTCTTTGGTTGTGGCGATCTTGTAATCGGTAAAGTCAGGATTGAGCAGTTTTCCATCGGCGTTGTAATAGATCCCTTCCATCAAAGCGGCCGATACCCCTTGAACGGTTCCTCCTTCAATCTGCCCGCGCACATTGATTGGGCTGATGGCCTTCCCCACATCGTACCCTGCTGCAATCTTGTGGATGATAACCTCTCCGGTCCCCTCAACGACTTCCAAATCCACACCCACAGCCCCTAGGGTGAAGTGAACTACGCTTTTCGGTGATTGGCCCGTTTCCGCGTCTGGGTAAACCACATCAGGTGGAATAAATCGCCCCTTACCGATGATCGGACCCCCTTTCAATACCCCATCTGGCATGAGAAATCCATTGGTCATCTTCTGATCCAGAGGCTCCTTGCGCTCCAAACGCTTACAAAAGACCATTCCGTCTTCGATCCTCAGGTCTTGGGGTTCTGCCTGCCAACACTCTGCATAGAGCTGAAGGATCTGTTCGCGCGCATCGATCGCGGCCCGTTTCACCGCCATGCCCATGGACCAACAACTGCGGGAAGCAACGGTTTGCCAATCATAGGGATGGCTTTGCGTATCCGGGAAGGAACATCGGATCTGGCCATACGGAATCCCCAATTCTTCGGAGACAATCTGAGCATACGCTGTATAGGCACCCTGACCCATATCCATGGTCGCTGCCAGCACTTCCACTGTACCGTCTCCATTCACTTTCACAATGGCAGAAGAGGATGCGTCTGCGGGCATCGCTGGCGCTTTTATGGCAAAGGCGATTCCTTTCCCGCGTTTGCGGCCCGAGGTCGTTGGCTCTGTCTGTTCCCCGAATCCAATCCGTTCTTTGACTTGTTCAGAAATTTGTTCCAATCCATGGGGCGCCATGGGCATTCCTGTACAGGTAGGAAGTCCTTCTTTGAGCATATTGATTGTCCGGAAGGTCAAAGGATCCATATTCAATTTCCGAGCAGCAATATCAACGACTACTTCCATCGCGCTCATCAGTTCGGGAAGCCCAAACCCACGATACGCACCCCCAAAAGGCTTGTGGGTATATACTGCATAGCAATCGGTGTGCACGTTGGGGATGTAATAGGTGCCCGTTGAGGTGTATCCTGCGCTCCGAACCGGATTGGCACCATACTCTGCAGAGATTCCGGTATCGAAATAGAATGTATTGTGAATCCCTGTTATTTTCCCGTCTTTTTTTACGCCGATCTTGATTCGCGCAACATAAGCTTGACGGACCCATGAAGAGAGCATAACCTCTTCTCGTGGGACGAAGAGTTTGACCGGACGGCCTCGGGCTTTTGGATGGGTGGAAGCGCTTAAACAAAGGGCTTCGATGGTCATGCCCGCTTTCCCACCAAAACCCCCTCCAATGGGAGGCGCTATGACTCGGATCTTGTTTTGGGGCATCTTCATACCATCCGCCAAAATCTCCCGCACCGCAAAGGCGGACTGGGCAGCGGTCCAAACCGTTATCTCTCCGGTTCCTAGGTCTTGTTGAGAAATGCAACAATGGGTTTCCAGGAAACCATGCGCAATTTGGGGACAACGCACCTCTTCTTCAACGATGAAGTCCGCTTCTGCAAAAGCCTGTTCAACATTTCCGCGCCGTATTTTGAACCAATTCCCTAAATTGGTTCCTGGTTGCGGATTAAGAAAGCTAACTTTCTCGTATTGGCCCAGTTCTGGGTGGACTAAAATCGACGAATCTGTCGCCGCTTGCACAGGATCCAAAACCGAGGGCATGGGTTTGTACTTCACGTTCACTTTGCCAAGCGCCTGTTCGGCAATCTCTTCGCTCTCAGCCACCACAAGGGCCACGGGTTCTCCAATGTATCGGGCCTGATCCACCGCAATCGGATAGCGATCTTTGAGGTATAGACCAAACCGATGGGGGAAATCCGTACCGATTACTACGAACCGGACCCCTTCCATTTTCATTGCCTCTGATGCATCGATCGACAGAATTTGCGCGCAAGCGTAGGGAGATCGAACAGGTCGAGCGTGTAATAGATGATTTCCAAAAAAAAGATCATCGGTGTACTGCAGGGTACCGACCGCCTTCTGGTCATCGTACTGACGGTTGACAGTAGCGCCGATGCCTGTTTTGCTGGATGTTTGCTTCATGATTCTCCCTCCTTTTCCCGAGGGGCATCAAAGATCTTCGAGACTTTTTCGACGGCCCGAACAATGCTGGAATAACCAGTGCATCGGCAGAGATTTCCACTTAGTCCATCCATAATCTCCTCTTTTGAAGGGTGGGGATGTTCCATCAGAAGGGCATAGGTAGCCATGATCATCCCTGGAGTGCAAAATCCGCACTGAATGGCCCCTTCTTCGATAAATGCTTGTTGGATGGGGTGAAGCTTTGAACCCATGGTCACCAATCCTTCTGAGGTCAATACCTCTTTTCCTTCCACTTCTCGGGCAAGAATCATACATGACTTATAGGCTTTTGATGCGATCAAGACTGTGCATGCTCCGCACTCCCCCTCTTCGCATCCTCGTTTGACGCTGGTCGCACCCAGTTCTCGTAAAGCGCGAAGCAGAGTCTGCCCGTCTTCCACTTCCATCTGGGTTGGTTGATGATTGAGAACAAACCGGACTCGATATCGGCTCATCATTGATCCCGCCCTTCATGATAGCATTCCATAAGCGCTTGACGAGTAAGTTCACGTACCATTTGAATCCGGTATTCCTGTGAAGCCCGCACGTCTGAGATTGGTTGTACACTACCGACCGCCTGATCTGCCACAGCTTGCAGGATCTTTTCGTCAACACGTTGCGATTCATTGACGATCTGTTCTGCTTCCAAACATCGAAAGGGGACCGCGGACACAGCGCCGTAGGAAAGATAGGTTTGGAAAGAAGATTTTTTCCATTCCATGACACAACAGACCCCAACTTGGGCTAGATCAAGGGCTTTTCTTCTGGATATCCGAAGGTATCGTCCTACAACACGAGTTCCTTCTTCGGGTTGGGGCAAGAAAACAGAAGAAACAACCTCTTCTGGTAGAATTCTTGTGGTTCGTGGCGCGATGATCCATTTTTCTAAGGGCATTACGCGTGGCTCTTTTACTCCAACAGTATACACCAGCGCGCGATGAGCAAGGAGGGGGGGAATGCAATCTCCAGAAGGTACTGCAGAACATACATTGCCGACAACTGTGGCTTGATTGCGAATCAGGGGATCCGAATGCATCCTGCATGCTTGCGCGAGATCTGGGTAATCCTTATGAATTGCGGAATGACAGATCACATCATTCAAGGTTGCCATCGCGCCGATATGGATCCCTTCTCCATCGTTTAGGATGATCCTTTTGAGTTCGGAAACCAGACCCAAATCGATCACATGCTCCGCAGAGATCAATCCTTTTTTCATCCAGATCAGAAGATCTGTCCCTCCCGCCTTAAGTCGCGCTTTGGGGTGCGCATTCATCATTGCCAAAACCTCAGAGAGGTTGGTCGGGCGCAACAACGCAAAATCCATCGCGCCACCTCCTTAATCGTGATATTCGGTATGAAAAAAGGGGTTCCTATTCTTCGTCAAAGGCCACAATCCGACAAATACAGGATTCTCCGCCCACAAACCTCCACGGAAAACAACCGATGATGGTCCTTTGATTCAAGAGCTTGTCAATCTCTCCACCCACGTTCTCCGCATGAATGATGTCAAAGGGGAAAAGAGCGGTATGCATCAACTGATAATGGTTGGGAGGAAACATCTCGTCCAACGATTTGCCGTATTTTTTCTGGAGATACCGGTCACATTCAGCGGCTTGTTTGGGCATCCATTCACGGATTTTCGTGTTCATTGGATGATCGGCCGATCCACAATCCACCCCGATCCATTTCAACTTCTTCTTCTTCGCCCAATCGGCAAATTCCATCTGGGGTCCGGGATGCTGAATCATATAGCGGATTTCGTCTGCTTCTGGCTGGTCGTAGGCATATCGATGGTATCCTGTGTTGATGATGAGAATGTCTCCTTCCCGAACTTCCACTCGGTCTTCGATATCTTTCGAAGTATAGACTCCGTAATCTTCCGCTATGTCAGAAAGATCGACAATCACCCCCGGAGCGACCAACTCCTCCATTGGAATGCTGGCAATGTCCCTTCCGTGCGTACAGAAATGCAAGGAACCATCCAGATGGGTGCCCACATGGTTGGAATGAGTCAACAGTTGCCCATTGGCGCCATTTGGAGCCAAGCGCTTAAAAAACTTGATCTGGAGCGGCTCATAGGTTGGCCATGCCGGTGTCAAGTGACTGATCGTTTGGCTCAAATCATACATTTTTACGTTCTTCCAATTTTTTAGTTCCATCTTCCACCTCCGAAAGTATTCATGTTCCTGGTTTATCTACCAATGAAATCGCTTATGGATGAACCCTTAGTCTGAAACATCTCCGTACTCAAGTACTTCTCTCCCCGATCGGGAAAGATCACTACTATTGTTGCGTGATCGTTCTTTTTGGAAGTTTCGATAGCCGCGATCATAGCTGCTCCGCTACTCATACCCACGAATATTCCTTCTTTGCTAATGATTTCTCTCGCCATTTTTATGGCCAAATCGCTTTCGATCATGATGCTTTCATCAATTAACGAGGTATCATACAGTTCGGGAATAATCGCTTCTTCCATATTTTTTAATCCTTGAATATAATGGCCTTTTTCTGGATGCGCTTCTATGATTTGAATTTTTGGGTTATTTTCTTTTAAGGCTTTTCCAACCCCCATGATTGTTCCGGAAGTCCCTACGGCAGAAACAAAGTGGGTTATGGTCCCATTTGTATCTTTCCATATTTCTTCTGCCGTTGTTCTATAATGAGCAATTTTGTTATACTGATTAGAGAATTGATTTGGCATAAAATACGTATTTGGATTTTGCGAAACGAGTTCTTTCGCTTTGTTGATCGCCCCATCTGTCCCTAAATCCTTATCCGTTAAGGTGATTTTTGCGCCAAAGGCTTCGATCATCATTCTTCTTTCCAAAGAAACCGCCGCGCTCATTACAATTTCCGCACGATACCCTTTCACAGCGCAGATCATTGCCAAAGAAATCCCCGTATTCCCTGATGTCGGTTCGATGATTATTTTGCTCTTGTCTAATAACCCTTCGTTTTCTGCTTGTTCGATCATCTTCAATGCAATCCGATCTTTTATACTTCCCGTTGGGTTTGTACCCTCCACTTTTGCGTAAATGATCGAATGATTCCGATGATCCAACCCCACCTGATTGATTCGAACCAGTGGCGTTCGACCAATTGACTGCAAAACATTTTGGTGAATCATAGCTGAAAAGGATCGCGAGCGGATCCAAAGGGATCAAGAAATGATCGGTTCATAGTCTTCGAACGCTCCTTATCCCAAATACCGGTCTACAAAAGCCTGAGCGCCATCGACGAAGGCTTGAGCGGGCATTCGAACGATCCCTGCGCCCACCTGACCCCGGCCCGCTTCCTTGCAGGCAGCACCTGTGTCGAGAATGGGTGTGATGGCCGTTTCAACTACCCTCAACAAATCAATACCGGTAGGGGTCCCGCGAAAATTCAATGGAGGCATGGTATAGTCCGGGTTCTCTCCCACGCATATTTCATACATTTCCAATGTATACTCTGTAGCTTCATGGGGTGTGCCACCGACAAACTGAACGATAGCAGGAGCCGAAGCGAGCGCAAATCCTCCCACTCCATAGGTTTCCATAATCGCACTATCCCCGATGTCTGGATTAACATCCTCGGGGGTAAATCCGGGGAAAAGAAGAACGTCTGGCTGAGCGGCTGGGCATGTAAACCACTGATCGCCCAACCCGGCGATTTGAATGCCAAAATCTGTGCCATTGCGCGCCATCACCCGAACCAAGCTTGATCCTTCCCAATTGGTCAAAATGTCTAGAGAAACCTTTGCGGCAGCCATGCCCAAGTTTAAGAAAAAATGATCATTCGAATCGATAAATCGAAGCGCCTGCGCGATCTTCTCGACGGATCGGGATCCGTGAACAAGGTAGGGAGCAATGGCCCGGAAAAACAGCGAAGTGCCTGCTTTGTTGCGATTATGGAGTTCATCCCCCATATGTAAGGCTTGAGCAATGATGGGTTTAAGCAACATTGGCCCTTTCTCTTCGACATATAACCCAATCGCATTTTGGAGAATCGGGAACAGGTCTTGTTCCATCCATCGAAGATGATCGATCACCGAAGGCTGGTAGGAACCCATACGGAGGACCTGCCCCAACCCTTCGTTCATCGTAGCATAGGATTGATTATCCCCTTGAAGGTTTTTCAGGATGAAAACCGGCATCTTGGGACTCACCACTCCAGCCATCGGTCCTACGGTTTGATGATGATGACAGGGATCGAATCGAACCCCTCCTCGTTCGCATATTGCCACTGCTTCTTGAGGAGTTGATGCCCATTCTTCGTACATACATGCGCCCATCACCGCGCCGCGCATGGGCCCGGACATCCGATCCCACGAGATGGGAGGTCCCGCATGGAGAAGCATCTTTCCGTGAAAACCCGGAATGGCTTCTTGAGCGATGCCCATTCCCACCAATGCGGGCTTCGTTCGGTATAAGGATTCCAGAGCTTGTTCATTCTGTTGCTGCAGAGGGTTCATGGATGACCGCTCCTTTCATAGTCAGGATACCTGATTATTGCATCCCTTGTCTCAACGCATTTTCAATGGCTTTCAGGATTACTTTCGAACTAGAGGTAGCGCCAGTTATCAAATCGACTTGTACCGATTGTGCATAGATGACTTGACCTACAACCGCTTCCGCTTTCTCGCCACGACCATGCTGGTGTCGGTAGAGATCGATATCGACTATTTGATGATCACGCACCAATACTCGAACATTGGCCGCGACAAAACCAGCCTCGAATGAACCCTCAAAGGTTCCATCTTGAACAAGGGCAAGATCAACCTCTTCTATGACCAGTTCTTCGATCGTTTTCCGATACGCTTCCAACTGGGGAATGTACTGGGCGAGAAAGAGTGCCCCCACAATGACAATGCCTGTTAAACCTGCCAATGCAATCCAAAGAATCCTTCGAGTTCGTTTTTTCACTTTTTTCATCCTTTCGTCCGAAACCCTGTGGGGGTGTTCTTAGAGGATTGCTTTTTCCGATTGGCAGATTTCCTGGGCCAATGCCAAAGCGATATCTTTTGTTCCTTCAAACAAACGAGCCTGAATCCGAGAAGATACGACTGTGTGAAACCGATCCAAAAAACCGGTATTCTGGAAGATTCCTCCCATCCACGCAATGGATGGTGATGGATCATTGATCTTTCGCGCCAAAGCCTGAATCCCGTCTGCTAATATGCCCAACCCCGATTCGATCAATGACCACAACCAAGGGTCAGAACCATCCATCAAACAGCGGGAGACAGCGGCCACATCGTTTCGATTTTGAGGGAGATAAAAGGCAGAGATTGCTTCGCGGGGATTTTCAGGAAATCGTTCCTGAATCACTGAGAAGCATGGTTGATACGGGAAGATTCCATCGCAATAAAGGAGATAGTGCCGCATCACCTCTCTCACGATCCAAAAGCCACTGGCTTCATCCCCCAGTAGAAATCCCCACCCTCCTGCGCGGTATACCTTTCCCGTTGCTGTTTTCCCAAAAACAACAGAACCCGTGCCGCAAATCACGAGGATTCCGGAAGAATCGGGGAAATTTGCGAAAAGTCCCCCTTCAGCATCGGTCCGCACAACAACTTTGGTGCTGGGGTACAATTGGTTCAATACAGTAGTAAGCTCTTGGTGGCCTTTCCCATGACCCACTCCGGCCATGGCTACGTTGACCGCTGCTGGTCGAGGAATCTGCTGGCTCAATAAACGAAGCGCAGGAATGATGCCTGTCGTTCCCGCAGAAGTGATATTCATGTTGCCAGGTACTTCGAACCGATTCAATACGGTTCCATTATGCGAAATCAGCACTGCGCGAAGAGTGCTCCCTCCTGCATCTACACCCAAGAAGACGGAACCTGGATCTGGTCGATTCATCTTTTGTTCAGTGCTTTGCGGATGAATCCCCGGTGCGTTTCCAATCTCCGCCTGGCTTCTTGGGTATCAACACCGAGCAGGATTTTCGCAATCGCTGTTTTGCAATGCCAATTGACTGATTCCAATTCGTTTTTTGCTGTGTTTTCATCCACTTCGGTCGCTTCACATACAATATTGATTGCGCGTATCTTCAATTTTTCGTTTAGCGTTTGCACATCCACCATCAAATTGCTGTACACCTTTCCCATATGGATCATGGATACGGTACTGATCATATTCAATACCATTTTCTGAGCAGAGCCCGCTTTCAGTCGGGTTGATCCCGTCAACACTTCTGGTCCGGTCAACAACCGGATCGTAACATCTGCCAAGCGGGCCAGTTCGGGCCGTTCCACATTGCAGATCAAAGCGGTGGGGCATCCCAAAGAGCGGGCATATTCAAGAATCCCACCTACATAAGGGGTCCGACCACTTGCTGTAACCCCGATCACCATATCGCTCGCATTGGGCTTCAATGTGAGGAGATCTGCTTTTCCTTCTACCCAGTTATCCTCAACCGCTTCGACGGATTGGGTTAAGGCAGCCATCCCGCCAGCCATGAGAAAAGAGAAAAGCCCCACTGACGCATTGAACGTTGGAACGGTTTCTACAGCATCCATAACTGCCATTCGACCGCTCGTTCCTGCTCCGCAATAGACGATTCTCCCCCCCCCATTCATCGAATCTACTGCCTTTTGCACTACTTGTTCGATCTCTGTGAGCATATCCCGAATCGCCAACGGAATAACCGAGTCTTCTTCGTTCATGACACGCAAAATCTGTCGGATGCTCATTTTGTCCAGATTCATTGTTTTCGGATTTCTCTGTTCCGTCGTCAAATTATCCATGATCTCTCCGCCTTTTCTGATTGCTTTTCATTTCGTTCTGAAAGATAGATGAGCTGACAACTCTTCAAACCTTTTCTCATCCGATCACACACAATTATACCATGAGTCATCCAAAAAGGAACCGCTTCTACAACGGGGAAATGCGCATATCTTACCAAAAAACAAGGACAGCCAATCGGCTGCCCTTGTCTTTTGGTGATTTATCCGGGCCCCTTACGAAAAAACGGAGGAGTGGCTTATATACACCCTGCGATTTTGGCTCCCAGTATCCGAACACGCGAAGGTCCTAGATAATTGCCCGATTGGACTGTCTCTTTGGATAATCGCAAATGCGATTGAACCTCATGGATATTGCCCGAAACACTCCCCCCGGTAATAGGAATCCTTTGATTCCCGTCATCATACCATCCGAGTCGGATCTCGCCAGCAAAGTCACCGGTGATGGCTTCCATCTCAAAAGAAGAGAACGAGACAAGTTCGTAGTGAGGCTCAGATCGCATCTCATCGATTCTTGTCTGTCCTGCCTGAACCACAAAGTTGGAAAGATCTCCGGTGGGTTGGCAACCCACATAGTGCGCATATCGCTCATTACCCCAATACTGCATAAGAACCCCATCCTGGATAATCTGGACAGGGTACCAGAGGAACCCGTCTGTGTCAAAAAGACCTGTTCCTGCCCCTCCGTTCAGATGGGGATCGAAACGGATGCTGATTTGGTCTTCGAGTGAATCGTGCATTCCTTGAACCGAATCGCCAGGTTTTTGGGTTGAGATCTCTTCGTAAACCATCCTGGCCGATGCATGCGCCAGGTAGTAGCTGAAGAACTCGGGAACCGCTTCACCGCCCAAAATAATCGGCAACGGGATTCGCCGGGAAGGCGTGGGTTGGGCTAAGGAACGTTGATGAGCGAAAAAAAAGCTTTCTTCCAACGATTCATTCAAAAGATTCATTGGAAACCCAGTAAACTTCATGCTTTTATAAATTTCCACCTCTTCTCCATTCGAAGGGTGTGTGATGATCACTTCAAAAAAACCACGGTCTCCTTCCTCGATGCAATCGATCCCTTCGGAATTTCGGATCCTGGTTTGGAATCGATGAATGAAGATTTCTCCTGAATTGAGCCAACCTTCTCCTTTTGGAGCTGCTTGTGTCATACCCTTTCCTAAAGCGATCGCTTTATCGACAAGGTTCATCTCTCTTTGCGGATGAAAATTACCTGATTGGTTCCCACCGGGTTTCACCAAAGGAAAGGGAGGATTGTGGATAAACTGCGAAGCAAACACAGCTTGGCTGATTTTTTGAGAAACCTCGGACTCAGTCATGGACGGGTGGAGAACAACCGTAGCCAAACCCAAACGCTGAGACCCATCCGCTTGTGTGGGCAAGTAAACCGTTACCTGATACTGGAGAACCTCCTGGGTTCTGGCCATATCCATCTCATGACGGATTAGATAGATTTCTTGAGACGTGGTCTTTGTTTGAGTAAGCTTCCACCCGCTCAATTGGGGAAACTGGTTCAGGATTGCAATGATGGCATCCATTATCCCAACCTCGCTTTGCATCGAATATAGGGTCCGCCATTCGCATTTTTGACAAACTCTTTATACCCTTTTCCGCAAGCGCCAGAACCAAACAGCTCAAAGTCATCACTGACCATTGTGATCGACTGCAAAAGATCCGGAACATATCCAGTCATGATCACTGGTGAGACAATCACCCCGGTAAAAGCTCCGTTTCGGATTTCCTGCCCATAGAGAACCATACACTGGATCCCCCAGTTTTTGGGATCTTCCATTCCGCTCATCATTCGCTTCAGCAGAAACCCATGTTCGATGGAATGGATCATATCGTCTAAATGATCCGGACCGGGTTCAAAGAAGGTGTTGGTCATCCGTGTATAGGCTTTGTTGGCAAATGATTGCCGTTTTCCGTTTCCTGTTGGTTGGGTACCCAACCGGAGGGCAGAAAGCTGATCACAGATTCCTGTCTTAAGGATTCCGTTTTCGATGATCACGGTGTCGGATGCCAAAACCCCTTCATCGTCGAACCAGTACGTGGAAACTGTGTTGTGAACAGCCGCACCATCGCGCATCTGAACAATCGAAGAGGCAATGGGTTTGCCCAGATATTCGCGGGCCTTTGCCCTTTCTTTTACAAACATATCCATTTCCACGCCGTGACCAAACGCTTCATGAGCGATTAAGCCCGTTATTTCCGGTGAACAGATCACATCATATGATCCTGGTTGCACTTTTTGCGCATCCAACAACATCAGACATTCGTCGATAATCTGAGGAGCCATGCGCTCCATTTCATCCAATTGGATAGGCCCTTCGCGGTTGGAAAAAGACCCGTACGCAAACTGAGTCTTCCCGCCTCGGCGGACGATCGGGACAACATAACCCTGGCTCCAGAGGTACGATTGCATCAGGGTTTTTTCGGTCGAGCAATACAATTTTTTCACGAATACTTCTTCATAAACCGTTCGCACATCGATAACCTCTGGAGATTGATCCAAGCCTTTGCGAACGATGGCCTGCAATCGTTCAATCTTACCATCAGGGGAAAGATCTCCGGGGAGCGACTCCACACTCGCGTTCCACTCTCCCTGCAATGGTTCTTCCCGAACAAGGGGATATTGAGTGCAGGAAAACCCCTGAGAGAGAATCGGCGCGGTTCCAGTCACCAAATCCCGGATTTTTTTTGCGAGATGGGCTTCCGAGCCAAGCAATAGTTGATTGAAAGAATGCTCAAAGTATTGACCCTTGTGAAAAACGCGAACCACAAATCCCCGATCCGTCCACATGCTGTCGCGTACTTCAACTCCACTTTTCTGGGCCTGATAGCTGACCCCTTCACAATCGGTGCCCAATACCGATACAAAAGAAAAATCCGAAGAAAGGGCATCCACGATTTTTTGGATGCCCTCTTGATGACCGACCAAAAAGGATGATGCTGGAACACGTTTATGATTTCGCATCATCATTCCTTCTTTCGTTTCCAAGCGTGGAGGGCCAAGGCTAAGGCTATGACTGCGTAGGAAACGAATAACCGGAAGTATTCCCCGATTTGGGAATCACCAAATAATTTTTGCCCTGCAACTGGTGAGACGACAAAGAGAGTATGAAACAAGATGACACCGATAATTGCTTGACCGAAAGTGGCGCGCCGCGTACTGGCGCCGCCAACAAGCAAAGCGGCAATGGCAAACATGCCCACCTGCTCATGGGAATTGTAGGTATTTAATGTCCCGATATCCTGAAGGAAGATGAGCTGCCCCCAAGCAGCAAGCACGGTCGATATGATAACCGCTATGATCCGGATGCGATCTACCTTGATACCAGCCACTTCTGCAATATGCATGTCTTGGCCAGTTGCCCGGATCTGTTGACCGAGCTTTGTCCGCAAAAAGAAGAAAATGAAGAAGCACAGAGCCGCCACAATCAACAAGGGCACAACGGGTATGCGGATCATGTCAATCCGGGGTTGAATAATGTTGTTCAAAGATCCACCCACCGATCGGATGACGGGAACGGGCCGATTGAGAAGATTCGCAAGGTCGATCGTGTTGCGCAACCCAACTCCATCGGGAAGCATCATTCTAGGATTGGTCATGGGAAACACTTGTCCCAGGAGAATCAAGTAGAACAAGATGTAGATCCCATTGGCAAAAAAACCTAAGATCATCGCTGTGATCATCTCTCGTCCGCGTGCCCGGTTCAACGTTTGGCCCACAGCCCATCCAGCGATCATTGCAATCGGTGTTGCCATCATGATACAAAAGAGAAAACCACCCAACCCCGCATTCCATCGCAAGAAGGCAAGAAAGACATTGTCTCCGGGTAAAGTGGTCATCCAGTGTGTCACAAAAATCACAGCTGTTTGGCCGGCCATTGCGCCCAACACGATCGCAAAATTTAACCCCAGACCCGCGATAACGGGAATGATAAGCGCTAATACCAAAAAAGAGTTTCGGGAAAGGCGCGTAATTACTTCTTGAGCCAGAAATCGCAAATCCATCTGTGATGCGATCACAAGAAAGATACAAACAGCCGTAAATACAATAGGAACGGCGTTTTTTTGGATGATGTCCTTGGTGCGCATCTCATTTCCCTCCCTTTCCGGAACGTCGTGTTAGCGCATAGACAATCATTCCGTTACTGACGATCATACGCGCAACTTCCGTCACATCCCCTTTGATGAGCTGGCTGGTAACCGGAAGAGATGTTGTCAAAAGCGTTTGGAACAAAACCGTTCCTACAATTACGTTCGTTACGGTTGCCCTTGTCAAACTAGCACCGCCGATAAGAACCGCTGCGACAGCGGGAAAAGCCATAAGCATGGGGCCGGAATACAGTTGCAGAAACCCATAACTCTGGGCATACGCAATGATCCCTATCGCAGCCAGCATATTGGACATAACTACAGATATGGTTCGCATTCGCTTCACATTGATGCCGGATGCAATGGCATACTGTTCGTTTTGACCGGTAGCATCGATGGCCAACCCTACTTTCGTACGGAAAAAGAAATACATCAGAACGCAAAAGAAGGCGAAAAACAATAGCAACCCCGTCGGGACAACCATACCACCAATCTCGAATTGCAGGAAGTCATTCAATACCTGACTGGTATGATTTCTCAGCGAAAGTTGGCTTCGGAGTCCGGACCCCCCAATCGCCCAGATCATTTCTGGGTGTGTGAATGGAAGAATCAACCACCAAATATTCATAAAGGCGACGGAAGAAAACCCAATATAGGTTCCAACCATCATTTCCTGCCCACGGACTTTTGAGAGCAACTTGGCATACCCGATCCCAGCGACGATGGATATGGGAATGGCAAAAAGAATCGCCATAAAAAACCCGTGAAACCCTTTGTAATCCAGCTGCATGCTGATCAACGCCCCGAGAAGACCGGTCAAGATTCCCAAAGGCAGCCCAAAATTGAGTCCGATCCCAGCTCGCACGGTGGGAATCATAGCCAATCCGAAGAGCCCTGCCATTCCTATTCTCCGCAGAGAGTCCCCAATCAAAGGAGGAATCGCCAACCCCGTTGCAAAGGCAATGATAAAGAGGATGATCAAAAACGCGATGATGATTAGCCTTGGTATTCCAAGACCGAGTAGAAAATCTGTGATTTTTCCCAGCATCTCATACCACCTCTGTTTTCTGTCCAGCCATCATCAACCCGTAATCCACATCCGGAGCATCGGGAGCAAGGATTCCTGCCAAATGCCCTTCCGAAATAATCGCGATGCGATCGCAAATCTTACGCAGTTCTCCCAGTTCGCTTGAGGTCATGATCACAGTGACTCCATGTTTTCGGTTCAACTCCACCAAAATATCCAGGACGATCTTCTTTGCCCCTACATCGATCCCACGCGTCGGTTCGGAAACAAATAGAATCTTCGGTTCCAGGCTGAATGCCCGAGCGAGACATACTTTTTGCTGATTTCCTCCGCTCAATCTTCGGACCATTTGTTGAGGACCGGTGCATCGGATATCCAAATCCTTGATGAACCGCAACGAGTGGTCGCGTATGGCCGCGACATCATAAAAATGGAGCCATGGGGTCAGGAAGTTTTTCTTGAGAAATCGGTTATGCACCTGGATGGTTGGAGTGGTGATGTTCATTTCGATGCTCTGTTCCAAAAGCAACCCAGTACCTCTTCGATCTTCCGACACAAATGCAATTCCTTTGGAAAGCGGATCCATCGGTTCATTCAGCTCGATGGGTTTGTTCTCCAGCATCACAGTGCCTGATGTGGGAAACAGGCCCATTACCCCATTGGCGATACCAATCTTCCCACCGCCAGCCAACCCACCAATTCCGAGGATTTCACCCCGCTGCACTTCCAGAGACACATCACGCACCTCTTCACCCGGCATCTCTACCTTTAGGTTTTGTATATCGAGAACGACATCTTTTTCATCGTAAAGGTGGTTCCGCTTTAAGATTTCGCTGGTTTCGAGTTTTCTCCCGACCATTTCCGCCGCGATTTCCTCGATGGTTATCTGGATCTTAGGCCTTTGATCCACCATCCCTCCGTCGCGAAGAATGGTGACTTGATCCGCCACCTGCATGATTTCATCCAACCGATGAGTAATAAACAGAAAAGAGATACCTTTGGCGGTGAGATCTTTCATAGCCTTGAGAAGCATTTGCGCTTCGCTCTCAGTTAGGACAGCTGTAGGCTCGTCGAAAACCAAAAGCTTGATATCTCCTTTGTCGATTTCGCGGGCGATTTCCACAAATTGCATATGACCTACCGGCAGTCCAGAAACCAAACGGGTTTCATCCAAGCTCATTCCGAGTTGGTTCACAGCTTTTCGCGCGTCAATGTTCATTTTCCCAAAATCCAGCGACTCTAGGGACTTTCCGAACACCATACTCACGGGATTTCGTTTGGTAATCTCCCGGTTAAGCTTGATGTTTTCCGTAATCGAAAAACCGGGTAAGAGCATAAACTCCTGATGTACCATCCCGATTCCAAGGCTCATGGCTTTTTGAGGAGATGTGATCTTCACTTGGGTTCCATCGATCCGCGTCTCTCCGTCAAATCCTCCGGTATCATAGATTACCGGCATCCCAAACAAGATATTCATCAGGGTGGACTTACCTGCCCCATTTTCCCCGGCGATCGCGTGAATTTCCCCTGGAGTGATCTTGATGGTTACATCTTTCAACACAGGCACACCATAGTAGGACTTGCTAATATGATCCATTTCCAGGACGTATTGTGCCATAGTACCCTCCTAATCATAAAAGATGCCGGGTAGAAAACCCGACATCTTTATGGATTGCTAAGAGTTCAGGTTAAGAGATTAGTCGAGTCCGAAGATAATGGAACCGACTTCAATGAAATAGTACTCTCCGCTTTCGTCGAAACGGCTGAAAGCAAGTTCATGACCACCAGCAGACTCTTCCATGATCGCTCGAACGCCTGCCATATCATCGGGAGTGATTTTCCCTTCGATTAAAGCGATGGCGACCTCAACCGCGCCTTTGGAGAATTCGTAAGGCATGGCAACGGGCCAGGTTCCCAAACGACCAGCAGCGCCCAACTCGCGAACTCTCGCATCAATGGCGGCTACAAGGGGAGCCAGGTTTCCTTTTTGGGCTTCGACCCTCATGTATTCGGTTACAGTAAGCCCCAATGCACCGGGGTACGCATGACCTGGAGAGGGGCAGCACTGTTCTGGGTAAAGAGCTCCGGTCGCAATCACTTGTGTGATGATCTGTTCTTGCATCGCGCAGTTGGTCCCAAATACGGCCGTGTTGGGCCCGTAGATAGCAATCTGTCGCGGAATGTCTTCCATCATGAACTGCTGGGTTCCGGGAATCCCGTCAGGTCCCATGGGGTCTGGCGCGGCAAGTTCCACAAACCGCAGACCAATTTCTTCACAGGTGGCTCTCATGATGTCTCTTCTTCGAGCCAGGATTTCGATGGACATGTGGCGTGGGAAGGTGTAATGCAAGAAAGTTTCTGCGCCCATTGCTTTCGCCACAAGAGGAATCGTTCGCCCTCGCGAGAGATCGTCAGTATTCAAGGCGATGCTCACGGTGTCCATAACGATCCAGGGGTCTTCCTGAGGAGATACGGCGATGGTGAAGATATCCGGTCGCATTTCTTGGACTCTTCGGAGCGCAGGTACCGTTCCGGGAACGGCTTGATTCACGACGATGGCTTTAACGTTGGGATTATAGGCAAACTGGATAATCTGCGCCATCGTGGTTTCCTGCTCGACCATGAAGTTGTCAGGATAGGTCACATGAATGATCATATCGCCGTACTTCTGAACGGCATATTCTCCGCCTCGGAATTCTTCTTCGTTCTGGGAAACTGTACCTGTCACCAGTCCGATTTGGAACCCCATGGCGATCAAGCTCATACCGGCCATCAACGCTACCACCATACCGAGTACCAATACTTTTCTCATACAACAACCTCCTTCATATTGGAATACCAGCTACAGGGACTTTCCCCCGTGCTTTTTTCGCCAAGATTATAGCATACGAACGTTCAGTTGGTCAATAGACAACTTTGAAACCCCCTAAATCATCGCCTTGCCTTGCGGAGTTGGCGAACGGGTGATTTGATCTAAGACTTCATGACGAATGGAGGAGATCATTTCCCGCAAAACACTGACCAAAATGGTCAATACAATTGCCACGATCAACCCTCCGATGGTGGTATACAGCGCTTCTCCAATTCCAACGGCTAATTCGCTCGCATATCGCAGTTCACGGGCTTGTTCGATCGTGTTGAAGATCCGAATCATACCGGTCGTCGTTCCCAAAAGTCCCAGAAGAGGAGATACAGTTGCGGCAGTCGAAATAATCCGGATATTTTTGAACAATCGATCTACTTCCAGTTCAACAATATCCGTCTGCTCTTCCGATCTCATATTCCGAGCCGAACTCAGCTTCTTCTGGATTCTGACCACAAATGGATTATGGGTATCTCCTTTCCGTAGCGTATTTCGAATACCGGAAAAGGTGATAAAGCGCTCAAAAAAGAAAAACAGCCCCACGGCAGCTACAATCAAAATGATAACAAGAACCGGTCCCCCTGTCGATAACAACTGTACATACACCTGCATCACCTCATATTCGATATGCCCACATGCCGTGATTTCTCTTTTTTGGGCATATCGGCCTTGTCTTTAGATTCATTTGAACCCACCCATCTCTCGCATTGATCAATCAAGACACATTGTTCGCATCGAGGGGTTTTTTTGCATACTTTTTTGGAATGGTTTACAATCAAGGCATGGGCTTCATTGAAGAATGCCGCTTCTCTCGGCAGAGACTGATGAAAAAAGGCTTGGATCTGTTCATATGGCGCGCCAATCATCCATCGATGGCCCATCCGGCTGAACATTCTCCGTGTATAGGCATCCACAACGAAAATCGGCCGATGAAAGGCATACAACAAGATCGAATCTGCTGTCTCTGGCCCAATTCCTTTAATTCCAAGGATTTCCGATCGGAGAGGAATCAAGTCGGTCCGAAAGAATGCATGAAAATCCAAATCGATTCCGATAAGATAGGCCAAAAAGCTCCGAAGCCTGTTATATTTCACGTTATAGTATCCTGCGGGCATGATGCATTGTTTCACTACCTCGGCAGGCGCATTCCACATCGCTCTAGGTTCAAGCAGGGACTCCTGTTTGAGTCGATCAATCGCTTGGGAAACATTGATCCAATTGGTATTCTGTGTGAGCACCGCACCGGTTATGATTTCAAAAAAACTGTCTCCCGGCCACCAGTGCTGTGGTTTATGATGGTTGAGAAGCATATCGAAAAGATCCAAGGTGGTTACCGTATTCTCAGCTCCATTTCCCATTGAGTAAAAAGAGGGGTGGCGTCCAGTTTGCGGATCAACGGCGTGAGAATATCTTCTTGGGGCAGACCCGTAATCACGCCAGAAGTCTTTGATGTCTGATGACGCAAAAAGAGCAACGCGTCTTTGAAGACCTCTTGGGCATCAAAGAAGGAGTCTGTCAGGCAGAAATCCACGATAAATGCGTTGTGATCATTGGACCCATAGACAAGATAACCCGCTACCCCGTGTTTCTGATTGGCAGGGGTGATTAAAGCCATCGGGTATCGTTCTTCGGACATCTGAATCGTTATGGGTTCTCTTTGCCAATTTGGCATCCGTTGAAACAATTCTTGGGCACGAAGTGCCCATTGAGCCACTACGGGCGCAGTGGAAGGTTCAAATCGGAACAACGGCGAACGGTCATAGGGAAGGGGAAACGAGTATGCAGTCAGGAGCCGCTTGGGAGAAAACCCTTTTTTCTTGTAAAACCGGACTGCGCGCTCCTCTTGCTCCAATACCTCCAACGTGATGGATCGGATCTTTTTCCAACTCAAACTGTCGATAATCTGCTCCAGAAGGACCTCCGCAGCCCCCAGCCCTCGATGGGCTGGTAGAACCCCCATCGCATCAATTCGAGCCCGATCCTTTCGGATACCCACCAAGACAAATCCAATCATCCGTTCTCCCTCAACAAGAACCAGAGAGTCTTCCAAACGCAATGAATTCTCTCGCACATCTCGTTCGAAATCCCGAGGGGACCAACGTATGGGTATTGGATAGTCAGAAAAAATCTCCGCGACAAGGTCCAAAAAACAAGGGATGTCAGCGTCGATCAATTTCTTGACTTGCATACAACACCTCCCCAAAAAATCCTCTATCAAGTATAACACATGGTGTGGTATAATTTCCACAAGTGTAAATCCAAGTACAGGAGGCCGCTGTGAGAAAAAGAAACTTCTGTATTCTGTATTTAAGCATTATGATCATGAGTATGGGATGGACAACCACTCAGGAAGCGCATCCTCGAGGTTTGGGCATCGTCCTTCCGAAAAGCGCCCTTGTTAGTGAAGAGGTAATAGACAGCGTTTTGGGAATGTGCATCCAGTTTCGGGTTGACACTCTCTATGTTCCTGCCATATCCTATCTGGAAGCGTTGTATGGATCGGATATCCTTCCCAGAAGCAATGTTTTGATCAATCACCCAACCCCTTCGGATTTCGACCCAATTGGGTACATTCTTCGGAAGGCTTCCACACTTGGAATCCGAACGGTTTTGATGCTTGATCTGTTCACGGCTTGGCCCTCCGAAGACATTCCTTTCAACCCATTACATGTTACGAGACGATCTCCCCAATGGCTCAGCCACGATTCCATCGGTCGATTGCATACTTCCCCCGTCATTTTGGATCCTGGCAACCCTCACGTTCAATCCTTTGTTCTCTCGCTGCTTCGGGAAATCATGGTTCGGTACCAGCCCATGTTCATCGCCCTAGAAAACTTTCGATATCCAAACCGCGCGTATGGGTACAACCCCACTGCGCTCATCGAATTCGAGCGGAAAAAGCGGGAAAGCTACCAACAGGTCTATTCCTTCGATACCTTTCGAGAGCAGGCTTTGGATGACTTGATTTTCCGGATTGCCGCGTTAAGAGATTCTTTAGGCATTTTCACCCAATTCTCCGCTTTTGTATCATCCGACATTCACTTGGCTCGAAGAGATACGTTCCAAAATTGGGCCCAATGGGTCAATGCGGGGCACCTTCAATCAGTAGCCCTATCTTACTGGTATCCTGACATTCAAAGGGTCAGATACGATACCTCCCAAGCCTTCGAAACGCTCCATCAAGGCAGGTTCGTTCCGGTACTGAACCCTTTCGACATGAACGCACCCCAGCTCGAAGCGGTTGTGAAAGAGATTATGGGTTTTCCGGTCCCGCAAATCATTTTGTCCACATTTTCTCCTGACATTCTCCGAATGATGAACAGCTGGAATGTAGGGGTACCAAGGTGACGAATCGTTGAGATGGCGCTTTTGGGATCATACCCATACCCCTTGCTCGGGGAAAACCAATATGGATATTGACCTTCGTATGATGGCCCAATGCGCCCAGGAAGGAATCGGGATCATTCGGTTGTATACGTGGAATCCCCCAGCGCTTTCGGTAGGCGTCTACCAAAAAACCGATCGGATTGACCTTCTCTTCATGAACGATCAGGGGATTGATTTCGTCCATAGACCCACTGGGGGAAAAGCGGTCTTGCACGATCGGGAGCTAACTTATGCCGTGGCTGTGCCCGTCATTCCAGAGCGAAAAACCCTTTCTGTCGTTGAATCCTATCGGATGATCACACAAGGGTTGATATCTGGGTTGGCGTTATTAGGTATCGTGCCAACTCCGGCCCGGATTCATCCCCCACAGACAGTAAGCGCGGCTTGTTTCGATCATGTATCGTTGGGAGAACCCCTTTTCCGGGGTGGAAAACTGATCGGAAGCGCTCAGTACCGGACCGCAAGGAGTATCCTGCAACACGGGTCTTTGCCCTTTGAATTGGACCTTCGCAAATATGTCCGTTGTTTTCAACTATCCATGAAAGAACGCGATATCCTGATCACCCGTTTGAAGAAGAGCGTTCGGACCCTCGCGGACTGGAAGATTCGCTGGGAAGACCGATCAGATGTTGTTCATGCCCTCCAGTTGGGCTTTGCGAAAGTATCGGATCAACTGTTTGAATCAGGAGGTACTGGATGAAACCAAAAACCCCAATCACTATAAGCATCTTGGTATTAAACTTGGTGTTCTTCATCATGACCATCATCCGAGGAGGGACAGGGATCTCGATGAGCGCGATGGTTTCTGCTGATGCGTTGGAATCCCTTGGAGCCCAATACGGACCTCTGGTAAATCAAGGAGAATACTATCGAATTGTGACTGCAATCTTTCTCCATGGGAATCTGCTGCACATTCTGTTTAACTCGTATGCCCTCTATTACCTTGGTAGAATCACAGAATATGTCTTTGCTCCAGGGCGTTTTCTTCTGATTTACTTTGCGTCGGGGGTTATGGGGAATGTTTTAACCCACTTCTTGTACCCCGATGTTTTCTCGATCGGAGCCAGCGGGTCGGTTTTCGGTCTTGTAGGAATCCTGTTTGCCATCGGCCTCCGAAAAGACCATCCCCGATACCTAACCTCCGTAACGGGTACAGCCCTGCTCC
>CAZOJQ010000008.1:0-72269 GCA_964580185.1 uncultured Thermotogaceae bacterium
GCGAGGAATCGATTACCAAAAAGGAATGACTTGGACAACAGACGCGTTCTATCGAGAAACCCCCCAGAAGGTTAAAAAAAGGAAAGAAGAGGGGTGCATCACTGTGGAGATGGAAACCGCTTCTTTTATGGCTGCTGCGGAGTTTCGTGGGGTAGCCTTCGGTCAGCTTCTCTATGGAGGAGATGATGTCAGTGGAGAATTATGGGACAAACGAGATTGGGATCGGAAGGATGGATCGGCGCGGGAAGCTCTCTTCTGGATCGCTGCTGAAGCGTGTCTTTCTTTGTAATAAAGGTAGGACCAGAGTAGGCCGCTAGCGCGATTCTTTCTCCTCCTTGACCCGACAGCTTTCGAAACAAGGAAAGGATGGGGTAGAATGACCGAACAGGATCGAATGCAGTGGTTGTTAGCAGGAGATGTGTCCATTCAATACCAAGTGTATCGTGATCTTTTGGGCCAGGAACGACCAGACCTCCAAAAAAGGATTGCCCATGAAGGGTACGGGGCCATCTACCTTTCGCAAAGAACCCCAACCGGTCATTGGGGAAGGAAGTTTTACCAACCGAAATGGATATGCTCCCATTACACCCTGGTGGACCTGTGTTTGATCGGTCTAGAACCCACCAACCCACAGGTCCGAGAAACCATCACGATGATCGCAGAGCGGGAGAAGAGCCCGGATGGAGGGATCAATCCAGCGGAAACTATTTCCCAAAGCGACGTGTGCATCAACGGGATGTTTTTGTTGTACGCTTGTTATTTCCAGATCGACCCCGAACCGCTCCGTTCTGTGGTTGACTTCATCCTGTCTCAAAAAATGGACGATGGAGGATTCAATTGCCGACTGAACCGGTCGGGGGCCAAACACAGTTCGCTTCATACGACATTGTGCATGATGGAAGGGATTCAATCGTATCGTGAACATGGATATCAGTATCGGCTCGAAGAATTGAACGAAGCTCACCATTCTTCCGCAGAGTTCGTGCTTGCCCATCGATTGTATCTGTCCGACCGGACGGGAGAGATCATCGACAAAAAGTTCCTGAACTTCCCATTCCCTCCACGATGGCAGTACGATATCGTGCGAGCCCTCGATTGCTTTCGAACGAGCGGGGTTCCCTATGACGAGCGGATGACCCCTGCGCTGAACATGATAATTCAAAAGAGAAAAAAGGACGGACGATGGACGACGCAGTCCAAACCAGCGGGCCAAATCCATCTGGTTATGGAAGATCCCGGCGGCCCGAGTCGATGGAACACTCTGCGTGCGCTTCGGATTCTTCAATATGCGGGGCTCCCGCTTATTTAAAACCCAGAGCAGTAGAGGAGCGCCAACTCGATTCCCAGGGGTAACGATATCGGTTGAAGGAGGAGAAACATGAAGATTCAAGGAGCAAGGTGTGTTGTCACTGGGGCGTCATCGGGGATTGGCCGTGAGGTGTCTTTTAGGCTTCTGGAAGAGGGGGCGCATGTAATGGGCGTAGCCCGGAGCTTTCCCGAGGAGTCGAAAATCAATCATCCATTGTTCTATGAATATGCGTGTGATGTCTCCGAACCCGAGAATGTGGATCAGTTGTTCGACCATGCTCTTGCGCTCATGGGCGGAATCGATCTCTTTTTCGCCAACGCAGGGTTTGCCTATCACGAACCGTTGGGTCCTCCGAATTGGGGGCATATTGAGACAATCTATCGGGTTAATGTATTTTCCGTCATCTATTCGCTGGAAAAGATGAAGACCCTAAAAAACGGGACCGAATTCTTTTTCCTGGCAACAGCCAGTGGAATCAGCTTTATCCCGATTCCCAATTTTGCTTTGTATGGATCGACAAAAGCTGCTTTGCATGCTTTCTTCGAAAGCATGGCTTACGAAACCCCAAAGGGTCAAATCCTTTCGGTCGTATACCCTATTGCTACAGAGACCCGTTTTTTTCGGAAGGCCAACCGGCCCTCCATGCCATGGCCCCGACAGGATGTTAAAGTCGTTGCGGATGCCATCATTCGGGGAATTCAAAAAGACCGAAGAAAGATCTATCCTTCTTGGTTGTTCCGAATCGGTTTGGTTGTGTTTGCTCTCTTTCCTTGGGGAAAAAAGATATACGCCTATGCCAATCGGGCCTAATTTGAAAGAGTATTAGAGGGATCCGTTATGCAGGAAGCGCCAACAACCTACGGTTACGGCGCTTTTCCATTATAAAATGAGTTTTATTGTTCCCCTTGATCTTGACATGGGGTAATCCAATTTGATATAATTAGACCACGAGGTCGAAACTATATAGTACAAACTTGATAGTTGGAGGTGGTCTTTGTGATCCAAGTGCGGGATTTGGTCCATCGATATCCACGGTCGAACGTGAATGCCGTGAACGAGATCAGCTTTTCCATTTCAAAGGGGGAAATCTTTGGGTTTCTGGGACCCAATGGCGCGGGGAAGAGCACGGTACAGAATATCCTTTCGCGGTTGCTTCCCATACAGTCTGGCGATGTGATGATCGAGGGGGTTCCGATTCGGGCGATGAAGCAAACCTACTATGAAGAGATCGGCGTATCTTTTGAATTGCCCAATCTGTATGAGAAACTCACGGGTTATGAGAACTTGGCTTTCTTTGGGAGGCTTTTCAAGAAGAATACAATCGATCCAGATACGCTCTTGCGCATGGTGGGGTTGGAGAATGCGAGAAACAAAAAGACCAAGGAGTATTCCAAAGGGATGAAGCATCGATTGGTCTTCGCCCGATCTCTGATCAACAGGCCCAAGATTCTGTTCTTGGATGAACCGACCTCTGGCTTGGACCCATCCACCGCCCAGGAGATCAAAACCATCATCCGCGAGCAGCGTGATCAAGGGACAACGATTTTTTTGACCACCCACAACATGTTTACCGCCGAAGAGCTGTGCGACCATGTTGCTTTTTTGTATGAGGGAGCGATCGTTGCCATGGACACACCGAAAAACTTGAAACTGCAGTATGGAACACAATCTGTGCAGATCGAGTATCGAGAAAAGGATCAAGCCCAGAGGGCGATTTTCTTCATGGATCGACCGGAAGAAAAAAAGCGCCTGTCCGACTTGGTCGCGCAATACCCGGTCATTACGCTTCATTCTCAGGAGGCTACATTGGAACAGATCTTCATCAAGCTCACGGGAAAGGAGTTGCAGGTATGAGGCGTTTTCTTGCGGTCCTATGGGCAAATGTGCGTTTGGATACGAAAACCGCTTGGCGGAATGGTTTTTTCGCCATTACGATCGCTTTGGTTGCTGCCTATGCCGCCGCGGTGAATTGGTTGATCCCTCCTTCGTTCGAGGCGGAAAGACCGACCATAGGGTTTGTGGATCGCACGGATGATCAGCGATGGAAATCATTCTTGGCCCTGCAAGAACACGGGTTCCAGTTGTATTCTGACCGGTCCCTTCTCGAACAAGAAGCGCGGGATCATGGGATCATAGGCGTGGTAGCATACGAAAAAGAAATCATCTTGATTGCTCAAGGGTATGAACAGCCGAAAACCGTCACAGCGATCGAAGAGTTCCTTCGGTTTTCGGATCAGATGATCCAAAAGGTTATCATTCCTCCAATGATCTCTACCGAGAACCTCCATCCGCACGCGGTTTCTTTGCCGATGAACCTCCGATTCATTCCTGTTTTGCTGGCTACCGATGTTATGCTCATCGCGTTTTTTCTCATATCGGCCATGCTGTTCAACGAAAAGAAGGAACGGAGCCTATTTGCTTACCGCGTTTCGCCTGGGGGCACATATGCCTACATTCTTTCGAAGGTTTTGGTCAATGTAGGAAACTGCCTTCTCTTTTCTCTGTTATTTCTGATCGCCACGAATCAATGGCGTATCGATCTATGGCCCTTTATCCTTATGGTTGCGCTTTCCTCCGGTTTGATGTCCTTTCTCGGATTGCTTCTGGCCCAGTTTTACGATTCGCTGATGGATTTTCTGTATATCATCCTTGGGGTCACGCTGATTGCTTTATTGCCGGCAATTCCGTATTTCAATCCGTCGATTGGTGCCCCTGTATTCCAGTGGATTCCTTCATATCCCGTTTTCTTTGGCGTTCATCGATTGCTGGAGGGAGCGAGCGGCATTCCTTGGCAAATGTTTATGCCCGCGTTGGTTCTGCTGGCCGTTCTGATCCCATTGACTGGGTGGTCGTTCGGAAAGACAACAATGAAAAGAAGCGGATTATGAGCTTCTTTAGGAGATGATGAACATGAGTCGACTGTTTGCGTTGGCCGGGAAAGATATTCGCAACGGGTTTCGAAACCAAATCATTCTATATATGTTTTTTTCTCCGATCATCATGATCCTTGCCTTTCAGATGGTGATCCCCCTCTTGGAGGGTACGGAAGTGCGGTTTGTTGTTGATCCTTCCGTGCCCACAGGCTTTGAAGATCGCTTGAGGCAGACAAGCCAGGTGGAACGCGTTTCTTCCTACGAAGAATTGACAGATTGGGTCAACCAGTCTTCGGGTTGGATCGGGGTTTTGCGCAAGGAATCATCCTATGCGTTGGTCTTTTATGGTACCGAAGAAGAGGAGATCCGGAAAGCCGCAGTTCAAATGACGATGATCGCGGCATCGGATTTGAGTGACTCCGTTCCTGTTTCGGTCCACTCGATGGGGGTGGAACAATCTCAGCTGTACACCTTTTTGACGGCTGTTTTGATTTTGCTGATCGGAATGTGGGCAGGGATTTCGATGGGCCTAACGGTTGTCGATGACAAAGAGAGCGGTATGATTCGAGCGCAAGGAGTGAGTCCTATCACCATCGGTCATTATTGGGTATCGAAGATCCTGATCGTTGTGGTGTACAATCTCTTGTATGGAGTGATCGTATCCTTGGCGATGCTTGGAACGTCATTCCCCGGAGAGCGGGTGCTCATGGTTGTTTTGGCTTCCAGCGCCTTGGGGGTGTTCATGGGAATGATCATCGGGGTGTTTGCTGACAATCAGAATACGGCGATCGCGATCATCAAAGTCGTGGCCTTTCTTTTGGGCTTCGTTCCGTTGCTTTCCATGTTTTTCGATTCCAATTGGGAGTGGGTGTTTTACCCGATCCCAAGCTTTTGGGTGTTCCGATCGGTCTCTGGTATAGTGTCGGGCACGGGAGCGTATGGTTGGCATTTTGTCTTGGCCATTCTGACGAATGTCGGGGCTTTTGTGTTGATGATGCCGTTGATGATCAAAAAACTGAGGCTGCGAATCCATTGAAACCCTTTAGATGGATTGACAAAACAGGGAGTATTGGGGTATGATTATGCGGGTTCAGAGGAAAGCAATAGGGGATTTCGAGGTGAAAAATGCTTCGCAAGGGATTTGAACGAGAAGAGGACGTTGTTCGCTCAGCGCTTTCGGAATTTGCGGAGAAAGGATATGAGAAAGCGTCGATCAATACGATTATCAAAGAATCGGGGATTAGCAAAGGTACCTTTTATTACCACTTTTTGGGCAAAGAAGAATTGTTTCTCTATCTTGTTCAAAAAGCGGGGGATCTGAAGGTGGAATGGTTGCAAACCCATATTCCAAAAGACAGACAGGAACCATGGACGCTTTTCGAATCTCTGAGAGTCCATATGAATATGATGGTCGGGTTTATGAAGCAATATCCTGAATATGTTGAGTTTAGTTTCAGCACAATCCTGAATGCAAGTCCAGAACTGATGGAAAAAGCGCTTCGAGACATGGAACCCAAGCTGAGAGATTTTTTTGTGCCCTTGATCGATCGGGAGTATAGCCTAAACAGGTTCGCGCCTTGTTTTGATCGGGATTTCGTTGAAACCATTATCTTGTACCTCTTTCGAAACGCTTGGTCGATGCTCAAAGAGTACAGAGAACAAACGATCGACGTGCTCATGCATCGGGTGGACCAGCTGATCACCTTTATCGAACGAGGATTGTCGAGGTAGGGGGAGGAGAGGAAGATGAACCATATTTTCTGGACCCTGCATCCGGTGCGTATCCCCGATGCGGTCCGAGCAAAAAAAGAGTATGTGTACGATTCAAATGGTACGGAATTCGTCGATCTCGAATCAGGAGTTTGGTGTACCTCGGTCGGACACAATCATCCGAGGATTTGCCAAGTGATTCAAAAGCAGTCCGAGCAGCTCATGCATACCGGATATATCTACGCGCATCGGGTAATTGAGGAAAGCGCCATCGAGTTGCTGGAGACGATGGGCTTGGATGATGGGAAAGGGGTTTTTTTGTGTTCGGGAAGCGAAGCCATCGAATTTGGCGTTCGTTTTGCCCAAAAGATTATGGATCGCCCGCTCATTCTATCGATGAGCGATTCGTACTATGGAGCGTATGGATCGGCAACGACGAGAGATTCCCATACCTGGACCACTTTTGATTGGTTGGAACGCTGCCGAAACTGCCCCAAGGCCGAAACCTGTGATCGCGATTGCGCGCAGTTGAAAACTATTCCCTTCGATCGGCTCGGAGGGTTTTTGTTCGAGCCGGGGAGCTCTTCGGGATTTGTGCGGTTTCCTCCGAAGGGCCTGATCCGGTTGATCAGCCAAACCATCCAATCGGAGGGTGGCTTGGTGCTTGTCAATGAGATCACGACGGGGATCGGCCGAACTGGTAAATGGTATGGTTTTGAACATTATGGCATCCAACCCGATATTGTGGCAATTGGAAAAGGAATCGGAAATGGCTACCCGGTCAGTTTTACCGGGATTTCTCAACAATGTGTGGGTCGCTGGGAAGGCAAGTCTTTCCCATACGCGCAATCGCATCAGTATGATCCTTTGGGCGCGCGCGTGGCTCTGGAGGTTGTTCGCGTTATCAAGGAAGAGGGCTTGATCGATCGCGCCCACAATGAAGGTCGTTTTTTGAAAAGCGCCTTAGAAGGGCTTAAGATACGGTATCCAGTGATCCATGCCTCGCGAGGGAGAGGATTGATGGTGGCGATTGATTTGGATCGAGCGCAAAGCATCTTTGAAGGATTGCTCGCTAACCGGTTCATCCTTTCGTTGCGTTCTGGAGGGAAAACGCTTCGATTGGATCCTTGTTTGAATGTTGACCACCAAACACTGGAACGGTTTCTTTCCTGCCTGGAATCTCTGTTGAAATCGGTGGACAAGATTGATAAACCGATTTCTTTCCAATCGTGAAAACTGGGAGGTTCGTATGACCCATCTTCTTGAGCGGATCCATAGACAATTTGACGATTTGAGGAGCGCACAATCATTGAACACCAAAACGGTCCGCTCCTTCAGCGCGGAGTTGTTCCGGACCCTTAATGTTCCAAGCCTCGAAACGGTCTTTCCTTTTTGCGAGGTATTGCTGAAAGAAAAGAGATGGCCTTACAACACGATTGCCTTTGATTGGGCCCACCGGATGAGGAACCAATATCAAAAGGAAACTTTTTTCCTTTTTGAGCGGTGGTTGAGGGAGTATGTCTCCGATTGGGGGGACTGCGACGACTTCTGCACACACGCTTTGGGGGAATTGGTGATGCAACAAACCGATTCGTTCCCGAAAATATTGGAGTGGACCCATTCCCCTCTGTTCCCGGTTCGAAGGGCATCGGCCGTCACGCTCATCCTGCCCATCCGCAGAAACCGATATCATCACACCAACCCTTTGCGGATCGCTGAACGATTGATGAATGATGCGCACTATCTGGTGGTAAAAGGATATGGATGGATGCTCAAAGTCTTGGCGGAACAGGATCTTGACGCTGTGATCGGCTTTATCCAAACCCATAAAACCCATATGCCCCGTCTTTCGTTGCGGTATGCCATCGAAAAGATGGACCCTTCAATCCGATCAATGCTTATGCAAAAGGAACGGAGGAAAAGGCCCTCTACCTGCGAGAATGATGAGGGTTTCGAATGAGAGAAGACCAAACGGTTGCGTTTTTTCCTGCTACGAGTGAGGATATCGATGATTTTCTATTCCTGATGAAGAAAGAAGCAGCTGAGTACCTCGAAAAAACTCTAGAAATTATGGGCGTTTCATGGGACCAGTTCGCTGGATTGGTCCGTAAGACAGGAGTGGTTCAGCGGATAACGGTTCAGGGCAGAAAGGCGGGATACTTTTGGACTGAAGAACGGGATCAGATCCTCCATCTACACGGGCTTGTCCTCCATTCAGAGTTTCAAGGCCAAGGGATCGGAAGCTTCGTATTCCGTCATATATGTAATCAGTATCGCGGACGAATGGATGCCATCGAACTGGGGGTTCACCAATCCAACGAAAAGGCCATCGCAATATACAAGCGATGGGGTTTTCATCTGACGAGCTCTATGGAGGAGTATGGTTTTTTGATTCTCCAGTATCCCCTTTCGGAAATGTGAAATTTCTTCTGAAACCAATCGTAACTTTCTTGCGTAGCGATTCAACCATTCCCATTCTGAGAGTACCGTAGCAGTCCCCCGGAAGATTCGGAATAAAATGTGCTATACTATCAGAGAATTTTGGGGGTTCGATTGCTTACAACCCAGAAAGGGGCATAGATATGGCGCAAAAAAAGGTCTTGATTATCGGAGCGGGGATTGCTGGGTTATCGGCCGGTTCTTATCTGCAACGAAATGGATATGATACGGAGATATTTGAAGCGCATTCCATTCCGGGGGGGCTTTGCACCGCCTGGAAACGGGGCGATTATACAATCGATTACTGCATTCATTGGTTGATGGGCACCAAACCCAATACGGGGTTTGATGTCGTTTGGGACGAATTGGGCGCATTCGAGAACGAGGACGGAAGCCGCTCGGAAATCGTCAACCCAGAGACCTTTTCCCAAATGGAGTTTGTGGATGGTTCGGTGGTGCGGTTGTTTTCGAACGCGGATCGCTTGAAAGAAGAGCTTTTAAGAGTTGCGCCCGAAGACCGAAAGATGATCGAACAGCTCGCAAAAGATTTGAAAAGCATGAGCCGGTACCAAATCACTACCGATCCAGAGAATCACAGCCCCATTCACTCCGCAAGGGTCCTCTTAGGGAATCTATCGATTATGCGCCGGTTTTTGAGACACGCGAGAACGCCCATGAAAGTGTATGCCGATCAATTCCGTAATCCGATCATGAAGAAGGTGTTGGTTGGCGTAATTCCACCCGACTGGTCTGTTATGTCATTGACCATGGGGCTTGGTATGCAGCATCGTCAAGCAGCCGGGTACCCTGTGGGAGGCTCTCTTACCTTTGCTCGGAATATTGAACGGAAATATCGGTCTTTGGGAGGGAACGTCCATTACCGCCATCCTGTGGAGAAAATTCTAGTAAAAAAAGGGAAAGCCGTTGGCATTCGTCTTTCTTCCGGGGATGAAGTGATGGGGGACGAAATTGTATCAGCAGCAGATGGACATTCAACTTTGTTCGAGATGCTCGAAGGGCATCATCTGACCGACAGCATAAGGAAGGCGTATGAAACTTTTCCATTGTTCCCTTCTTCCGTTTTCTTTGGGTTTGGAATCGCTCGGGATCTGTCTAGCGAACCACACAATCTGATTCTTGAACTGGATAAACCTTTTCCCTTGCCAGATGGTTCTACCCAAGACTTGCTGGCAATCACGTTTCGGCATTACGACCCCACACTGGCCCCAAAAGGGAAAACTTCCGCACAAGTGATTTTTAATACATGGCGTGACCAATACTGGCGGGACTTGGCCCGCTCCGACCGGAAAGGGTATGAGCAAGTGAAAGTGCAGTTGAAAAACCAGGTTGTGGAGTTGATGGAGAAACGATTTCCGGGGATTGGTTCGGATATCGAGGTGTCAGACGTATCAACCCCACACACCGTACAACGGTATACCCGGAATTGGCATGGGAGCTACGAAGGGTTCGGACCCACGCCACAGAGCGTGATAGCCCGGTTGCCCAATACATTGCCTTCTTTGCAGAGCTTTTCGATGATTGGGCAATGGACAACCCCTGGCGGAGGGTTGCCTCCTGCCGGTCTGGACGGCCGGAATCTTGCGCGACGGTTCTGCCGACAGGATCGAGTCCCTTTTTCGGGAACGGGTGTCCATCGCTGAGCATAAGCGGGCTGTTGAATCGGGGCTTGATAGATCACGATCCAAGATCCTGTTCCAAACGCATGGATTGGGCAAACCGTTCCATGAATCGGGGATCGTTGTGGAGTGGGATATGCGTGAACTGTTTCTGGAAGGCATAAACAGAATCGAGCAGGTGGGGGTTCAAAAGGGCTTTTGCTAACCCTTCGCACGCAGCGTTTTCCTCTGCTTTCACCTTATGGGAAGGGATCGATGGGATTAGGCCGATTTTCTGTATGGCTTGAACATCTAGGTGAGTGCCAAAATGACCCGCAAGGTAGATTTGATCCAAATCGGTGGATGGGATTCCTATTCGTTCCAGCAAAGTATCAACCCCGGCACGAATGGCTCCTTTGGCAAGCTGCACTTGTCGGATGTCTTTTTGGGTAAGCAGGATGGGTCGATCACTGGGTATTTCGTTCAGCACAATGGACCGATCGCCATCGCTGTAGGCCAATCGATTATGGATTCTCCCGTTTGGGAGGATCAAGCCGCTGTCGATGAGAAGGGCGATCCACTGAATCAGGGCCGATCCGCAGATGCCTTTCGGATGGCCATTACCGATTACTGTGTATCGGACCTTCCCATTCGAATCCTTCCACAACCGATCAACAGCTCCCGGAAGCGCGAGCATCCCATGCGTTATGTTCATCCCTTCAAACGCTGGTCCTGCTGCTGTGGAACAGCAAAACACTTGATGATCCTTGACCAACACAATTTCCCCGTTTGTTCCGATATCGATGAGCATTCGAGCTCCTGATCGCGAGAGGCCCGGGAGGTGCAGTCCGCAATGGATGCATGCGGCGAGAATGTCCGATCCCACAAACCCAGCGATATTGGGTAGAAAGTGGACCGTAGTCTGCGGGTCTACCTGATTCAACCCAACTTCCGCGGCTTTTTTTTCGGGCGTTGAAATCACACGCGGTTCAAAGGGCATCTGCCCCAAGGAGCGGGTAGAAATCCCCCAAAAGAGATGATGCATGCCTGTGTTCCCTACCAGACCAAGTGTATGTACTTGGTTGGGTAAGATTCTTTCACGGAGGAGCAGCGTTTGGACCATCTGATCGATAGCGGACTGGATCTGCTTCTGAAGAGTATCCATTCCTTCTGGCTGATTCGCGTAAGAAATCCGGGTGATCAAGTCTGCGCCATACAAGGTTTGCGGATTCTTTCGGCGCATCGATTGGGCCACACCGCTGTCTGGTCGCAAAAGATACGCAGTCAGAGTTGTGGTGCCAATATCGACTGCGATGGAATATGAGGCTTTCTTTGGGTCTGTGTTTGAACGATTTGGCGAAAAGGGAGCGGTAGGAGATAAGGGTTCCTCGGATTCAATAGAAAGGTGAGGGGCCAAAACGACAATCGCTTCTCCTTCGATTCGGGCCAAGCAAGCCAACCGATGATCATTAGAAAGGCCGCGGGAACGAAGCACTTCCGATTCTCGCTCGGATTGCTTAGACAAGTCTCCAGAGGCTCGAACCACACAACCGCCACACGTGCCCTTTCCTCCGCAAGGAAAAGAATACGAAACCCCATGATCTCTCAGAATCTGCATCAATGTTTGTCCGATAGGAACGGAAATCTTGATCGACTGTCCGGTTGTTTCTATCTGAATCCGGCATTTGATAGGCCATTCACCTGCTTTCTCGCATTGAACTACCCATGATGGAAAGGGTTTTCTCTGGGATAATTGTACCATGCTTTTCATTGGGAAACCAGGGTTTGAGCATAAACGGTTTTACCGCTCAAGTATGCGAAAAAAGGGAGAAAATTTGGTGATAGGTCTGATTTGTGATATACTTCGCAAGGGATTATTGACCCGATTATCGATTAGATCAAACCAGAACGTTATATGCTCGAAAGGGGGTATGGATTTTGGAAAACGCGATGATTCAATTTCAACAGGTGAACAAGGTGTTTGCTGCACGGAAGAAAAGTGTTCAGGCACTGAAGGATGTCTCATTCGAAGTCAGAAAAGGCGAGATCTTCGGATTGCTTGGACCCAATGGCGCTGGAAAGACAACGGCATTGCGGATATTGTCTACTCTATTGGTGCCTACCCGCGGGAAAGTAGGTGTTTGTGGGTATGATACCCAGAAAGATTCTCAACAGGTCCGAAAGAGGGTTGGATTCCTTTCGTCCGATATGAGCCTGACAGGCAATATGACTTCGCGAGAAACCCTACGGTTTTTTGGGGAACTCAATCATTTGGAAAAAGGAACGATCGAGAATCAGATTACCAATCTATCCCAATACCTTGGGATGAAGGATTTTCTGGACCGAAGAATGGGGACCTATTCACAAGGGATGAAACAGAAAACGTTGATCGCCATCGCTTTGATCCATTCTCCGGATATCATTGTCTTTGACGAACCGACCAATGGGTTGGATATCTTGACTGCAAGAACGGTATTGGATTATCTCAAAGATCTCCAATCCCAAGGGAAAACGATTATCCTATCCACGCATGTGATGGAAGTCGCTCGCAAGATGTGCGATCGAATCGGGATTATCGACCATGGTATGCTCAAAATCATCGGAACGCTCCCCGAAATCTTGGAAAAAACCCAGACCGACGATTTGGAAGATGCGTTCTTTTCGATCGTAAAGGAAGGGGATGCTGCATGAAAGATACATTGCTGATCTTCCGCAAGGAATTCTATCAAACTTTTAAGGATAAACGGACCGTATTTTCTTCTTTTGTTCTGCCAGTCATCCTCTTTTTGGTGATCTTCCAAGTAATCGGCAGTATGCAGACTCAAACCGAACAACGGCTTCAAGAGACCACCTTTGTCATCTTTACCAATCAGGAAACTCTTGCGCGAGAAGTGCTGCACCAGGCTGGCATTCTCTTTCAGATTGTGACGGACACGCCGGATGATTTGGATCAATCGATTCGAGACCGCGAGATCCATTTAGCCATGATTTTCAGCGATCCGGCAAAAACGATAGATGAGTACATCCGAATGGATAATCTTCAAATCGAGTTTATCTCATTCTCGGAGCAGATGGAATCAAGCAGGGCGTTGAACCACGCGTTTTATGGGATTTCGCAGCTCAGAAATCAAGAAATTCGGTCCATTATGCAATCGCTGGGTGTGAACCCAGAAGTACTAAATCGCCCATATACCCATACAACAAACATTGCAACGGAACGGGAACAAGCTGGGAACTTCTTGGGGATGATGTTGCCCTATATGCTTGTGATTTATCTCTTCGCGGGATCCTTTTCTTTGGGTTTTGATACAACTGCTGGAGAAAAAGAACGCCAGACCCTTACCATTCTTTTGGTGAATCAAGTCTCCCGCACCGCTATCGCTTGGGGGAAGATCCTCTATATGATGCTGGCCAACCTATTGATGGCTTTGATTTCGTCGATAGCCTTTTCCATTGGGTTTTCCCGAATGATGAGTGGTGGTTCCGATATGGGGGGAAACTTTATGGCTGCATTCTCCGCGGATCTGGTCGCCATGCTGATTATTACCGTGTTATCCATGTCCGTTATCGTTGCGACAATTATTGCGGCTATCGGGATTTTTGCAAAAACAGTCAAAGAAGCGACCGCTTATACCATGCCGTTGTATATCGTTGCCGTTATTTTTGGGATCATGAGCATGCAACCTGGCGGTTTGGAGAGTATTCCCTTTATCGGGTTTATCCCTCTGATGAATGGAATCGACACCCTCAAAGCCTTGTTTACGAGCAATGTCATTCCCTATCAGCAGATTCTTCAAACGGTCTTGATCAATGTGGGTGTCGCCGTCTTTTTAGCATGGGTCACATCCCGCATGTTCAGCAATGAAAAATTTGTCTTCCGGACCGAAAACTAAGGTTCCTTGGCTCGGCGTTTCAGCCATTGTTGAGATATGAATTCTGCATCCAATCGATCGAAAACGATCTTAGTATGCGCGACGACGCTCAACGGATGGATTGGTCGTGACGGTCAGAATCAGCCCGATTGGACATCACGTGAGGATATGGATCATTTCTCATCCTTTACGCGACGGATTGGCGCGGTTGTTATGGGACACCGGACCTTCCGGACCCTACCGCGCCCACTTCCGAACCGCCTGAATGTCGTGATGACAAGAAACCCAGAGTTGGAGGCGCATTCCAGCGACGAAGTATGGTATTGTTCTTCCAGTCCGATTCGGTTGCTGGAAACGCTTAAGAAACGGGGATTCCCTGAAGTATGTGTGATTGGAGGAGAAGCGATCAATACGCTTTTCTGGAACGAGCGGCTGATCGATGAAATGGTCGTTACGATCGAACCGGTATTGTTTTCCGGTCAGGTAGCCTTGGTAGGATCCAAAGCCATTGAACGGAGATTGAGTCTGTTAACTCATCGTGCTTTGCCCTCTGGGGCATTGATTCTTCATTATCGGGTTTTGGACTGGAGCTCCTGAATTATTACCGCTCGGTCTGTCGCTTCCAAAACCGCAATCCGATCAATCAACGGGGGATGCGTACTGAGAAGGTTAGCAAAGAACCCCCGTTTTTCCGCCAGCTTCAGCATCTTCGGTTCTGATATAAACAAGTGGGCGGTGGCGCCGTTTGCTTGTTTGGTCGCGATGGGTTTTTGGTAGATTTTCCGAAAGGCGGAAGTCAATCCATTCGGATTTCGCGTAAACTCAACAGCAGTCGCGTCTGCCAAGAACTCGCGTTTTCGGGAAATGGCAAAGGTCATCAATCGGCTGATCTGACCAACAATAAACATAATCAGAGCCGTCGCAAAAATCGCCGCAATGATCGCCAATATGGCCCCTTGGGAGTCTCCTTTATCGCTTTTTCCCCCTCGGCGAGAGCGAGAAGCTCCACCAGTCATTGCGATGAACCCTGTTGTTCGGAGCATGATCAATCCTGCGCGGAAAGCGACAAGCGAGAGCAGAAGAACCCCGCCAACGAGCGCGCTGACAATCGTCATCAAAAGAACGTCCCGGTTTTTGATGTGAGCGATTTCATGGGCGACCACGCCTTCAGTTTCTTCCCGATTGAGGTTGGTTAGCAACCCCGTTGTTACGCAAACATACGACTCTTTCGTCTTGGTCCCTGTGGCGAAGGCGTTGATGGAAGGATCATCCATGACAAAGATTTTTGGTCGTGTCATTCCCGAAGAGATGCTCAATTCGTCGGCGATATTGAGCAATTGCTTCTCTTCCAGATTCGTTGTTTCTGGTTGCACTTCTTTAGCGCCCACGGATTTCAACACGATTTTGCTCCCGGACCCAAATGCGATCAAGGCTTGGATTGCTACAAAGATAACCAAAACCGCGGTGATAATGCCGCTTGTCATAAAGGTCAAATCCAAAAACACCCCTGCCCCAATAGCGATCCCAAAGATTATGCCAACCAATATGATTGTCTTCCGCACATTCTTTTTTTGTTGTTGGTAGAAATCCACCGCCACGGTAGTTCACCCCCTAATCGTTCGCTATAAACCCATCATATTCAATATTGTACCATGAAAGCAAATAAAAAAAACCGCTTCTTCCGTTCTTTTGGTGGAATCTGGTATACTATCTGTGATAACGCCCAGATAAAGGAGGAGATTTATGGAAGACTATCGGAACCATAGAGCTAACTTAAAATCGGTAGGATGGGAACAGGTACGCATATTGGAGACCGATCAGAAAAAAGGAGTTCCGCATCCGGATCTTGAGAAAGGAGTGCCTGAAGGCGCCAAAACCATAAAGTTACCTGCGTTCCAGGAAGTGGCTCAAAGGGAGACCCGGTTTTATCCCTTGTTCCATGATCGGAAAAGCCATAGGAAATTCTTGGAGGAAGGGCTGTTTTTGGAAGAAGTCTCTTTCCTTTTGTGGGCGACACAAGGGCTAAAAAGCATCACAAAAGACGGGGCTACCTCTTTTCGTACCGTGCCTTCTGGCGGTTCCCGGCATTCTTTTGAGACCTATGTTTTTGCCCAGAAGGTAGACGGGCTGAAGCCTGGATTGTATCGGTATCTCCCTGTAACGCATGAATTGGTCTTTCTCTTTGATCGCGAAGACTTTTCTAATCAGCTTACCCAGGCGTGTTTGGGCCAGCAATTTGTTGGTCAGGCCCCTGTGAGCTTTATTTGGACAACCATTCCCTATCGAACGGAATGGAGGTATGCGCATGTAGCTCACAAGATCATCGGTATCGATGCGGGGCATTTGTGCCAAAACCTGTACTTGGCTGTTGAGGCGATTGGGGCTGGCACGTGTGGAATCGGTGCCTACAACCAGGAGTTGATCGACACGTTATTGGATGTTGACGGAGAAGATGAGTTTGTCATTTATCTCGCTCCGATCGGGAAAGTTCATTCTGGCTAATATGAACACAGAGGTGTCGGGTATGCGGAAAAGCAAAAAAAAGCCCGAAAGGATTATCGTAATCGGCAAAGAAGAGCATGTAGGCAGTATGATCCAAGAGACGCTACAAAAGAATCCCAGTCCGACGGTAGTCCAGCAGTACATGAATCCTTCGGCCCATATTCTGCTTGAAGCGATCCAATCTCCTTTGGAACGACCCGATATGCTGTTAATCGCAGATCCACGTCTTGGACGTTCGGTAGAACATGAAATCGATCAAGCCAGAAAAGCGGGAGTAAAAATCGAATACCTTCCAAATTTGGTTGAAAAAAGATTGAAACGGATCCCCTTGGATTTAATCGATCAGTTTCGAGACTATTATGATGTGGTCTTGTCTCAAAAAAAACCTTCTCGTGTGGAGAGGGTTTTTGACGTGTTCGTTTCTTTAAGCGCCCTTGTGCTTCTTTCTCCGTTGACTCTCGGGGTCGCTTTGGGCATTTTGATTACATCAGGAAGGCCCATTATCTTTGCTCAAAAAAGAGCAGGGGTCTTTGGAGAACTCTTTACTTTTTACAAGTTTCGAAGTTTGTCCGCCCCCAACGGTCCTGTTGAATTGGAAGATCCCAACAGCGCGATTTCAGAACGGTCAACTGCTTTTGGAAGGTGGATCCGGAAAACGCGGATCGACGAAATCCCTCAGTTTTGGAATGTTTTAACGGGGAAAATGGCGTTCATCGGACCGCGGCCAGAGATGGTCCACTATCATCAAATGTGCGTCGAGCAAATTCCCTTTTACCCATACCGGTTCCGCGTCAAACCGGGGATTACCGGTTGGGCTCAGGTTTCTTACAAACACACGACAACGGTAGATGAATACAAGCGCAAGACAGAATATGATCTGTATTCTATCAAAAACAAGAGCGCCCGATTGAACGCGTTGATTCTCGTAAAGACGATTATCACGATGCTTGGGATGAAAGGCAAATAACCCAGGATTACAGAGGCCCTGTTGTAAAACTCCTCACTGGGCTGTGCGTCGATGCGATGTGACCGGTCGGATACTCCAAACAAGCCATAACGAGCCAGTAGTAAGTCGTATTGGGCTGTAAATCAACTGTGAGCGTATAGGTCTCATCTGTAATCATTATCGGCTGGCCATTCAGAACATACAAAACGGGGTCCGTTTGTTCGCTGATGTACAGTTGGTAAAACTCTGTTGGAGTTCCTCCAACCCATGTGAAGGTGGGACGGAGCCCAATATTGGTTGATCCGTTCGCAGGAGCGACAAGTTCAGGTGCGGGAGGTACAGGGCGCCGATCTCTTCGTTGACAACCAAGGTTGAGCGCGCACACCAAGACGAGGATAGCAATTAATCCTAAAAGAACTATGGTTCGTGTACCGTGCCTTTTCTTCATCATAATCCCTCCTTATGTTCGTTTTTTGGACCTTTATCGGTAGGATCGACGAGGATATGCACTCGATCAGAGAACAAGACTCAAAGAGCAGGACTCGAAGAGCAGGACTCAAAGAGCAGGACTCGAAGAGCAGGACTCGAAGATCCGTAATCAACCAAATTAGACAAAATTGAATCCGGGTAGCGGCATCGGAGGAAGCGCAAATTGCGTAAGCCTTGTGTCTTCCATGATGCCCAGCCGTTCGTAAAGAGAATCTGAATCCACAATTTTCACCGTATGGTACGGGGGGAAATAGGTGGATGTCGTTGAACTGTAGTGGTTGAAAATAAGCATGTTTAAAAACTCCAAATCGCTTTCGGGAATGATGAGTTGGAAGGATGGGTGGCCATCCCGCACCAATTTTTCCATACCAGAAAGCAAACTGATACGGCTCCCCGCATACTCGATAATCCTGCTTTGATCGGCTTTGAAGGTAAAATACCCTCGATAAATTCCAAAGGCTTTAACCAAATAGGTAGGTCCGATCTGTGCTTTCTCGAGAGATTTGGGCCCTTCTTGAAGCAACTGCTCGTGCACTTGAAGAAGCGTGGCAAAATCGCTTTCGGTTCTTCGGAAGCGTACATCCTCCGCCCAGTACAAATGAAACACTTCTTGAAAAAGGTCCGGGGTTAATGGTTCGATTTCGACCGGGATCAATCCTTCCTCTTCTTCCCCGGCAATTTCGAAAAACATCGATTTCCCCATTTCCCGGTATCCTCGTCGAAGATATAAGTTTCGATTCCCCGAAATAAGGATCATCTCCACTTTTTCCTGAATCAGTTGGGCTTCCAGTGCTTCCAACACTTTAGAAGCATGCCCTTTTTCCCGGAAATCGGGATGCGTGGCGACCCCGCCAAGAAAACCCGTTCGGATTTTTAACCCGGGAATCAAAAGATCTGTCACATACGCAGCGACATGAGAAACAATTTGCCCCGAGTCTTTCGCAATAAAGACATGAGGTAGGTTTTGATCGGAAAACAATAAAGGAAATTCAATTTCCATTGTGGGATCCTGGTCTTTTCGGAAAATGTCGTTGATTAAACCAAACACTTCCCGCATCTCGTCTTGCCTAGGATTCCTGACGTCCATGCCGGCACCTCCGCAATCTATGCCCCGATTTATCAATCATTATTATACCAGATTTTGTCTTGTAGATATAGTGCTTCCCATTGTTTCATTACGTTTTCCCCAGAATAGATGATGCTGAGTTCCTTGGAATGGGTTTGAAACGCTTCTCGAAGACTTGTGTCTTCTTGAATCCGGCGAAGTTGATCCGCAAATTCTTCGGATGAATCACCAAACAGGTAATGCTCAGAAAGGATTTCCCGATAAAGCTCGATATTCCTGAGCAACAATGGCAGATGACAATTGGCGGCTTCAAGGACAGTCATCGGGAACAACTCCTGATAGGAGGGTAGGAATAAAACATCTGCGGCTTGGAAATACTGTGCCACTTCCGAACGATCTACGATCCCGGTGAATTGAAGGTTTTGGGGCGGGTTTTCCATGATTTTTGCATATCGCTCATAGCCATCAGTCAGCTTACCAAAAGAGAACCCTCCAACCCAAACAAACTGATATTGGGGCAAAAGCAAAGCGGTTTGGACAAAATCGTCGATGCCTTTGCGCTTTTGCACTTGGCCAGCTCCGACAATCAGAAAATCGCTCTCCTTTATCCCCATTTTGGCGCGAAGCTGGGATTTCTCTTCGGGCGCAAGGGGTCGGAATATCTCTCCGGAAACGTAGTTGGGGACATAAAAAACTTTTTCTCTACTCAAACCGGCTTTTGTCAAAGTTTCTTTGTAAAATGGATTGACAACAACCAATCGGTCGGCTTTGTTATAGAAATGGATCATATATCGAACCAGGAAGGGCATGACCCAGCGTGGGATCTTCAAACTGCCGACAAGGGAATCCGGCATAACGTGACAAGAGACTACGACTTTCCTCTTTTTCCGTTTTGCCTTTCTCATCAGGAAATAGGAACCGGGATCGAATGTGTGAATGTGAAGGAGATCCCAGTGGTCTTTTGGTTCGAGGACGACCTGAATCTTCTCGGATTGTTGCATAAGCTTCCGGTGCTCGAGAAAAGCCGAATCCACTCCCTGGCCTTTCACTTTTCCGGAAACAGAACGGATATACAGTTTCTTCATGTGCTTTCTCCCCTTTTCGATACCAGTACCACCATAGTTTTGGGATGGATCAGGATGCTCTGTTTTATGACCGGGGCTTGCGTTTCATCCTCATAACAACTGCTTTCGCCTTCAAGGAAGGTGTCGATTACCTTGACCCACTTCTTTCCCGGGTAAGAAGGAACTTCAAAAGTCAAGGCGTGATCATAGGCATTGATCGCGCAATAGATATCATCATCTGGATCAAGATAAGACTCCAAATCTTCGCCACTGATCACAAACGCAAGAGTGTGGGATGGATGGCTCCAATCGGGCTTTCCGGGTTTTATTCCGTGCCAGGTTATATCTCGTACGGAGTGAGAAATCTTCTTTCCGGTGAAAAAGTGCTCTCTTCGAAGGCAATTATGACGTTTCCGAAAAGCAATCATTTTTTGGACAAAGAGGTGGATGTCCGAAAACTGGTCTTTTCTGGACCAATCCAACCAAGTCAACTCATTGTCGTGACAATACGCATTGTTGTTCCCTAGTTGCGTCCGAGCAAACTCATCACCCATTAAAATCATCGGTGTCCCTTGCGAGACCATAAGCAAGGAAAAAAAATTCTTGATTTGTTGTTTTCGCAATCGAACGATCGAGGGGTCGTCCGTTTCTCCTTCATGTCCATGGTTGCATGAAAAATTATCGTTGGACCCGTCTTGATTGTTTTCTCCATTCATGAGGTTGTGTTTCCGCGAATAGGAAACAAGATCCCACATCGTAAACCCATCGTGCGCAGTTACAAAGTTGATGCTATCAAACGGTTTTCTCCCGGGTTTATCGTATAAATCACTGCTTCCAGCAATTCTGGTTGCGAGTTCCGGGACTAAGCCCTCATACCCATGAAAAAACTTACGGGCTACATCGCGAAACTTTCCATTCCACTCGGACCACCCGCTTGGGAAATCCCCGACGAAGTATCCCCCGCCAGCATCCCACCCTTCAGCGATCAATTTGGATCCCGCGATGATCGGGTCTTCCGCAATGTCCTTCAGTAGAGAGAGGTCTCCGATCCACTTTCCATTGGGCGCTCGACCCAAAACTGAAGCCAAATCAAAACGAAACCCATCCACGTGCATTTCTGTGACCCAGTACCGAAGCGAATCAAGAATCATCTGTTTGAGCACTGGGTGATTGCAGTTCAGGGTATTTCCACATCCGGAATAGTTTAGGTAGTAGCGTTTGTTGTTTGGATCAAGCATGTAATAGATGTTGTTGTCAAACCCTTTGAAACTGAGGGTTGGGCCATCTTGCGCCCCTTCGCCAGTATGATTGTACACTACATCCAAAAGGACTTCGAGACCGCTATCATGTACTGTTTTCACAAAATCACGGAACTGAATGACCTGATCTCCCAACTGCAATCCGCGGGTAAAAGACCCTTCAACCGAAAAAAAGTTGAGCGGATCGTATCCCCACATATTCTTCAAGCGTTCTCCAGTCACTGGGTTGGAGTGAGTGTTTGCGTTCGGGTTAAACTCGAAGATGGGCATCAATTCAATGGATGTAATGCCTAGCTGTTTCAGGTAATCCAGTTTTTCCTCAATCCCCATAAAGGTTCCGGGGTACGATACTTGAGACGTGTCGGAAATGGTGAAGAATCGGACGTGTAATTCATAGATAATGGTATCTTTCATCGGGATCCGGATCGGGCGATCTTTCCCCCAATCATATTCACCCGAATTAATTACGATTCCTTTTGCCGGGCTTCTGGCCGAATCCAACTGAGAAAAGGATAGATCACCCCGCGGATCATTCCGATCGTAGCCGTAGGCATGGTCTTCATCCCAATTAAACGCCCCCGAAATGGCTTGGGCATATGGATCCACCAATAGTTTATTGGGATTGAATCGATGCCCTTCAAGGGGATTGTACGGTCCGATGGCTCGATATCCATAACATTGACCATGTCCCACACCGGTCAGGAAAATGTGCCAGATATCCCCAGTGCGATTGATCTTAGGATCCAACTCAAATCGGTGGGAAGGACGATCATCATAATAGGCATCATAGAGTTCCAGGATTATTGCTTTCGCATGCCTCGAAAATAGGGCAAAATTGGTTCCGTTTGGAGAGACTGTGGGTCCAAGGATATTGGGTTTGCCAGCAGAGACGGTGATCATGGACACCTCGATTTACGGATTCTTCTTCTTCTCTGTTAGTCTTTTTTCCTCTCCTTTGATCAAACGCTGGATATTTTTTTTGTGCCGGAATACCGAGAGCAAGGTCAAGCCCAAAAACAGAAAAAAGTAAGAGAGATCAGAGAAAAGGAATAGAGAAGAAATCGTTGCTAAAATCATACCACTCATTGTGGAAAGAGAGACCAAACGGGTTTTTGCAAAGAGCAGCAACGAACTTCCCAAAAAAATCGAACCTGCAATCGGGCTGAGCGCAAAGAAGACTCCCATTGTTGAAGCAACCCCTTTGCCCGATCGAAATCGGAGAAAGAGGGAAAAGTCATGGCCAATGACGCCAGCAATCGAAGAGATAAATAATAGTGGTTTTGCTGGTTGGAACACAAGTTGCAGGATCACTAAAGGGACAAGAACTTTGCAGCAGTCCATAACAATGCACATGACCGCAACTTTCCAACCAGAGGCTCGGAAGGCATTGGTTGCTCCAACATTTCCACTTCCTACCTTCCGAACATCCACTCCTTTTACCCAATACGGGATAATGAAACTGAATGGAATTGAACCACAGACGTACATAATTATTGCCCAAATCACTTCAGTCATATCGGCCTCCGAGCCATAAACTTCAAGAAGAGGGGGGACCCCAAACCCATCGAAAGATATTTGCGAAGCCCTCTCTTTAAGGTTTTTTTGTATGTATCGGGGATCTCGGATGGATCGTTAACATAGATTGAAATAATGGGTGGTCCCACTGATACTTGGGTGGCATAGTACAGCTTGAGGAATTTTTTCCCGCTTCGGGGGGGCGGAGCGATCGTCTTTACTTTTTCTAAGGCTGAGTTTATGGCTCCTGTTGAGAAAGAGGATTGGAACGATCGATACGCTTCCTCAATATGAGTGAAGAGTAGATCGAGCCCTTGTTTTTTCAATGCGGAGACGAACGCAATCAAGCTATAGTCAATGAAGTGGAACCGCTGTTGCACCATCTTTTCCATGGTTTTCAAACCAGGATGGGGAATGGTGTCAGATAGATCCATTTTGTTGATCGCAATAATGCTTGCTTTCCCTGCATTTTCGATGATGCCCGCAATTTTCAGGTCTTGGTCGGTGATGCCTTCAGAAAAATCGATGACCAGTATACATACATCAGCTCGTTGAATGGCTTTTTGGGCTCTGAGAAAACCATAGCTTTCGATCGTATACTTCTCAACCCGCGAACGCCTCCTCATGCCTGCCGTATCAATAAAAAGCACTTCTTTCCCCTGCCATCGGACAAGGTCGTCGATGGAGTCTCTTGTCGTCCCTGGTATGGAAGTGACCAACGCGCGGTCTTTCCCGAGGATCGCGTTAAACATCGAAGATTTCCCGGAGTTTGGCTTACCCACGATTGCTACTTTGATGCAAGGGTTGGAGGGATTAGGAACAGCAACTAAAGCGCTATCTGATTGTTCAACGGTTTCTTTGCGCTCCAGAAGAATCTCGGAAATTTGGTCTTTTAGATCCTGCAAACCCATATTATGAGCTGCAGAGATCATTATCGGCTCTCCCATTCCCAATTCATACAATGCCGATCGACTCGGTTCCGTTTTCTTGTCGCTTTCCGATTTATTGGCTACGAAAAGAAACGAATACCCACCCTTGCGAATAATCTCGGCGTAGTCGTGATCTTCCTGGGTGGGTAGTTCTTGCGCGCTTACCACAAACAAAAGCAAATCCGCTTCATCGAGGATTTCAATGGTTCTCTGACGCATCTTGGACTCTATCTCCCCTTGAGGCCGGGAGAACAAACCACAAGTATCGACAAAACGAACCTCAGCACCATCAATGATCGCTTCACCATAAACTGCGTCTCGAGTCACTCCAGGGGTATCATCCGTAATGGCCTTGTTCTTTCGAATGAGTTTGTTGAATAGACTTGATTTCCCCACATTGGGTTTTCCAACGATCATTACGGTAAACAAAGAGTTCACCCCTGTTGTTGGGTTTGATCCAATGGTTGTTGATCTTCCTCCGAAACCTGATCCGCTGGGACCTGATCCGTTGGAACCTGATCCGTTGGAACCTGATCCGTTGAGGCCTGTTCCGATTCGCTTGCTTGATCCGAAGGGTTGTCTTCGGATCGTTCGTGCGCTCTTTGCTCTTGGATCTTTTCCTTAGCCTCTTTTTCCTTTTGCTTCTCTTGAACCATTTCAGCAAGGCTCATTTCTGAGTCGGCGGGGTTCAGATACTGTTCATAATCATCGTCTTCATCGTGGGATTCCGATGGATCCGATGGATCTTGTTTTAACTGCTTGATGGAAATTACCATATTGCGCCGATCTTTATCTTCATCGATAATCAACCGAACAACAGCCGCTTCGATAGGATCTCCAACTTTGAGAACATCCGCCGGTCGCTCCACGCGTTCTGTGGATATTTGAGAGACGGGAAGAAAGGCTTCGACTTCATAGACATCAAGCATACATACTGCTCCCGATTCAGTCACGCGTAGGACATGCCCTTGAATAACACTTCCCTTTTGAAGCTCATCTTGAACCTTTTTCCATGGATCATCCATTGCTTTCCGGATGCTTAATCGAATTTTTTCCTGGTCGGGATTGATTTCGAGCACACGGACGCGAACTGGATCATCAACATGGAAGGCTTCTTCCAAATTGTCCAAAAAATTCCAGGAAGCTTCGGATACATGGACATACCCGCTGATCCCTTCTTCGAGTTCAACAATTAACCCTGTCGAGAGGATTTTTACGATTTTTCCATCCCATACCGAACCGATCGAGAACTTTGCGGTTGCGTCTTCCCAAGGATTGCCCCGAACCCGTTTTAGGCTCAATGAAATTTTTCGGTTGGCTTTGTCGATGGATAAGATTTCTACCTCGACACGCTCTTCTTCCTGCACAACCGATCGAATGTCGGGTCTTCTTCGAGTCCAAAAGATTTCTGAGGCGTGAACCAATCCTTCCATACCGGAATCGATCCGTACAACAAATCCAAACGGAAGGATTTTAATGACTTCGCCTTCAACAATCTGACCTGGTTGATACTTTTCGTCGATTTCTTCCCATGGATCTTTTTGTAAGCTTTTCAGGCTTAAGGTAACTTTGTGTTTTTCCGAATCCACATTTAGGATTTCGGCTTTCAGTTTTTGGCCAGAACGGAATCGTTTCTTTGGGTCAACATCCCGATCAAAAGATATTTCCGATCGAGGGATCAATCCAGAAATGGGTCCGATATTCAAAAACACCCCGAAATCTTCGATGTTTTCTACCACTCCTTCGATCATTTGACCGGTAGCAATGGAATCAAAAAACTGAGTGATCTCTTCCTGGAACATGGTTTTTCGTGAAAGTACGATATTGGTCTGCCTTTTTCGCCGTTGACGAAAGTCGATGACTTCAAAATCCATCTTCTGGTTGATCGGATCTTCATTCCGTTTGAACATGGACTGCCCGCCAGGAAGAAAGGCTTCAACCACATCAAAAACCATGACTGTGTAACCGCCTCGAACCCGTTCTTTCACCGTTCCTTGGACTCTCGTCTGATTGTGATAGGCATCCTGCAACGCTTTCATAGCATCTCGCACTGCTCTGCTGCGTTCAGAAACCTGGATTCTTCCTTCCTCTTCGTTGATATATGTAACAACTCCATTGATGGTGTCTCCAACTGCATAATCGTGTACAGGACGGACCAATTCGGAGGAAGAGATAATCCCTTCGCTCTTTGCCCCCACCTCCACCAGAAGCTCATCTTGTAAAATTTGCAGCACTTTCACGCTGATCCGATCTCCTCGAGAGGGATTTCCCAAAAAGCCGTTGTCCAGATGTTCAAGGGCTTCTTCCATGTTACTGATTTCCAAAGGTTCTTCTCTACCGTCGATCATCTTAGTTCAACCTCCTGTATTTCTCAGAATGATTTCCTGCGTCATCCGCACATCTTGTGCGGATGTCGATGTACCGCTAATGATTCCATAAGAAGTATTCGGTCTCATTTGCTTGCAATGAATGCGAATCTCTTCTGGGTGTTCAATATGGATGGGTTCATCCAGATGAGCCCGGGCAATCTCGACGAGTTTTCGGGTATTGGAGCTGTTCTTTCCGCCCACAACGATAACCCCGTCCAGTTCCCGAGCCATTTTTTGAACCTCTTTTTGACGATCTCGTGATATGGGACATATTGTATTGAAAACTAGTAGGCTCTGAAATGGTTTAAGGGACTGAATCATCCAGAGCGCGACGGATCGAAAATCTTGTTCTGAAACGGTAGTTTGCGATAAAAGAGCAAGACTCTGATTCAGATCTTTTAGATTCCAATGGGCTTGCAGCATATCCAAACTTTCGATCACTCGAATCCCTGGAGCATAACCCATAAGAGCTTGCATCTCCGGATGACGAGAGGTTCCAAGAACAAATCCATCATACTGTCGGCTTTGAAGGTTCTGGGCTTGTCGGAACAACTGCTTCACAATGGGACAAGTTAAATCCACAAGCTTCGCCGCTCTTTTTTTGAGGTCCAAAAAAACCGATGGGGAAACTCCATGGGCTCGGATTAGTACAGTTTTGCCGCTTAAGTCCGCACAATGATCAGAATCCAATACCTCAAGGCCAAGGGCAACAAGAGAATGCATTACCGATGGATTATGCACCAACTCTCCGGTAACGCAAACCTGTTCTCCTTGATCAAGAAGCGTCTTGGCTGTATCAACCGCTTTTTGCACACCGGAACAAAACCCGATACTATGGGCCAAATGCGTGTTGACTATGGTGATTTTCCTTTCCATATCGCATCAACCCAAATCCCGATCGTCGCTATCACTTCTTCCAAAGTCAGATCGGTTGTGTCCAACACAACAGCGTCTTCTGCGGGTTTTAACGGGGCGTGAAGCCTTTGGCTATCCCGTTCGTCCCGTTCTTTGAGCTCTTCCATTGTCTCTTCAAACGATCTTTGGATGCCTTCTTGCTCCCATTCTTTGCATCTTCGAAGCGCTCTTTCCTCCAAAGAGGCTTCCAAGAACACCTTAAGGTCCGCTTCGGGAAAAACAACAGTACCGATATCTCTACCCTCCATCACAATGGTCTTGCCGGATGCCATATCTCGGATCGATTGATTGACTTTTTCACGGACTTCCGGGTATGAAGACACAGGTGAAGCCCATTTTCCTACCTCAGGGGTTCGTATTTCCTCTCCCACTTTTTTTTCGTTCAAAAAAAGGCAGTTTTCCTCAAAGGAAAAAGAAATGCTTTCCAACAGGGGAATCCATTCAGAAGGGTCCGATTCGATCACGCTTTGATTCATGAGGAATAGGGCGATGCTTCGATATAGAGCGCCACTATCGAAATGGGTAAAAGAAAACCGCTCCGCGAGCTTTTGCGCAACTGTGCTTTTTCCACTTCCTGCCGGGCCATCTATGGCCAAGCAAAACGCTGGGTTCATTTCAACCCTTCCTCCATAGTATCCATAATGGTAAATATTTTATCCAGGCGGGTCATCTCGAAAATTCTCCTGATATTTTGCCGCATACCGACCAGTTTGAGCGTCTTCTTATAGTTACGAGTTTCCCGTAAGACGGACACGAGCGTTCCCAAACCGGCGCTATCAATATAGGGCACCATAGACAGATCCAACAGAAGAGTGGGACAATCACCCCGGATGTGATCCTCCAAATTTTCTTTGAGTTTTGGGGAGTGATATGCGTCAATATCACCAATGATACGGACGACCACAGCATCCTCCATTTCCTGAACTTGGAATGAAATCTCGTTCATGATACTCCCTCCTTTGATGGTCTTCGGTTTGAAAGAACTTCCAACCCCAATATGCGAAGCTGGTCTTCAGGAACTTCTGAAGGCGCGCCAGTCATTAGGCAGGTCCCTGTTGTTGTTTTCGGAAAAGCGATCACTTCGCGAATGTAGTCTTCACCAGCCATTAATGCGACGAGCCGATCCAAACCCAAAGCACATCCCGCATGAGGGGGAGTTCCATATAAAAATGCTTCCAGAAGAAACCCAAACTTATCCTTTTGGTCGCTTTCATCCAATCCCAAAAGGGTAAAAACCTTCTTTTGGGTTTCGGTTTCGTGGATCCGAACGCTTCCACCACCAAGCTCCCATCCATTCATTACCACATCGTAGGCATGCGCGTGAATCCGTAACGGATCTTGATGATTCCAACGATCAAATTCCTCCATAACGGGAAGGGTAAAAGGATGGTGCTCAGCGACATATCGTTTGGATTCCTCGTCGTAGTGAAACATAGGGAACCGATTCACCCATAAGAAGGCGTCGGTTTGACCGCTGGTTTTCTTTTCTTTTTTTGCGATATGCGTCCTTAAAGCGCCTAATGCGGTATTGACAGTTTCCTTTTCCCCCATGATCAGAAACGCAATGGCCCCTTGGCTTATATTCATCCGCTCAGCGAGAGAACGCAGCAATTCAGGGCTGAAGTATTTCTGGAAGGAGGACTGGATCCCCTCGTTTCCGTATTTCAGAGTCATCAACCCACCGGCTTCATATTGCCGAACGAAGGTTTCCAGCTCGGTAATGGTTTTCCGGGAATAGGCATTTCCATTTTCCGGAAGGGTGAATCCCTTGACAACGCCTCCTTGATGAAGGATGTCCTTCGCGATCGCGAAGGAAGATTCCTGGAAATACTCCGATACTTCTTGGAGTTTCATGTCATAGCGGAGGTCGGGTTTGTCTGTACCATAATCATTCATCGCTTGTTCGAATGAGATGATGGGGAATGGACGAGGAATCTCGATCCCTTTCACTTCACGAAAGACTTGGGCAAGCATCGCTTCCGTTACATCCATTACATCTTCTTCTGTAGCAAAGGACATCTCATAGTCGATCTGAGTAAACTCTGGCTGTCGATCGGCGCGGAGATCTTCGTCCCGAAAGCATTTCGCGATCTGATAATATCGGTCGGTCCCAGCAATCATCAACAGTTGTTTGAGAATTTGCGGGGATTGAGGAAGCGCGTAGACCTTTCCGGGTTTCATCCGCGAAGGAACCAAATAGTCCCGAGCGCCTTCCGGTGTACTCTTGTTCAGGATCGGGGTTTCGATATCGAGAAATCCTTCCCGATTAAAGAAATCCCGAATTGCGTGGGTTACCTGATGACGCAGGATGAGATTTTTTTGCATTCGGGGTTTCCGCAGATCCAAGTATCGATATCGCAACCGCATTTCTTCGGTAACATCTTCTTCTTTATTCGTATAGATGGGGGGTGTTGCTGCTTTGGACAAAAGCTCGACTTCATAGGCGAGCACTTCGATTTCCCCAGTGAGCATTTCGGGATTGCGCGCTTCTTGGGGCCGTTCTATGACCTTTCCCTGCACGCAAACCACGTCTTCCCCACGCAAGGAAGCGGCCAGATCATAGGATCGAGTATCAGGATGCACCGTGATTTGTGTGATCCCATACCGATCCCGCAAGGAAAAAAAGATGATCCCTCCAAGATTGCGAATTCGATCGATCCATCCGTTCAGTACAACTGTGCTCCCTGCTTCGGTTCGTTGTAGTTCCCCGCATGTATGCGTCCGCTTTTTCATGATCTGTTCATTCCTTCATTTTCTCGGATGCCTTTCTCACGGCATTCTCAATTTTGACGTATCCTGTACAGCGACAAAGGTTGCCTTCCAGTCCTTTTCGGATTTCTTGAGTACTGGGATTGGGGTTATGGTCCAAAAGTGCCTTAGTGGCCAGAATTATCCCCGGCGTGCAAAACCCGCATTGAACAGCTCCTTCATCAATAAACGATTGCTGAATTGGATGAAGACCCTGGTCTGTTCCAAGTCCTTCGATTGTTTGGATTTCTTTCCCGTCGAGCTGAGCGGCCAGAAGCAGACAAGAACAAACCGCTTCGCCATTCATAAGGATCGTGCATGCCCCACACTCGCCTTCTCCGCACCCTTCTTTGACACCAGTGAGAGAAAGGGACTCTCTGAGAAAATCCAAAGCCCTCAGATCATCGGGAACATCCGCCTCCTGGTTTTTTCCATTGATCCGAAATTGGATGGGGATCATCGAATCGGACTCCTCACTCCTGGATCATTTTCAGATACGCGTCTTTGTCCATCAATCCTTCAATCTGTCCGGGTTGAACCCCTTCCAACCGAATGATCCACCCTTCCCCTTCCGCGTCTTGGTTGATCGTCTCAGGGGATGAATCCAAAAGGGTATTAATTTCAACTACTTCTCCGTCAACAGGAGCATATATATCACTCGCTGCTTTCACGGACTCAATAGAACAAACAACCTGCCCTTTTTTTACTTTTTTTCCCACTTCGGGCAAATCGACATATACCACATCTCCAAGTTCTTCCTGGGCGTGGCTGCTTATTCCAATCGTTGCTCGAGTACCCGACAACTCCACCCATTCATGAGATTGCGTATACTTTTTCATGCTATTCATCCCTTTCTGATTTATGGTGATTTTTTCTTGGTGCGGACACTACCCCGATAGAAGGGCATCTTGATTACTTTGGCAGGCACCGTTTTGCTTTCGCGAATCATTATCTCGACTTCAGCGCCAACTTTGAAGTCTTTTGGCAGATAGGCCATCGCTAGGTTTTCACCAACGGACGGGGACTGATTTCCTGAAGTGACCTGTCCGACTTTTTTTCCTTTGAGAGTCACGGCATTGCCTTGCCTTGGTATTCCCCCTTTTTCAAGAGTTTGAAGGCCTTTCAACCGTTTGTTGACCCCTTCTTCTTTCTGCTGCTTGAGGGCGGAATGGCCGATGAATGGTTTCGAAAGATCCACTGTCCATGAAAGTCCCGCTTCCAAAGGGGTTGTTTGCTCATCCAGTTCATGTCCGTACAACATGTAACATGCTTCAAATCGGAGGAGGTCCCGAGCACCGAGTCCAGCCGGTCTGGCTCCCAACTCGATCAGTTTCCTCCATAAGGGTTTGGCGGCATCCGGATGGAGATAAAACTCAAACCCATCTTCTCCCGTATAACCGGTTCGAGAAACGATGCATTCAATTCCGTTGATCCGCCCAATGGCAAAGGAATAGAAATCGATCGCGTCCAGCTCAACTCCGGACACAGATTCCAGGAGAGATTGGGCATTCGGACCTTGCAATGCGATTTGCGCGTAGTCGTTGGAAGCTTCTATTACTTGAACAGCAAACCCTTCGGTCTGAGATCGGATCCATTCAAAGCATTTGCTTGTATTGGATGCGTTGACTACCAAAAGGATTTCGTCTTTTCGGATCTTGTATGCGAGAAGGTCATCGATCACGCCACCCTGATTGTTGCAGAGCATTGTGTAACAAACTTCCCCGAATTTCATTGTTTCGATATTGTTGGTCAAAAGATGGTTGCAAAAAGAGATCGCATCGGGTCCATTGACTCGAATTTCGCCCATATGACTGATGTCGAAAAGCCCAGCATTGCTCCGGACGGATCGGACCTCGTCAAGAATGCCGGAATACTGTATTGGCATGCTCCAACCGGCAAAATCGACTATTTTGGCACCCAACCTCTTGTGCTCTGGAAATAGGGCTGTTGTCTTGGTCTGAGTGAGATCTTTTTCTGTCATGAACCGGAATCCTCCTCCTCATCATCGTTTTGTTCTCCACCGATTTCATCTTCACCGTTATGGCTGACAGTAATTTCAATGATATCTTTTGCCTCATCATAACACGAAGAAGGAACCAAGATCTCCATGGGTACGATCCCTGTTTGCCCCATAATGACCGGTTCTCCAAAGGGTATTGCCAAGCCTTTTAATAGACAGGGGATGCCTGCTGCATCCAATGTTGATTTAATGATTTCCGCAGTCATTTCATCCGGTGTTGTTGTCACGGCATACCACTTTTCCATGACACTTTCAAGGTACCTCATATTATCTTTGAGCAATCCCAAAGCTTTATCATAGTCTTCTTCATCCACCCAGATTTCCACAGGAGTCATTTTTTTCTCTTCAAAGGAAATCCCATTATCTTCCAAGATATCCATCATTGTTCTTGCTTGTTCTTTGTACTTGAAGAGTTTTAACATTTTCATCATATCACCTCCTTGATCCAATTATATCACAAGCCTGAATAAAATGGATGTTCCCATTAGTTGGAGGGTGGAACAATCCACAACTCTGAATGTCCATCCGCTTCTCGTTCTACTAAGTTGGCCACTCCAAGTTTGACAATCTCAAGAATGGCCAAAAAAGTGACGATCAGTGAAATCCGGTCTTCCGCTTCGGACAGAAGCGGGCGAAATTCCAATTCGCCCTCCTCCTGGAGCCGTTGTGTCAGGCTTCGGACCCGAGATGTGAGGGAATACCGCTCCCCTTTGACTCGATATACCTTTTCTCTGAGTTTGAGTTCATTATAAGCGCTCCGAAAGACCTCCAAGAGCTTCTTCGGTAACTCGCGCGTTCGGTCCTTGGGGAGGATTTTATTCCGGACAATTGTGCCAAATCGTTTTTGGGCATCTTCAAATCGGCTATCCAAAAAGGTGACAATCTGCTTCATCTGCTCATATTCCTGCAATTGGTTTTCCAGTTGCGCTTTGGCGTTCCGGAATTCTTCCTGATCGTCGTCTTTTGCCAAGAGCGCTTTCGATTTCAACTCCATGAGAGTAGAAGCCATAACCAAAAAATCAGAGGCGATAAATACATCAATTCGCTGCATTTTTTCTACATAAGAAGAAAACTCATCTGCAATCAAGGCAATTTGTATGTCCCGTATATCCATCTGGTGTTTGCGGATGAGAAAGAGAAGCAAATCCAAGGATCCTTCAAACGCTCCGATTTGGAACTGAAAGGTGTCTTGAAGTTCTTCGCTCATCTTAGAACATCAGATGCATCGCAGTACGAACTTTTTCCAAAGTCTGATGGGCAATGATCATGGCTTTCTGATTCCCCTCTTCAATTGCTTGGTGTACGATCGAGGGACGCGCTTCGATTTCAGAAAGCTTGCTCCAAATGGGTGATAGGATTGCAGTAAGATTTAGGATTAGCGCTTTTTTGCACTCAATACACCCAATCTTGGCTTTTGTGCACCCTTCGGTAATCCATTGCGCCTGATCGGGTGGTACCTGAAACGCTTTGTGATACGACCAAACAGGGCACTTTTCCGGGTCGCCCGGATCGGTCTTTCTTTTGCGGGCTGGATCGGTAATCATTGGAAGGATTGCTTGTTCCAGTTGTTCCGGGGAAGAGTCGATCTCGATCACATTGCGATAACTTTTTGACATCTTCCGGCCGTCGGTTCCGAGAAGTTTTGTAACGGGAGCCAGAAGGGATTTCGGTTCCGGGAACAGATCGATTTCATAGAGATAGTTGAACCTCCGAGCAATTTCTCGGGATAGCTCAAGATGGGAAAGTTGGTCTTCTCCTACTGGAACCGCTTCCCCCAGAAGAACCAAGATATCGGCCGCTTGGAGAATGGGATACATGAGAAAGCCCATATTGGATAAATCCCGATCGGAAAGTTCTTGTTTCATGTCTTTGTAGGTGGGGACTCGTTCCAAGCGTGCCACTGAAGTAAACATGGAAAAAAGCAAGGTAAGTTCTGCGGTCTCTTTCAGAGCGGATTGAACGAAAAGCACCGATTTCTCGGGATCCAGCCCGCACGCTATGAATGTTTTCATGACTTCAAAGGTATTTTGGGGGATCATCCGGGTATTGGCGTAATCTGTAGTCAAGGCATGCCAATCAACTACGAAAAAAAAGGTTTCATTTCCTTCATTTTGCAAGCGGACCCAGTGTTCCAAAATCCCGACATAGTGCCCGATATGAAGCTTGCCTGTAGGTCTCGTACCGCTAACAATCCTCACCGTTTACACCTCCGAACTTTCAATTTACCGATCAATTGTACCACAATTCGGCTTTGTACGGACAAAACTCGAAAGATCGGTAGAGGGTTCCAGAAGGATGGAACCCGGGACAAGGGATGGGTTCATAAAAAAAAGGAGCGAAATGGATTCGCTCCTTTGGTTTGATGGAAAAGCTTGTGCGTTGCTCAGGCCGTTTTGAAGATTTGATGAGTGTCAGGGATAGATCCCTCGTAGCTTCGTAGCATGAGCAACTTTTTCAATGGCCACAACGTAGGCTGCGGATCGCATATCGGTTTTGTATCGTTCCGCGCAATCGGCCACATCGGCGAAGGCTTTTTCCATGATGGAGTGCAACGCTTGTCGAATCCGGTCCAAATCCCAGAAAAACCATTGCAGCCCTTGAACCCATTCAAAATAGGAAACAGTGACCCCACCGGCATTGGCTAAAAAGTCGGGCACACAGAAAATGCCTTTCTTGATGAGGATTTCGTCCGCTTCGGGGGTAACAGGCCCATTTGCCCCTTCTACGATGATCTTGGCACGAATGTGATCCGCATTGTTTTGATTGATCACATTTTCCAACGCAGCCGGAATCAGGATATCGACATCCAAGGTAAGCAACTCTTCGTTGGTCATTACCTTTTCTGCTTTGGGATAGCCTTTAATGACTTTGTTCGTCTTCACGTATTCCATAACGTCTTGCACATCAAACCCATTGGAATTGTACATACCTCCGGACACATCACTAATCCCTAAGATTGTTGCTCCACATTCCTGCTGGGTAGTCAGCGCAGCGAAAGAACCAACATTTCCAAATCCCTGTACCGCCACGGTCATCTTGTTAATCGGTTTGTTGATGACTCCTTTATCGTTCAGGTATTTTACCGCTTGTTCGGCGCAAACTCTGCATCCTCTGCCCGTTGCTTCATTTCTACCAAGAGATCCACCAATGTCAACGGGTTTGCCTGTAACAATTCCTAACACCGAGTGGCCAATATTCATACTGTAGGTATCCATGTACCATGCCATGATTTGGGCATTGGTATTCACATCAGGTGCGGGAATGTCTTGGTTTTCCCCGATGATGATCTGGATTTCCGAGAAGAATCTTCGGGATAATCGTTCAATTTCCGAATCGGAGAGGAGGCTGGGATCTACTTGAACACCACCTTTACCACCGCCATAAGGAATACCGACCACTGCACTTTTCCAGGTCATCCAAAACGCAAGGGCCTTGACTTCGTCTAAGGTAACGTCGGGATGGTATCGGATCCCACCTTTGGCTGGACCCCTGGTTAAACTGTGCTGTACCCGATGCCCAGTAAAAACCTTGATGGAACCGTTATCCATGCGCACAGGGAAATTAACGGTTAACTCCCGTTTGGGTAACGACAGGGCTTCTCTCATCGATGGATCGAGTTGCATTACATCTGCAGCCTTGTTAAACTGTTTTAGCGCATTTTCAAAAAGACTCAACGCCATAACCTCCTCTTTTTGGTTTTTTTCAATTTTTTTCTGGATATTGATCATCGTTTCTATACCGATTCTACACGAACTCTTGCGTTTTCCTGCCTTCTAATTGTGCGGGTTTTTCGCCTTTAGGTTGAATCTAGTGCCAAGAGAGTAGTCATACTTGCTCAATGAGAAGTATGCTTGTGTATACATGAAAGAGATACCATTCCATTATGTACCATTGGAAAAGGAAGACGATCCCGGTTTCTTTTTCCCGTGTTTCTTTCTGATGATCGATCGCGTCAACAGTAAGGCCCCACCAAGAAGCGCGTATAAACTGATGATCCAGAGAATGATTTCAAAACGCGAAATGATGATGATGCCGAATGTGATACTGACAATCCCTGCAAGGGCAATCACCCATTTATACCAGGAGCCTGCTGTTTTCAAAGGGAGCAAGAACCCTACAACGGTTTCCAAAACGCCAAAATAGATCAGTGTCAACCCAACCACAAAAACCGCAATCGTTCCAACAAATCCCGGTGCAGCAAACGATAGGATTCCGATGATGATGCCTGCAAACATTTCAAATCCGGTCATTACCTTGTTTTGATCTGTGTCTTTTTTAAAAAACACAAAGAGCTTGTAAGCGCCTATGGCAAAACCCAAAATCCCGATCAGCGTAATGATGATCTTGGAGGATTCTTCTGGCCAGATGAGAGTAACCGTTCCGAAAACGACCATGATGATCCCCTTGTAAAGCCAGTCATACCATTTCCGCCGAGAGTATTCCGCCTTTTTTTCTCCGAAAAATGAGATTCTTCGCGTCTTTTCTTCCACCAAACCACATCCTTCCTAGGAGCATTTGCCCCAATACCATTCATCGAAAACGCGTTCAATTGCTAAAAAAGGACACGAACCAGTTCCTCAGGATCAAGACGATAGGACGAGGGATTTCCCTGGAAAAAATGGTGCTCATGGATCAAATGAAGCGCCAACTCTGAGTAGGTTACACATTCCTGGGTGGATATTCTGCAGACGCGCACGTTAACCTTAGCGTAGACACCGTCTTGGAAGGGACATACCAGTTTGCCACGGGCTTCATCCACCCAAACTTCCCATTCATCTTCCACCCCAATCGGCTCCCCGAGTCCTTTCCGCCCATGAATCATGAAGTGTTCCATCCGTTGATATAGGTCATCGAACGATTTTCCCGATTTGGCTAATCGTTCTTCATCTTCGGTAATGATATCGATCAAAGGGCGTTGATCCTCTCCGAGAAATCCCTGTCCAGAAATTACTCCTGGTTGCATATTTCTCTGAGCCATCTGCAATTCTGGGGTCATTTTCATCGTATCCCCCCCTAGGCAAATTTGTCGTAATAGATCCGGTCTTCCGGGATCCCATTGTTCTTCATAACCTGCACGCATGCGTTGATCATGCCGGGGCTTCCGCACAAGTATCCTTCTTTGGCATGATCGGAATCTACCCGATCGCGCAGGTATTCGTCCAGGACATCGGTAATTAACCCTGTTTCGCCCTTCCATTCATCTTCGGGCAATGGGTCGGATAAAGCGGGAATGAAATGGAAAAGGGGCCACCGTTCTTCCAAATCTCCGAAAAGATCTAGATAGAAAAGGTCTCTTTTAGAGCGAGCTCCAAAGAAATACCAAATATGCCGCGATTGATCCCCTTTTTCAAACAAATCCATTAGGATCGACTTGATGGGCGCCATCCCGGATCCACCGGCTACGCAGATCATATCTGCATCGGTGTCACGGACGTAAAAATCTCCAAAAGGCCCGATCAGTTCGATTGATTGTCCTTCTTTCAGGAGTTCGTGAACATACGTCGTTGCAATCCCATTCGGTACTCGTCGGATGAGCAATTCGACGGTTTTTGGTTGGGAGGGATTTGATGACATGGAATACGCTCTTTGTGTTGATTCGGGGATTTTGCGGTAGGGAGGAATCACAAGTTGGACATATTGCCCAGCTTGGTATTCAATGGAAGCAGGCTTTTCTAGAGAGATCCGTACCTCTTTGATATCATGAGTCACATCGTTCAATGAATCGATCACTCCCAGATACGGCCGGGCTATGAACAGTTCTTCGGGGATTTGGATTTGGATGTTCGCTTTCAGCTTGATCTGACAAGACAATCGAATCCCATCTTGCTGCTCCTGTGGGGTTAGTAGGGGGTATTCCGTTGGAAGGATCGGCCCAATATCGGAAAGGACCGTAATTTTGCAGGCCCCACAGCTCCCCCGCCCTCCACAGGCAGATGGAATGAACACCTCCTGCTCGGAAAGGGCCGAAAGGAGAGATGCGCCTCCTTTTGTTTGGAGAATCTTCTTTCCCCGGTTGATATCGATTTTCACTTCTCCGTAGTTGTTGACGATCGCGTCAATGATGGCGATGGTTAAAGCCAAAATCGCTCCGATTCCTCCAACGACGAGTGGGGCAATCCAGATTGACATTCCGATCATCCTTCCTATTGAACGCTCAACATACCCGCAAAGCCAATGAACGCCATCGCCATGATCCCAATGGTAATGAGCGTGATTCCTGGACCCTGCAAAGCAGGAGGTATGGGATTTTTGTCAATTCTTTTCCGGATTGCTGCAAGCAACAGGATGGCAAGCCACCAGCCAATTCCTGAACCTGCGCCGAATAAAACCGATTGAAGAAAATTGTAATGACGAAGCTGCATGAACAGGGCAACACCCAAAATGGCGCAATTGACGGTGATCAAAGGGAGGAAGATCCCTAGACTGATATACAAAGAAGGAGAGAGCCGGTCGATCACCATTTCAAGAACTTGTACAACGGCGGCTATGACAATGATGAAAACGATGTAGCGTAGATACTCCAGCTCAAGAGGGATGAGAACCGAATGAAGGACAACCCAGTTCACCGCAGTTGTGAGGGTCATGACCAAAGTTACTGCCATCCCCAATCCATTGGAGGATTTGAAATCTTTAGAAACTGAAATGAATGAACACATACCCAAGAAGTTGGTCAGGAGAATATTGGAAGTGAATATTGCTGCAAAGAAAAGGATCAATGCATGAATGGGAGGGGTCATGGCTTTGCCTCCTGATTCTTTTTTGTCGCAGTTTTTGCCAAATAATTCCCGCGCGCGATCCAGATAAAAATCCCCAACATGAAAAACCCACTAGGGGCCATGATCATTATGGTCCAAGGGACAAACGATTCGGATAGCAAGCGGATGCCAAATATGGAACCAAATCCCAAAATTTCTCTGCATATGGCAATCGTCATGAGGACAATCATAAACCCAAACCCAGTTGTCAACCCATCCCAAAAGGAGAGAAATGGTTTGTTGGACTGCGCAAAGGCTTCTGCCCGACCCATGATGATGCAGTTGGTAATAATAAGACCCACATACGGTCCCAGGGCTTTGCTAATGTTTGGGAGAAAAGCTCGAAGGGCGATATCTACCAAGATTACAAAGAAGGAAATGACCAAGGTTTGGATGATCATCCGCACTTTTCTCGGGATCCAGTTTTTCATTAAGGAAAGGAAGAAGTTTGAAAAGGCAGTGACAAAGGTGACACTTGTCGCAAGAATCAGGGTGTTCATTGCATCATTGGTGACTGCTAAAGTCGAGCAGATACCCAATATTTGCACGAATACCGGATTGTTTCCCCATACATTATCTTTGAGGATTTGCGCCGATTTGGATGCCATTTTAAATCCCCCCTTCGTGAACCAAAGCTTGAAGGATATGGAGGGATTGGTTCAGGATCTTTTCCACAGATTCGGATGTTAGAGTCGCGCCTGTGACAGCATCAACAGCGGCATTATCAGGATCGGGATCGCCCAACCTTCCTGCGGAACGAAGCATGGTTATTCGACCTTCCGGGATGGCTTCATTCCGGAATTGGTCTTTAAACCAAAGATCATCGATTCGGCCACCCAATCCAGGAGTTTCATTTTGTTCGATGAAATCAATTCCTACGATCCGCGAAGCATCCTCGTTAACAGCCACGATACCGGTGATCGTTCCCCAGAGTCCATTTCCCGTGAATCGAATTGCATACACGGTTTCTCCTTCTCGAACGGTTTGGTATAAAACCCCTTGACTGGTGTCGTGCTCAGTGATAGTTTCGTCATAGAGATCATACACTTGATCGATCCGATCATAGGGAATATCCATGGCGAATAGGACTGCTCTGCGAAAGAAGAGTTCGTTATTTCGAGCAATCGGTTCTTTTGTGCTTTCATTCGCTAAGGCAAGGAGAGCGACTAAGACAAAGGTTACCCCGAAGGTGAAAAGGACGGAATAGGTTTTGCTGTCTTTTTTCATGGGTTCACCTTCTTGGGTTTCGGGATTTTCAGATCGATCAAAGAGGCGAACGTATTCCCGATCAATACGCCAAAACTCGTTCCTTCGGGGAAGAGGGAAAAGGTTCGGACCAGTACTGAAGAAACCCCGATGATCATTCCATACAACCATTGCGCTTTGGGTTTCTTGGGAGCTGAAACTGGATCGGTTGCCATAAATACTATCACAAAAAGAATGCTTCCTGAAATAAAGGAATGAAATGCTGGCAAAGCCCTGGCTACCCCAAAGATATCAAGGATCAGTATGAGTCCAAACGAACTAGCCAGCGTTGAAACGATAATCCGCCAGCTCGCTGTCTTTGTATACAGAAGGTAGATCGCTGCCAACAGGATTAAAAGAATCGGTCCTTCTCCCATAGCCCCAGCGCGGTTTCCGATAAGGGTATCCCAAACGGAAAAGGTTTTTCCCTCCCGAAGAATGGAGAGGGGTGTGGCTGAAGTCATTACATTTGATCCAAATCCGCCTGGTTCAAGAAATCGAGCGGTCATTTCTCCTGGGAAAGCAATATATATAAATAACCGTCCGACAATGGCTGGATTAAAGACATTCTTGCCAAATCCTCCATAGGCTTCTTTGCCCATGATTACCCCGAACATGATCCCAACCAATGCGATCCACCACGGAGTTAACGGCGGAAGAGACAGAGTGAAGAGCATACAGGTAACAAGGACTGCTTCGCTGACTTTCTTTTTTTGTCGTCGTTCCATCAGGAATTCAGATAAAATCCCGCCCGCGAACACGACGAGAGACAGCAAAAGCAAATGCCACCCATACGCCCAAAACGCGAAGGCATAGATGGGGATTAATGCATAGATCACACGCCGCATCATGACTTGCTTGGTGAAAATGTTTATGGCCAAATGGATCCTTCTCCTCTCCTAAGGTTTGGTCGGCTGACTGAACCGATCATTCCACCCGAATTGAAATAGCAAAGGTTTGAATCGGAGGGTCCGTTTCCCATGGGCGGCTGAAGGAAAACACAATAACGGTTTCGCCTGGTTGCAATGCTTGAAAGGTCCATTCCACTTGATACCCAGGGCCGATCAGTCTTATAGCGGGTTCATACGGGATTTCTTGCCGATCAATGACCAAAACCACTTCCGGATTTTGAATCTCTACAGACCAGACATACCCTGTTGCGGCGTTTTCTGGCAGGGAGATACCGGAGTACTGCCCGATTGATAGGAGATTGGTCTGCCATATAAGGTCTTTCCGTTCTGGAGTGGACGATTTCGTGATCAGCGGAGTAACCAGAATGCTCGGAGCGTAGGAACGGATGATCTGTTCGAACCTGCCATCTCGTTTTATACTGTCCAAGGCTTTTTGCAGTTGATAGACAAAGTGCGGATGCGTTCCTTTGGATGCTGTTATGTAGAAATCTTGAGTCCGAACCGGCAATAGGGGAACGACATCATTGATGGAATATCCCGCGGACTCGAACAGAGAGGGCGCGGTTAGGTCGGTGAAGATCGCGAGCTCCACATCTCCATGAATCAGTTGATGTACAGTGTCTCGAGGATCCAAAGCGCTCTTCAGGTTAGCAAACCCTAGGTCTTTCAACAATTGCTCAGTCCACCAATCTTGAGTGGTTCCAATGGCTGAGTATGCTTTGGCTGCCATCAGATCAGGGAGGATTGACTCAAAGTCTCTTCGACCATAAAGATAAGCGGTATTGCTTCCTACGGGTCCAATCCAACTAAACAAAGGGTCCCGCAAAGGAGTCCGATCCATACTGAATAGCAGAATGTTGGGAAGATTCAACGCCAAATCGTATCCGATGGCCCACGGAACAACCAAAATCTCTTGATCCATTCCTACCTGTTCCATAAGCGCTTCCATGATTTCAACGACAAATCCCGAAGGACGATGATTCGCTCCCATGAAAGTCACAGGAGGGTATTCTTCGGTGATTAGCGTGTATATTCCGGGTACATAATGATCTGGGAGCCACCTTTTGTATATCTCTGCAAATGCTCCGCTCTCCTTGAGTTCGTCCAAAACTCTTTGCCAATTAGCGATGGTGTCCGAAGGGACGCTTTTCGAAAAGCCCAAAAAGTTCATTTCCAAGTGAATGGGAATGACCGGAACCATAGTCAAAGAGGATTCATGAACCATGAAGCTTGGCGCGACAATTGAGTTAAAAGGAGCAAGTTCGATCTTGTTTTCGAGAAGATCGTCGAACATTTTTTGTTCATGATCGTAGACAATCAAATTCTCGAATCCCGAATCCAGTAAGATTTGATGAGAATAGTAGTTGCGGACGACTCCGATGGAAGTTGCCAGTTTGGCCTCTTCCATGGAAGAAATGATCAACAGTTCCTTTGAAGAAGCATACAGATTGGTCATATTGATTGCCAGAGGACCGACCCATTGGAATTGGTCTTTTCTGGCTGGAGTATACACCAGAGTTGGCAATGAAACCATATCTCCATCCAACATACGGGCGATTGCTTGATCAACGGAGGAAGGATCCCAATGGATGGTATCTCCCAACCGATCTGCAATCAAATTGGCCACTTCAACGACTAACCCAGCGGCGCTTCCGTTTTCTTCGTATGTCAACGGGTAATAGTCAGGGTGGTACAAGAAAGTGAGTTCTCCTCCAAACCCTTTACCCAATCCAATAATCCCCACAATCCATAGATACACAACCCATTTTTTCCATCGAGCCATGATTGCACTCCTCCTGTCAATGGTTTTCAGTACTCATCGTCCAATCCATCAAAGAGGATCAGAGATTATGCCACGAAGATCTTGGAAATACTGCTTCTGGAGCTGAAACATTACGCGAGACTGATCCGGGTCTTTTTCATGATCCATTCCGAGAAGATGAAGGAGGGAATGGATCAAAAGAAAAGCCATCTCTTCGTACGGTTGATGGCCTTCTTCCGTCGCTTGTCTTTCTACCTCTTGGGCTGAGAAATAAATTTCTCCCACGAGGGGTGATTCTTCTCCAACCATATCCCATTGGGTTTCTTGGTCTAGATAGTTGAAGGTCAAGACATCCGTGGTTTCTTGTTTATTTCGGTATTGGCTGTTCAAACGGCGCATTTCTTCATTATTGGTGTAAATGATGTTCAATCGAGACCCGAGCGCTGCAAATCCCTTGGGCATTACATGGTCGACAATGGCTTGTATTTGAGGAAGAGAAAGGGGCGCTTGTTGCTCGGGGCCAATTGCCATTAGTTCTACAGTAAGGCTGGCGCTTTTGCGTTCATCCATTTCCTTTTCCTCCTTTTTCCCCAATGATCAAAGCGATTTCCTCTTTCGGGTATTCGATTCGTTTGTGGGAGAATTTATGGAGGACGCGAATAAATTCCTCGATAATGATTTCAATATCCTTCAAGGTCAAGCCTGAATCATCCAACTGTCTTTCCAGATAGATCCCGTTGATGATATCATTGACTACTTCTTTGATCTTTTGAATGTTTGGATTCTGAATGCTCCGAGCTGCGGCTTCAACAGAATCCGCAAGCATCAAAATTCCGGCTTCTTTAAACTTTGGACGGGGTCCCAAGTATCGAAACTGTTCTTCGGTTACAGACAAATCGGCGGCTTTTGCTTTGTTGTAGAAGAACTTTTGAACCCTTGTTCCGTGATGTTGAGCCGCTAAATCTTGAAAAAGGAGGGGGAGTCGGTACTTTTCGCAAAGTTCAACCCCATATCGGATGTGCTCCTGCAAAACCAAGTGACTCAGATTGGGCGCCAAATGATCATGCGGATTTTCGTCCGTTTGGTTTTCAACGAAAAAGAGCGGTTTTTTTATCTTTCCAATGTCATGAAAATATGCGCCCGTTCTTGCCAAGATGGGGTTAACCCCGATTTTCTCAGCAGCGGCTTCCGAAAGGTTTGCCAGCATAAAGCTATGGTAGTAGGTGCCTGGAGCATTCTCCAATAAGCTTTTTAAGAGGGGTTGGTTCAGGTTGCCTAGTTCCATCAGCCCAATGTTGGAATAGATTCGGCTTCCCCATTCGACATAGGGTAAGATCCCAACCACAAGAACCGAAGAGATGGGAGGCAAAATGCTTACAAGTAGCAGGTCTATCAATTGAAACCGTTCAAATCCTGCGTACATCAATAAAAGAAAGAAAGCGCCTTTCAACGCTCCAAGCAAAAAAGAATACATAGCGAGATCGATTCTACGGTTGATATTTTGGACCACGCTAGCCGTAGCAACACCAGTGAGAAGCAAGAAAAGAATATATGGTGCACTGCTTGGGAACAGGATTCCAGCGTGAAAAGCAATAAAAATGGCGGCCGCGTGTCCGGCTCGTTTTCCAAAAAGGATCGCAACCATTGCAACCCCAAGAAAAACCGTTACGCTCAGATGACCCATCGAAAAACCCATCAAGGTGTTCAATGTGCATTGGAAAAGGAGGACGGAGTAAAAGGTAATGCGATAGCTTCTGTGCAATAAGAAAAATCGGTTTTTGACAATTGCTGTTTCGCAAATCAGGAGTTCGATTGCGAACAGAAAAAGGAAAGTCATGAGGAAAAAAAAGATCTGCTGGTTTCCAAAGGTGAGAGTCGTTACAAGGCTTAAGAAAACTGCATTGATGAACATTTCCCAATTCATCCGTACGTACCGTTGGAAATGCCTGATTATTTGATGGGCAGAAACCAGTTTATCCTTGCGTTGAGTCTTCATTTGGTTGCATCTCCTCGAATCGCTCGTATGCATCGATAATGCTTTTTACTAAAGGATGGCGAATCACATCCTGTTTTCCCAAAGAAACGAACGATATTCCAAGGACTCCTTTTAATATCGACTGACATTCCACCAACCCAGAGGCCACTCCCTTTTGTAGGTCTACTTGGGTAATGTCTCCTGTAATGACCACTTTTGAGTAAAATCCGATCCTTGTAAGGAACATCTTCATCTGCTGATGGGTTGTGTTCTGCGCTTCGTCTAAAATGATGAAGGAATGATTCAACGTTCTTCCGCGCATATATGCCAATGGGGCAATTTCGATAATTTGCTTTTCTTTCAGAAATTGAAATCGTTCCGGGGTAATCATATCAAAGAGGGCATCATACAAAGGCCGGAGATAGGGATCCACCTTCTCTACCAAACTACCTGGGAGAAATCCCAATCGCTCACCGGCTTCAACGGCGGGTCGTGTCAGAATAATCCTCTGAACTTTCCCCGATTTCAATGCTTCCACGGCCATAGCGACCGCAAGATACGTTTTCCCTGTACCCGCTGGACCAATAGAAAAAACCATATCATTTTCTTTCATGGCTTCCAAATACTTGGCTTGTCCTTTGGTTTTGGGTTTGACCTTGGCCATCTTTAACAAAGCGCTCTGGGCTCCAAGGACGGGAGACTGAAAGCCAACCTCCTCTTGGGCAATGGAATTGTTTGATTGTCTCAATTCTTTGCCCATTTGAGTGTATCGGTCAAGAAGGTATTCTGTTTCCATATCATCGGGAACATGACCCAGTTGAACCATCCGAACAAATTCGGAAAGCATTCGAACCGCAGATTCCACTTGACCCGAATCTTCTCCCCGCACCCATATTTCATCATCAACTGCGCTGATATCCACTTGAAATCGCTCTCGGAAAGTACGGAGTTTGGCATCTTTCTGTCCGAAGAGGTATACAAGCTCAACATCATAAGGAATTGGGATCTTTTTCAAAGATAATGCCAAATTCACACCTCCATCAATCGCAGAAGGTCTTCAATTGTCTCTCTTTTCCGGATGCATGTAACTTTAGGGCCATCCACCAATACTTCAGCGGGACGAAGGGAGGCATTGTAATTCGATGCCATTGAGAACCCATACGCGCCCGCATCCAGAATGGCGATCAGTTCACCGGATTCCACCTTGGCCAAATCACGATCCCAAGCGAGTATGTCACCTGATTCACACAATCCCCCCACCACATCGCACACGGTTTTCTCTCTCTGGTCGGAATGAGAGATCAAGGGGATGATTTGGTGATAGGATTGATATAGGGCGGGACGAATCAGATGGGCCATGTGGGTATCGCATACCAAGAAACTCCGACTGTGCCCTTTCTTATGATAAATGCATTTGCTAACCAGTATTCCTGCATTTGCGATCAAAAACCGCCCCAATTCCAGAAGAACGGGTGGTTCAAATCTGCTTAATCTGGGAAGGATATGTTTTTGATACTCCTTGATCGAAAATGCTGTTCCATCATGCAGATAATCAATTCCCCAGCCTCCACCCATGTTCAAGCGTTGGATGGTAGGGTAAGATTGCGCGAAAGCGCTTAGCTTGTCTATCGCTTCGACAAATGGGGAAACCTCCTGAAGATTGGAACCAATATGAGCATGAATGCCGACAATGCCCAAGCGATCATGAGCGAGAAGCTCTTTGGCTTGTTCCAAAGGGATACCGAATTTGCTTTTTTTTAGGCCGGTAGAAACATAGGGATGGACCAACGGGTCAACATCTGGATTTACCCTGAGAAAAAACAAAGGCCGGATGGATGGTTGGATCACGTCAACCAAATCTACCACTTGCCGATACACTTCCTGAGAATCGATATTGATGGAGTGGACTCCTTCTCTAAGGAAAAAAGTTATGTCTGAAGGGGAAATCGCATTGCCGTTGATAACAATCTGATCGGGGGAAGCTCCGGCGCGCCGAGCGAGAAGATACTCGTAGCGTCCCACAACATCGAGCGAACAACCCTCCTGAACCATCAAATGCATCAGGTGGATGTTGTCGTTGGCTTTGCATGCAAATCCGATTTGCGTCGGTATGTCTCCAAATACTCGTCGTACTTTCTGGATGTTTTCCAGGATTGCGCGTTTGCTGTATATGTACGTTGGAGTGCCATATTCATTTGTTATGTCATTCGCGCGCGCGTCTTCTATATACCATGTTTGATTCCGCATGTGAATCATATGAACCACCTGTTCTATGGGAATTGGATGATCATTTCCTGGATCCCGAAAGGAAGGTGCTCCACTTGAACTCCTGACTGGATGAGGAAATCGATCGCATATCCTTTTCGATATGCTTCATAATAGACTACTCGTTTGATACCCGATGCAATAATAAGTTTGGCGCAGTCGATGCAGGGGCTCAGGGTTACATATAGAGTGGCTTGATCCAATGGAATTCCAATCCGGCTCGCATAGGCGATCGCATTTTGTTCGGCATGGATGGTACGAATACACCCCCCCCGTTGCGTATCGATGATGCAACCTTCCTGATCACATTGAGCCATACCGGAAGGTGCGCCATTATACCCGATCGAAACAATCCGGGTGTCCTTGCAGATAACCGCTCCGATTTGTCCGCGCAAACATGTGCTGCGCTTTCCTACGATCCGTGCAATTGTCATATACATTTGATCGAATGAGGGGCGGGATAATTGGGTTTTCCGGGGTTCTTCCCCCTGGGAAAGAATCAACTCGGGATGTTGTTCAATGAGTTTGCGATATTGATCCGTCATGATCCATCCTCGACCCACTGCTCATTTTTTACCAAAAATCGACCGTCGACCATTGTGCTGACCACTTTCCCCTCCAACGGAAATCCTTCATATGGCGAGTAATCGGTATTCATGTGTAGTTCCTTTGAGTGGATGGTCCACTTCTTCCCAGGATCAAAAAAGGTCAGGTTGGCTGGGGCACCAGGTGTGATCTTCCCTCTAAGGGGGTATTGACCAAAAATTTTCGCCGTTTGGGAAGAAAAGATTTTGGAACACCGATCCAGCGTTTCGTCTTTCAGTATGGGTTTGAGGCGAGAAAAAACAAGAGAGAAGCTTAATTCTACGCCCGCAATCCCATAAACCATTTTGGTAAGATCAGAAGCTCCCTTTTCTTTTTCTACGGAAAGGAAGGGACAGTGATCCGTTCCAACTGTGTGGATTCGCTTTTCTGCGAGATGCTTCAACAAGAGATCCTGATCCTCCACCGCTCGCAAGGGTGGGCACATTGCGAACAAGAACCCGCTTTCGGTCTGGTACGCGTCTTGATCCAACAAGAGGTATTGGGGACACGTTTCGATAAAAATCCTCCTACCGAGCAAATGTCCGTATTTTCGATGCAGTTCTTCAACGGTCGCTCCGCTGGAAATATGAACGAAATACACGCTCGCTTCGGTTTTTTCTACCAAATGGGCGATCTTCATGACCTCGACTGATTCAGAAATCACGGGGCGGAGATAAGGAAGCTTTGAAACGGGAATGGGTTCGCCTTCTAGTGTCTTCCTTTGATGAGAAATCAAGTCATCGTTTTCCGCATGGATCAATACCAGTCGATTCTTTCTGGCTGCTGCTCGCAGGAGCTCGTGCAAGTAACCGGTTCCGGTCATCCGACCCGAATCTTTATATGTCGTGAAGATTTTGATCCCTTTGATTCCCTCCTGAATGGCGATTTCTACCAAACGCTCTGGAGATATCTTTGGTTCGGCAACAGCTAGATGAAGAACAACTGGCAGTACCGAATCAATTGTTTCCTTTCTTCGGCGTTGCAGAAAGAAGAAGAGCTGGTCTTCTCCTTCCGTAACCACATCGGAAAAATCCATCAACAGGGTGATGCCTCCAAACGCAGCAGCACGGCTGCCGGAAGCAAAGGTATCCGCGGAGATATGCGAACCTACATCGAGTTGCATGTGAACATGAGGATCGATAAGCCCAGGGAGGATTGTTTGTCCCTGGGCGTCGTACTTCCAGCCGGAATCCTGTTTGATCAATCCAGATCGCTGGATTGATGTGATAGAATTACCGGTGATTTGCATGTCAACCAAGAAAGTCCGAGCCCCAATCCATATGGCTCCATTTCGGATGACTCCAGAGTGGGGAGCCTTTTCGGTCAAGGACGCCCGCCCATTGTTAAAGCCATTATGGCTTTTGCAGTGTGGAGACGGTTTTCGGCTTCATCATACACGACAGACCATTTTCCATCGATGATTTCGTCGGTGACTTCTTTATTCCGATCCGCAGGCAGAGCATGCATATAAATGGCTCGGCTGCGAGCCAAATCTATCTTTTTTCGATCGCAAATCCAGTCCTTGTACTCTGCTTGTTTTGCCCGGATCTCCTGTTCGTTCGAGCCAACATAGAAGCCGCCCCAGTTTTTCGCAATGATGACATCGGCGTCATGGAAGGCTTCTTCCATCTCATGGACCACTTCGAGCTTCGTCCCGGTACAGCGCGCATTCTCATGGGCCTGTTCCATGATTTCAGGCATTAAATCGAACCCTTTGGGATATGCAAGGGTGACGTTCATCCCAAATCGCGGAAACATGAGAACTTGAGACTGAGGAACAGAAAGGGGTTTAAGGTGAGATTCTGCGTATGCCCAGGATACAACTACCTTCAGGCCTCGGGGCTCCTTACCAAACTGTTCTTGAATGGTCATCATATCAGCCATGACTTGGAATGGATGGTATACATCATCTTGAAGATTGAGCACAGGCACTTTCGACCATTCTGCCACTCCTCTGAGATAGGAATTCCCAAAGCCATGTTTGCAGTGTCGGATCGATATGCCATGACCCATACGGCTCAAAACCATGGCGGTGTCCTTGGGGGTCTCTCCATGAGAAATCTGCATATGCAAAGGAGCCAAAAAATGGGCATGACCGCCTAGTTGGGTCATACCGGCTTCCATGGAGTTTCGGGTCCGCGTGGATTCGTCAAAGAAGATCATGAAGAGCGTCTTGTCGGATAGATAACGGGTTGATTCATTTAAGGCAAATTTCTTTTTCATATCGAATGAAAGGTCCAGCATCATAGACAGTTCTTCGACCGAGTAATCCTGGGTTGTGATAAAGTGCCGATTGCGAAATTCAATTGCCATAGGTTTTCCCCCTTTGCTGGTATTGATAAAGGACTGACACAAATGGATTATAGCATATTTGCCATGGGATTCGATCGGGGTTCTTTAAGATCTTTTCCATAGACAACATACTTCCGAGAGGCTTTAAGACCCAAATACCGGATATTCATCATCATGGAAGCGTTTTTCTCTTCAATCGTCGCGAATTCCACGGAATGGAAGCCCATTCGGGTGAGGTTTTGATGGAGTTTTACGATCATCAATCCGGAAATGCCTCGCTGGAAGTGTTCTTTGCTAATGTAAAAAATCATTCCCCGGGCGTTTTTCATCCGGTTCTTTTCTTTCAGGAATCGGACCCATCCAAAAGGAAGGAGTTTCCCGTGAATGCGTTGGATGAGCGGATTGAAATTCGGGATGCATACCGCTAATCCCACTTTTTTCCCTCGATATACGCAAAAAACGACCAAAGAGGGATCCAACATCTTCTTGAACTCCTTAACGATTTCAATGCAGTCTTTGCGCGTGAACTGGCGGATGTCTTCCTGCAAATCCTGATTGGCTTCATTCAACAGGAGCATCAGGTCTTCAGCTACTTCGGGTATGTTCGAGAAATCGGGAGATTCCATGGAATACCCAAAATGATCCGCAGCGACAGGAAACAGGCGTTGGATCTTCTCATGCGTGCTCATTTTTTGGATCTGCTCTGTTTCGAAAGACCCATAGTGTTCCAGAACACGCTCTATGTATTGTTCATGGCCAGGTGAGATCGGTTTCTGCAAATCGTATTCAAAGGCGAAGTAGTTGAACATTGGCTGGTATCCTTCCATCAAAAGAGGGTAGTAGGGAGGATTCCAGGCCAAAAAGAGAGGCGGTATTCGATCAAATCCTTCAACGAGCATTCCACGGAAATCGTCGCCGTTGGTAAATGAAATGGGACCTTTGATCATATCCATTCCTTGCTGAATGGCCCAATCTTCAGCAGCGGTAAGCAGCTTCCGCGCAACAGCCCGGTCATCGATGCAGTCGAAAAAGAAAAAATGGGCATGTCGTTGTCCTTTTTGCTGATTCATCTGGTTGTCAATCCCAACGCAGACCCGACCCACACATCGGTTGTCTCTCAGAGCGAGGAAGAACTGATGAGGTCCTCCTTTTAGGACCGGGGTGTCTCCTTTTTGGATCGCCTTTGTTTCCGTGCTCCGAAGCATGGGGACCCAATAGGGTTGGGTCCTATGGAGATGGCGTGGGAAATCCCGAAATCTCCGCTTGTCTTTTTTTGTTTGGACTAGATGGATTATTGGTTCGGTATCGTTGGGCAATGAAGGGGTATGAGGGGACAGGTTATTCATACGGTTCCGTTTTCTTGAATGGCTGGGAGGCATCCCACCATAATCTTCGCTTTTGTACATACAACCGCATTGACAATCACCTTGCCTTTCAACTTGAACACATCGCCCAATCTTTGAGTCAGACTTACTTCGTAGATCATTTGATCACCCGGGTGAATTGCCTTCAAGAAAACGGATTCTTCAATTTTCATGAAAAGGGGGATTTGCGAAGAAGAATCGGGGATATACTGGCGGAGTAAAAACCCTGCGGATTGCGCGATCCCTTCAACTTGCATAATGCCGGGATATATCGGGTGTGAAGGAAAATGTCCCTGGAAAAACGGTTCGTTGATCGTGACGTTTTTGATTGCTCGGATAAATGCATCGGTGCATTCAATGATCCGATCCACAAGAAGCATGGGGTATTTATGAGGAGCGATCTGAAGGATTTCTTTGCTTTCCATTCCGTTCAATCCTTCGAGAGAAGGATGCTGGCATTGTGACCACCAAAACCCAGAGAATTTTTTAAGACATAGCGAATCGGTTTTTCTACCGACTGGGTTGGAATCCAAAACCCTTCCGATTGTGGGTCCGGGTTGCATAGATTCGGGGTTCCGTGAATAAACCCTCTTTGGGATTGCAAAATACAAGCAATGAGTTCATTCGCGCCGGCAGCTCCCAGTCCATGGCCAATCATGGCTTTTGTCGATTGCAGAGCAGGTCTCCGGTTTGCTTGACCATATAGGGTTTGTAACGCGATCAGTTCTGATTTGTCTCCTCTTGGGGTACTGGTGGCGTGGCAATTCACCAGATCAACCTCTTCTTTTTGAATGGATGCCATGGAAATGGCATGGTCCATTGCTCTCGCTACCGTCTCTCCACCGGGTTCGATCGCGCTGAAGTCATAGGCGTCACCGCTCATTCCAAATCCGTCAATAAACCCATAGATCTGGGCGTTTCGTTTCATGGCGTGAGAATGGTCCTCAAGCACCAATGCCCCCGCACCTTCACCCATGACAAACCCATCCCGTTCCCGATCGAATGGCCGAGAGGCGTGTTCCGGGTCTTCGTTGTTCCGGGAAAGAGCCATCATATTGGCAAATGCAGCGATAGGCAAAGGAGAAATGACCGCTTCCGCTCCCCCACAAATCCCGACTTGGATGTACTCATGCCGAATCATCATGGCGGTTAGGATAATGGAGTGCAATGATGTCGCGCACGCGCTGATTGTCGCAAAGTTTGGACCTTGCAATCCAAATTCCATGGCCACCGCGCCTGCTGACATATCGGGGATCATCATAGGGATTAAAAAAGGAGAGGTGTATCGGGAACCGTATTTCTGGAACGATTCAAATTCCGCCATCAGCGTATGGATTCCACCGATCCCAGATGAGACTGTAACTGCAGCATGGGTCTTCCAACTCCCTAGCATATCGAGGCCGGAATCCTCAAGCGCCATTTTGGATGCAGCAATGGCATATTTGATCACTGGATCATACCGTTTGGCTTTCTTCTTTTCCATATAATCCGTTGCTTCAAACCCTTTTACTTCTGCCGCAATCTGAACGATCTCATTGGTTGGATTGTATTTGGTGATTCGTTGAATGCCAACACGCAATTCTTTCAAAGCCGTTTCATATTCCTGAAGGGTCAAAGCAATCGGATTGATCGTTCCGAGACCCGTAATGGCAACCCTGCCCAATGGGATTCACCTCCAATCTCCTGGGCCCTCAATGGTTTTTGGAACACCCTGGGGTCTTTTGATTATATCATGGTTTTGGGAAAAAGGACTTTGTCTGTTTCAACAATCGAAAGCAGAGCCCATCGTACACTCGCCGTTGATCCGATCAATCTCTTGTTTGTGGTTTGTTGGACAAAGCTTTTTCAAGGGCATCACCCAAAACCTGCAATGAAAAGCATTTTTTTCCGATCGTGAAGTTTGTCGAAACCCACTCTTGAACCGAGGCGGGATTATGGAGCAAGTCTGAAAGAGTTTGTATGGCCCGTTGCATGTCTGGTTTCGGCACGGTATGGATGTTGGTTTGGATGATTTGCGCGGATGAACCCAAGGAAACGATTCGGATCCCTTTTGGGCCGATATCGGTTTGGAAGACAGGGTATTCGTATCCGAGGATGAGTTTTTGAGCAAAAATGGCTTCCAACAGTTGATTTCCCCACCCTTCTTGAATGCTCGGATAGGTTATGATATCTGCCATTGTGTACATATCCCACAACGAATATCGAACAGGGTTTGCGCTTCTCGTTTGACCCACAAGATCCCCACAAAAATGGGTTGGATAGGAGTGATTCGTTGCCTTTTTCTGTAGAAATGCCAGATAATCCTGGTCTTGCTGCTCCGCATATCCACAAAGTACGAAATGGATCCGAGAATCCTTTTGAAGGGTTGGGCCACCTGCAAAAATCGGTTGCCCTGAGGAGCGGTCAAGAGTAGCAAAAACTTTGCGGAAGTCTTCGATAAAGTCGAAGGCCATTTCGATGCCTTTTCTGGGAAGGATCCGGGTTGCTTGCAAAAAAACCAGATCATCCGGAGCAATCCCTAGACGGGGCCGTATGGTTTCGGAAAACCCATCTCGTTTCCACACAGGAGCCTGAAAATCCATGACATTCGGGAGCACATAGCTTGGAATCCCTTTTCGGGTTTTTAGTTGATTCTGGGCAATTTGGTTGATCACGAAATGGGAAAAGTTGGGGCCGGAAGGGGGTAGGTACTGTTCCATGATCTTTCGAATAAAGGGTGTAGTTGGTTGCTCGTACTGAGAGCGTTCCCAAAAGAAGTCATGATTGTGGCCGATTCCCTGAATCCCGGTGTCTTTAATGGCTTCCGCAACACCTACGGCAGCAGGCAGGTTCCACCCCAAAGCCCATATGTTGTGAATGATCAGACCATCCAATTGCTCCTGTTGAATGAGGGTTGTTAATTCGTTTTGAATCAATTTGGCTTTCTTAAGAATCTTCCGTTCCAACTCATCGGGAGATAAGCGACCCAAATCCACAAACGAGGCGTGAAAGGTATCTAGGTTCTCAGGATCGTTCATTGCGATTCCGTCCAATGTGGATGATTCTACGTCCTTGGTTTCTCCGGAAATACGGATGACTGAAAACCCTTTCTGAGTCAGTACCTGAATCTGTTTTTCGATTTCTAAAGAAACTCCATCTGTTTCGCCGACACGATAGTGCATGATTCCAATTTTCATGGCATTCCTCCTCTTCGAAGATGAATCAGCTCTTCTCCCCACCGAAATAGAGGAACCAGGTATAGGAAGAAGGCAAATGGGATAAACCGGGCGTCATATCCGAGCATTTGCGCCGGGATGGCGCCTGCTACATTCCAGGGAATCATGACAGAAAGAAGAACAGAAGTGTCTTCTAAATCCAAAGCCAGTTCCCGAGCGGTTGCATTCAGTTTTTTATACGGGGTATGCAGAAAGTGATGGGTCATGATGATGCTTAGTGTTTGGGTGCATCCCAATGATGCAGTGAGTAGGCTTGTAACCATCGCAGAAAAGAAGCGTCCCATCTTTTGACTGAGCCGTTCCATTTTGTGAGTAAAAGCTTGAGCCATGCCAGTTTTTCCGAAAAGGCCGGCAAAAGCAGATGAGACAATTACCACCATGATCGGTTTTGCCATAAACTGGATTCCTCCCCCTTGAAAAATGGAACTCAAAGGGTCGTCTTTCGGAAGGGAAAAGCCCATAATCAGGGTTCGGAGGGATTGATCGAGAGAAAGCCCTTGATCGATCGTTGCCACGATCATCGCGCTCAGGGCGCTCAAGGCCATCGCCCACTTGACTTGGATCCTTAGTGAAACGAAAAAAACCAGGATGCATATCGGTAAAAAATTCCACAAAGAGAGTTGAAAGGATTCGGGGATCTGCAGCAAAAGAAAGGTTTGGTCTGTATCGGTTTTCAACGGTTGGATCAGTGAAAGGAGGATATACAGCCCGCAGCTGGCGAAAAAGGGAAGCCACATGGTTCGACTCATGGAACGAACATTCTGGTAAATGTTCGTTTGGGTCACAATCGCAACCAAGTGAGCGCTTGAAGACATCGGAGAAATCCGATCACCCACATAAGCCCCGCCAATGCATGCGCCAACAACAAAAGCCGGTTCAACTTGGCTCATCCGGGCTATGATGACCAAAACCGTACCCATCGTACCGATTGTGCCGAACGATGTTCCCATAAGCAGGGAAACAAGGGCGCACAAGAGAAAGCAGAAGAGGAGGAACATTTGGGGGATCATGATTCGAATGCCATAATAGACTAGGCCGGCCATGGTTCCGGAAGCAAACCAAAATCCGATCAGAATGCCGATAAAAAAGAAGATCTGCAGGAGGGGGAGTACTTTCCATGCTCCAGCAAAAGCCATCTTCCAAACTTCTTTTGCTGGCCATCCCTTTCGAACTGCAATCCATCCAAAAAGAAACAACCCAATCAGGAGCGGGTATAGAATAAATATGCCAAGTAAGGAACTGATGAGAACGAGGAGGAAAACAAGAATCAGGGTTATCAGAACCAACGGGCGTTCTTCCTTTTCGTTTGAAGCCAAAGGTTACAAGAACATGCTTGGATAAACATGGTAAATGTCCTTTTCGATTTCTAAGACCTCATCCAAAGACCATTCGGACTCTCCGGTTTTCTTGTCGATATCCCAGCTGCCGATGATGGTTGATGGGGGAGAAGAAAGAAACACAATCCTTTGAGAAAAGACAATTGCCTCGCGAAGCTGGTGCGTGACCAGTATAGAGGCATTATCTTTGGAAACCCAATCGGTCAGAATAAGCTTGATCAATCGATTCCGGCTCTTCACGTCGAGGTTTTGGAACGGTTCATCCAAAAGAAGACATTGGGGATGGTACAAGAGCGCGCGGGCAATATTGACTCTTTGTTTCATACCGCCGCTTAAAAAAGCGGGTGGCCGTTCTCCTTCCCGTTCCAGACCGACTTTTTGGAGCATAGTAGTGATATCGGGGTCTTCAGCCCCAACCAAGGCCAAGTTTTTCCGAACGGTTTTCCATGGAATGAGTCGATCGTCCTGGAACACAAAACCGAGGCGGTTGCATCTTCGTTCCACGGATCCACAGTCAGGAAGCAATAATCCCGCAATCAGTCGAAGCAAAGTAGACTTGCCACACCCTGAGGGCCCTACCAAAGCGATATGATCTCCCTTACGAAGGGATAGACTGATATTCCGGATCACCTTTTTTTCTCGAAAGTCTTTACACACTTCTCGAATGTCAATCATTATTTTGTATCTCCATAGGTGTTTTTGTTCAGTTTCCACCGCCGAAACCACGGGAGAGAAGATAACCCGATCAAAAAGTACTCAAATGCGATTCCGCAAGCGACAGCAAGGAGAGTATAAGCAAGAACCCGATCCGTTTCCAGGTAGGTTTTATGCCATGCGATTCGGAGTCCAATCCCACTGTCTCCAATGAGAAACTCAGCGGCGATCGTGGCTTTCCACATAGTACCCAAAGATACTTGGATGGAAGAAAAGAGGAACGGAAACATAGATCCAAGATATATCTGAGTAAGGCGATTCCACAGAGAAACTCGAAAGACATGAGCCATCTCGAGAAGTCCGCGGTTAACCGATCGAACTCCAGACGCGACGTTGTAAATGATCAAGGGCAAGAGCGTGACGACTACAATAAATAAAGGAGACTGCCACCCCATTCCCCACAATACCAAAACGCTGGTTAGCCAAGAAACGATTGGCATCGCGCGGAGGATCATCAAAAAGGGCTGAAAAAAGGGATCGAGAAACGGGAAAAGACCGATTACAAACCCAATCGGGATTCCAAGCCCTAAAGAGATGATCATCCCCAAAAAACCCTTACCGAACGTAGAGAGAAGCGCGTTCCATATTTGCGGGGATTGAAAGAGGGAGAAAAGAGTCCGGATAACCTGAACAGGCGAAGGAATTATGAGAGAAGACCCAATCCAGATCGAAAGCAATTCCCAAACAACCCCTAGCAATAGGATGCTGAGCGTGAATAGGAACAGACGGTTTCGAATGACTCGTTTGAACAAAAGAGTAATCCTCCCTCGGTTTTTTCCCGTATGAAAAAAGGAAGCATGGTTCAGTTGCCCATGCTTCCTATCGATGATCTCGTTTGGAGCAAACCCTTATTCGTGGATCGCTTTTTCAAGAGCTGCTTTTTGGCTTCGATCGGAGTAATGGGTGTGTAGCAAATCATGGGCGAGGTGGCTCAAGGGTTTGTCGAAAAAGTCTTCATAGATCTTTTGGATGGATGGGTTTTCATGAGATCTCCTTAGTGTCATCCGTTCGTCGATTGAGTATACGGAAGCCATTCGTTTTTGAAGGATCTTCCCATCCAAACTATACGGTTGTCCGCCGCCGCCAATACAACCTCCTTGGCAAGCCATGACCTCCACAAAGTGATAAAAGACTTCTCCTTTATGGATTTTCCCAACCAGCTCCTGGGCCTTTGTCATCGAATGTGTCACTGCGACTTTGACTTCAATCCCATTGAGATCCACAGAGGCAGCTTTGATGCCTTCCAATCCGCGGACTGGTTCGAAATTCAGGGTAGGCAAGGGTTTACCCGTTTTCAATTCATACGCTGTACGCAATGCCGCTTCCATAACTCCCCCAGTTACACCGAAAATCACTGCGGCTCCGGTTGATTCACCCAAAGGATTGTCGTAGGCTTCATCCGGGAGCGTTGCGTAGGGGATTTTCTTGATTCGGATCAATCGGCCAAGCTCTCGGGTAGTCAGGACGGCATCAACGTCTCGAATGCCATCTCTCGAATGTTGCGGCCGTTCAGCTTCATCTTTCTTCGCGGTGCAAGGCATAATTGATACACTATAGATTTGCGATGGGTCAACATTGAGTTTTTTCGCGAAGTATGTCTTAATCACCGCACCCAACATCTGCTGAGGGGATTTGGCGGTTGATAAATTCTCCGTGTACTCCGGATAGTACTTTTCGACAAAATTGACCCAGCCTGGGCAACAAGAGGTAAACATCGGAAATGGACCGCCTTCCTCTACTCGTTGGAGGAGTTCGCTGCCTTCTTCCATGATGGTTAAATCTGCGGAAAAATCTGTGTCAAACACATAATCAAAGCCCAACTGCTTGAGGGCGGCAACCATCTTCCCCGTGGAAACACTGCCTGAATCCATACCGAACTCCTCTCCCACTGCCACCCTTGTAGACGGGGCAGTTTGGGCGACGAGGATCTTCTCTTTCTTTTCCAAGGCATTCAGAACTTCATGCACTGCGGATTTCTCGATGATGGCTCCAGTGGGACAAAAAGCGGAACACTGACCGCAGTTGATGCAGTCTGTATTGGCAAGCGGTTGATCAAAAGCGGTTAATGGTAACGAATCAAAACCCCGATGAGCGATTCCGTAAATATTTAAGCCCTGAATGTCAGAGCAAGCCCGGACACATCGGGAGCAGAGAACGCATTTGTTCAGATCTCGGATCAGTGAAGGAGAGCTCTCATCCATTGCGGATAATTCGGAGTGAAAATCCGCAAAGGTATCCGGGACATCATATCGATAGATCAAGTCTTGAAATTCACATCGATTATTGGATTCACATGTCATGCAGGTATTGGGATGGCGAGCCAGCAAAAGGCTTAAGTTCGTTTGGATCGCAGAGGCTACTCGATCTGTTTTGGTCTTAACCACCATACCTTCGCTCACGATGGTTGTACAGGCGGTTTGAAGGTTTCGCATGCCTTCCACTTCGATCGCGCAAACCCTGCATCCCCCTGTTGACGGAAGCCGTGGATGATTGCACAGAGTAGGCACATACACATTATTCTGTTGACATGCCTCTAAGAGAGTCGATCCGGCAGGAACTTGCACCTCTTTCCCATTCAATTGGATGGTGATTAAGGACATTGAATTCCCTCCTTCATAAGGATAGTAATCAATCTGGAAAAACCTTGTTCGAGGTTGGAATGAGCTGATGACGATTGGCGGAGGCGGTGGGACTCGAACCCACACGGGGGGTTACCCCACCGATTTTCAAGACCGGCTCCTTAGCCAATTCGGTCACGCCTCCCCAGTGAATCATCTTCCTCTTTTTCCCGTCTTCTTCTGACGAGCTCTTCGAAACTCCGAAATCTTCTTCTCGGAGTCTTTCATGAATTTGGAGAGCTTCTTTTCAAAATCTGTATCGTCACTCTCGGATTCCGATTTCTGATGGGCACTCGCACTCTTTCTGTGAACGGTTACAGGTTGAACGGTAGAATCATCCAAGCCTTTCAGCGTCAAATCGACCTTTCCGTCTTTCGTAATGCCTAAAACCTTTGCTTTGATCGGTTGTCCAACCTTCAAATAGTCGTCAACATTTTTCACGTACTCACTGGCAATATTCGAAATATGGATCAGACCCTTTTCTCCAGACTCAAGGTCTACAAACGCGCCGAATCGGCGAATTCCTGAGATTTTTCCTTCAACAATGCTTCCCTTTTCAGACATGCTTTACCTTCTGAAGACCAGAAGTGCCTCCTTCCGTAAGATCAAAAGCTCTCACCATCAATACTTGTTGCCGTATTTTTTTCGGAATTTGTCGATTCGCCCTTCCGTATCGATGATGAGCGAATCACCTTTCCCTTGGAAAAAGGGATGACAGGATGAACAGACATCAAGTTTCATCTCATCGGAAATGGACCATACTTCATACTCCGCTCCACACGCACATCTGGCTTGAATCTTTTTCAAAACAGGATGGATTTTTGTCTTCAACAACACTCACCTCTCATAAAATGTCCTGTGTATTATATCATATCCGCACCTGTGGTGCAAGATCGAATCCTACGGTTTAGATCGCGGTCTTCTTCTGTCCGAAAACAGACTCTTCATATTCAATAGCAGTATACCAATCCATACCAGTACCAGCAGGCACAATCTGTCCGATAATCACGTTTTCCTTAAGCCCTTTCAGCTCGTCGATGCTTCCGCGAAGCGCGCTCTCCGTAAGCACTTGGGCAGTCTGCTGGAATGAAGCGGCGCTCAACCAACCAATTCGTTCCAAAGAGGCTTTTGTGATTCTCAATAGCTTCCGCCGATACTTCACCGGTTCTTTCGCAAGGATCTGAATGGTTTTGGTTTTGGGTTCAGGATTGAGTTCGGAGGCGTGTTCTTCAACAATCTCCACTTCTTTGACTCCCGCTCGAACCAGCTTTTGGAGCAAGGACTCAGTAACGGTTTCCCCATCTTTGGCGAGCTCCACAAGCTCTTTGTCTTCCCGAGTAAGCACATGACGGGCCAATTCTTTGCCCAGAACCCGTTTCCGGTTTTCGTTGACTTTGGCGTTGTTTTTCAAAAGGGTTTCGTTGGCTTTTCGCACTTCTTGAATCATAACCAAATCGCCCACAAGGAAATCGGTGTCACCGGGATCAATCACTTCAACTTTGCTCAGCATCTGTTTGATAATGAGTTCGATGTGTTTGTTGTGGATTTCTACGCCTTGTTCCGAGTATACCCGTTTGATTTCTCGAAGGAGATAGGTGAAGGTCGCATCCACATCGAGTTCCTGCATAAGCTCTCTCGGGCGCAAAGCGCCGGTGGAAAGCGCGGATCCTGGAAGGACTTTGTCTCCGACAAGGTTGCGTGTTTTCAGATTGGACGCAAGCTCATACTCCGAGATTCTTCCTTCATAATCTTCCAGGTAGATCTTGGTTTTCCCGGTTTCATCCTGTTTGATGTCCTTCACAAATCCACGGACTTTGCTGAAAATGGCAGGGTTTTCTTTTAGTTTCTTTCTGGCTTCGAACAACTCTTCGGCTCTGGGCAATCCTTGGGTAATGTCTGCTGCAGAAGCGATTCCGCCTGTATGAAAGGTTCTCATCGTCAACTGCGTACCGGGTTCACCGATCGATTGGGCCGCGATAATCCCCACAGCTTCGCCCACAGACACAATCCGGTGATTCGAAAGATCCATTCCATAACACTTAGCGCACACTCCATCTTCGGCTTCGCAATCAAAGACCGTCCGGATCTTTATGGTCGGTCTGACTTCCACTTCTGAGACCTCTTCTTCGGCAAGCAAACGAGCCGTCGCTGGATCGATCTTTTCCTCTTCCAACAACAAAACGCGTTTTCCGTCTTGGGACCGAATCTTCTGTTTGGAGTAGTTGCCCACCACCGGGAATTCCAATACACTCACTTCCGATATCCCATGATTGTTGCACTCCTGCATCATATGCCAGTTCACAGGTGTTCCTGCTTGAAACAAGAGCATACCGTTGGATGCGAAGATATCCTCTTTCAACTCAATGTATGAATGATTGTCTTTTCTCATGTCTTGATACCGCAGAGAATACTCCCTCATGACATCGACTTTTTGAGAGAAGGTCGCCAGGAACCGAGCGTCATTGTCGTACAGCATGACATCCCGATCATACGATCTCGAAGGATCCTGATCATTCCGAAGCACCTCGCCGGTCCGCGGGTGGATCACCGCTTCGCCCAGCACTCGACCGAAGATGTTCTTTTCCAGATTTTCGATCTCCATATCTTCATCGCGAAGAGCGGTCGCTTCGACTCCGTGGTGGGTACCGCAATCTGCTTTCAAAACGACAATCCCTTGGGAGACATCGACCAGACGGCGCGTCAGATATCCGGCATTTGCCGTACGCAATGCGGTGTCTGCGGATCCTTTTCTCCCTCCGTGGGTGGACATGAAGAACTCCATAACGCTAAGGCCTTCCCGGAAGTTCGCGCGGATCGGAAGTTCGATAATATCACCCGCGGGTCCAACCATAAGGCCGCGCATTCCGGCTAGCTGTTTGATCTGGTCGATATTTCCTCGCGCGCCCGAAGCCACCATCATATACAAGGGGTTGAACAGGTCCTTACCCAGATAGTCATAGGTTTCCTTCTGAATCAATTCAGTCGTCTTATCCCAGATCTTGATGATCTCTCTTTTTCGTTCCAGAGTGGTCAAAAACCCTTTTCTGTAGTAGGCTTCAATCTCTTTGATCTTTTTCTCCGCTTGACGAATGAAGTCTTTTTTCTTGGGCGAGATCACCACATCCACGACCGAAATTGTCAGCCCGGCTTGAGTTGCATAATGGAACCCAAGGTCTTTGATATCGTCTAACAATTCTGCGGTGCGGTCGATGCCGTACTTTTTGAAGATCTCATAGATCAGTTCTTTGATCTGCTTTTTCCCGAAGGTCTTCTGATAATCTTGAAAATCGGTCGGGATGATCTCGTTCCAAATCGCGCGGCCTAGAGTGGTCTTGATTCGCCAAGGTGTTCCTCCGCGGCCCCCTTCGATATCCATAAGGACAGGGGTATGGAGGTTCAACGGTTTTTCGGACTGGTTGATCTTCGCAAACTCCAGCGCCAGCAGTCCTTCTTCCAAGGAGCTGAATCGATGGGGAATCTCTTCTTCGGGGATTTGATCAAAGTCTTTTCGGGCCAGTGTCAGATAGTAAATCCCAACGATGATTTCCTTGTCGGGTCTTGACAATGGTTGTCCATCCGCAGGAGAAATGATGTTGTACCGGGAGAGCATCAGCAGTTTGACTTCTGCTTGGGCTTTCGCGGACAAAGGTACATGCACCGCCATCTGGTCTCCGTCGAAGTCGGCGTTGAATGGCGGACATACCAACGGATGAAGACGGATGGCATTTCCTTCCACCAAACGGGGCATGAAAGATTGGATCGAGATCCGATGGAGCGTAGGCGCTCGGTTCAGCATGATCGGATGCTCTTTGATGACGTCTTCCAACACTTCCCATGCTTGGGGCATTTCCTTTTCAATGATGGCTTTTTTCAGTTTTCGTGCTGTCTTGGATGTGGTTTCGTCTCCTAAGAGTTTGGCCAACACAAAGGGTTTAAAGAGTTCCAGCGCCATCTTTTTGGGGATTCCGCATTCATGGATTCTGAGTTCAGGGCCGACCACAATAACAGCCCGTCCGGAATAGTCCACTCGTTTTCCCAACAGGTTCCTTCGAAACCGTCCTTTCTTCCCTTTCAGAAGGTCCGTTAAGGATTTCAGAGGCCGGCCACCGCGGTCTGTGATTGGCTTGGACATCCGGCCATTATAGATGAGCGCGTCGACCGCCTGTTGCAGCATCCGCTTTTCATTGCGAACAATAACATCGGGCGCGTTCAGATTCATTAATTTGGATAATCGATTGTTTCGATTGATGACTCTCCGGTAGAGATCATTCAAATCGGTTGTCGCAAACCGACCTCCTTCGATCTGAATCATCGGTCGGAGCTCGGGAGGAATCACGGGTACAGAGTTCAAGATCATCCACGTCGGATCGTTCGCTGAGGTCAAAAGGTCCTTGACGATCTGCAAGCGTTTCCTCAGTTTGAGCACGCGCGCGTTGGATCGGGGAATCAGCCGAAGTTCATCTTCGATTTCGACTCGGATTTTCTCTAAATCCAGCTTTTCCAAAAGGATCTTTACCGCTTCAGCGCCGGTCTGCGCTTCAATCTTGCCCGGATACACGGTATGGTAGGCCTCATACTCATTGTCGGTCAAAATGTCACCGACTTTTTTGTTGATTTCTTGGGATACCGCTTCATCAATCTCGGTAATCACCAAGATGGGTCGGTCGTTTTCAATTTCCGCTTCGACATTGAACATGCCGGGGTAGTAGTTTTCAAGGGTTTTGTACTCTGTAAGGGATAGGATTTCTTCCTCATACACAAACCGGTCGGCGATATGAGCGTCCTTTTCGACCATCTCGCCTTCATTGACATAGAGGATGGAACCTTCAATGATCGGGTATTTCTTTTCTTCAATAATATTTTCGATCAGGATCTGCCCATTGGAAGCGGTAACAAGCCGCCCATCAGGTCCTGAAGCAACCGTTAATCCTTTTCCGAAAACCACCTGACCCGAGAATTTGGATCGAATGGGGTCGTAGGTGACCATCTCGGAGAGGGGATCTCCTTTTTTTACTTTTGACTCGTCTTTCACCAAAACTTTGGCTCCATACGGTATGCTGAAGGTAACCGGCTGATCACCGCTCGTAATGATCGGCTCAATGGAAATCGTTCCCAGTCCTTCATCCACATCCACCGTTCCGTCGATTGGCGCGTAAAGGGCAGGATGGGTCTGTTCGCTTGCCAATTCTTGTCCTTCTTCCACTCGATCTCCCGCCCGAACGTTGAGCATGGTGTCTTTGTGGACTGTATGGCCTTTGCTCACCTTATCCGTGATATGGACCCAATTGATGAGTTTGCCTGTATGGGTTTCTTCTTCGGTGATCGATACTTCCCCACCGATTTCCGCTCGAACGGGCCCCATGGGGCTCTTTACGATAACTGCGGGTTCGGCTTCAAAATCCCAAAACTCATTGTAGATGGAAAACTCCGTTTCATACAGGGTATCGCCGCTATCGAAGGGGGTGTTCTTTTTGTTGACCACCATAAACATTTTTTCGATGATCCGCAAAGATCCAAAATAGATGATGTTTTCCAAATCCTTGCTGGCCATGCTGAGTAGATTGGCAAGAATGCTTGGGGTGCTTTTCAAGTACCAAAGATGAACAACCGGAGCGGCAAGATCGATATGACCCATATTGAACCTTCGAGAAGACTTTGGCTCGATCCGAACACCGCATCGTTCACATACGGTCCCTTCATATTTCTTTCCTTTATACTTTCCGCACGAACATTCATAGTCTTTGGTAGGCCCAAAGATCTTTTCGCAAAACAACCCGTCTCGTTCGGGCTTAAAGGTTCGATAGTTGATGGTTTCGGGTTTTTTTACCTCTCCGTTGGTCCAACCCATGATCGTCTCAGGAGAAGCCATCGTTATTTTGACATGGTTAATCTTTCTCATCACGCACCCCCATCACTCTTTATCCAAGAGGATTTCATTCCCATGTTCGTCGAATACTTTTACGTCGAGGGCTACTCCCCTCAATTCCTTCACCAAGACTTTGAAGCTTTCCGGGATCCCGGCTTCTGGAACATTCTTGTTTTTGGAAATAGCCATGTATACTTCATTTCTTCCAAAGACATCGTCGGATTTAATTGTCAGCATTTCGTTCAGGGTATTGGTTGCGCCATAAGCTTCTAAAGCCCATACTTCCATTTCCCCAAACCTTTGTCCTCCGAACTGCGCTTTTCCTCCCAGAGGTTGTTGATGAATCAACGAATACGGTCCAACACTGCGCGCATGTATTTTGTCTTGCGCGATATGGACCAGTTTCATAATATACATAACACCGACAACAACTGAATTGGCAAAAGGTTCTCCTGTACGCCCATCTCGTAGGAATACTTTCCCGGACATGGTCTTGGGATGGTCTCCTTCTGTGATCCCCAATTCGCTTCTCCGTTTATACAAAGCACTCAAGACTTCATCTTCTTTCGCGCCGTCGAATACAGGTGTTGCAACAAACCAACCATTTAAATCAGCGAGCCATCCGAGATGTGTTTCCAAGATTTGCCCAATATTCATTCTCGAAGGAACCCCTAATGGATTCAAAATAATATTGATCGGTTTGCCATCCGGCATAAACGGCATATCCTGTTTGGGAAGAATTTTGGATACCACTCCTTTGTTTCCGTGCCGACCCGCAAACTTGTCTCCAATATCCAACGGTTTTCTACAGGCCACATATACCCGCACCATCGTATTAACCCCTGGACCGAGCTCGGAAACATCGTCTTTTTGGAAGATTTGAACATCGATCACTCGACCATTCACTCCGTGCGGCAGTTTCAGAGAAGTGTCACGGATGTCACGCCCGCGGTCTCCGAAAACTGAACGGATGATCTTTTCTTCGGGTGAGATCTCCGCTTCCCCTTTGGGGGTTACTTTTCCGACCAGAATATCTTCCGAAGTCACAAAAGCACCAATTCGAATGATGCCTTGCTCATCGAGGTTTTTCAAGCGATCTCGTCCAACATTTGGAATATCCGGTGTGATCTCTTCCGGACCCAAACGAGTCTCTCGCGCGTTGACCTCATACATTTCGATATGGACAGAGGTGAATGTATCCTGCTCCAGAAGCTCTTCACTCATTAACATTGCGTCCTCGAAATTGTACCCTTCCCATGGCATGAAGGCGACCATAACATTCTGTCCAAGCGCAAGCTCTCCCATATCCGTTGCGGGTCCGTCCGCGATCGGATCGCCAACACTCACGTACTCACCGACACTAACGATCGGACGTTGGTTGATCATCGTATCCTGGTTGGAACGGACGAATTTTTTCAGGTGGTAGGCATCGACAACTGGGTTTTTCCCATCAAACATAAGCTTGCCTTCTTCATCTTTCCGATGGATCCGGATGGAACTGGCATCCATTTTCACAACCTGTCCTGGATACTTGGCTAAGACCACAAACCCCGAATCCCGTCCTGCAATCCACTCAATCCCCGTACCTACTTTAGGCGCTTCGGGATGAACGAGAGGGACTGCTTGCCGTTGCATATTGGATCCCATCATGGCACGGTTGGAGTCATCATGCTCCAAAAACGGGATCAAAGCCGTTGAAATCGCAATGGTTTGTTTTGGGGAAACATCGATAAAATCGACTTGATTCTTTTCAATATACTTGATTTCACTATGAAACCGAACCGTCGGAAAGTCTACAGCAATCTCCCCATTCTTGGAGATTGGAGTATTGGCTTGGGCAATATTGTAATGTTCTTCTTCATCAGCAGTCAAATAGAAGATTTCGTCTGTAACCCTTCCGCTCGTGACCTTTCGATATGGGGTGATCAGGAATCCGAATTTATCAATTTTGGCAAAGGAAGAAAGAGATGTGATTAGTCCAATATTCGCGCCTTCTGGCGTTTCAATCGGACACATTCGACCATAATGGGAATCGTGGACGTCTCGAACTTCGATTTTCGCTCGTTCCCGTTTCAATCCGCCCGGTCCGATCGCAGAAAGCCTTCGTTTATGAGTGAGCTCCGCTAATGGGTTGACCTGTTCCATAAACTGAGAAAGCTGACTACTCGCAAAGAATTGGTTCATCGAGACAATAATCGGGCGCACGTTGATCAAACTCTGCATAGATACCTTATCCAAAGAGTTGTAAAGGGTAAGCCGTTCTTGGATTTGTCTCTGGATTTTGGAGAACCCTCTCTCGAACTCTGATTCCAGAAGTTCTCCCACAGTGCGAACCCGTTTGTTTCCCAAATGGTCTTTGGTATCCAATAGAGTGGGGTCTTTTTCCAAATCGATCAAATGCATGGTGGCCAAAAGAATGTCCATCTCGCGAATGACCGAAGATATTTCTTCGTAAGGGTGGGATTCCGATTCATGAATATTGGATAAGTATTTTTGATAGGTTTTGTTCAATCGACGGTTCATCTTGTACCGCCCAACCTCCGAAAAATCATACTTTTCGGCGCTGAAATAGAGATTGTACAGATAGTTTTTCGCCGTATTCACACGCGGGATCTCACCCGGTTTGAGCTTACGGAACAGCTCCATAACCGCCGTGTCTTCATCGGCTTCCTTCAGGTCATCATCCAGGTTTTCGTATGTTCTTTGCAGGTACGGATCCAAGATTGTAATTTGGGAGATTTCCGCTTCCAAAATCTTGTTCATGGTTTCTTTATCCAAAAGAGAACCTTTGGAAGCAATTAATTCACCTCCGCCAGTTCGGATGTCTTCCAAGATGAAGCTATGAATATGTTCTTCCAGGTCTTTTTGCTCGAACTCATCCAGGATGTACGGGAAATGAGCAAAAAGCTCCATATTATTGTCAAAACCAACCGCCTTGAAAAAGAGGAGCAAATTCACTTTTCTTCTTCGGTCAATCCGCGCTTGCAATATTCCTTTGTTGGTGTTCAGCATGATCTCGAGCCAAGCGCCCCGTTGCGGGAGAAAGTGGGCAACATAGATTGGGCTATTGGCAGGGGTTCTGGGTTCATCCACAAAATATACACCTGGTGAACGAACCAATTGGTTTACAACAACCCGTTCGACTCCGTTAATGACAAAAGAACCTCGATCCGTCATGTACGGGATGCTTCCAAAGAAGGTTTCTTCTTCTCTCATTTCTCCCGTTCGCAAATCCGAAACACGGATGGTTACGTAAATCGGTATGCTATAGGTGGTTCCTTTGGCCTTACACTGATCTTCCCATTCTTTTGGTTGACCCAGTCGGGTACCAGAAAACTCCAGAACAAACCCTTTTTCGTCTTTTCGGAGGTCTCCTCGATGCGGTTGAGATCGGATGGGAGAAAACTTTTTTAATACGTGGAAAATCCCTTCGTCCAGAAATTTCGCGTACGAGACGGTTTGGATATCGTTCAGGTTTTCAACTGCAACCGTTTCTTCGATTTTGCCGTACACTTGTCGTTCTCTTCGACCAAAATTCGCTTTCCTCATACCATTACCCCCTTGAGAGGATACAGCTCACCAGTTTACAAAAAAAAACATACCAGATCCACGCGACAAGTTATTGTCGCGTGGCCTGATCTACAATTGTTCTTTCTTTTGGATCTTATTTTAGTTCGACTTCCGCTCCGGCTTCTACCAGTTTCTTCTTGGCTTCTTCCGCTTCTTCCTTTTTCATGCCTTGTTTGATGATTGCATCAGCGGAACCGGCTTTTTCTACAGCATCCTTTGCGTCTTTCAGATTCAAACCTGTTAACTCTCGGACAACCTTGATCACAGCCACCTTATTTGCTCCGAAACTCTTCAAGAACAGGTCAAAATCGGTTTTCTCTTCCTCGGGTTCTCCTGCTACGGCCGCTCCTGCGGCGCTTGCTACTGCAACGGGCGCTGCCGCGGTAACTCCAAACCGTTCTTCCAAAGCCTTAACCAAATCAGCCAACTCTGCTACCGTCATTGTTTCAATTGCTTGAATGAACTCTTCTTTGGACATATTTCATCCACCTCCATAATTGTTTTTTTTAGGATTCTTTTTTTTCTTGAATGGCTTTGAGCGCATACGCAAGATTTCGAATGATTCCAGACATCGCGACTACTACACCCGTAATTGGTGCTTGCATTGTATTCAACAACATCGCCAGCAACTGATCCCGGGATGGTAGTTTGGATATTTCGATCATTCCTTCTGAATCATAAACCCTTCCTTCGAAGTACCCGAACTTAATTTCTGGGATTTTTTTTTCTTTCCCAAATTTGACCAAATGTTTTAATGCAGCAATAGGATCTCCTCCTTCTTTTACGAAGAAAAAGGCATTTGTCCCATCCAAATGGTCAATCAGCGCTTTGTCTTGAATATCAATGTTTTTGATCGCTCGTTTGGCCAAGGTGTTCTTGCATACTTGAAGTACGCCCCCGTCCTGACGGATTGCCTTTCGGAGCTCACTGATCAACGCAACACTCAAACCGCGATAGTCTACAACAACAAGAATTGGACTCTTTCGCAGATTTTCGGTCAATTCATGTACGATCTGTTCCTTCTGTGCTTTTGTAAGCATCCTTTCACCTCCCTCCAAAAAGAAACGGCCTTCTTCCAAGGCCGAGGCGAAGAGAGACGGTTGCGCGCACGTACGCAATCGAACTCCTCGAAAAGTCTACCTCGCATACAAGGGTATGGAGTCGGACTCCACCTCGGTAGGATTTCATGACCTACTGTCTTTGGTGTACCTACGTTATTTCACTATTCCAAAAACGAAGAATCCAATTTGATCCCTGTGCCCATAGTCGGGGCAATAGCAACTTTCTTGAAAAGCCTTCCTTTGAGGGCAGGCGGTTTTAATCCCATGATCTGCCGCAAGGCATTCTCAAGATTTTCCTGTAGGGCTTCATCCTTAAATGACTTCTTTCCAATCGGAATATGGATATTGCCTGTTTTATCGTTTCTAGCCTCAACGCGGCCCAATTTGAAAGCTTTGACTGCTTCTTCGACGTCATCGGTTACCGTTCCAGATTTTGGAGAAGGCATGAGACCGCGCGGTCCTAAGACTTTCCCCAATCGTCCGATTACTCTCATCATATCGGGCGTGGAAATGGCAACATCAAATTCTGTCCATCCTTCATTCATGATCTTCTCGGCGTAGTCTTCGGCACCAACATAGTCTGCGCCCGCTTCTTTTGCCTTCTCAGCAGCATCCCCTTTTGCAAAAACAAGGACTCGAATGACCTTTCCTGTCCCATGTGGCAGAGATATGGTATTTCGGATCTGTTGCTCCGCTTTTCGAGGATCGATGGATGTACTGATGTGAAGTTCTACCGTTTCGTCGAACTTGGCAGTTGCGATCTCTTTGACAAGCTTAACGGCATCTTGGATGCTATATGTTTTGAATCGATCAACCTTTTCTTTCCCTGCTTCGTACCGTTTGGATCGTTTTGGCATTAGCGCTCCCCCCCTCACTCGACCGTTTCAATGCCCATGCTCCTGGCTGTTCCGGCGATGATTTGCATTGCGCCTTCCAGGTCGTTGGCATTGAGATCAGGCATCTTGATCTGAGCAATTTTTTCAATTTGCGCTTTGGTAATTGTTCCCACTTTGTCTTTGTTTGGTACGGAAGAACCCTTTTTGACGCCCGCTTCTTTCAGGATCAAAAAGGATGCGGGGGGTGTTTTTTTGATGAATGTGAATGACCGGTCCTCGAAAATCGTGATAACAACGGGGATAATGGTTCCTGTTTGGTCCGAAGTTTCTGCATTGAACTGTTTGCAAAAACCCATAATATTGACCCCATGCTGACCCAATGCGGGTCCTACCGGTGGTGCGGGTGTTGCTTTTCCTGCAGGCAACTGCAATTTTACCTGAGTCAGTACTTTCTTTGCCATAAAATTCCTCCTTTGTGGTTCTAACGGGTTTCCCCTCCCACAGTCTTTCTTGTACGAACCAATACTACAGTTTTTGGACTTCGCTGAGATGAACCATTACGGGGGTTTCTCTCCCGAATATGTTTACCATGACTTTTAATTCTTGTCGTTCTGGGTTGATATCTTCAATTGCTCCAGAGAAGTCAGCGAATGGACCATCTTTAATTTTAACCACTTCGCCAAGATGGAAGTCGATTTCGATCCTCGCTGATTTCTTCTCGGCTTTTTCCGAGGTTTCAATCCCAGCTAACCGCTTTATAACCCGGGCTTCGCGATCCTTGATCGGGATCGGAGCTCCTCCCGATGAAACGAAATTGATCACATTTGGGATTGAGCGGATCGCGTTCCAAGAGGTATCGGTCATAGCCATCTCGACAAAAAGATATCCGGGAAAGAGTTTGCGTCGCTTTACCTTTACCACTTTTAAACTCTTTCTCCCGCCATGTTCGGATACTTCTACCAATCCATCATAATCGGCGTTGACAACAAGGTCTTCAGAAAGGGCTTGTCCTTCTTTAAAGTGCACCCCTTTCTTTACCCGTGTCTTATCATACAGCTCCAACGGAATATAATACACATCGGAGTCTTTTTTGGAATCGCGAACGATGACCACTTTTTTGACACGCAAAAAGACGACCACTGTTCCATCAATTTCACAAATGTGTTCGTCTGATTTGGATAATGGCATGCCCTGTCGAATCTTGAATCCAACCTTTAATCCCGTTTCGATCTTCGCTGTTTCAGGGACAAAGTAGGTTTTGGTATATTTCGCATCGGGAGTTTCAATCATGATTTTCCGGTAGTTTCGCAACTCTTTTACTTCTCCCGCATAACGAACCTTCACGGCTGGTTCATCCGCAAGAACACTGCCTTTTTTTACTTCATCTCCGTTCGAAACATGGAATTTTGCAGAAGGTGAAAGGACATACCGCGTTTGATGGGGATTGGTTGGGTCAATGATCATTTCTTCCGGGATTACGATCCGCCCGATGAGATGACCCAAATTGAGAGAATCCCTCTTTTTTTCCGCGTTTTCCAAAATGGAATCCTCCAAGCCCGAATAGGTTTGGAGAACAAACCACTTCTTTTTCAAATCAACCACCCAAACCCAATACTTGTACGATTACCCGGGTTAGATTGGAAAATCCCAAATCAATCAGTCCAAAATAAACAGCCATAATCGCCAAAAGGAATAAAACAACACCTGTTGAGGCAACCAATTCTTTCCGGGTTGGCCAGCTTGTTGCTTTAAACTCTTGCTTGACATCCCGAAAGAATCGTCTGATTTTGGAAGGTTTTTTGGGAGGCACTGACGGACCTTTCGAATTCCGATCCGCAGGTTTGCTGACTTTCCTTTCCAACTCTTTTTTCTCCGACTCTTTTTTCTTGATCTCATTGGCCATCGAAACAACCTCCTAATCCAATTCTGGCAGGCCCGGCAGGACTTGAACCTGCAACACCCGATTTTGGAGACCGGTGCTCTACCAATTGAGCTACGGACCTGTAAATCTCTATTTCCCTTCTTTATGGGGGGTGTGTTTTTTGCAGCGCCGGCAGAACTTCTTTAACTCCAGTTTCTCTTTCATGGTTTGTTTGTTCTTTGTGGTTGAGTAATTTCGTTCTTTGCACTCCGTGCATTCCATGGTGATTTTTACTCTCACTCTATCCCGTCCTTTCTCATGAAAATGGTGGTAAGGGAAGGATTTGAACCTTCGAAGGCATTCTGCCAGCGGATTTACAGTCCGCCCCCTTTGGCC
>CAZOJQ010000009.1:0-69893 GCA_964580185.1 uncultured Thermotogaceae bacterium
ATTCTGGACAAAGCCTTGGGGCTACTGCCTCAAGAGGTGCTTTTTTCTATCCTACGAAAATGGACTGAAGGACTGGAAGAACGCCCGAAATCCTTTACCCTATCCTTGGAAGAATGGCTATGGCTTGAAGATCATCGCCCGATCCGAATTGGGATTATGGAACAATGGCCTCCAATCAATTTTTTGGACAAAGAGGGAGCGCCGGCAGGAATCGGCGTTGATTTCATAGAAGCCTTGAATCGAAGGATGGAGGGAGTTTTTGAAATTGTGCCCGGCCCCTTTGCCCAGAATATGCAAAAGGTTCAAGCGAGAGAATTGGACGGGCTAATGGATATTACTCCTACTGTAGAGCGGCAAGCATCTTTCCTCTTTTCCCGAACCTATCTGGATATTCCTCATGTCATTGTTGCCCGAAGGGATGGCGTTTTTTATAAAGATGAGGCTGATCTATCCGGAAGAGTCCTTGCGTTGGAACACGGGTACGGGAATGTAGCCTATTTCAAAGAGAACCACCCCCAGGTAACCATTCGGGAGTACGATACTACAAGCCTGTGTTTGGATGCGGTATCCAAAGGGGAGGCAGATGCGTATGCGGGGAACCGTGCGGTGGCTAGTTACATCATCGAGCAGGAACTGATCACAAATCTGCAAATCCAAGGCCGCCTGAACAAACAAGGATCCTTGCTCAGCATAGGGATTCGGACGGATTGGCCGGAGTTGGTTCCGATGATCGATCGCGCGCTTGGCTCTATCGATATTGAAGAGATCCGTTCTATTCACCGCCGTTGGACGGGTTTCGACGATATTGCCTCGGATCTCCAATCTACATTGACGGGCGATGAGATGGCTTGGCTCTCCAGCAATTCTCCACTGAAGATTGGAATCTCGTCCGACTGGCCGCCGATCGAGTTCATCGACAAAGAGGGGCAACCAGCTGGTGTGGTCTCCGAATATCTCTCCTGGATTGGAAATCAGTTGGGTATAGAGCTCTCATTTGTTACCGGATTGGATTGGAACCAGCTGATGGAAGGTTTGAAATCGGGACCCATCGACGTGTTGCCCGCTGTAGTACCCATTACAAAGCGGTATGAGTATTTTGCGTTCACAAGACCGTATCTTAGTTTGCCCCTGATGATCATTACACGCACCGACGCGGAATACATCGATAGCATTGAGATGGTCAAAGAAAGGAGGGTGGCGGTAGTTCAAGACCATATCGTCCACGAATATTTGAAGAGAGATCATCCCGATTTGAACCTCTTGGTGCTGAACTCGTCAGAAGCCGTATTATTAGCTGTTTCAGAAGGCCGAGCTTTTGCCGCAGTGGAAAATGGAGCTGTTTTCAATTACTTCACAACCAAACTTGGAATCCATAACTTGAAAATGGTAGCCCCAACCCCTTATTCCTACGACCTATCCTTTGCTGTTCTGAAAGACCAACCGGAGCTTCTGAGTATTTTGGATAAAACACTGGGAACCATTCCCGAATCCGAAAAGGCCCTCTTTTTCGAACGATGGATCAACATTCGTTTTGCTCCTCACACCGATTGGTCCATGGTTCTCCGGTTTTTGGCAATCGTCATTTCGATCAGTATTTTGATCGTAGGATGGTTTCTTTGGTGGAATCGGAAGCTCGCCGCAGAAATAGCCGAACGAAAAAAAGTGGAACAAGCGCTTGTAGAAAGTGAGCATCAGCAAAGACTTGCAAAGGACATCGCCGAGAAAGCCACCCAGGTCAAATCCGATTTCTTGGCGCGTATGAGCCATGAGATCCGTACCCCGATGAATGCCATCATTGGTTTGAACTATCTCGTTTTGCAAACAGAACTGACCCCTAAACAACACGATCACCTTTCAAAGATGTACAACGCAGCTCATAATCTTCTGGGGATCATCGACGATATTCTCGACTTCTCCAAGATCGAATCGGGTAGGATCGAGATCGAATCAATCCCCTTCCGCCTAGATGATGTGCTCGATCAATTATCAACAGTTGTAACAATCCGAGCAGAGGAAAAGGGTCTGGAGATTCTCTATGACATCGATCCCAGCCTTCCCAATGACCTGAAAGGAGATCCTCTTCGGATCGGGCAAATTCTGATCAATTTGGTGAATAACGCGATTAAGTTTACCCAGACGGGAGAAATTTTGATCCGTATCGAAGTTGTAGGAAATTCAAATGGTATGGTCACAATCCGCTGCATAGTTCAAGACACAGGAATTGGCCTTACGCAAGGGCAAATCGGAAAGCTGTTCCAGTCCTTCAGTCAAGCGGATGGTTCTCATTCGCGGAAGTATGGTGGGTCGGGACTTGGGTTGGCGATCTGCAAACGTTTGGTTGAAATGATGGGAGGCCATATCGGGGTCGAGAGCATTCCGGGAAAAGGAAGCACCTTTTTCTTTACCTTGAAGCTCGGCGTTTCGGATCAAGCTCATACGAACTCATTCCTTCCTTCTGTTGACCTTCGTGGGATCCGAACGCTGGTGGTGGACGATAATCCTACCGCTCGAGAGATTTTGACCAAAGCGCTCGAGTCCTTTTCTTTCCAAGTGAATGCGGTTTCTTCCGGGCCAGAAGCGATCCAATCGTTGATCGACGCTGCGGGAGAGGGTAACCCATATCAATTGATCCTCATGGATTGGAAGATGCCTGGTATGGACGGTTTGGAGACGATTCAGCATGTGAAACAAACTCCTTCCATTTCCACCATTCCAAAGATCTTGATGGTTACTTCCTATGGGCGGGAAGAACTGATGAATAAAGCGTACGAACAAGGGATTTTGGCTTGCTTGGTGAAACCAGTCAACCACTCGGTTCTCTTTAACACCATCATGAATGTCTTCGGGAAAGAACGGAAAGATCCGATTCAAACGGATGGTTTGATCAATCGCGTTCCGAAAGAGCTTGATGCCATTCGAGGGGGAAGAGTCCTATTGGTGGAAGATAATGAGATCAATCAGCAAATCGCGGTTGAATTGCTGGAATTTGCTGGTTTGGTTGTGAAATGCGTATGGACTGGAATGGAAGCCATACAGGCCGTGCAAAACCATGAGTTTGATTTGGTGTTGATGGACATCCAAATGCCGGAAATGGATGGGTATGCAGCCACTCGAGCCATCCGAAGTCTGGAAAAACCGGGGATTTCCGAACTCCCGATCATTGCTATGACCGCACATGCTCTGAGCGGAGATCGAGAAGCGAGTCTGAGAGCCGGCATGAACGATCATATCACGAAACCCATCGATCCGGACAAGTTGTACAAAGTTTTGATCTCCTGGGTTCCACCCGTCTCAAGGAGCAGCTCTGAGAACCCTCCTATGGAATTTCATCAATATCGTCAATCGATTCAGGAGCTAGACCTGCCTTTGGAGGGAGTCCCTGGAATCAACATCAAATCCGGTCTATCCAAAACAGCAGGCAATCGACCACTCTACGTAAAGCTCTTGAAGCAGTTTCGGGAGAAATACGTGGAATCAATACCAAAGATTGACCAACTTCTTTCTGAGGGCCGATCAACTGAAGCCTCGAGGTTGCTGCATACAATAAAAGGGCTTTCTGGAAATTTAGGAATGGAACAAGTATCCCAAGAGGCTTCGAAAACGGAACGGTTGATGAAGAGCGGCATAATGGATCGAGAGGGTCTTTGCCAATCAATGGCTCTTTTACAGGAACAGATGGATGTGGTTCGCCTGTCTCTCGATCACCTATTGGTTTCGGCCACCGGTATTCCAACCGATCCGGTACCTGAACCTACCGATGATCCTCTTCAACTGGTGCGGGAGATTATTGAAAGTATGGATCGAGATCGAAGTTATGCGCAGAAGAAGATGGAGCAGCTTCAATCGATGGCTTTTTCTATAGAATTAGCCAAGCTCGTACAAAAAGCAGAAACCTACTTTTCCAATTTTGATACCGACGAAGCCAAACAGGAGTTGACCCGTTTTGCGGAAACTTTGCAAAAGGAGGAATCGAATCAATGAGCAATGATTCCAGGCCGACTATTCTGATTATTGACGATATTCCGGAAAACTTGGAAATCCTAATGGAAATGTTGAAAGAAGAGTATCGGGTTATGGCTGCCAAGGGGGGGAGAAAAGGGTTGGATTTGGCTTTTGCAGAGCCTCCTCCTGACCTAATCCTGCTAGATATCGTCATGCCAGAAATGGATGGATTTGAAGTATGCCGTAGGCTGAAACAGGATGCACGAACCATCGATATCCCTGTCATATTCATATCCGGCCTCTCCGAAGAAGAAGAAGAAACGCGCGGATTGGCTTTGGGCGGTGTCGATTTTCTATCCAAACCGTTTCGGCCTGCGATGGTCAAACTGCGAATTCGCAATCAGCTCGAACTGAAAAAATGCAGAGGAACGCCAGGACATCAAGGAAAGGATTCACCCAACTCCTATTCTTCTTGATGCTCTTCAAAAACCCGTTCAAATACGTCATTTACTTCTATAAATGCCTTAACGATCATCGGGTCAAAATGCGAGCCAGACTCGTTCATGATAATGCCTCGGCTAACATCGTGCGGAAAGGGCTTTTTGTACGGTCGTTCCGATCTCAACGCGTCATATACATCAACCAAAGCCATAATCCTTGCGGCGATTGGGATTTCTTCCCCTTTCAATCCTTCGAGGTATCCCGCTCCATCCCACCGTTCATGATGGTATTGGGTAATTTCCAGTCCCATCTTTAAGAATTGATTGCTGGGATATAGATTCAAGATTGCTTCTAGGGTCAGCGCACCGGCTGATACATGGGTTTTCATGATTTCGAACTCCGAAACCGATAGTTTTCCCTTTTTGAGCAAAATGGAATCAGGAATGCTGACTTTTCCAATATCATGAAGAGGTGATGCATGAAAGATATTATCGATAAATGGATCGTCGATGATAGATCGTAAAGGCTCTTCGAATTTCAACTGATGCGCCAGGATCTTGCAGAAAAATTGAACGCGCTCGATATGCTTTCCCGTATCGCAATCCCTGGATTCTGTCAGTTTCGAAAGAGCGAGATTGATCGCCATCTGAGCTTCCGTGATTTCTAACACCTTTCTGGAAACCAAGTCTTCCAATTGGTGACTGTATAGCTCCACTTCTTTCTTGGCTTGTTGAAGACCTAAGTGGGTCGCGATTCGGGCTTGGACCTCTTCTTGTTGGAACGGTTTGGTTACATAATCCACCCCCCCCTGAGAAAAGGCGCGAACAATGTTTGCCGTGTCCTGTAGCGCGCTAATGAATATTACGGGAATATTGCGCAACTGATCATCGGACTTCATTCTTCGACATACCTCAAACCCATCGGCATCTGGCATCAGGATATCTAGCAAAACCAGATCGGGCGGATTCTTTTTGCAGCCTTAAGAGCCGTATCTCCACTAGGAAACTGCATCACAGTATATCCCTGGTTATGCAGCATATCCGAGAGCAAACCCAGGTCTTCAAGGTCATCTTCCACAATCATAATGGTGTGTAATGCGTTTTTTGAATAAATGGTTCTCCCCCCTATCGCGACAATAGTTCACTGAGTGTTTCGTAATCGAATTTTTTCGCAAGGGCACTGAGAGCGTGTGCAATTTCCGGGTGCGATGCTTCTATCGTTGATACAAACTCTTTAAACTGGATCATTTCGCCTTTCTCCACCGTTTGAAGCATTGATTGCGTTAACTCCACTGGCAACGTAAGGAGATCTTTCCGTGTAATCTCCCGTTCATTACGAATCGGAAAACCCTCCGATTCTTGTTCAAATACATATCGAGCATGGATCAGGCTTCCTAACGCCTTAAGAAGTTCATCGCGATGGATTGGTTTTCGCAAATATCCATCGAAAGCGCCTTTTGACAAGAAGGGACGATTCTCTTCCATATCCTCAGCCGTAATCGCGACAATGGGAATCTGACGTGACTGGCCCTCCTCTTTCAAACGCATAGCTGCGGTAATCCCGTCCATGGTCGGCATCCGAATATCCATCAAGATCGCATCGGGTTTTGTTCGATCGAAACGCTCCAAAGCTTGTTGACCATCCTCGGCCTCGCTGACCTGGAACCCCACCGATTCGAGCAAAGCACGCAACATCGCCCGACTGTCTGGTTGATCATCCACAACCATAATAGACACAGGGTTTCCCGATGATTCCAACGCTCGAGCATATCTGGTTTTCCCAATCTCTTCCTTTTCTTGGGTCTTCTTAATTTGAACGGGGATTGCACAGCGAAAAACGCTCCCATAACCCTGTATACTTCTTACCTCTATGGTTCCACCCATTAAGTCTGCGAGCATGTGGCTGATCGCAAGTCCAAACCCCAACGATTCCTTGGTTTTGTCTGCTTCTGGAGAAAAAGAGGCCTCGAAAAGCGATGCCATGTCTTCTCGAGCAATTCCTTGACCGGTATCTTTTACTTCGAACCGCAGAATCATACTACCCTCGGTTTCGGGATTCTCAGGAATCGCATTGTTTGCCTGGATCGATTCCATTGAATCGATTGCCTCGGCCTTCATGATCACCCGTCCAACGTGTGTGTACGCGCAAGCGTTCGCCAAGAGATTCGAAAGGATTTGACGGATTTTGTTCTCATCGGAAACAATTCGGTCGGTTAGGTTGGGTTGAACCTCTGTCACCAACCGGAGGTTTTTCTCTTCTGCCCGAAATCGAAAGGTTCGATGGAGTTCTTCCAACAAACCCCGAAGGGAAAATTCCGTTTCATGGACTATGAACTCGTCGGTTTCCATCTTGGATAACTCAAGAATCCTATGAACCCGTCTCAATAAAGTCGCTCCGCTGCGCGCAATTGTTTGAACCTGCTCGCCCTGTTTTGGCGACAAGGTGGCATCTCGCTCCAATATCTGTGAAAACCCAATGATCGTGTTGAGGGGACCCCGAATGTCATGATCCAAGTGGGATACAAGCCTTCTCTTCATCTCCGCTGCGTTTTTGGAGCATTCCAAAACCTTCCGGACCTCTACGGCTTGTTTCCGATCGCTCAAATCCATAACCGCGCACTGAACAACGATCCGTCCTCGGATTTTCCCTAATGAGAGAGTACCCTCCACTTCTACGGTCGATCCATCTTGGCGAAGAAAAGACAGCTCAATTGAGGTTGAGGGTTGATCAGACTGTTCCAGTTCTTGGATTGCCAATCGGAAACGGCCTATATGACCGGAGACCATCAGATCGTTGATCGATGTACCCAGCATGGAATCTGCAGTTTCGCCTCTCATGAGTTTGATTCCCGATGGATTGATATAAATCAATCGTTCGTTTTGAAACAAGAGAACGCCCACAGGCATGGTTTCTAGGAACGCCATACAATCGGATCGATTCTTGAGAGAAACCGGGTTCTTTCTCCGTTGATTCCATCGGCTCAGCCGGTGTCGAGAATAGTCTTTCATGGAGCGATCGGTTGGGTTCATACGCATTTTGCTCTCCCTTCCCGCTCTGAGGTTCTTGCGACGAACATAATCCCAAATACACATGATGAACGTACTCTTTGTTCAAACGCATTTCGCCACAAATGACACACCCGGTTATCCCTCAATCGATATCGATCGAATGGGCAAGATGAAAGCGATTGCAAACCTCTATGTTAGGTAATTATACCACAACCTAAATCAATCCCGATGATCAGAATCCAATATTAAACCCTCACCAAGTAGGTTCAACTTTATCAATCTGTGTTATAATTGTAGAGGACTGTTCGTGTATCGAGCATTTTCCGGAACTTTATGGAGGTGAAGAGATGAAACGAGGCAGGGAAAAAACCATGACACCTGTGCTGGAAGACTACCTCAAAGCCATTTTTACCATTACAGAAGACAAACCGGTAGCCCGGGTCAAAGACATCGCTGAAGTGATTGGAGTCAGCTTACCCAGTGTAACCAATGCCTTGAAACGACTAAAAGACTTGGGATATGTGGAATACGAAAAATATGGGTTGATCATGCTGAGCGAAAAGGGATACCTAAAAGCCCAATCGTTGAAAAAAGTCAACGAGTTTGTCCAAACCTTTTTTTCGAAGTTGGTAGGCCTTGATGCTAAGGAGTCAGCCAGCTTGAGCTGTCGGGTTGAGCACTTTTTTGAAGGAGAGACATATGATCGGATCGAACAGTTTATCAATATTCTCCTCAAGATACAAGGGGAAGGGATATCAGCGTGCCAAGAACTCGTTGACTTTTTAAAAAACAGAGGGGATTCCTGATGCGAACGGCTTTGGTCACTGGCGGCGCTGGGTTTATTGGCTCTCATATTGTGGATCAATTGCTGCAAAGAGAAATCAACGTTGTGGTTATGGACGATCTTTCCACAGGAGACCGAAACCATCTCTTTCATAAAGACATCATCTTCTATCAAGCTGACATCTGTTCACGGACAAGCGTGGAAGAGATCCTTCAGGTGCACAATCCTCATGTGGTCTTTCATTGCGCGGCTCAAATCAGCGTGTCGCGTTCTGTCCGAGAGCCCGCTCACGACGCCTCCGTTAATATTATTGGATTGCTGAACCTTTTAGAAGAAAGCGTGCGGGTCGGGGTTGAGCGATTTGTCTTTTCCTCCTCCGGAGGCGTAATGTATGGAGAAGCCCCAAAGGCGTTTCCCACCCCAGAAGACCAAGCCGAAGATCCAGTATCCCCGTACGGAATTACCAAATGGGTTGGAGAGAAGTATTTGCGCTTTTTCCACCAACATTATGGTCTTGAATATGCCGCGCTTCGATATGGAAATGTTTATGGACCCCGACAGAACCCGCATGGAGAAGCTGGTGTGGTAGCCATCTTCTGCGAAAAAATGCTCAAAAGTGTCACCCCTACCATTCACGGAGATGGTTCCTGCACCCGGGACTATGTCTTTGTGGAGGACGTAGCAATGGCCAACATTCTAGCTATGGATGTTCCAGGAGGATTTGTCGGGAATATTGGAACCGGAATAGGCACCTCTGTCAATGATCTGTACCGAATCCTTCAATCGATGATTCCGGGCGCGCCTGATGCTATCCATGGACCGTCCAGAGAGGGTGACCTTCTTCGCAGTCAGCTCGATAGCGCTCGAGCCAAAGAAGTTTTGGGTTGGGTGGCAACGACTTCTTTGGAACATGGGTTTTCCCAAACGGTTGATTATTTCCAGTCCAAGCTTGGTCTGTAAACCGAAGGAAAAGGAGTTTGGATGAATCAAGAAAGCCTTTGGCAGGAAGAAGAACGGAACCGGCCGCCTCTTGCTGTACGTTTGAGGCCGGTTGTCCTTGACGATATTGTCGGACAAAACCATATTCTTGCAAAAGGAGCGGTTTTGCGAAAAGCCGTAGAGGAAGACCGCCTGTTTTCTTGCATCTTCTTCGGACCACCGGGGTGCGGGAAAACATCCCTCGCAGAGATCATTGGCCGAAAAACGACCAAAACCTTCTATCCATTTTCTGCAGCGCGCGCCAATATGTCTCAGCTAAAACCGATCTTGGATGAAGCAATGGCTCGGTTTCATAAGATTCATGAACCGACGGTAATTTTCGTGGACGAAGTCCATCGGTTTAACAAGCTCCAGCAAGATGTTTTGCTCCCTTACATGGAACGGGGGGAAATTATTCTAATTGGCGCAACCACGGAAAATCCGAGCTTTGAGTTGAACCCCGCCCTCCTTTCCCGATGCAAAATCTTTGTGTTCCACCCCTTATCTTCCGAAGAGATCGACAAGCTCCTTCAAAAAGGGTGGACAGGTACTGGAGCTATGCACGGGTGGATTTTGGACGACGAGGCGAGGGAGGCGCTCATTCAATGGAGCGGTGGTGATGCGCGTGTTGGTTTGAATTTTCTCGAAATCGCTGTTTCCATGATGCTTGATTCCGACAATGGATCATTATCCGAAGCGCCGCCCAAAACCCTTTCCCTGTCTATACTGGAAGAGGCAGTCCAACAAAGGATTCCTAAATATCGCAAACAGGGAGACGAACACTTTGATCTGATTTCCGCGATGATTAAAAGCATGCGAGCAAGCGATCCAGATGCCGTGGTATATTATATCGCCCGAATGCTAGAAGCCGGAGAAGACCCCTTATACCTTGCGCGGAGGATGATCCGTTTTGCCAGTGAAGACGTCGGGATGGCTGACCCTTTTGGACTGATGATTGCTGTCAATGCGTATCAAGCCTGCATGTACATTGGTATGCCTGAATGCACAGTCAATTTAGCCCAATCGGGGGTTTATTTGGCTGTAGCGGCAAAAAGCAATCGATTGGATGTTGCCTATACCAAAGCGAGACAAGAAGTCCAGAAACACCCAGACAGCCCCGTGCCTTTGTGGTTGAGAAATCCGGTAACCGGTTTTATGAAGAATCTGGGATACGGAAAAGCCTATCAGTATCCCCATAACCACGGAGGGTTTGTTCGCCAGCGATGTGTTCCAGAAGAGTTGGAATCCATCACATTTTATTCTCCTTCGGAAAATGGCAAGGAAAAAGCCATCAAAGACTATCTTTCCAAACTATGGAGGAACGATGAGCCAAGCGGAACAACTCCATAGAATCGCTTCCGATTTTCCCGATCTTCCCGGCGTCTATATCTTCGAGGCTGAGGGAAAACCCCTGTATATCGGAAAAGCAAAAAACCTGAAGCGAAGAATCTTGTCTTACTTTTTGGCCAAACCATCCGAAGCCAACAAAGTCCAAGGGATTTTGGAGAAAGCCACAAATCTTCGATGCATCCAAGTATCCACTGAAAAAGAAGCTCTCTTGCTGGAAGCCAACTTGGTATATGAATACAAACCTGCCTTCAACACGTTTCTAAAAGACACTCGGTTTTACCCTTATATTCATATTTCTCAGGAGCGCTTTCCTCAATTACAGATCACCCGGTACCGCGATCAAGACGGACGGTATTATGGTCCATTTACCAATGTCGCCATGGTCCGCAAAGTATTGGAGATCATATACCGGAGCTATGGAATCCGACCGTGCAATTATGATCTGAAAAAGATCGCCAAACCTTGTCTGGAATACCATCTTGGACGTTGTATGGCCCCTTGCTCGGGATCCATTGCTCCTGGAGAATATGAAGAAGCCGTGGAAAAAACTGCGGCTTTTTTACAGGGGGATGTTCGTTCTCTCCGCAATCTGTTAGAAGAAAAGATGCGATTTTTGTCGGAGCAACTGATCTTTGAAAAAGCAGCCGCCATCCGCGATATGCTCCAAAAACTCGATGAGCTCTTCTTTCCTCAATATGTCGTTCTCCCCGATAGCCGGAACCAGGACTTTGTCGCCATGAACCGACGGGATGGGAAAGCAGTGATGATCCGAATGAAAGAGGGGATCATCTTTGCGGTCCTTTCTTTTGATCTCGATTCTGGCATCAGTATGGAAGAGATCTTTGCTCAATTCTACTTTGGAAAACACAACGATCTACCCGATACAGTCATCATGGATCTCCCCGCCCGACAAGAAAAACGAATTCACAGCCTTCTTGGGGTTCGGTACACAGGAAAACCGAGATCAAGTGGAGAAGAAAGGGTCTTTCAGATGGCCCTTCAGAACTTGGAAAAAGAGGTCGCCCAGAGAAAGTTTTCACTCGATTCTTTGAAGAAACTTCGGATCACTTTGGGCTTGAAAAAACTGCCTCGAAAGATTGAGGGGATTGACATCGCCCACACACAAGGACTATATACGGTTGCTTCTGTCGTATCTTTTGTCAATGGGATCCCTGAAAAGCAGGCTTATCGTCGGTACCGGATCACCCAACTCCAGCATCCTGATGACTTCGAATCCATGCGGATCGTTGGTCGGAGGCGATACAGCAAACATGAGATGCCGGATCTGATTCTCATCGACGGAGGAATTGGCCAAGTTCAGGCAATGAAAGGCGTGTTGGAGCGTGAACTCAATCATAAACGGTTCGAGATCGTAGGGTTGGCCAAAAGCCAAGAAACCATCGTTTTTCCGGATGAACGAGGAGAACTCAATCTACCCCATGAGAGCCCAGCGCTCCGCCTTTTGATATCGATCCGGGATGAAGCGCATCGATTCGCGAATTCTTTTCATAGCCACCTTCGAGACACTCGAATGAACCGTTCCCGACTCGAAGAGATCTCGGGTGTGGGCAAGGTTCGAAAAACCAAACTTTTGAGGCATTTTGGAAGCATTCGCGCCTTGTCAAAAGCGCCTGCGGAAGAGATCGCCCGGATTGTGCGGGACGAATCGCTAGCCAAACGAATCAAAGAGTACTTTGAAAACGAAAAGAATTGATTCATTCGATACCCCGGAGATATGGTACAATATCCAAGAAAACCCCAGCAGGCATCATGGGATATATTGGAAAGCCGGAGCAGATATGAAAGAAATCGAAGGAGTTCTCATTGTATTAACCATCCTGATCGGTCTTTATGGAACAATCATGAAACGGAACCTGATTCTAAAACTTCTAATGTTGGGTGTCATGAATTCCAGCGTGATCGGTTTTTTTTTGTTTTCCGGAATCGGAGAAAGCAGGACTCCACCCATTCTTTCCCCTTCAATCCAAGTTTTTACTCAGTTTGACTATGCGGATCCTTTACCCCAAGCTTTAGTGATTACTGCCGTTGTTATCGGGTTTGCAACCCTTGCCCTGTCACTGGTTTATGTAATGATGATCGCATCGAAATTCCACACCGTCGACGAGGATCAGGTAGAAGACACCATCGAAAAGGACCGTTTGGATGAACTCAGATAGTTTCCTTGGTCTTTTTGCTGTTTCCCAACTCCTTTTTTCCTTTCTCATCCTGATCTTCCGCAAAAAAGCCCGCTTCTTGGTTCTGATTCACGCGCTTTCCTTGCTGGTTTTCTCGATTTCCTGGAGTACGGGGGTTTGGGGTCGGCAAGAAATGCATACCATTCTCGGTGGATGGGAAGCATTTCGCGGGATATCCCTGTATTTCGATGTCCTGTCCCTTCGATTTCTGTTCGCTGCCTCTGCTGTCTTTTCCGCGGTGGCCTTTTATTCCTTTGTAAAAATTCGAGAGTGGCGGTTTTTCTTTCTCATGGACCTATGCCTCAGCTCTCTCGTTTGTGTCTTTTTGGTCAACGATATATTCAATGGGTATGTTACTCTGGAGCTGTTATCCCTGGTATCCTATCTGCTCATCTCCCTGGAAGGCAGGCGCAGACAGGTATGGGCCAGCTTGAAGTATATGATTATCGGAGCGGTGGCCTTTAACCTATACCTGATCGGCGCAGCTTTGATCTACCACTCGACCGGGTTTTTAAACTTGGATCTGATCGCGGCTTCTTCCGGGTATTCCCAGCTGGGATTGGTATTGATCGTTATTGCGTTGTTGGTGAAATCGGGAGCGTTCCTCATGAGCATGTGGCTGCCTTCCGCTCATTCAGAAGCGATTTCCCCAGTTTCTACCTTGCTTTCGGGGATTTTGGTAAAAGCGGGGATTTTTTTGATTTTCCGGATTATGGGAAAATTGGACGCGCCGATGGTCGTTGAATTCATTGCCCAATTAGGGCTTTGGAGTTCACTAGCCGGCGTAATCTTTGCAATGGCCCAACAGGACATCAAGCTTATTCTTGCCTTCCACACGATGTCACAAATGGGATACGCTCTTGCTGGGATTCGCGGTGAAGGATCTCTGTATGCGATGAACCACGCGCTGTTCAAAGCCATTCTCTTTATGGCAGCCGATCGCCTGTATGTGGTGTTTAAAACACGAAACGTATATAAGATTCGGGAGAAAGAGGGGTTGGTTCCTTTGACCACCTTTTTGGCCCTTCTGGTTGGATATCTCTCTATCGCCGGACTTCCCTTTCTTGATGGGTTTTCTCCCAAGTTTCATGTCATCGAAGAGCAGAATCTCTTCGGAAAAATCATCCTGATCCTTTCCGCGATCGGAACCGTCGCTTCTATCGGAAAAATCATCATACCCGTTTTTCCCAAAGTGGCAAAAAAGCTCAGAGACAGTTGGGAACAGACCGTCGGTTTCTTCATTTTGGGGTTTGGTTGCCTTTCCATCGGGATTGCCGAGACGATCGAAATCGATCACAAGACAGAAGCGATCATAGAAAGCTTGGCCATCTTTTTTGCGGGTTTGATCGTATTGAAATGGCTCGTCCCGAAAATTCATCCTTTTTTCCCGAAACGACTATTTGAGCTACGCACAGCATTGATGTTGCTGCTCGTAATCACTACCTGTGTTGGCGCTGCCTTTCTGCTGGAGGGGAGGGGGCCATTATAGAAAGATCCCTTGCGAATCTTGTGCAATTGTTTCCCTGGATTCAGTTTGCTTGGACTTTTTTGATTCCAATCATACCCCGATTCGCTCGGGGAATGGGGATGGTTCATGCCATTTCGCTTATGGGTTTTTCCGTTTTTCTCTGGACACAAGGCGTGGCAGAAAACCCCATTTATGTGGTTATGGGCGATTGGGATCTCTTCCGCGGCATTCAGCTTGTTTTTGATCAAACGGCCATTCTCTTCATTGCCACGACCGGTCTGATCTATTTTTCGGTATTGATCTACTGCTGGAGACGGTATACCCAATGGACCTTCTTTTTTCTCCTCAATATGATGATCGGTACGGTGATCAGCGTATTCTACTCATTAGACCTGTTCAATGCCTATGTATGTATGGAACTCTTCTCCCTTGTCGTTTATTTGCTTATATCCTTCTCCCGAAGGCGAAAGCAGCTTTGGGGGGGATTGAAATATTTGCTCCTGAGCGCTGTGGCGTTGAATCTATACTTGGTTGGAGTAGCAATCCTTTATAATCAGACTGGTACCTTGAACCTTCTTGCGCTTCAGAATAGCGAAGGGATTCCCCGTATGGGGATTATGCTCATCGTTGGAGCCATTTTGGTGAAAACAGGGGTTTTCTTCTTCAGCATGTGGCTACCCAATGCGCATGGCGAAGCGGATGCGCCCGTATCCGCCCTCCTATCGGGACTGGTCGTGAAAGCTGGGTATATCTTCCTTTTTCGGATCACCCAAGCACTTCCAGAGCCTTGGTTGATCGAGACCATCATCCATATCGGTTGGATGAGCGCGTTATTTGGTGGGGTGTTGGCCTTTGTCCAAACTGACATCAAATACCTTCTCGCTTTCTCCACCATGTCTCAGATGGGGTTTGCGCTATGTGGAATCACATCCGCAGGGGTATCCTTCACCCTAAATCACGCTCTGCTGAAAGGGTCATGGTTTATGATGGCCGGTTTGATCCATGAGCGAACTGGGATGAGAAACTTGAACGACCTTAAGAGAGCGCGCAAACCATTCCACCCCCTCTTTCGTCTGTTTGTACTGGTCGGATTTCTGGGTGTGTGCGGGATTCCCCCTTTTGGGAATACAATATGCAAAGGAGTCATTGTTTATCATTTGCCCGAACCCATCCAATTCATCCTAATCGCATCATCAGTTCTTACGGTAGCCTATTTTTCGAAACTCCTATTTGCAGTCTTTCACAGCAAGCGGTCAGAAGGGGATGAGAAAAAATGGAACGTTCATGAATTCCTGCCTCCCCTCCTTTTGCCCTTTGCTGCGATCCTTGGACTGGGAATCCTAAACCAAGGAGACTGGCTTTCCTCGATTGGGATAACTGGAGCCGGGATCACTCTTTATGGGCTTTTGGGAAGAAAACTGGCGTTCGGATATCCCGAAAAGGCATTCCGACTCAACCGGATCCTCACACTGTACGTCGTTCTGATTGCCGGAATCGCCCTTATATGGACTCAGTATTGATCAGTAAAGGGATCGAATTTTTCTGTTCATCATCCTGTTGTTGATTTGTAATCCGAAAAAGCGTACAATCCACCTGCGATCAAGGGAATAAGGAGGGATCCCAACAATGGAAATCACACCGGATGTCCGGTTGGCAGCAAAGGTTTTGAATACACCGTTTTTGCTATTGGATCTTGATATTCTGAAATCCAATTACCGCAAGCTCTTGGGCATAATTCCCAACCTTGAGATTTTTTACGCGGTTAAAGCCAACTCTCACATTCGCGTGCTGGAAACACTGCGTGATGCGGGGAGCAGTTTCGATCTCGCTTCGATCGGGGAAATCAGAAAACTCTTATCCTTGGGTGTGGATCCCCAACGAATGAGTTTTGGCAATACCATCAAACGGGAGGAAGATATCGGATTTGCGTTTGATCATGGGATTGAATATTATGCGATCGATGCGGAAATGGAAGTTGAGAAGGTCGCAAGAAACGCTCCTGGATCCAAAGTGTATGCGCGACTGCATATGAGCTCAACTGACAGCGATTGGCCTTTATCCAAGAAGTTTGGGACAGATATCGACCATGTCCAAAGCATTCTGACATACTCGAAGACTCTTGGACTTGTTCCGTATGGCGTTAGCTTTCACGTGGGTTCGCAAACGTACAACAAGTTCAAGTGGAAAGAAGCGATTATGGAAGTTGCAGAAATCTTTTACTCCTTAAAAGAAAACCACGGGATCGAGCTATCCATGATCAATCTAGGAGGAGGAATGCCCATACGGCATGTACGCCCCATTCCTACGGTGGACGAAATCGGCACGATCATTTCCGATTCCATCGCGAATTACTTCCAGGATGTGCCGAACTTGAGGATTTTTATCGAACCCGGACGCTCTATGGTGGGAGATACAGGCACCTTTGTCTCCAGTGTCTTGCTCCGTTCGCACAAACAGACCGAAGAATGGGTCTACATAGATGCGGGCGTCTTTCATGGCCTTATGGAGACGATCGAAGACTTCCGGTACGAGATCGTTGTCGAGGGCAGGGAAGAGGAAGAAACAAAAATCTTTACATTGGCTGGACCGACGTGCGACAGCGTGGATAAGATGTACGACGAGGTGCCTCTACCGCAGAATACGACCTTGGGGGACATCATGTATATCAAAAACACAGGCGCGTACACTGCTGAGTACGGGAGCTACTTCAACGGAATTGAACCTCCGAAGGTTTACGTCCTTCAAGACATCATGTCCCAATTAGAAGAAGCCCGAGAAAAGGAAGGACAATCGACTGATACCGAACCCTGAGGTCAATGAGCAAACGGTTCACTGACCATTATTCGTCGACATAAGAATTCGGAAACAATGGATGCGGGCAAACCTGCATATTCGTTGAACGCTTTTTCATCATCATCACAAGTCTTATCATTGCAAAGATCCAACACAACCTTCAGAGACAGAAAGTGAGTTTGGTTCATTGCGCATACTTTGGCAACTGCGGCCGAATCCATGTCCAATCCAATCGCCTGGTATTTCTCCCACAGCTGGTCTCTTCTTGATTCTGATTGAACCAGTTCATCTCCGCTGATGATCTTTCCGACACGGAGTTTTGGGTACTCTTCCAAAAAAAGGAGGTGTTGGGGGGATGCTGGGAAAACCTGCTTTGCTTCTGGAAGCGGCATGACGCGATCGTATTCTTGAAACGCATTTCCGATGAGAACGGTACCTATGGATAAAGAAGGATCCACTGCCCCTGCGCCTCCCACTAAGATCACGCAATTGGGAGCAAACTGGTCCAGAAGCTTCTGTGTGATGAATGCCGCTTCAACCTTTCCAACAATCCCCGAAGCAGATACGGCTTCATTCCTTCCAATGATCCCGCGGATGAGATTCCGGCCAAAAACCATACCTCGATCAAAGGGAACCATTCTGCGATTGACAGGTTCGATCTCCGGTTCAAAAACACTTAGGATCAATACCATATCATCACCTCAAATCCATACCCTTTACTGGTGTGCCCGGTGGGATTTGAACCCACAATCTCCGGATCCGGAGTCCAGCGCTCTATCCAATTGAGCCACGGGCACAGATGATAGTCTGTACAGGAATACCTAGGTTTGGATTGATGAGATAGGATTGAGCAATCTCCGCAGCGCTTAGCGCGTCTACCACCTTGCGTGCTTGTTTCTCGGTGCCTCCCATTTCTCGCGCTTTACGGATGCCAGCCTGAGTTGTCATTCGTTCGTCCACCATGAAAACCGGCAATCCAGTCCAATCAAGGACTTGTTGGGCAAAAGAAATCGCGTTCTGCGTGGAAGGGGTGTGCACCCCTTGCAAATTCAGAGGGAGTCCCAAGACAATTTGGTCTATTTTTCGTTCTCGAACCAAATCGAGAATGCGCTGTTTGATCTGTCGGTCATTGGGAATCGCTTTTCCAGGAATCACCATCTGTATTGCCGGATCCAGATACGCATATCCAATTCGTGCCGTACCGAAATCCAGAACAAGTGTCTTGATTCCTCGGGGTTGATCCTCACACTTGGAATCCATAGGATAAAACGCAATGCTCTCGGATTTCAACTTTTAACGGAACGATGCCATTGCTTTGAAACAACTGATCCGCTATTGAAAGATCGCGATCTCGCAATGCGATGGATAACGAAGCTGCCGCTAGGACTTCTCTGGGCGTTGGAATCACTTTGGAAAAGATCGAAGCTTTCTGCAAAAGATCCAAAGATTCCATGGTTTGCTTGTAATCAACAAAAACAACCAGTACATTCAAGTCATCGGTTGAGTAAAAACGCTCCCTCACTGTGAAGTACAACACCTCCTTATGAGTAGCACGAAAAAGGAAAACCCAATAAACCCAGAATCTCTTTCGGTGAGAACTCGTGAAACATATGGATGCTCTTCTGCAAGAATGCCCGATCCAAGGCGCCTTCCTGTAGGCGCACCAAGGAAGAAATCCGCTTTGGAAGGTTCGAACAACCCTTCTGGATACGGCCGTCGGAAGCAATCAGCTCCAAATCCGTGAATATCCGGTGATACACCTTCCAAAACTGCTGAGTGATATGGCCTTTTTGGATTAAGGAGTCCCGGACCTCTTCCAACGAAGAAACGCCGTTCGCACACACCAATTGTACCATATTTTCCACTTTTTTTTGATCGGGGAAGAGCATATCAAAGAAATCGATGGCGTTTCGGGATTGTTTCGTTTGGTAAAGCAAGTGAATGATGGGGGGTTTTTTGCTTCCTTGCAACAGACTGTTGATGGCATATATCTCAGTAGGGGATTGAGGACAATGATACAAGATGATGTCCGATTCTTCGGGCAACTGCATATTCAGACCAAAATGGGGGGTAGTGATCAGAAGCCTGACTTTCCGTTCCGAAACGAGGTCTTCGATCTTCCTCCGTTGGGATCCGGAAAGCCTTGAATGGTAGAACACAACCTCACCATTATGAAACTGGCCAGAAAGCATCCGTCCTAGGCTTTTCGTAAGCTCAATCGATTTCTTCCCCGAATTGACAAGCACCATGACCATGTGGCTCCCCATGACCATTTTTTGGATATACTCATCCTGTTGGACGCAGTCTCTTCGATCCACTATGCCTTTATGAGGGTTTTTGATATGTTCGACAACCACAGATTGGGGCTGAAACGTATCTGTAAACCAGTGTCCCAAGTTCGGAGATAGATGAGACCCTAGAAGAAATATTGGATGCTTTTCCAGGTCAGAACGGGAATCAAATACCTGGCGCCAATGATTTGGAGCAAATTGTTCGGATGGCGCGAATTCAAAATCCATCAAGAATAGACACTGAAAGCCCGTTCGGAAATAATCGAAGTGGTCAGAGACCGTTGGGGATGTTGCAAAGGATATTGGAGGTGGAACTGATGGCAATGCGCTGAGCGAATTGAAATATCCGCACACCCCTGGTTTGAACAATCGCTTCAAAGTTTCGTACCGATAGCTGAGAAAGAGGTTGGATGGAGCAATCGCCAGCATACGGTTCCCATTCTGAAGGATCTTTTCAGCAATATGGAGAAATATCTCTTCCTGGACTTTCAGGGTTCCAAAATAGGCGTGATGGCCCATACCTTGAATCATACTGCGTAACTTGGGATTTTTGGATAGAAACCGGCTTTCATTGACCTTTCCGGACGGTTCACATGCATTCGAACCTTCATGTGGGTTCGCCGAAAAATCTTGTTGGAGCAAATCCGAAACAAACTTTTTGTCGGTTTCCTCTTCTCTTGTCGAAGGATCGATGTAGAGTCTTAGGTCTTTCATGAAGAATTGGATGTGTTTAACTCCATAATGCCATTGAGATTTGATGGAACCGACTGTATCGGCTTTCAAAAGGGTCGGTTTGATATATCGGTAGTCTTCCATCTGATCGGCCATATGAAAGCCGATGACATCACAGATTGCCTCCCCCTGCCTCAAAAACATCCGGAGATGTTGCGCATTGTTCCCACTCAATTTGACCCGTTCGACCCCTGCCGAGACCACAGCAAATATTGGCTCCGGATTCCCCTGCCCATAAGGGAGAATTCTCTCTAGCATTCGAGATAACTGATCATCCAAATCTTTGATGGCAATTGCCGAATCGATCGAAAGACGCGATGTAAACCCGTCCCCACCATAAAGTGAGGTATACGCTTTGCACAACGCATTTTCCAACTCCTGGACCTTATCAGCCCTGATTGTGAACCCCGCAGCCATCGGATGGCCCCCGTATTCGGTAAAGACTGAACTGGCTTTCTGAAAGAGATCCATGATGTTGACCTGCTCGATACTCCGCGCGCTCCCTCTTCCAACCCCTTCTGTTTCGTCAATGGAGATCATAAGGGTGGGTTTGTAGTACTTGGCCGTCATGCGAGACGATACGATACCGATCACGCCTGGATGCCATCCTTCTTTGGCGAGAACCAATATGGGTTGTTCTTGGAGTTCCGAGCGGCTTTTTATCATTCGTTCCGCTTCTCGATAAATCTTGTTCTCTATGGTCTGTCGCAAGGAATTTTGCTCATCCAGATACTTTGCCAATTTCAAGGACTCTTCTTCACTCTCGCTCAATAAAAGTTTCAATGAGGCGTATGCGCTCTCAAGACGGCCAACAGCGTTCAATCTTGGCGCGATCTTATACCCGATGTCATATGTGCTCATGTTTTTGGGTTGCACACCCGAAAGTTCGATCAATCTCCGGATCCCAACATGTTGATTGTGTTCGAAACTCTTCAGTCCTTTGGTAACAATCGTCCTGTTTTCATCCTGTAACGGGACGATATCTGCCACAGTTCCCAAAGTAACCAAATCGATATACTCCATAAGGTCAATGGGATGACCCATGGTGCGGATTAGCGCATCCATCACTTTGAATGCAACGCCCACCCCTGCCAGCCCTTTGAAAGGATAGGAATCGTCGGTTCGTTTTGGATTCACGATGGCAGAGGCGGAGGGTAGAGAACCTTGAACTTCATGATGATCGGTGATTAGTATCCGAAATTTTAGGAAATTGGCATAGTCAATTTCTGCGTTTGAGGTAATGCCGCAGTCTACTGTCATGATATTCCGGATTCCTTGATGGAAAAGATCCATAATGGCTGCTTTGCTTAGCCCGTACCCTTCCTCCAAGCGAGAAGGAATGTAGTAACTGACGCGCCAGCCAAGACGGCGCAATACAGAATAAACCAATGCCGTAGCAGTAACTCCGTCTACATCATAATCTCCATAAATGGCAATTGCTTCATCCTGTTTGCGAATCTTCAGCAAAAGATCCACCATGGGATTCATGTCTTTCAACAAGAAGGGATCGTGAAAGGGTTGGGTTTCCGGATGAAGAAAGGCATCAACATTTGCATCGATAGTTATGCCTCGGTTTACAAGGATTTTTGCGAGCAACAGAGGGATTTTGTGAGTTTCAGAGAGCTTTCTACAAAGCTCTATATCAGGATTTTGTATAATCCATTCGCATTTCATCCTCTCCTTCTCCTTTTTTGTTCTTTGGACCAATTATACCACAAATGTACGAGCTTTAATCGCTGTTTTTTTGAGGATTGCTCCAATAGACAGATAGCAGTCCACTTAGATTTCGGAGCGGATCGTTCCATGAAGCAATTCGATCCCTTGACTTATGGCGCTAAAGATGATACAATACCCCGGAAAAGGAAAACCGCAAGGAGGAATTAGAGTGCCCAATCATCGTTCTGCCGTACAGCGTGTACGAAAATCCCGAATCGAGTATGAGCAAAACCGCTTCTATAAAACGCGGTACAAAAACCTACTCAAGCGATTGAGAAAAGCCATGGAAGAAGGAGATCAGGAAACGGTCCAGCAATATTTGCCCCAAGCGATCTCTGCTATTGACAAAGCGGCAAAGGCAGGCGCAATCCATCGTAATCAAGCTGCTCGTCGCAAGTCACGCCTGATGAAAAAGGCGAATGAATTTGCACAGCCTCAATCCTAAGGATTGATTTTGCCCCATTAATCGGGAAACCCAACAGCCCCCTGGAATCCGGGGGGCTTTTTTTCTTTGAACCTTGTTACAAACCCGGATTTGTGGTATACTAATCCCAGAATTGAAGATCCAGGAAACTGGTGATATCAAGGGAGGTACAGGTATGGGTTCCGAAAAAAGAATCGGGAAGATATCGAGCATCATCGGGCCAGTTGTTGATGTTACATTCGAAGGCGGTGATCTTCCCGAGATATTTAACGCCCTGGAAGTGACCGACCCTTCTACAGGCAGAAAACTCGTGCTGGAAGCAGAACAATTGCTTGGGGACAATATTGTGCGAACGGTCGCTCTAGACTCGACGGATGGGTTTGTTCGTGGTCTGGATGTTGTGGATACCGGTCAGGCAATCACTATTCCGGTTGGTCCTGAAGTGCTCGGGCGAATGTTTAACCTCCTAGGAGAACCGATCGATGGAGGCCCCGAAGTGAAAGGAATCGAACAATGGCCCATTCATCGGGATCCCCCTTCCTTAAAAGACCAGGTAACAGATATTGAAATATTCGAAACTGGGATCAAAGTTATCGATTTAATCGCACCTTTCCCAAAAGGCGGAAAAATCGGTTTTTTCGGAGGCGCTGGAGTGGGAAAGACTGTTTTGGTTATGGAGCTTATCCGAAACATCGCCATTGAACACCATGGATTCTCTATGTTTGCTGGTGTAGGCGAACGGACCCGAGAAGGAAACGATTTATGGATGGAAATGAAAGAAGCAGGCGTTTTGGAGAATACTGTTTTGGTCTTTGGCCAGATGAACGAGCCTCCTGGCGCTCGGTTCCGGGTTGCGCTCACCGCTCTGACCCTTGCCGAATATTATCGGGATATGGAAGGCCGGGATGTTCTTCTATTTATTGACAATATCTTCCGATTTGTTCAGGCTGGATCGGAAGTTTCCGCTCTCTTGGGACGGATGCCGAGCGCAGTGGGCTACCAGCCAACATTGGCAACCGATATGGGAGAACTCCAGGAACGGATTACTTCCACCCGAAAAGGATCCATTACATCCGTACAGGCGATTTATGTACCGGCAGACGATATAACCGACCCCGCCCCGGCTACAACCTTTGCTCATTTGGACGCTTCAATCGTTTTATCCCGGCAAATTGCCGAATTGGGTCTCTATCCGGCTGTTGATCCTTTGGACTCTAATTCGAAGATCTTGGAGCCCTCCATCGTCGGAGAAAAGCATTATAAAATCGCGCGCCAGGTACAGGAAGTGTTGCAGCGCTATAAAGAGTTACAGGACATCATTGCGATTTTAGGAATGGAAGAACTATCGGAGGATGACAAGAACACGGTTCTACGGGCTCGAAAGATTCAACGGTTTTTGAGTCAGCCAAACTTTGTCGCAGAACGCTTTTCAGGCATCCCAGGAGAATATGTACCCATATCCGAGACTGTAAAAGGGTTTGAAGAAATCCTGAGCGGAAAACACGATCACCTCCCCGAACAGGCCTTCTTTATGGTTGGGACTGTCGATCAAGCGGTAGAAAAGGCCAACAGACTCAAAGGGGGAGCATAGGGGTGTCCAAGTTTCATTTGGAAATCATTGCTCCAGAGCGCACCGTTTGGTCAGGAACCGTCAATTATGTCACTTTTTGGACAAAAGAAGGATCGATGGGGATTTTGTATCATAGGGCCCCGTTGCTTGTCGCTTTGGATATTGCTCCGCTGGAGCTGGTCACTCAAGATCAAACAAGGGAAACATTCGCGGTCCATGGAGGGATGCTTCTTATGGATGGAACCTTAGCTCGTGTTATTACGGACGCAGCAGAGAAGCCGAATGAAATTGATCTGATCCGAGCGCAAAAATCCAAGCAAAGGGCTATGGAACAACTGGAAACTGCGAAAACGGAGATGGAACGGGCAAAGATGCAGTTTTCGGTGCGGAAAAACCTCCTTCGAGAACGATTGGGCGCTCCAAAACCCGGAGAAGGGTAAGAGTCCCGTGTGGATCACCCAACCATTGATGATGTCAAGACCATGGGGGGGCGCCGAGGGTCTTGCCAACGTATATGGATGTGATCCAAATCATCAAATCGGAGAGGTATGGGTGCTCTCCGGGCTTCCTGGTCAAGAGACTCCCTTGCAGCGGAGCGACAGTGCTCATTCTTCCTTACCTTCCCAATCCATTGAAGCGCTGACCGGGGAACCGTTTCCTCGATTCCCGATCATGATCAAGGTCATCGAGGCCAAGGAATGGCTCTCTGTGCAGGTTCATCCAAACGACCCCTTTGCTCGGGAACGCGAATCTGAACCTTGGGGGAAAAGCGAGTTTTGGCTGGTTTTGCAAACCCCTCCAGAAGGCCAAATCATTAGCGGCCTTCAACACGATTCTTCCCTTCCCTCGCTTCCCGATTTCCAATCTTTCGAAGAAGGCCCCACCAACCCCTTTATGTACACACCAGTTCAAACAGGCGATGGGATCTATATTCCCGCAAAAACTGTTCATGCTCTAGGCCCCAACGTCCTGATTCTTGAAATTCAACAAACATCCGAATTGACCTATCGCATTCATGATTGGGGCCGAGCGCGCGAAATCCATTGGGGAAAAGCGAACTCCCTTCTTTCACATGGGAGCCAACATGCTCAGCTGATTCCCAAATTCGAATCCTTTGATTGTCCCCATTTTTCGGTCTTGCGGAGAACAGAAGGTATTGTGGAAGGCTTTTGCTGTGTTTTTGCCCTTCAACCGATTTCAATCGACCAATGGTCATTACCCAGGTACCACCTCGGGGTCATTCCTTCCAAGCAACGAAGGTGGATCAAAGGAGACCATATCCAAATCGGATTGGGTTCCCAGAGAGGTTGTGAGGGGTAGTGAATATGGAATGGGAGCGGACTTTTGTTTACTTGAAACCCAATGCAGTTCGCCGCGGATTGGTCGGTGTCATCATCCAACGATTCGAGCAGCGGGGTCTGAAGATCGTAGCCCTTAAGATGGAGAAAATGACTTTGGAGCAGTCCCAACTTCTCTATCAGGAACACCGCGAGAAACCGTTTTTTTCCGATATTGTTCAATTTGTGACTTCCGGTCCCAGTGTATTCATGTTGGTCGATGGCCCTCGAGCGATTGAACTGACCCGCCACGTCATCGGAGATACTGACCCGCTTAAAGCAGGAGCTGGTACCATTCGGGCCGATTTTTCCGTTACTGTGACCCGAAATTTGATCCATGCATCCGATAGTCCCGGAAGCTTCGAGCGAGAATGGCCGATCTTTTTTTCGGAGTCCGAGATCCTGAAATATCGTTTGGATGTTCAAGACGATCTATAAATCTAAACCCAGGAGGGATTAGTATGGCATATGTTCCAACTAAAGTTTTGCTGGAAGAGGCCCACAAGAATTACTATGCGGTCGGGGCGTTCAACATCAACAACTTGGAATTTCTCCAAGCGATCCTTGCTGCAGCGGAAGAAGCGCGTTCGCCCGTGCTGATCGAGACAAGCGAAGGGGCCATCAAGTATGCGGGAAAAGGAGATATCATTGCTGGCGCGCAAATCCTTTGCGACATGGTCCGCACCATGGCGTCGCGCCTCAAAGTACCCGTTGCCATGCATTTGGATCACGGGAAGGAACTGAAGTATATCATGGCGGCCATTAAGGCAGGATATGGTTCGGTTATGATCGATGCTTCTGACAAACCCTTTGAGGAGAATCTTTCGGAAACGAGCTATGTCACTCAGATTGCCCATGCAGCGGGTGTTTCTGTGGAAGCGGAATTGGGAACCCTAAAAGGAATTGAAGACAATGTGGTTTCGGAAGAATCGATTCTTGTAAATCCCGATGAAGCGCAAGAATTCGTAGAACGAACCAAAGTTGATTTTTTGGCGCCCGCGATCGGAACAAGCCATGGCGCATTCAAATTCAAAGGCGAAGCCAAACTGGATATGCAACGCTTGCACGAGGTTAAAAAACGAACCAATATTCCTTTGGTTCTGCATGGCGCGTCCAGTGTACCGCAAGATTGGGTAGAAGTCGCAAATCAATACGGAGGGACAATCGCAGGAGCAAAAGGCCTTCCCTTGGACGTATTGAAAGAGACCATATCCCACGGGATCAACAAAGTGAATACCGATACCGATTTGCGGATTACCTTTATCGCTGTCACCCGAAAGGTATTGGCGGAAAAAGGAGGGGAAATCGATCCTCGGAAGATCTTTATCCCAGCTATAGACGCAGTGAAGTCCGTGATCATGGAACGCATGGAAGCATTGGGCTCTTGCAACAGGATATGAGCTGTGAGACAGACAGAACGATAAACTATTCGTTTCACAACGAGAATATCGATTAAGGGAGGGCAAGATGAAGGTATTGGTAATCAACTCCGGGAGTTCTTCCATTAAATATCAATTGTTGGACATGAAAGACGAAACCGTTTTGAGCAAAGGATTATTGGAGCGGGTTGGGATCCCCGGTTCTTTGCTCAAACATAAAAAAGGGGAAGAAAAGTATACCGTTGAACGTCCGGTTGCCAATCATGATGAAGGACTGAAAATGGTTCTGGAGATTTTAACCGACTCTAAGATGGGTGTGATCGAAAGCTTAAGCGAGATTCAAGCCATTGGTCATCGGGTCGTCCATGGAGGAGAAAAGTTTGCTTCTTCCGTGCGTGTCGAGGAAGCTGTGATGCAAGCTCTGGAAGAAAACGCTTACTTGGCCCCATTACACAACCCTCCGAATATTATGGGAATCAAATCAGCTCTTCGACTTCTACCCGGCGTCCCAAATGTTGCTGTTTTTGACACTGCCTTTCATATGACCATGCCTGAAGAAGCGTATCTGTACGGAATTCCTTTAGAGTATTATCGTAAGTACAAAATCCGAAGATACGGATTTCATGGAACGTCGCATAAATATGTATCTTATCGGGCCGCTCAGATGGTGGGGAAAGATATTGCTTCAATGAAGATCATTACTTGTCACCTGGGGAATGGAGCCTCGATTGCCGCCATCAAAAACGGAAAGTCTGTGGATACCTCTATGGGATTCACGCCTTTGGAAGGACTGATCATGGGGACTCGTTCAGGAGACCTTGACCCAGCCATCTTGGTCTTTCTCCAGGAAAAAGAAGATATGACCGTAGAAGAACTATACAACCTACTGAACAAAAAAAGCGGCATGCTGGGACTAACAGACGGTTTTTCAAGCGATATGAGGGACATAGAGGATAAAGCGATCGATCAGGAACCCATTTGCCGCAGAGCATTCGATGTATACGAGTATCGAGTCGCCAAATACATCGGCGCCTATTGCGCGGCGATGAATGGCGTGGATGCGATCGTGTTCACCGCTGGGGTTGGGGAGAATGGACCCATCATGCGGCAGGAGATCTGTGATCGATACTTGGGGTACTTGGGTATTCGGATCGATTCCCAGAAAAATGATGTGAAAGGCGTTGAGCGGATCATCTCCACACCTGATTCCCAGGTTGCGGTTTTGATCGTTCCAACCAACGAAGAATTGGTCATCGCAAGAGACACGAAAGAAATCGTCGAAAAGAATCTGAAATCCATTTAGCCAAGAACCCGCAAAAACCGACCCCCATTAAACAAAAGCAGGAATTGCTTCCTGCTTTTGTCTTTATGGAGTCCTTCAATGAGTCAATTCTTACATTCCGTAATCGGGCATGGGGGGTGTTTCTGGTTTTTTCTCTTCGGGTTTGTCAACTACTAAGACTTCTGTGGTCAGCAACATGGCTGCGATGGAGGCTGCATTCTGCAAGGCGCTTCGAGCCACTTTCGTCGGATCTACAATTCCCGCTTCCACAAGATTCCGATAGTCATTCCTCAACGCATCGTATCCCCATGATGGATCATTCTTTTCCATAATTTTCTCGATGATGATGGATCCTTCGACGCCAGCGTTCAGAGCAATCAGACGGATGGGTATTTCCAAAGCCTTAGCAACAATGGATGCCCCTACGCGTTCTTCAATGATGGGAAGAGAATCGATGATTTTTTCCACGGCAGTTTTGGCCAGAAGCAGTGTTACGCCACCGCCCGCGATAACCCCTTCTTCGACAGCGGCTCGAGTTGCGCTCAAAGCGTCTTCAATCCGATGTTTCTTTTCTTTCAGTTCTGTCTCGGTCGCGGCGCCTACCTTGATGACTGCCACACCACCGGCCAACTTGGCCATGCGTTCCTGAAGGGTTTCTTTCTCATATTCAGAGGTTGTTCCTTCAATCTGCTTCTTGATTTGGGCAATCCGATCCTTGATCCCTTTTTCGCTTCCCTTTCCATCAACAATGATGGTATCGTCTTTCTTGATTCGAATCATGGAGGCGGTTCCCATATCCGCTAAGGTTGCGTTTTCGAGGGTTCTTCCGATCTCTTCGCTGATCACGAGTCCGCCTGTAAGGATCGCAATATCCTCAAGCATTGCCTTTCTGCGGTCTCCAAATCCGGGTGCTTTGACTGCGCATGATTCAAGGGTTCCCTTGAGCTTGTTCAATACCAATGTGGTCAATGCTTCCCCTTCGACATCTTCCGAAATGATCAATAGAGGTTTTCCCGCTTGGGCAACCTTTTCCAACAGAGGAATAATGGGTTTGATCGCGGTGAGCTTCTTATCGGTGATGAGAATGTAGGGTTCTTTCAAGACTACTTCCATCTTCTCTGCATCCGTCACGAAATAGGGGGAAATGTATCCGCGGTCGAACTGCATCCCTTCGGTAAAATCCACAAACGTCTCCATAGTCTTGGAATCCTCTACGGTAATAACGCCATCTTCTCCGACGCGATCCATGGCATCTGCGATGAGTTTTCCTACTTCATCATCATTGTTTGCGCTAATCGCGGCCACATGAGCAATATCTTCCTTGCTGGAAAGCTTATGGCTGTGCTTCTTAATCTCTTCTACGGCTGCATCTACGGCTTTGTGAATCCCTTTCTTCATAACCATTGGATTCGTGCCAGCCGCAATGTTCTTCAATCCTTCTTTAATAATGGACTGTGCAAGCACTGTCGCTGTGGTTGTCCCATCACCTGCTACATCGTTTGTCTTGGAAGCGACTTCTTTCAACAACTGGGCACCCAGGTTCTCAAACTTGTCTTCCAATTCGATTTCTTTCGCGATCGATACACCATCATTCGTAACAGTAGGACTTCCCCAGCTCTTCTCCAGGATTACGTTCCTGCCTCTGGGACCTAGGGTAATTTTTACGGCATCGGCCAGCTTATTCATACCGCGCTCAAGTGCGCGTCTTGCTTCTTCATCAAATTTCATTAACTTTGGCATATTCGTCACCTCCCTGTTTTATTCTTCGATTACTGCCAAAATGTCTGTAGCATCAATCAACAGATGATCTTCATCGTTGATTTTGATTTCAGACCCTGCATACTTGGAGAAGATGATCTTATCCCCTGGATTCAGATCGATATCTTCCAATTTACCCACAGCAACGACAACCGCTTTTTGGGGTTTCTCTTTGCTCGTGTCGGGAAGGACAATTCCGCCTTCAGTCCTTTTCTCTTCCGTAATGGGTTTGATCAATACACGATTGCCCAACGGTTTGATACTCATGAATTCCACCTCCTTATTTTTTAGCACTCTAAGGGTGTAAGTGCTAACGGTATCATACAAAAAAAACGAAAAGTTTTCAATCTCTCTTTCGGTTGATTACGGACGGTGTACGTCTTTCTAGAGCCTTTATATGGGTCTATCGTTCGTTTTCTCGGATATACGAAATATATCTTATACTTTCGCAATTTATCAAATGATTCCCGGGATTTTGTTCCAATAGCCCTTTTGCTTGAAATCGGATCAAAAGTATGATATACTACCACCGAATTGCAGTGATGGAGAGGTGGCCGAGCGGCCTAAGGCGCATGCCTGCTAAGCATGTGAGGGGGTGACCCCTCCGAGGGTTCGAATCCCTCCCTCTCCGCCAATTCGTATCGTTGTGCTCGTAGCTTAACGGATAGAGCATCACACTGCGGATGTGAAGGTTGGGAGTTCAAATCTCCCCGAGCACACCAAAAAAACCACCCCTACGGGTGGTTTTTTCATGGTGCCCACTCGATTAACAGCAGATATACCGGGAGATGGGTTCCATTTCCCACCGGCGGTGGGCAAGATTAAAGGTAGATAAATACCGGAATCCGAGATCTTGGAGCAACCGAAGCCCTTTTTGAACGTGCCTTCCCACCGAGTCTAGACCATGCGCATCGGATCCGATCGTTATAACAGTTCCACCCATCTCCCGATACAGGGAAAGCATCTGGATATCCGGGTGTGGAAGGCCATATTCGTTTTTCCCATTTCCATAGACTTTTGTGTTGAGTTCCACTCCTTTACCTGTTTGGATCAATCGTTGGAAGATATCCCGGATCAGTCCAAACAAATCCTTCCCAAACGGTTGAAAGGAAGGTTCATACCTCCTGGGAAAGTCCAGGTGCCCCAGAACATGAAATTGATCGAACTGATGAATACAGTGCCAAACTCGTTCCAGGTAGGCTTGATAGCTTCTTTGACCTTCGGAAAGAGGAACGAACCATTCATGGATGGACAGAATTACAAAATCAAAAATCCGGAAATCATCCGCAATAGGAACCAATCCATTCCATCCGAGTTCAACCCCAGCGATCAGTCCAAGGTCCCTGAGATGATTTGCATAAACAAAAGGGGAAAACTGGTTTTCAAGCAACCAGTCTCCCACATAAGTATATTCAAAGTGATCCGTAACACAGAAATTTAGAATCCCTTTCCGCTTGACTTCTACCAAAAGCTCCTCAATCGTGGTTTTGGAATCAGGGGAAAAGCGCGTATGAATATGATAGTCGATCAAACGAAACCCTTACGGGAGCAAAATCCAAATAATCAACCCGATCCCCAACAATCCCAAAAGGGAGGCGCCACCGCCGCAGCAAGAAGAACAGGTGGAAGCGCAAGGATCGCTGCATGGAGACGGTGGGGGTGGAGGGGGCAGAGGGGTGGGTACAGCGCAGGGCGCGCAGGGATCAATCGTTGGTGTCACCACACATGCGCTGATACATCCTGCGTGATCCAGAACCAAAGAAACCAGCTGCCATGTGCAAGTGCTTGGTCGATAGACTCGGAAGATCACCGTCGAACCAAAGGGGGCCCGTTTGAGCAAGTCTACCAAACTCGTCCATCCAGTAATTCGGAGGTGCGTGTATTGAACACATAGGCATTTGAGCATGCAAAGTTGATCCGCCAAAGGGTTGCATGGATTGAACGAAATAGTCCATCCTTTGTTCGGGGCAGTACTCAGTTTCCAAATCTGGCTGTTGGGAATAACCAATGCTTCTGTGATGATATCTCCCGGCAGTAAATTGCCATGGGCCGGAAACCCATAGGTGGTGGAATGGACATAAGCAGCCCGGACCCATCTGCCTTCGATAAAACCAGAAAAGTTCTGAACCGATGCCCCAAGCTGAAGACTAAATGCGGACACCGCGATAAGCAGAACCATCAGGCCAAGTGCCATCAGTTTCTTCATGTACATCACTCTCCTTTTTTTGCAGCGCGGACGTACTATCAGTGCATGAGAATCTGCTTACTGGCGCGATTGATAATGGTGCCTTCGGCAAACCCCCCGTCGGTAGTGAAAATCTTTACCGAATCACCGACAACAACGATTTCGCAATTCTGATATTCATGACCGGTTTCTAGGTTCCTAAGGACACCAAAATACACCGTGCCATCGAAGGAATTGAGTTCTAGCTCTCCTGTAATCGTTCCAAGATCTCGCGCTTCCGCAAATGCGACCGCTCGCTCTTCACTAAGGAGAACAATGGGCCCAAACAGTTTCCAAACTCCACTTAACCATGTGATTCCCATTATGGAACTACAACTGCTCAGCATGACCATAAGGACCAACAAAGCCGCAACAACTACTGCCATTTTCTTCTTCATGGTTCCACCTCCTCAATAATTGTATCATTTGACCAAGTTTATTATACCATAGATGAATCCAAAAATAAAAGCGCTCATACGAGCGCTTTTTCTGGTACACCTATGATTCCCTACTTACGATTGTGGAATTTTCCCTTCGCGGATCTCTTTCCATAACGAGCATGCGACCATATGTTCCTCGCCGGATTCCACAAGTTCGGGTTCGGGCTGGGTCCAGCATGATTCTTGGGCAAAAACGCATCGGGGATGGAATCGGCATCCTTGCGGGATGTTGGCCGCAGAGGGGATTTCTCCCTTAATGGGAACCTCTTTGATCCGGTTGACTTTCCCGGCGATTGGTTCGCATACCGCTGTAATCAATGCCTGGGTGTATGGATGTTGCGGATGATCGATCACATTATCCGGATCTCCCATTTCCACAATCTTGCCAAGATACATAACAGCGATTCGGTCTGTGAAGTATCGGGCTGTTGAAAGGTCATGGGTGATGTAGAGATAGGTCAACTGGAGATCCCGCTGCACCGCGCGCATTGTGTGCAATATTTCCGCTCTCGTCGATAAATCGATCATTGAAACCGGTTCGTCGGCTACAATAATCTTTGGATCGAGAATCAAACTCCTTGCTGTTGCGGCTCTTTGCCGCTGACCTCCGCTCAGCATGTGGGGAAACCGTTCCATAAACTCTTCCGGTGGAATTAACCGAACCTCCTCTAAGGCCTTTTTGATGGTTACTTCTCGCTCGGTTCGGTCTTTTCCCAGTTTGTGAATGATCAATGGTTCCGCCAGAACGTCTCGGATCTTAAACCGTGGGTTCATCGAAGCGTAGGGATCCTGGAAGACCATCTGCACATTCCTTCGGTAGCGATCCAACTCCCGTCGGGTAATGTGCGTCACATCTTTGCCATCCAAAATCATCTTTCCGCCTGTCGGTTCCTCAAGCTTCATGATGAGTTTTCCGGTCGTTGTTTTTCCGCAACCGGATTCGCCAACCAATCCGAAGATCTCTCCTCTCCGAATGCCAAACGATACCCCATCAACGGCCTTGACCCAACTGCGATGGGCAGAAAAAATCTCTTTCAGCCCTTTTTTTCGTATGGGAAACCATTTCTGAATGTTATGGAGTTCCATGATGTAGTCGTTCTTATCAATCACGTGGGACGATTTCATGATCTGCACCTCCAGCAAGCAACCATGTGATCGGGTTCAAGTTCTTCAAGAGGAGGTTCCTCTTGGCTGCAAACATCCATCACTTCCGGACATCGCAAATGAAACCGACAACCGGGAGGAGGCATAAGAAGGTCAGGAGGTGTTCCTTTGATAAAGGCGAGCTCTTCCACTTTCTCATGCAATCGAGGTGTAGCGCCTAAAAGCCGCTTGGTATACGGATGCATCGGTCCTTGCTCTCCATAGATTTGTTGATTCGTCCCGATTTCTGCGATCTTCCCCGCGTACATTACCATGATCCGGTCAGAGACTTCCGCTTCGGTGGCAAGGTCGTGGGTGATAAAGATGAAAGAAAGCTTCAGTTTCTCCTTGAGTTCTTTGAGCAAATTGATAATCTGAGCCTGAACAACCACATCTAAAGCAGTGGTAGGTTCGTCGCAGATGACTACTTTCGGCTCCAGAAACAGAGCGGTGGCGATAACGACCCGTTGTTTCATTCCTCCGGATAGCTCATGAGGGTACCTTCGAATCACATCATGGGATAGGCCCACATAGGTAAGGTATTTTTCGATTCGTGCCATAGCTTCGTCTTTTCCCATTTCCCGATGCTCTTGAAGGGTTTCCATCATCTGTCTGCCGATGGTATACGCAGGGGTCAAACAATTCATTGCGCCCTGAAAAACCATGGAAATCTTTTCCCAACGGATCTTCCGGCGCATCACAGTCTCGGTCAATGGCATGATATTTTGCCCATCTACGGAAATTTGGCCACCCACAATCCTTCCCGGAGGAGTGGGCATTTTAAGCAAGGCAACCGCCATTGTGGTTTTTCCACAACCCGATTCGCCTACCACACCCAAGGTTTCTCCTTCTTTGAGAAAGAAGGAAATATCATCAACCGCTCGCACTACACCCTTGGAAGTAAAATAGTGGAGCTTCAGGTTTTGAACCTCTAGTATTTTTACCATAACACTACCTCGTCCTCAATTTGGGGTGCAGAATCTTATCCATAGCGAACCCGATAAACGCGAAGGTCATTCCCATGATGGCGACAAACATCCCGGGAGGAACCACCCACCACCACTGAGAATTCAAGACCGCTCCGCTTCGCCATGCATCCTGGAGGATCTGACCCCAGGTAACAATCGTCCGATCCCCTAGACCGAGCAAACTGACCGATGCTTCGAAAACAATCGCTTGTGGGATATACAAGGCCATCGACGCAAAGGAGTATGGAATCAGCAAGGGAATCATATGCTTGAATATCAATCTCCATGAACTAGCCCCCAAGGCTTTCGACGCTTCAATAAACGTTTCTTCCTTGATCTGTAAACCGATGCTTCGCACCGTTTTTACCGGACCGGTCCAGAAGAACATACTCATCAACAAGATGAGAATCCAGATACTGGGACGGAATACCGCTGATAAGACAATTAAAATCGGCAGGATCGGAATGCTGAGAAAGATTTCAAAGATCCGTTGCATCAGCGCATCTTTCCATCCACCAAGGTACGCGCCCATTACCCCATAAATGACGCCGATCCCAACTGCCATGAGCGCAGTAAGCATACCGATCAAAAGCGCCCATTTCGTCCCGGCCACAATCCCGCTCCAAACATCCCTTTTCCGGATATCTGTGCCTAAGAAGCCGGAGACTCGGCCTGCGACTACATAAAAACTCTCATCCAACCGACTCTGATCGGAAGAGAAAAAAACCTGAGCGGTAAAGGTATAGGTTCCTTTCAATGCTTCCGGCCGATTCATGATCCCGAGCTGCGCTTTGGAAAAATAGAGATCAGTAGGACGAATCAATTGCTGGGTCAACCGTCCCGAAACGGCCCGGTCTTCATAAGTGGTTCCAAACCGGAAGGCATTGTCCCGCGTGTCGTTGTCCAAAGAAAGGCGGACGTTGATCCCATCGCTCAAACGAACCGTCGTCGAACGCATGAGAATCACATTGATCCCGTCTGGACGCGACAAAGTCAACATAACTTGCGCGGTTCCGTCGCCCACCAGATGGAAGATCATATCCCGAGGCGCAACATCATATTGATAGTCATAGGTATAGACAACCTCATACATTCTTCCCCGAGTGATTTCATTCTCAGTAACTTGCGCATTCTCATCCCGCACAGAAACTGCCCTCTTCTGATCCGTGAACGCATTCATCCATTCAGGGGGGACCCCTGATGGATTGTCTTGCCAATACGCCATGTCGTTCCATTTGGTCCCGGCTTCTGGGAAGGGAACCAGGAAGGGTTCAAAAATGACGAGAATGAGAAAAAAGGCAAACAGAACCAATCCGACAATTCCCGACTTGACTTTGCGAAACTCCGACCAAAACTCTCCAAGGCCTCTTCGCATATCTTTAAATGTCATCGCCGACCCCCTACCTTGATCCTGGGATCCAGGAATCCATAGATTAAATCCAGGATGACCAATCCTGAAATATAAAGTCCCACGGTCAGTGAGAGGTTACCCATCAAAACAGGGATATCGTTCTGGCCAACCGCTACCCAATAAAGATTCCCAAGCCCGGGCCAGCTAAAAATCCCTTCAAATATGATACTGCCCGCGACAGTGGCCAATAGGGATAAAAGAGCCATGGTGACAACCGGCGGAGCTGCGGTGCGAAGCGTATGCCCATACATGACCTTGCGCTCTGGCAAACCTCTGGCGCGCGCGGACATGATGAAGTCTTCTTGGAGAATGCTCAGGACGATATTGCGCGTCAAGAAGGCGCTTCCCCAAAACCCGATCAATACCAGGGTCATCAGAGGAAGAACCATATGATAAAGCATGTCGAGAAAATAATGGATCCCGGTGGGTGGTGGTGTCGACACCATCCCCCCTGAAGGGAAGAGTCGCAATGTATACGAGAAAAACATAATCAGCATCATACCGAGCCACCATGCAGGCATCCCAAAAACGACCATCGTCACGATCGAGGTTGATTTGTCCAATGTTTTCCCGGGTTTTCTCGCTTTGCGGATTCCGAGCCAAAGACCGATCATGATGTTGATCGCCATCGCAACGGTAAAAAGCGAGACTGTCCGGGGAACCACTTCCCAAACGATGGTAAAGACATCACGTTCTCCTTGAGCGGAGCGGATGCTGGTAGAGCGACCAAATCGGAATGTGAGGGTATTCCACGTCCGAAATAGGATCCGCTCAAACACAGGGCGGTCTAGCATATACTGTTTGCTCAGAAAGTCGAGACGTTCTCTATAGTATGTCTGTATCTCCTCTGCAGACATCTGGCGCGCTTGTTGGATGCCCATCAATTCTCCACGGACCATCTCCTCGATCTGGGTTCGAGCGGTTTCTTCCATAACCGTATTGAATAGGGCGGATAGAATGAAGATGATGATTACATACGAAAGAATACCATTGAGGATTCTGCGGACGGCATATTTCCAATACATGGTCCCTTATCAACCTCCGAAAAGAAAATAGTAGCACCTTCCCGAAGGAAGGTGCTACTCTGGTTCACGTTTCTTAGAATACCAAAAGTGTCTCCACAGAACTGGTTTCAACTTCACCAATCTTGGCAAGCGCAAGAATGTTATATTCACCAGGAACGAGTTTGTCAGTTACACTACCTGGAATTATTGCTTCGTACACTCCGGGGGCGACCATCCTTGCTTGGACCTCTTCTTCGAAATCAGGAGCCAAAAGGATCACACGAACTGCGGCCTGACCAGTTGGTGTCAGATCGGTTTCGGGATACTGTACTTCGAACACCCGAACAGAAACGTCGACATCCTGACCGCGGGTCACCATGAAGGGCAGTTCAATCGCTTCAATCATTGGTCGTGTGACTGAAAGGCGGTTGGGCCAATAGTCAGGTGTCCAAGGATAGAGAGGATCGCGGTTTGCGCGGAGTTCCATGAAGTTGGTGTTGGCATCGTAGTTCTGGATGTAGAATGCGCCGTTGGAGATGAACGCATGGCCTTTTTCGTTGATCCATTGAATCGCAAGGTCATAGGCTTCACGCGCTTGGGTTGGAGAGATGTACTCTTCCATACCGGCGGGCACATGCCATCGGGCTCTCATTTCCATGAGTTTCCAGAGAATATCTCGGACACATCGAGGCGCAAGAAGGTCAACTTGTTCTACATCGGGGCTTCGGGTAAAGCTCCACACCGTTCCATCTGATCCTCCTTCGACGACCAGAAGGGCCAACGCTTCGTAGATTTCCCATGGAATGGGTCCAGCGCTTCGTCCGGTGGCTGTCAAGGTAATCAGTCCTACTCCATTGGCAGCAATTCGGTCGGGATCAGGGGCAAAGAAGAAGTCATACCACACAGTTACGCTTCCATCGGGGTTGATCTTGAAGCCTTTGTAGCGGTCATAAGCAGGCGCTACACTGGTAGAATACGGTTGATCAAAGAAGGCGTCGTCATCCGATGTTTTGGTCATCCAGGTGTAGATGAACTGGTTGACATACAGCATATCGGTCTGTGTGATCCGTCTTCCGTGGTGCCAGTTCATGGGATGATGCGTGTAGGTACATTGGGTAAAAGAGGTCAAGCCAGGGCCTACGGGTTCAAATTTCTTGGTATAGGGATTGAACAGAATCGCATCGGCGGGTACTGGTACGCCACCAATCATGTTTCCATCGGCATCCAGACTCACGTCTGTGATCAGATCATCCAGATCCCATTGAATGACCACACCGATTGTCTCGCCGGTTGCTGGATGAATCGCAGTCATCAGGTCCCAACAAGGATCGGCAAGGTATCCGACATACACGTCAGAGAATCCATCGGTTCCGACCGGGTCCCATGCTCCGGCAAAGAGGGTTCCTCGAGCCGAGAATTGGGTGATCCGAAGGACTTTGTCGGCAGTGTTGGACGATCGGAAGGTCCATCGGTCGGGACCATTCCCGACACCGTACAGGAAGCGATTCAAGAATCGGTCTTTGTTGGTGGCGTAGAAGTCGGTCTGATAGACCAGATAGACTCGGATTGAATCTTGAAGTCCCAGTTCGTTGGCTTCCAGGATTAGTTCCCAATAATCTTCTTCAGTCAAGAACTGTCCGTTGACGACTTTGTACGTGAGTTCGTTGATTCGCTCAGGAGTATAGTTCCAGTCGCCAGGTCGGTTTCCACCGGGCATATAAGGCAGATACCAGGAAGCGTACATCTGAGAGATGCTGGCATCATGCCATCGCACCGTTGCGGTGAGCCCCCATCCTTCGGTGTACATGTTGTACTGGTAATCTGCGGGGTTTGATGAGTACCATTGGCTGATCGCCACACGGTCTCGGATGAGTTGTTCTACTCGGATTCCCGCTTTTTCAATCTGTTGCGCGACGTATGCGCCTACTCTGAGACGATCGTCTTCGGATCGAATCAAGAATCGAAGCGTGACGGGTTCGCCATCGAATTCCCAATACTGCGCGCCTCGGACTAGTCGACCCTGGTTTTCGGGCAAGGCGGCTGCTTTCTGCATAGCTGCTTCAATGTCGCGGAGCCCTTTGGCTTCGTCGCCTTCGGCGGTGATTCCGAACTTGTCTTTAATTAGGTTGTAGCGATACGTGCCGGGGTTCGCGGGGACTACGACGTTGTACATCGCACCCCCGGTTCCCAGTTGGATTTCGTCCACGATATGCTTTCTGCTGAACAAGAAATTCAACGCAAAGCGAACATCCTGGATGGCAAATGGGTTGAAGTAGGTCTTGTCCCCGACCTGAACCTGGTAGGGCGCTTTGTTGGGAATTGGATTGACTTGGATGTTGGAGTACCCGGATGGAATCGCGTATACCTCCAGTTTGTCTCGATCGGCAGGGTCTGTTGCCAAGAACACGGAAGCGTCAACGCCCCATAAGAAAATGTCGGTAAGGCCTTCCGCAGCGTCTTTGATCCCTACATCCTGGGTCATTTTGACGTTAACGTAGACTACATCAGGGATTGGTCCTTTCACCTGGGCAATCGCCATCACGCTCATAATAACCGTCAGAGCAATTACCAACCACATTGCTTTCTTCTGCATGTACCATTTCCCCCTTTCAAGTTCCTCGCAGGCTTTTTCTTGTCTTCGGATTTCGGAAAAAAACCCTTGAGGTTGTGTTGTTTCCTAGGTATCAGTTTATCATAAAGCTGCCTTCATTGTCAAGATGATGGTTCACAAAAAGAACTGCATTTCGACAATAACACCCTTTCCCGATTCGGAAACGATCACCATTTTGTCAGAATACCGTTGCATATTCGGAATGCCCATGCCCGCTCCAAACCCCATCTCCCGGATCTGATCAGTGGCAGTGGTCCATCCCTCTTGCATTGCTTTATCCACGTCTTCGATCCCGTTCCCCTGGTCTTCTACCCGGACGCGGATGTAGCTTTCATAGGGGAAGCAATAGATGGTTCCCGAACTGCTGCTGTGAATGACAACGTTGGTTTCCGCCTCGTAGGTGGCAATCGCCACCTTGCGGACAATTTCTTCGGGAATCCCTTTTCCCACCAGAAAATCTTTGAGTCGCGCCGCCCCCATTCCTGCTAGGCTGACTTCTGCATAGTCGATCGGAAAAACAAACTCAGCCCCCGATTTGTTGATTTCTTCTCCCGTGATCAAGGAGTGATTGGTCATCTCCCCTTCCAAGACATTCTGCCTGCGCAAGTCCCTGACATACAGCACGCGGAATTTCTCCAAGATCCCCCGAAGGATGTCCTCTTTTGTAATAATCCCCACCAACCGTTTTTCTTCATTCAGGACGGGGAATCGGCCAAACCGGTAACGGTTAAACTTCTCAAAGATCTGGGGCAGATGTTCGTCCTCTTGCAAAGAAACCACACGAAGGGTCATATGACGAGCAATCGGTTCATGGATCCGGTTTTTTTCCAATGCATGGATAATATCTTCAATGCTTACGATTCCGACCATCCGATCCTTTTCCATCACTACCAATCCGGAAATCTTTTTGAGTCGCATAAGCTCTTTGGCTTGCTCGAGGGTTCGTTCCGGGGAAATTCGGATGACATTGGTCACCATGATATCTTTGGCGGTTAAGTCTTTAAAGATCGTTTGCAACTGATCGATCAGATGTTCAATGGTCTTCTGCACAGAACTTCCTCCCATTCTCAAATGACCGTTCAGATGGCATATAGGTCTTTGATGGATTGTTCATACAGTTTCCCACAAGCAGTATACATAGTCAGAGGAGAATGAATGATCGGAAGCCCGAAGAGGTTGGCTGCCTGAATGGTTTCCTCAGGAACCATCTTTTTCCGTACGATCACTACAACAGATATTCCCACAATGCTGGCTGTCCGTACAACCTGCGTCGTATTCAACCCAGTGATGAGCAACATTCCCGGTTGAGCAAAGGCAAGAACATCGCTCATCATATCCGCCGCGCCGACTCGTTCGATTTCCAGGTCTTCCACTTTCTCGGGACACGAAAGAACCTTGCCGTTGAGTATTGAGGCAATTTCCTTCAACTTCATTGACTATCACGCTCCTGTCGATTCTGTAATCGATCTCCTTGATACTGATGCGATAAAAAGGACGCGTAGCTCCACGGACACTTGCGTTCAACAAAATGCGCAATTGCTTGCGCATACTGTTGGATCTCCCACTGCGCGTGCGAATCGGCCCGAAGCGAGAGGAAATTCATCAGACTCCGCAGATTGACGGTCCACATCCATTGCGTGTACAAATTCAGAGGAAGGATGATGCGCGCCATCTCTCGAGATATTCCTTTCTCAAGGGCTTCGTGATAGGTTCGGTAGGATGACCGCGAAGCATTATGCACTGTTTGGATGTACCATTCGCGAAGCGCCGGGTCGTCGATCGGGACGCTCCCTTGATGATTGACCGGGTCTTTTCCCCGAATTGCATCGGGAATATAGAATTCTTCTTTCATCTCGGAATACCGTTGGCTGATCTCGTTCACACTGGCGATCCGATGCCGCAACCATTGTCGAGCCACAAAAAGCGGGGTTTTTATGCGGAATGTGAACACAATATGCTCAAAAGGAGATAAATGGTTATGCTCCATAAGATAATCGATCAACGCTTGATCTCTCCGTTCGGATGAGAGCCCTTTTTGAAACGAAACGCGCGCAGCCTCCACTGCACGAAGATCTGAGCCCATGCTTTCGACCAACTCAACGAAACCATGGTCCAAGACGGGTGTCACCCAAGAATGCTCCATCAATCGTACCCCTCCTATTCACGTATCGATTCAAATTGAATCCATTGTTCCAAAGCCTCTATCGCCCGCGCTGCTTTTTTCTTTCTTTGCTCCTTTTTAGGCGCTCGGATTTCAGGAAGCAACCCAAAATTCGCATACATGGGCTTTGAATCAGGTGTGATCAACAAGTACCGAAATAAGCTTCCCATAAGCGTTTTTTCAGGAAGCTCGATCGAAGGCCACCCACGCAACCATCGATCGATTTGCATCCCTACATACCATCCACTCGCAATGCTTTCCACATAGCCTTCTACACCGCTGACTTGACCGCAAAAAAACAGGGACGGGTGGTTTCGGTGTGAAAAATTCGGACTGAATTGACCATTGGATTGAATGTATGTATTCCGATGCATCACTCCGTACCGGCAAAATTCAGCAGCGTGAAGCGCTGGAATCATCCGGAATACATTCTTTTGCTCGTTCCATTTCAAACGAGTTTGAAAACCTACCATATTGGCCATCCGACCCATTTCATCTTCAGAGCGCAATTGGACAACCGCGTACGGTTGCTTGCCTGTATTTGGGTCACGCAAACCGATCGGTCTCATCGGACCGAATCTCAATGCATCCACGCCACTTCGCGCGATTTCTTCAATGGGTTGACAGCGTTCAAACAACCGCGATCGCTCAAATCCGTGAACCTCGACCCGTTCCGCTTGGACCAACGCATCGACAAACGCATGATACTGTTCCTGGTCCAATGGGCAATTCCAGTAATCCCCTGATCCGCCTTCGTCATCGTGTCGGTTGCCTCGAAACGCAAACTGTTGATCCAGGCTGCTACTCTCAAGAATAGGCGCGATGGCATCGAAGAAGTAGCTTTGGGCTTCTCCCAACCACTTCCGGAGATTCTTCATCAGGTCTTCTGTTGTCAAGGGACCGGTGGCGATTACGACGACATCTTTTTCAATCCATTTTTCCGGAATGGAAGAAATGGTTTCTGTGATCTTTTGGATCCGGGAGTCAGCAATTGCTTGTTCAACCAATCGACTGAACTGATTGCGATCCACCGACAAAGCGTCGCCCGAAGGAATGGAGCAATTTCGGGCGATCTGCAATAACCGGCAACCGAGCATCGTTAACTCCCTTTTCAGCAAACCGCTGGCATGATCCGTTCGTTGCGATTTTAACGAATTCGAGCAGACCAATTCAGCCAACCCACCAGTCTGATGCGCAGGAGTCATTTGGTGCGGCCTCATCTCGGATAATCGGACATTCCACCCTCGGTTTGAAAGATACAACGCAGCTTCACACCCAGCGAGGCCGCCTCCGATTACTCGGATGATCCTATCTGTCCGGTTCATAAGGGAACATCGATTGGATGGTATTTTTTATACAGATGCAGAAGATTCCCCTTTGTGATCGTATGGTTTTCAAAGTGCATCCCATGCATTAGGTTTTGAATAATGTGCACCCCCAACCCATGATCCTCCAACTGGTCCAGCGCGCGTGATGCAATTTTATCAAGTTCAACCTGTGATCCAAAATCCCGAAGGAAAAAATCCCCTCGGTTCTGCTCGGGATCCCAATAGAGGGTGAAGACGATCTTTTGGTTCGAGTCATATTGGTAGGTATGCTCGATAATATTGGCAACGGCTTCATTCAAAGCCAGTTCTGTGTCAAAAACCTCTCCATCGCTTACATTACGCATCTTCAGAAAGCTTCTGGTCACAGCACGGACACAGCGAATGTTTTCCATTTTTGCCGAAAAAGCGAATAAGATATAGTCCTTCATCAGGCGCCGCCTTTCCCTCCTCTTTGCCGAAAATATCGGAACAGGTACAATTGGGCATATCCCGCTGTATCTCCAAAAAGCTGCATTCCTTTTTCCATCAAAAGATGAGGCACATCATCCCAACCGAAAAGCTCATGAAGGGATCGAGCCACCCACACATCCACGGGAAAAGCCCGTAGATCTCCATATCCGTATAACAGGGTACAGCTGGCCACTTTGCACCCCACCCCTTTGATCGACAAAAGACGATCCATTTTTCTCGGAAAGGATAGAGAGTGCAGGGATTCAAGATCTTTGTCCGATATACTCTGAATCATTTCCAAAAGCCAACGAGAACGAAATCCCAACGCGCTTTTCTGAATCATTTTTTCATCCAATCGGCTCATTTGTTGGATGGAAGGAAACAGATAACTCTGAAAGTCCATCAAGGATCTTCGATTCTCCGAAAAAACGGACGCAATGTGTTCAATCCGTCGTTGGACCAAAGGGATGGTGCTTTGAACAGACAGCATGAAGCTGACTAAGCTTTCAAACGGGTTTTGTCTCAACACACGGAGTCCTGGGGAAAAATCGAATATCTCTCGGAAGCGGGGTATCAGATTCGCGTGCCCTTTTTGTTGCAACCGGTTTAAGATCGATTGCTGGATCGAATGGATCGAATCGCGCAATCGGAAGTATTGGATCACGCCTTCCCGTAGAGGAAGTCCTCGGAATTCCGGTTGACTGCTCTGAACTTTGAGGATCTTTTCTTGTTCATCAAAACCTACGATCCACAAGCTATCCTCAATAGCGGCTGCCCAAGACTTTCCCCAAGGCTTCCAACGAAATGATTGCCCGCTAAGAAACGTAGAAGCGAGATCTAGCGTTCCATGAACCGAAAGGGTTTCTTGATAGATCATGACTTTGCTTCTCTAGAATAGACGCACCCACAATAGTCTTGCCGATACAACTGGAATTCTTTGGACATCTGTATGCTTTCCAGATACCCGTTTTTTTTTCGAAACGGTTCAAAAACAAAATGTACACCGTGCTCATTCGCAAGCGTTTCTCCAAGCTCTTGGATCATGAGAAGGTCTTTTCTCGGACTGGTAGGTAGCGAAGTCGAAAAATAGGGAATCGATTGATTTTTGGCAGCAAGAACCGTCTGGAGCAGATTGTGATGGATGCATGCCCGACAACGCGCTCCTCCCTCTGGCTCCGACTCTAACCCATGAACCATTTGAACCCAGCTTTCTGGATCATACTCCGATTCGACCCAATCTATGGTGAATTGATCGCAAATCCGTTTTGCATCTGCTTTTCTCCGATCATACTCTTTTGGGGGATGGATATTTGAGTTGGGAAAAAACCCGGTTAAGTGAAACAGGTCCTGCAATCGACGGATTGCGATGGTTGCGTCGGGAGCGCAGCAAATATGGAGGATCAAGGTCTGCTTCACGTTCATCAAAATCCCTTCCTGGAGTCCAGCAGAAGGGTAACGGGTCCATCATTGATCAGCGCTACTTGCATCATCGCGCCAAAGATTCCATATGCCACTCGAATCCCGCTTTCTTCTAGGATTGCTCCGCACATACGATACAGATGATCCGCCTTTGATGGTTCAGCGGCTTGGGTGAACGATGGACGTCTTCCTTTTCGGCAATCGCCCAATAATGTGAATTGGGATATGAGAAGAATCGCTCCTTCGATCTCCTGGACTGTTCGGTTCATCTTTCGATCGGCATCCTCAAAAACCCGCAGGTGGATCACTTTCTCTGCGATCCACTTGACATCGGCTTCGGTATCATCGCTCGCTACGCCCAAAAAAACGAGTAGACCGGACTCGATCGCCCCAACTTCTTCACCGTTTACGCGCACCGAAGCGGAACAAACTCGCTGGATGACAGTTCTCACGATCCCTCCCGAACCCGATAAACTCGATTGACTCCGCCGATTTTTCTCCAAGAATCCATCAACTCAGAAAGGTATTTCTCATTCTTGATGTACGCAATCACTCGATAAACTGTTACGCTCCAATCGGTAAACCGGGTATTCATTTCCGCGACTTTTACCGATTTCTCATGGGCCTTTTGGATGATATCTTTAACGACATGACTTGCTGAATCTTCGGCTTCCACAAGGACTTGTACCGGATAGATTTCCTTGGATGTGTCCCCCCACTCAGCGGTCACGATTTGCCCTTGCGTTATCGATTGAACATTTGGACAATCGAACATATGGATGGTGATGCCCTTTTGACTGACAATCCCGATGATTTTGTCGCCAGGAACCGGTGTACAACACTTGGCTGTCTTCACATCGATCCCGCTGGCTCCGTCCACTAATACTGTCGAGCTTGGACTCATGGGATGATCGGAATCTGCGGGTGCTTCGACTGTTTTTTCTCCGGGGCGGAAGACAGATGCAATCTCTTCCACAGAGATCGTCTCTTCACCCAACCGAAGCAATACATCCTTTTCGGTCAGTTCGCTGTCTTTGGAAAGGAGTTTGAGCAATCGCGCATCCTTGATCAGGTCGTCCATTGAAATCTGCAATTTCCGGGCAGCCTGACGAAGAAGGTCTTTTCCCTTCTCCATCAATTCCGTCGAGTATTTTTCCTTGAAGAATTTCCGAATCTTGGCGCGAGTGCTTGAGGAACGCGCATATTTTAGCCAATCCAGAGATGGACCCGGACTGTTTTTATTGACGATGATCTCAACCCGATCCCCATTTTGAAGTTCATAGTTGATGGGGACAATTCTTCCATTGGCTTTCGCTCCGGCATAATGATGACCCACTTCGGTATGGACGGAATAGGCAAAATCTATGGTGGTTGCGCCCCGAGGAACGTGCCTGAGCTCCCCTTTGGGAGTGAAGATGTATACCTCATCCAATTGGAGTTCCTTCTGGAAATCCCCCAACCCGGTAACCCCTTGTTGATAGTCTTTTTGCCATTCCTCTAATTGGGTAATCCATTTATGGTGAATCCGGGTGATTTTGCCTTCTTTATAGATCCAATGCGCCGCCAACCCATATTCGGCTTCTTTATGCATGCCTTGGCTCCGGATCTGGATCTCCAATGGTTCCCCCCGATGAGTGATCACGGTGGTATGGAGCGATCGATATCCATTGGACTTGGGAATGGCAATGTAATCCTTGACCCTTCCGGGAATGGGTTTCCAGAGGTTATGGACAATCCCCAACACAAAATAGCAGTCCTTGTCGCTTTCCGTGATGACCCTCAAAGCGATCAGGTCATAAATTTCGTCAAAACCCTTTCCTTTCTCCCGCATTTTCAGAAATATGCTATAGAAGTGCTTTTCTCGACCCGATATATCCGACGAAATCCCCTGGCGGGCCAGGGAGAGTTGCAACAAGGATTTGTATTCCTCTTTGATCAATTCCCGATCGGAGCGCTTTCGATCGACAGTCTCGGCAATCAAGCGGTATTCTTCCGGATGGAGGTATTTGAAGGCCAAGTCTTCCAATTGCCATTTCATCGTGTGTATCCCCAAGCGGTGGGCAATCGGAGCATAGATTTGCAGGGTTTCTTTGGCTTTCTCTACCTGCTTCTCTTGGGTAAGAGAATCTAGGGTTCTCAGATTGTGCAATCGATCAGCCAACTTGACCAAAATGACTCGGATATCCTCCGCCATCGCAAAGAACATTTTCAACACAGTTTCGGCCTTTTCATCGGAATTGGCCGCGCTCAAGTTCAAGCGATCAATTTTTGTTACCCCATCGACGATCCGGGAGACCTCTTTCCCAAATTGGGCTTCAATCTCATCCAGAGAGGTCGTGGTGTCTTCGGCTACATCATGGAGCAATCCCGCTTCAATACTAACTATGTCTAAATTCATCTCTGCAAGGATGCGCGCAACATTCAATGGATGAATGATATACGGTTCTCCACTTTTCCGCACTTGTTGCCCATGTCTAACGCGCGCAAACTCAAAGGCATCAATGACTTTGGCAATTTCCGCCTCCGAATAGTTTGCGTATAGATGATTCAAAATGTCCCTCAGTTCTTGAGGGAGAAAGGCTGTACGGATTTTCGGCATACGCACCCCTTTTTCTGACTGTATTGTACCATAAAGATCGATGACTAATGAGCCTGATTTGGGTTTTGTTTCCCTCTTGCAAAAAGGTTCGATTATTGGTATAATTCACGAAGAAATTCTGATCTATGCGATTCGATTGAAAGGAGGAACGTCATGGCTTTCAAATGTGACGTCTGCGGAAAAGGGCCTTCTACTGGGTTCAATGTTAGTCATTCCCATAGGAAGACAAAACGAAGATGGTTGCCCAATCTCCAAAGCGTGCGAGTCCTGAATACCCAAGGAGAAATCCAACGGATTAAGGTATGCACGAAGTGTCTCAAAGCAGGAAAAGTGAAGAAGGGCGTGTGAAAAATGGCGCGGGATCCCGCGCTTTTTTTTCACCTATGCGCCGGTTTCTTGCTCATCGATTTCGATCGATCCCTTTTTGCATTCTTTTCTTTACCGTTGTCGCTTTGTTTGTACAAAGCGCATGGCTCGTCTTTCACACTGCCGTTCATCCTATCTTCAAGATCGCTAGCTTCCTTTTGATGCTCCTCTTTTGGGGTATTTGGGTCTTTTCACCCCACCATAGGAGATAATCCCTTTCCGTTCCGAATTCGATTTGAACCCGCCTATTGAGATCCGAGCTGGTTTCACAGGAATGCCCTCGTAACAAATTCACTTGAAAATCGCAACTCAGTTGAAAGGAAACGAATGACAACCCAATGCCGTTTTTTAAGGGAAATCGTGTTATAATTGCATACCAGTCAAATAGGAGGGTTGGTTTTGACCGAAGAAATCGAAAAAAAACCACAAGAGAAATCATCGGAAAAAAAACGGTTTCAGATCCAAATCAATCGAAACTATTGCAAGGCCTGCGGAATTTGTTATTGGGTGTGCCCAACCCACGCCATTGGAAAGGGTAAGCTTCAAGAACCGCTTGTTTCCAATATGGATGCTTGCATCGGCTGCGGACAGTGCGAACGATTATGTCCGGATTTCGCCATCAGCATTACCGCTCGTCCTGTTCTAGATGAAGAGAAGGTGATCCCAAATGGGTAAACCCGGTGAGTATGTGCTAATGCAGGGGGATGAAGCCTGCGCTATGGGTGCCATCGAAGCAGGGTGCCGTTTTTTTGGGGGGTATCCGATTACGCCTGCCACTGAGATCGCTGAAACAATGGCAGAAGAGCTGCCAAAAATCGGCGGAAGGTTTATCCAGATGGAGGACGAGATCGCCAGCGCAGCGGCGATCATCGGGGCTTCTTTGGCTGGTGTGAAATCCATGACAGCTACGAGCGGTCCCGGTTTTTCCTTGATGCAGGAAGCCATTGGATATGCAAGTATGACGGAAACCCCGTGTGTGTTTGTCAATGTTATGAGAGGCGGTCCAAGCACAGGAATGCCCACAAAGGTCTCCCAAGGAGATATCATGCAAGCGCGTTGGGGCACTCACGGAGATCATCCCATCATCGCTCTGTATCCCAGCAGCGTGAAAGAAACCTATACATTGATCATCAAAGCCTTCAACCTGGCCGAAGAATATCGCACCCCTGTTGTTTTTCTGATGGATGAAGTCCTTGGCCATATGCGGGAAAGCTTCGAACTTCCCAAAATCCAGGAATCCGATATTCTGACTCGTCTGGATGACGCCATGGAAGAGGAAGAGATCTATCATCCCTACGAGAATCAGTATGATATCACAACCCCATTGCGTGCGATGGGCAGGAGTCGATTCCACGTGTCGGGATTGGTCCATGACGAAACGGGGTTTCCAATTGGCGCTAGTTCAGAATTAGCCGAACGGGTCCTGCGAAAGCTAGACAACAAAATCCGTCATCATATCGACCAAATCTCCATGTATGAAGAATATATGACCGAGGACGCCGATATTTTGATCATCGCATACGGATCCATGGCGCGCAGCGCAAAGAGAGCCGTTAAGCTAGCCCGAAAAGACGGAAACAAAATTGGATTGTTCCGGCCCATTTCCATTTGGCCTTTGCCGAAGTCGGCCTTAATCAAGCGTTTCAAGACTGTGGAGGCCATTGTCGTGACAGAACTCAATCTTGGACAGTTGTTTCGAGAGGTTTCCCGAATGAATAAAAGGGGGAAGCCTATGAAGCTTCTCAGCCGTGTTGATGGAGAACTCATTACTCCAGAACAAATCCTTGAAGCAATCACGGAGCTGCGTGTCGAACTAGACGAATACTGATATAGGAAGCGGTCAATATGGATGAAAAAAGGATCGAAATCAAGATTGACGCCAATAAGCTCAAAGGATTTCTCGTATTTCGACCTGTCTCGGGTAACACAAAACCCGTGACCTCCGATGAAATAATGGACGCCTTACGGTTGCCTGGGATCAAGTTCGGTATACGGGAGGACAAAATCCAGGAGTTTGTGATGAATCCGGTCGCGGGTGTTCCATACCAAGTTGTTGTAGGAACCCCACCCCAGCACGGAAAAGACGCTGAAATCCTTTACAATTTTGATTTCGAGATGTTGCAGACCTATTCTTCGGGCAAAATCCTAAAGTCGCAAAGGGGAATTTACCGAACCTTCCTTGTGAAAAAAGGGCAAATGATCGCAAAGAAAGCCCCAGCAACCGAGGGTTCTTCAGGGAAAGACATTTTTGCGACCGAAATCCCTCCCAAACCAGGAAAAGACAAAAGTCTGATCGCTCAATTCGGTCGAAACATCGCTGTCGATGAGAGCGGAACAAAAGCCTATGCAACTGCCGAAGGAATCTTGAAGTATGAAGGGGAAAAAGTCCATGTCGATGAAGTTCTTGTTTTCCCAGGCGATTTGGATGTCGATGTCGGGACAATCGAGTTCGAGGGGTCTGTGATTGTTGAAGGAATGGTTATCCCAGGTACGCTGATCAAAGCGCGAGACAACATTCAGATTGCGCAAGTTGTTGAGGCCTCCACATTGATCGCCGGACACGACATCGAAATTGCAGCGGGAGTGAAAGGTCGAGGAAAAGCGTATATTTGCGCAGGCCGAGATATCAAGGCTCGGTTCGTAGAGAATGCGGAACTCATCGCGGGAAGGGATGTCCTTGTCGATTCGGCCATTATGAATAGCAACGTAAAAGCCAAACGCAATGTACAGGTGCTTGGACAACCCGGAGAACTGATCGGCGGGTTTGTTTCTGCAAGCCAAAAAGTCATTGCCAACAGAATTGGTTCGGACATGAATATCACAACTACCGTTGAGGTAGGGTTAGATCCCGACCTCAGGCAAAGAATGCAGTTGATCAATGCCCAAATTTCCTTGGACCAGGAGAATCTTTCGAAATTGACCAAAATCGTCCGTACTCTGCGGGAGATGAAAGAAAAGATGGGGGACGATTTCCCCAAAGACAAACTGGAGCTGCTGGTCAAAAGCATCAACTCCATCAATACATTGAATAGCCAGATTCCCAATCTAGCGGAGGAATACCAAGAACTCCAAGATCGCATGAATGAATCCATGACCGGATCCACCGTTATTGCGCGCCAGATTTTGCATGCCGGGGTTGAAGTAACAATGAGGGATCGGAAATTCTATGCCTCTCGCGATTTTGAAAAGGCAGTTCTAGTGTTGGAGGAAGGGGAAATCCGCATGGGTGGGTATCGGGGCGAAGAATCGGAACAGGATGATTGAATGAATCTGGAGGTGTGACCGAATTGGCTAAGGAGCCGGTCTCGAAAATCGGTGGGCGGAAACGCCCGTGTGGGTTCGAGTCCCACCACCTCCGCCAGAGAAAGAAATGGATTTTTACTTCTCGGATGATCCAATGGCTTGTTTTTCCCCTGATGCTGGGCATTTTTTCCATTGCTTGTTTTGCGTCCCCCCCCAACGCAGTTCCTACCAATCACCTTCAGATGAACTGGGTCCTCCCTCATGATCGGCTAGAAATTCGGGCGGATATGGCTGTAGGTAGCCTGATCCATTTGGATCGCCTTACGATTATCCCCCTTTTTTCTGTGAAAACCTTTGGATATCAAGTTCCGCTAGGGATCAAAATTCCCTTCCCAATCAACCTTTCCGATTTTGAAGTCCGCCCATTTGCGGTAATCCTCATCCGGGATGATCGATTCGAGATCCTGCCAATTGGCAATCGGGAAGAGGTTTTCGGGATTGACACTTTGCCGAAGCTGATGCAGATCGCAGTTTCCTATATTCATGGTGAGCCCTTTCCCATTCCCCAAAGGGGGAACGCAGCATCTACGACCGATATCGCTATGAACGAAGCAGCAAAACACAGCAGCAATCCACTTATTGCTTTTGAAAAGGGGGAATGATGAACCGACTATCTTTGGGACTCACCGCTTCTTTTCTGGTTCCAATTTCACAGGGATATCTCCTCGTAGACACATGCACGAAGAAAAGCAAAGCAAAGCTAGAATCAGCCTTTACCACTCTTCAGATCGACCCGCTCCAAATTGCCTACATCCTCATCACACATCATCATTCCGACCATATCGGTCTCGTCAATTACTTGAGAAGCCAACATCCACAGATTCGGCTTATCGGGCACCAATCTTCCGTTCCTTATTTGGAAAAGGGAACGATGGCTCCTACAGCTTGCGTGAATCGCCGAGTGAACCTTCTTTTCTCTCTATCGAGAAAGAACGGCCAGGAACCGGTGGTCCTTCATTCTGACGATATCTTCCTGGAAGGAGACGACGATCGCCTACTCCCCTCCATGGGTTTGGACGCCAAAATCCTTCATACGCCCGGGCATACGGAGGATTCGATAAGTGTATTGTTCCCCAATGGGAATTGCTTGGTAGGCGATACCGTTATGCATTGGCCGCTCAATTTTCTAGGCGCCAATCCATTTCCGATCCTCATCCAGGATCATATCGCTCTGAAAGCAAGTTGGGCCAAAATCGAGGCTTCTGGCGCAAAACGACTGTTCCCATCCCATGGGAAACCGATCGATGTTGAATCTCTGGCTTCATCAATAACCCAAAAATGATCCCCGATATGGGTCCAAAAAAAAGCGGGGTCACAATGGACGCCCGCTTAAAATGCTGATTTTGCACGAACAGGTTACAACCCTTTAAGCACTTCCGCAATAAAGGTTTCTTCCGGTTGCGCGCCTACAAACGAATGCTTTCCATCATTGATCACAATTTGGGGAACCGAAGAGACCCCATACCGGGCAGAAAGCTCGGGGAACTCCATCGCTTCAACCATTTCCCCACTGATCATGGGATTGATCATAGCGAATTGATGCGCCATCAGGACTGCCTTGGTGCAATAGGGGCAAGTGGGTGTTATGAATACTTGGATCTTTGTGGGTGTGGAGATTGCCTGCACCTTGGCTATACCTTCAGGAGACAGATCAGGAGATGCTCCTTGAGAAACCATAATGATATCGTCCAGCAATGTCCTGAACTCATGGCCAGAAGGGATCCCATAAAACTTGACCTGAATCGCTCTCCGATCATGCGGTTGAATGACGAATCCCGGAAAATGATCAATCCCATATTCCTGTACCTTTTGTGGGTTTTGATCCCCATCCCAAACCTCCAGTTGAATCTGCTCCGGGGCAAATGACGCAACCTCTTCCAACAGCTGGATGGTCAGATCACAATACTGGCACTTCTGTTGGTCTTTGGTCGTGAAAGCAATAATATGAACTTCTTTTCCCATCTCTTTTTCGAAACGATCGCGAACGACTTGCGCTTCTTTGGGTTTGATCAATGCCATCCAGGAGTACCTCCCTCGGTCTATGATTTGGTCTTCGTTTGTTTATCTTTCCCTCCGTCTTTGAACATCTCGCCGATGGACGCAATGCTGCCAAGAATCCCCGACGCTTCCATAGGAAGGAAAATCTTGGTCGCTTGACCATTGGCCACATCCTTCAAGGCTTCCAAGTATCGGATGGCAATAACATCTTCGGAAGCATCGCCTTTATGAATCGCATCAAAAACCGACAAGATGGCTTGGGCCTGTCCTTCTGCCTCTGTAAGCAACTTGAAGCGTTGGGCTTTGGCAACAGTTTCGATCGCTTGGGCTTCTCCTTCAGCGCGCAGGATTTGACCTTGTTTGAACCCTTCCGCATTCAAGATCTCTGCCTGTTTGATCCCCTCTGCATCCAAAATAGCCGCTCGTTTGGTTCGTTCGGCTTTCATCTGTTTGCTCATGGCTTCCATAATATCCTGTGGGGGATCGATCTTCTTGATTTCGACACGGGTCACCTTGACACCCCATTTGTCGGTTGCGTCATCCAAAACGGCGCGAAGGGTCGAGTTAATCATTTCCCGCGAAGTCAAAGTTTGATCCAACTCCAACTCTCCGATCACATTTCGCAAATTGGTTTGAGCCAGCTTCACAGCTGCAATCTGAAAACTTGAAACATTGTACAACACCCGATAGGCATCGGTAATCTGATAATAGATAATCGCATCTACCACCACGATTACGTTATCTTTGGTGATCACTTCTTGAGGAGGCACATCGATTACTTGTTCTCTCAGATCTACGACAGACATTCGTTCCAAAAAGGGTATGATAAAATGTACGCCTGAATCCGCAGCTCGTTTGTACTTTCCGAGCCGCTCTACTAGACCTCGCTGATAGGGACGGACGATCCGAATCCCTGTTGCAGCGAGAATCAATACCAAAATGGCAATCGATACCAATGCAATAACCATTTGTTATCCCTCCTTTTGATCGATTTTCTTCACAACCAGCTTCACGCCAACTAGCGCTTGAACCCGCACTTTCATCCCTTTTTCGATTGTTTCATCCGTGAGTGAGGTCGCTCTCCATTCTTCCGAACCGACTTTTACCAGTCCTTTGCTTCCATCTGATTCGATTGTTTGGGTGACAATCCCAACACTCCCCACCACTTCATCCACGGAAATGGACCGTGGAGAGGTTCCTGTCAACCGTTTCCCAACCCTGCGGGTGAGGAAGACACAAAAGGCCGAACTGATGATGAACATGGTAATCTGAAGAATATAGACCTCAGGAAAGAAATGGGCAAAAAGCGCTGCCACTCCTGCACCAACACCAAACCAAAGGAGATAGAAGGTTGGTGTTAGGATTTCAAAAACCACAAAAAGGATACCCAACAAGAGCCAGAGAATCCAGGGTGTCATTTTGTCGCTCCTTTCTTCATAAGTTCATTTCGATGGTTCACGGTACATCAACACTCGCTGAACAAAACGAGCAATTTGAAAGATCACTTTCCATTTTCTTTTGGGATTCTGAAGGATTCGGTATAACCATTCCATATTGCATCGAATGATCCACCGGGGTGCTCTTTTCATTTCTCCGGCATATACATCCAGCGAACCGCCCACTCCAATCCCGATCCGAGCTCCCGTAGAATCAAAATGATCATACAACCAAAACTCTTGATAGGGCGCTCCCATCCCTACTAATAACACATCTGCCCCACTCACGCGGATCATTTCCGCCACCAAGCGATTTCCCTCCTCTGTTTTTGAGAAAAAACCATCCCTACAACCAGCAATGGTAACTTTGGTTGTTGCCTGCAAAAATTCAGCGGCTTTTTCCGCTGTTCCCTTCTTCGAGCCCAGCAAGAAAACAGATCGTCCCGCTTCCTGGCACACCCGACATAACGCAACGCCCAGTTCTACTCCAGGAAATCGGCTCAACCCCTCGCGGTTGATCCGCTTGACGGCCCACTGTAAGCCAACTCCATCGGGAATGATCGCCGTATCCTTGATCGCTTCATAAAACCGGGGGGTGTACAAAGCGTAATAACTGATCTGGGCATTCATCGTCGTGATCCGGACCGATTGGGAGCCTTCGAGAATGGCCCGAAAATAATCGATAATGACTTCCTGCGTCTCGTTGATCACAGGCAGTCCAAAAAAAGCGGTCTTTTTCATCTCATGGGACGGATTTTCGAATGCAATCATACCCGATTCATCTTTCTTTCTCTCAGCGCAAAAACACCGCCCACAATGATGTTCAAATAGTAAGAGACCAACCTCCAGATCAGGATGGCAGCTGCTAAATCGGGTCGAGAAAAAAACCGTTGAAAAAAGAGGAAGAAACCGCTTTCCGCAGCGCCACTGGCTCCCGGTAACGGAATAAAAGAAATCACCAAAAAGACGACTCCCTGGAAAGCCAAAACCTCCCAGAATGGAGCAGACGAATACCCCAAAGCGCGGTATGTGCAGTATGAAACGGAAAAGAAAAAGAACATTTGGCACAAAGTGAGCATAAACAAAGAAAGGATTTGGATGGGATTGCGATAGACCTGTCGCATCGCCTGATAAAAGGACTCCAGTTTTACTACGAATCCTTCCATCCAGTGATATACTTTCTTACCTGGTCGGGACCATCGGAACCAAGAGGTAATCCCCAAAAGGATCGCTGTAGTAGCCCGTTTTGAGAAGGCAAAGAGCATCATGAAAAAAATCGCTCCCGAATTTACAATAAAGCCTCCGATGGCCAAAAGAGAGAGACGGGGCGTTTCCATGCGAACATCGGAAAAACTGATCCATAAGACAAATATGCCAAATATCGTAATCACGGATTGGTACAACAAGAATTTAGCAATAAACACCGCTGAGGATTGGCTGACCTTTTGTCCCCGTTTATACATCGCATAAATCTGCATCGGTTGCCCCCCCGTCGCGAACGGGGTGATTGCCGAATAAAATTGCCCCAGAAGACTGATATGAATGGATTGCAAAAGGGAGAACCGCATTCCTAATCCTCGGCATAATTCTTTAAACAGAAACGAATCAAGAAGCCAAAATCCAATCATGGCTGCAATTCCTAGGGAAAACCAATCATAACGGACTTTCGAAAAGGCGGCTAGGTTTTCTCGGAGATCCCCCACCATCAAAGTGATGCTGGAAGCGGCCAACCCCAAAATGGCAACCGCAATGAGTCCTTTCACATATTTCCCTAACCCCGTTCCGCTCTTTCTTTCAATCTTTTGAATCCCTTTGTCTTTGATCACGCCTTGATTATACCATAAAGGCCTTTCTTCTTTGACCAGAAAGACTCCTAATGGCTCATTGATCGATCCGGCTCAACGGTATGAATGACCCGAAGGATCTGTATCGTTTTGTCCTGATCCAAGTCCCGGTTTTTCCAGCCGTTTTTGCCATCGACGGAAACCAATGGTCTAGAAATGCACCCCTTCCTCATACCAATGACTTCTCCCTCTTCTCCGGTGGACAAGAGGACCCGGGTACCTGCTGGGTAAATACCGAACGTTTGGAGAAACGCGTTCACGAGACTCGGATCGAAGATTCGAGTGGATTCTCGAATGATATAACTCACAGTTTGGTAGGTGGACCAGGCTTTTTTGTATGGCCGTTCCGTTGTCAGCGCATCATAGACATCTGCAAGCATAATGATTCTCGAAGTGAGGGGAATGGAATCTCCCGCCAAACCAGCGTTGTATCCTCGACCATCCCATCGTTCATGATGATACAAAATGGGATCCAAAATATCGGGTTCATCAATACCGGATTGTTTGGCAATCTCATAGCCATAATCTGGATGTTTCCGAATGATCAAAAATTCCATGTCCGATAACCGTTCTCGATTTTTCAGGATTTCCTCAGGCACTAAGATCTTTCCGACATCGTGCAATAATCCAGCAACAGATACATTCTGGATGCGTTCCAAATCATCGGGAAAGACCGTCATCGCAAGGGTTGTGGAAATAATGGATACATTGACCTGATGGGTGAATGTGTACTGATCGATCTGTTTCAATCGATACAGAGATGGGACAATGAATGCGCCATAATTACGGACCACTTCTTGGGCAATCGCCTTGCCAAGGGTTTCTGCGCGGTCTTTATTGACTCGACCTTCCTGGATGATTTCGTTGTAGATCTCATTGACTTCTTCTCCGAACTGATCCAAGTTTTTGGGCGAAACCAAAGGGTGAACATTGATTTCTTCTGGATCGGCTCCATCGTTCAAAACACACACCCAGTGTACTCCCTTTTGAATGAGGGCATGACGGAGAGATGGGGTGATGGTTTGGCCGCTTTCCACCAAAATATCTCCTGCGTTCTTTCCCATAATCGTTTCCGCGATCACATCTCGGAAAGTCAAAGCCTTAACCTGTTTCCATCGAATCATGGCAATCTCCTGGTTGGGTTAGTCGTCAGGTAAATTCTGGAGCTCGGTATCCGCGATTTTTTTTATCTCGATCCATTCCTTCTGAATCTGAGAATAAAGTTGCTCTACTGCGGGATATGTCTCCGCTTCTTTCTCCATTTCTTGCGCCAAGCGAGCCAATCGAGAAAAACTCATGGTTCTTCCGATGCCTTTGATGCTGTGGGCCGATCGACGAATTTGATCGGCTTCGTGTCGTTCCACTTGGGGACCCAAGGTATCAATCCGATCTCTCAGTTCATCCATTGATTCCCAAAGCAACCGGTAGATTTGCTGATCATGATCCAATCGTTCCATGAGTTCTTCTTTGTCAAAAGTTTGTTCAGCCGGATCGGTTGGTTCCATAGCAAGGGTCTCGTTCTCCAAAAGGATTGGCGTAAGATGGCTTTTGATTGCCTTGGCCAGTTCTCCGTGGCGGATCGGCTTGGTTAAGAAACCATCCATCCCCGCGTTCAAACATTTTTCTTTTTCTTTTTGAGTGGCTCCTGCTGTCAAGGCGATGATCGGCACATGCTGATCCGTACCTCGCTCGAGATCACGAATCCTCCGTGTTGCTTCTAGTCCATCCATTTCGGGCATCTGGACATCCATAAGGATGAGATCGATGGACTGGGCACCAATCTGGTCCAACACCTGAAATCCGTTTGAGGCTTCAACAATCTTCATCTGAGGGGCAATTGCAAGGACTTGTTGTTTGATCAACAAAAGATTCATGGCCACGTCTTCCGCAACCAGAATGGTCCCCTTCTCGGGAATCCACTCAAACCCTTCCGATTGCCCCGAAGGCATTTTTCGAACTCCTCTTGGATCGGTTCGACTTTGGGCGCGTAAGAATCGACTCAATTCATCGATTTTGACCGGTTTGCTAATCCAAAATGGAGAATCCTTCGTTTTGCGGTGATCTTTCACCATCTCCTCGTCCGAAGAGGTATGCATCAGCAAAATGGGCATCGATTCAGGAAGGATGGGTAAAGTATTCCGAATTCTTCGGATGGTTTCCCGTCCGTCCATACCGGGCATATGTTCGTCAATGATCATCATATCGTACCCAGGATCTTCCTTCAGAATTTTCAGCGCGGTTCGCCCGTCGGCGCATTCGGTCGTTTGAATCCCCCAATGGATCAGGTCACGCTGGAGAATGAACCGATTGCGATCGTTATCGTCAACCACCAAAATGCGTCTTGCGATCAGGTTTTCCATATCCGGTCCTGGGTCTTGGGTTGAATACTCGGTTTCGATGGAAAATGAGAAGGTGCTCCCCAAACCTGGTTGGCTCTGCACATCGATGGAACCACCCATCTTTTCCACGAGCAATTGGGAAATCGCCAAACCCAGACCGGTCCCTCCATATTTTCTCGTTGTTGAGCTGTCTGCTTGCGAAAAGCTTTGAAACAGTCGACCCTTTTGATCCGAGCGGATCCCAATCCCGCTATCGCGCACTGAGAAAGAAAACCGCCCCCGATTCTCATTCAAAGCAGAAAAGTCGATCGAAAGCTCAACTTCGCCCTGCTCAGTAAACTTGACCCCATTGCTGAGCAGATTGATCAGCACTTGCTTCAACCGCACCGGATCGACATCGGCATATCGGGGTTGCGTTGGAGCGATATTGAGCAGCAGTTCCAACTTTTTCTGATGGGCGTGATATTTGATGATATCGATCGTTTGCTCCAAAAGAGCGATGATATCCGTTCGTACCATTTCCAGTTCCCATTTCCCCGATTCAACCTTAGATAAGTCCAGAATATCGTTGATAATGCCAAGAAGGGCTTGACCCGAGGCGTAGGCATTTTGGGCATATTGCTTCTGGATCGAGTTCAGGGGGGTTTTCAGAAGCAGATCCGAAAACCCGATCACCCCATTGAGAGGGGTCCGGATCTCGTGACTCATATTGGCCAAAAACTCGGACTTTGCGCGGCTTGCGTCTTCTGCCTGCTGTTTCGCAGCAACAAGGGCCTGTTCGGTTTTGATTCGTTCGTCGATGTTGCGAACCAACGCAATGACTCGTTCATCGCTTAAAGGGCTCAATCTGCATTCATAGTGAAACACTTGGCCGTAGATTTCCAAAGAATACTGGACAGGATGGGATGGTTTATTATGGGTCACTTTCTGAATCTCTTGCATAATGGGCGTGGAAACATTTTCGGGCAATACCTCTCTGATCTTCCTCCCAATAAATCGTTCTTTGGAAACGGTTCGTTCTTCGTCATGGCCTGCCTTATGGTCCAAAAAGGTTCCTTCCTGATCCAAAATAAACATCTGATCGGGAATAGCCGCAAGTAACGATTCGGAATACATTTTTTCGAAGGCCAACCGCTGGCGTTCTTTGGCCAACTCTCCCTCCAATTGTTTTCGTTCGCTAATATCCCAAACAAACCCATCGACAAAGGAAATCAACCCATGATCATCTCGTAGCCCCCGTCCTTTCTCAAAGACCCAACGGCTGGTTCCATCACGGCGCAGAATCCGATATTCGATCTCCCAGGGTTTGCCTTGAGCGACCATTTTCTCAATGGTTTGCCGCACGCTCCTCCGGTCATCCGGATGGATGATGCTTACGAAGGTTCGATTGACATTGTCCAAAAAATCGGACGGGGGATATCCAGAGATCTGCTCGATATCCGCGCTCATAAATCTTACGGTTCGATCCGGATCGTTAACGCATCGAAAGGAAACCCCAGGAATATTGGCTACCAGGGATTGAAACTGATCTCGGCTTTGAGTCAGCTCCTTTTCCAGTTTCTTTTGATGAGTTACATCCCGGGCAGCAGCATAAATCAGCGGTCCGTGGGGATGGGACCGCCATTCAATGTGCCGGTAGGCTCCATCTTTGCAGATATAGCGGTTGGTGAAGTTCAAGACAGTTTTTTGCTGGCTGAGTTCGCTGATCGCTTCCAGTGTATCCTTTAGATCATCGGGATGGACAAAATCCAGAAATTTCTTCGTTTGGAGCTCTTCAACCGAATAGCCCAAAATTTGCTCCCATTGTCGGTTTACTTTGAGAAACCGTCCTTCGATATCCGCAATGCATAAAAGATCCAGATTGACCGAGAAGAACCGTTCCAGTTCAAGACCTTTTTCCTTCTCTTCCGTAATATCCAAAACTGTCATCGAAAAAAAACCCGTTTCGATCCCATGGATCTGAATCAAATACCATCGGTTCCGCTTTTGGGAAAAGTGCTCGAAAGCCTTTTGCCCTTCTTCCCAGACCAAGGGAATTCGTTTCAAGATCGGGTCAATCCACACCGAATCCGGGTCAGAAAAAACCGTTCGGGCTGTCTTCCCGATAAGGGTTGACTGCTCCAACCCAGTCAGTCGCTCAAAGGCCCGATTGATATCGAGAAACCGATAATCCACGGGATCCCCTTTGATGTCTGAAATCAGTTCCTGATAACTGAAACCAAACGGAGCATGATCAATGAGCGTTTTGTACTTGTGATCCTCCACAACAGCCTCCTTTCCTTACCCGAACTCCGGTTCTCGCTTCATCAATTCTGATTTGTCCAAGGAAAGGAACACATTCACAATTTCCGGATCGAACTGGGATCCCGAAAATTGGATCAGCTGCGCTTCTGCTTCTTCAGCTGAAAGAGGCGCTCGATAGGATCTTAAGCTGGTCATGGCGTCATAAGCGTCCGCAACGGCGATGATTCGAGACGCAAGAGGAATCATGTCTTTTTTGATTCCATCGGGATATCCTTCTCCATCATACCGCTCATGGTGGGATAGAATAAAATGGCCGATCTCTTTTGTTTGGGGAGAGGTGTTCAGTACTTTTGCGCCCCAAACGGGATGCATCTTGACCAGTTCAAACTCTTCATCCGTTAGCTTGGAAGGCTTGTTCAGGATGTTCGTCGGGACCAGGAGTTTTCCAATATCATGAATCAATCCAGCCCAATAGACTTTTCGGATCCATTCTGGATTCGAGTCGATCTTTTCCGCAATCATGGCGGAAAACCGAGCCACATTTTCGGAATGGCCTCGTGTATAGAGATCGTACAGCTCCAAAATTTGGATCATCGATAGAAGCAGTTCTTTTTGAAATTTGCCTTGCTGAATCCGGATTTGCTCTTCTCGATCGAGAAGAGCTTTTTCTACTCGCCTTCTTTCTGTGATATCTTCTGCCGAGCAAACGGCAAAGGGAACGGATCCATCCTCAGCAAACACCGGGTTCTTGGTAATCGAAACGCATCGGAGTTCTCCCGAGTGATGGGAGACCCATTCCTCGGAAGAAAAGGGCGTTCCCAGGAATACCGTTTCATTTCCTTTCCAAAAGGCTTCGATCTGTTGGTTGGGAAGGAGTTCTTTTCGCTGTCGGTGCGCGATCTGTTCTTTTTGGACGCCAAGAAAGTCAGCGTGAGAGACATTCACAGTTCCGTACGTCTCCGGATCGGTCAAATACCATACCTGAGGGCGCATGTGATCGAGTAAAATCCGTTGTTCTTCGGCTGCCGATTGCACTTTCGCTTCGGCTTGTTTCAGTTTTTCTTCGGTTTCCAGCCGACGAATCAGACGATTCAAAACCGCTGGTAGATAATCAATCAATTCGAGGTCTTTGATGAGATAATCCACGGCACCCATTTTCATCATCTGAACCGCAAGCCGTTCATCCCCTTGACCGGTCATCACAATAAAGGGAATGGAGCTTCCGGAATCTTTCAAACGTTGGATCAGCTCAAAACCGGTCATATCGGGCAAGTATTGATCCAGGAGCAGGATGGTTCGGTCTTCTCCATGGGGTAATGCAGCAATATGCTGGATGGCTTCACGCCCTAGCATAATCCCCACCGTCTGATACCCGGCTTTCTCTAGATGTCTTCGGATGAGTTTTTGGAGTCCAATATCATCTTCCACAACAAGAACACATCTGTGGTTTGCTGTTGGAACAGCGCAATCGTCAGTCATTCAAAAACACACCTTTGCTTTGAGGTCGTTGGTTTGGGGCCAGGGGGAGAGAGACGAAAAAGATGCTTCCTTCGCCCAGCTGAGATTCAACCCAAACCGATCCGTTGAGCCGTTCAATAATCTGACGGACAATGGTCAGACCCAGACCTTCGCCTTCGCTCCGCGATGGGTCCAGTCGATGAAAGAGTTGGAAGATGTTTTCTTGGTGTTCTTTAGCAATGCCAATTCCGTTATCCTCGACCGAATAGACACAACGTTCATTGACAACCCCCCGGACGTGAATCATGCAATGACGGTCTGGATGCCGGTATTTCAAGGCATTGCTGATCAGATTGGTAAAGACATGGGTCAATTGGATCGAATCACCCAAACACGGAGGGAGCTGATCAACCTGAATCTCTCCCCCGGATTCTTTCAGAGAAAACCCCATTCCTGAAATCACGCGGGTGAGAAGATCATTCATATCCACTTCGGTGATATTGAGAGAAACCCGTCCAGATCTCGATAATCTCAGCAACCCTTTCAACAACCCATCCATCTGGCGGGTACTGGTGCGAATATGGGAAAGCGCTTCATGCACCGTTGGAAGGGCCTTGATTATCCGATCCCCCAATGGCTGTTCTGCTGGATCCAAACGGAGAAATTCATTGCTCAGCTCTTCAACGAGGAATTCCAACTCTCTGCTGTAGCCATCCACATTCACCAGGGGAGAACGGAGATCGTGGGATGCGACATACACGATCTGCTCTAATTCTCTATTTTTCTCAGCGATCAGTTGTTGCGACTTCTTGAGCTCGGTCACATCCGAACTGATCGTCGCAAACCGGTCTCTGCCCATCGATACCACAGAAGTCGATAGTTGAAGCGGATGGAACGGAGACAGGGACTCAAAGCGCTCTGGTTTGCCTGAATTGACAACGCGTGTGTATTCATCCAAGTAAGGGGGGACAGAAGACTCGAAGATTTGGGAGGCCCGTTTGCCTTTGATCTTTGCTTCGGGAAGATTCATGATCTGAGCAAAAGCCAAATTGCAGTCGATGATCCGATAGTCGATGCTGGTCCCGGACGGATCGCGAATCAATTCATACAAACCGACCATCTCGGTCATGGATGTATACAAGGTTCGCAGTTTTTCTTCCTTTTCCTGAAGTTTTTTCTCAGCGTTTTTCCGTTCTGTGATATCTCGAGCGAACGAACAAGCCAAAAACTCTTGCTCCGTACCGAAGAAGTTGGTGCTCACTTCCACCGGAACGATCGTACCCTTTTTGCTTCGATGGCGCGATTCGAAACTCATCGATCCCTTGGTCCGCATTTCCTGTTTGTGCGCTTCAAATGCTTCTTTGGGGAAATCGGGATCAAGATCAAAGATTTCCATATGCAAAAGCTCCTCGCGCGTGTATCCAGACGATTCGCACGCAGCATCGTTGACATAGAGGATTTCCCCTTGATCCCCTACCCAAATGACAATGTCTCGGGCTCGATCCATGGCGAATTGGGTCCGCTGAAGGGCTTCTTCCGATCGTTTTCGTTCGGTGATATCCCAATAAATTCCGACCAAACCCTGGACTTCCCCTACTTCATCCAAAATCGGAGCTTTCACTACATGAACAATGGTAGGTTCTCCCTCTAGTGGCTGATGGATTTCTTCGATCTCCATGACTACTTTGCCCCGCATAATTCGCAGATCGTCGGAACGATACTTTTTGGCCAAATCAAAAGGGTGAATCTCAAAATCGGTCTTTCCAATGATCTGATCTGGTTTCAATTTTTGCTCAGCACAGTACGGTTGGTTGGCAAAGGTAAATCGACCTTGCTTGTCTTTACTGAAGACTTTTTGAGGCATACTCTCCACCAGGGATCGGAAGAGGGTCTGACTTTCGCGCAGGGCATCCTGAGCATGCTTTTTCTCGGTAATGTCGCGAAGGGTGACCAACAAACAGGATCTTCCTGCGACTTTGCTAGCCTTCATCCGGATTTCCGACCAGAACAATCCTCCTTTTTTATGCCTGCAATGCCACTCAAATCGCTGCTCCATTCCAGACAAGGCTTTCCGATGATATTCCAATGCCTCTAGTTGCGAATAGGGAGCATGACCCGAGCTGAGCTCTTCAACCGTACACTGCATCAATTCCTCATGAGAATACCCGAACATTCCGAGCATCGGATCGTTTGCATCCAAAATCTTCCCTGTAGCAGAGTCAAGAATTACGATCCCTTCGTTTACCCCATTGAAAATCTCGCGGTAGGTCGCTTCGGAGTGCGCCAAGGCTTGTTCGGATCGAATGCGTTCAGTCACATCCACAAAAAACCCGTCCCACACTATGCTTCCATCAGACATGAGTTCTGGGGTCGAACGGCATTCCAACCAAACTGGTTCCTTCCCATCCAAAACACGGAATGTCAGATGAAAAGGTTGCAAAGAGCGAGCCGATTCGTGTACTTCCATTTGGAATCGTTCGAGGTCTTCAGGATGGATTCGGTCAAGGAAGATCCTTGGGTCATTCATAAGATCTTTGGCCTTTATGCCGACTACATTTTTTGCTGATTCATTGATATAAGGAAAGGAAATGGACCCATCAGCGTCTTTCCGAAACTGATAGACCACGGCAGGAGAGTTTTCGGCAAGCTGTTTGTATTGAGCCTCGCTCTGGCGAAGCCTTCTTTCGACTTGTCTCTTCTTCCGTAGGTTCCGGATCAAAAGACCCATAAGAAGCGTTTGCGCAGCAATGAAGATGCCCATGAACACAAAGAAAAGGGTCGTTCGGGTTTGAAGCGTCATGTAGTCCGTAATATCTTCAATCACGCCCAAACCACCCAAAACTGCGCCGGAATCATCTTTTATCGGCGCGAATAAAACTCGAACGGGGGTCACTTTTTCGGCAGTAGTCGAATGATAATATCCTTCATATCGGCCGAACCCTCCATCAAGCGCTTTCCGGATCGCTTCAACGATTTTTCGGTCTGGTAGTTGGAGGGTATTCTGTCCGATTAACAATTCACGCGAAGAGCCAATCAACCGGACAAATTGCTCGTTGACTGACGAAATGGTTCCTTGGGCATCAAATAGAAAGAGTCCCAAGGGGGACTCGTCAAACAACAACTGAAAATGGGTTTCATGTTCCCGCAAAATGCTCTCAGCAAGGCTTCCTTGGGCTTGGATACAACACGAGATCATACACCCAACAACCAACACCGTAAAGATTCCATTCTTTTTCGTCGGCATTGCGAAAACGATCACCCCGATTCGCTGGAATCATCAATAACGGGAATTTCGACAATGGATAAAAAAAGTCCCAACTGCTGAATGGCGCGAATAAAAGACTCGTATTCGACCGGTTTGGTGATGTAGTTGTTGCACCCGAGAGTGTGGCAGTGTTCCACTTCTTTTGGATCATCGGTTGTGGTAACCATGATAACGGGAATCTTCCGAAGCTCAGGGTCCAATTTGATCAACCGCAATACTTCGGTTCCATCCAATTTGGGCAAGCGAATGTCCAACAAAAGAACATACGCCCCATTGCCTTTTCGGCGCGATCCATTTCCTTTCTGAAACAAAAAATCCACAATCTCTTGTCCATTGGAAAAATGAAGCAGCGGATTGTTGATTCCTGCGCGGATCAGGTTTTTGCGAATCAGGCCTGCATGGCCAGGATCATCTTCGGCCAGAAGGATTGTGACTTCTTTAACCCTCGGGTTTCAATCCTTTCGATCCCCTATTCTATTGATTCATCACGCCTTATGGGATATGAAAATCGATGAATCGGTAATCCAGCAAAAACTCACCTTTGGGTTTGTCGGTCTGTCTGTCATCGATTATACCATACCCAGTGATCTGTTCCATACAACCAGGGATTGATCGACCGTTTAACCCATCGTTTGCTGTTTCCCATTGCATCGTATGAGCATTTTATGATATAATCACCCCGAAAGGGAGTTGAGTGGAATGGTCTTGAATGGGTGGATCATAAGCAAAATGAATACCGCTTTTATCCAAGTAAATATGATGTGGAGCTATCCCCGGGGCATTTTACAGGGATAGTTCGTTTATCTTTGCAAAAGGTCAAGGGGGCGTTTCCGAAGAAACCCCCCTTTTTTTATCCGGTATTTCATCATTCAATGAACAGGGAATGAGAACGAGAAAAGGAAGGGGTGCTGATGGAGTATGGATTGATCGTTCAAAAGTTCGGCGGAACATCGGTTGCGGACGCATCTTGTCTAAAAAACGTAGCGCAACGCATCGCTCAGGCAAAAGACACAGGGTATCAGGTGGTGGTTGTGGTATCGGCGCCTGCGGGAATGACCCAATCATTGATTCAAAAAGCGCGGGAAATCACTCCTCAGCCCGATGCAAGGGAACTGGACATGATTCTCGCTACAGGGGAACAGTTATCCATTTCTCTATTGGCCATGAGTTTGCACTCTATGGGGTATCAGGCCGTATCCTTGACAGGAGCGCAAATTGGGATCATCACTGACGGATGGCATTCCCACGCGCGGATACTCAATATCCGCACCGACAAGGTTTTGAACGATTTGGATCAGGGGAAAATACCGATCGTTGCCGGATTTCAGGGGATTACGGAAGAAAACGAGATCACGACCCTTGGGCGGGGGGGTTCGGACATTACCGCCACCGCACTTGGATGCGCGCTGAACGCGCGGGAAGTCGAAATCTATACCGATGTTGAAGGCATATACACAGCTGACCCACGAATGGTTCCCAATGCGCGGAAGATTTCCGAGGTAACCTACGAAGAGATGCTGGAGATGACTGGTTCAGGAGCGAAGGTGTTACACTCCAGATGTGTGGAACTAGCCGCAAAAAAGAAAATCCCAATCCATCTCCGTTCTTCGTTCGTTTCAACGGAAGGGACTTGGGTCCGAGAAGGAGATGAAAAAATGGAATCCGTTTTGGTGCGAGGCATCGCTCATTCGGTTCAGGAAGGAAAGATCACCCTCCGGGGTCTTGAGGGAGATCCCGAAGAAATCGCCATTCTCTTTGAGCAGATCGCCGAAAAACAGATCAACGTTGATATTGTAGTTCAGGACTTTGATATCTCGGGACGGATGAATGTGTCGTTTTTGGTTCAACGCGATGATTTGGAGTCTGCATATGCCATTTGTCAGGCCTTTGCTCTGATAGATCCTCAGATTTCGGTTCGGGTCAATCAGAATTTGGGGAAAGTGACTGTAATCGGAATAGGAATGCGATCTCACCCAGGAGTTGCGGCAAAAGTCTTTCGTACCCTTTCGGATGCGCGCATACCGATCGATATGGTGTCTTGTTCAGAAATCAAGATCTCATGCGTGATCGATGAGGGAAAGGTCCCATTGGCGGTTACCGTCCTCCATAAAGCCTTTATCGATGAAGATCCAAGCCTTTTGCTTATCGATAAACAACCAGCCGGAGAAGCGAGCGCATCCAATGTCACAGGAAGGGAGAAAAGCATATGAAGACCCTGCGTTCCATCGATGAGATCAATGATCGGATTCGCAAGAAAGAAGCGGTTGTATGTACAGCAGAAGAAGTGATCGGGCTCCGAGAAGAGCATGGTCTTCAGGAAGCGGCAAAGATGGTAGATGTAGTAACCACCGCTACCTTCGGACCCATGTGTTCCAGTGGCGCGTTTCTCAATTTTGGTCACTCGGACCCCCCCATTCGCATGGGCCAAACCGAACTCAACGGTGTGGAGGCGTATTCGGGCATTGCTGCGGTAGATGCCTATATTGGAGCCACCCAACCTTCGAAAGAACAAGGCATCCAGTATGGCGGAGCTCATGTGATCTGTGATCTGATTGCGGGCAAATCCGTTCATCTCAAAGCTTCCTCATCCGGAACCGATTGTTATCCCGCAAAACATGTCGAGGCTTCGATTTCCTTGGAAACCATAAACGAAGCGTATCTGTTCAACCCCAGGAATGCGTATCAAAACTATGCAGCGGCAACGAACTCTTCGGAAGAACCTCTTTATACGTATATGGGGAAACTACTGCCCCGGTATGCCAATATCCGGTACTCCACCTGTGGTTGCCTAAGCCCGCTGCTCAACGACCCCGATCTGAGGACCATCGGGATTGGAACAAGGATTTTCCTAGCAGGTGGAATCGGATATGTTGCATGGGAAGGAACGCAGTTCTTTACGGGAAGAGAACGAAACGACAAAGGAATCCCGATTGGTCCAGCCGCTTCTTTGGCCTTGATTGGATCGATGAAGCTGATGAGCAAAGAGTATGTTCAACCAGCCACGATTCCAGGATATGGAGTAACTTTATGCGTCGGAGTAGGTATCCCCATCCCCATACTGGACGAAGAGATCATGCGAAATGTCTGCGTCAGAGATGAAGAGATCCATACGATTGTATTGGATTACAGCCATCCAGGGAAAGCCCGGCCCATTGTCGCAAAAGTGTCTTACGCCGATTTGAGATCGGGATCCTTTGAGATTCGCGGTACCATCGCAAAGACTCATCCGATGTCCAGTATGACTAAGGCCCGGAGAATCGCTTGTCTGCTCAAAGATTGGATTCACCAGTCTCAATTCTTGCTCACGAAACCCGTTGCGCCTTTTTCCTGCCGCTCTGAGATCCGCGGTTTGCCAACGGAATCTTGACGGGTGTGCTCACGGATTGTCGGAAGATATTCGCCTTCATGGCTCGATCCGGTTCACGGGACGATGCTCTTGAATCAACTGAAACAGATACGCGCGGTCATATTCCGCCCCCGAAAAGGGAACCGGTTTTTCCAACCCTCCCAGGTTAAAAAGGGTTTCACCAAAGGTTTGAATGGAGTAGGGGACCCCTGCCGCTTCTAAAATCGTAATCCCGATGTCTAAAAACGAAGGGGCCAATTGAGTTTCGAAATAAGAATCCCGATCAGGCGTTAGGATAAATAACGGAACAAACTCGAAGTACTTGTACTCATACACAATCCCAGAAGAAGTATATTCTTCTGATTCGATCGCAGCTGTGTGATCTCCAAACAAGAAGATATAGGTATCCGGGAAGTGGTCCCAAATCTCATGGATCAACCACTCCAGATACCAATCCAAATAAGCGAAAGAATTGAAATAATGATAAACCAAAGGGTTGGCAAAGTCATCTGCATTCAACGGGAGGTAGTGCTCTTCCATAAAGGAAAAGGGAGCGTGGGTGGTCATGGTGATACAATAATACAAGAATGGACCTCGTTCCTGCGCCATCATCTCCATCATAGCCTCAAAGACTTCATGGTCCAGCGCGCCCCATATCCTGGGTTCCAACCCCAATTCTTCGTATCCGAAAAACCACTCGAATCCTTTGCGAGGGTAGGTTTCATCCCTTCGATAGAAGGAACTCCGATTCCCATGGAAGGCTTTGGTCCGAAACCCGGCATCATGAAAGGCATGAATGAACGAGTTCTGAAAATCATAGCCTACCATTTGGGAAGTAGGAAAGGAATCCAGAGGTTCAAACCCGTTGAAAACCGATATCTCGCAGTCCGATGATCCCCCGGCTTTGTGATAACTCAAAACGTAGGGGTAGTAGATGCTGCTTGTTCGCAATTGGTTCAGAAAAGGGGTAATTTCAACCCCCTCATGAACCAACCCGACCAAATTGGCATCAAGACTCTCCACTTGGATCACTACAATGTTATGCTTCTGTTTCGGATAGAAGCGGTTCTCGAGCAATTCCCCATATA
>CAZOJQ010000010.1:0-66760 GCA_964580185.1 uncultured Thermotogaceae bacterium
AGCTCTTCTTTCCGTGACGCAGGATATCTCCTTCGGTAATCACTCCCACCAGTTTTTGATCCCTATCCAGCACTGGCAGACCGCCTAAATGATATTGACTCATGAGCCGTACCGCATCACGGAGTCTTTGTTCGGGAAGAATGGAAACCCAGTTTTGCTTCATGAGGTTCATAGCGATCATATCTTCACACCCCTTCCGCTTCCTTTTCTAACAGACGTGGAGCCGCTATTTTGATTCCGATCGCCCCCAACGGCGCAGTCACAACAATCGACAAAACAGCAATGGCAAGAATGACCTCTCCTTTCTCGATCCCCATGGCAAGAGGTATTCCCCCGATCGCAGCTTGCACTGTTGCTTTGGGGGTGTAGGATATCGCGCAAAACAATCTTTCTCTTTGGTTCAAAGAAGATCGAAACAGCGCTACGAAAACCCCTAAGAATCTTCCGAGAAGGCCGACCCCAATGATGGCAAGCCCGATCAATCCTGCTTCCCAAGCAACAGAGATATTCACTTCCGCACCAATCAACACAAACAGAAAGATTTGCGCAAAATACCAGAGTTTGTTCAATTCTCTTTCTATTTGTACCGCTATGTGGTTGGTTTTTTCCAGCAGGAAAAACCCAAAGACCAAGACCCCGAGAAGCCCCGCAAGGTTCCATCTCTCTCCAATAATGTACACGAGGATAGCAAAACACAGGACAAACGCGATTCTTTCGATTTCGGCAATCCGCCATTTCTTGCTTTTCATTGTCCTTCCCAATACCCATCCGAAACCGATTCCAATCGCCACTCCTGCAAGTATCCGCACGGGAATCAACCCGATTTGAAAGAGCAATCCTTGATCCGAATGCATGGAAATTCCCATGAACGCAGTAAACATCGAAATAGCAAATACATCGTCCACGGAAGCCCCAGCAAGAACGATGATGGGAACTCCTTTTCTCATACCCAGCCCTTTCTCTTTCAAATACAACATCGAAGGAACGATTACAGCAGGAGAAACAGCAGCAAGGATAAATCCAAGCGTTCCAGCGTGAGAAAAAGGCATCTGTAAGAGTTTCCATGCAACGAGTGTAACGATGAACCCTTCGATCAAGCACGGAAGCGCGCTCATTTTAGCTGCAATCGCACCTACCTCTTTGAGGAGGGTTTTCTCCATACCCAATCCCGCGCGCAGCAATATGATCACCAAGGCGATCATCCGGATGTCCCCAGCTGCTTCCATCATCTGAGGGCTCAACCATTGAAACCCGTATGGCCCGATCAAAATTCCAACAATGATCATCCCTAATAATCCTGGTAGTTTCATCCAGGAAAACACAAAACTTCCAATCATCCCTAACAAAAGGATCAGGAAAATGCTTTCGATCATATTTTCTCCCCCATAAAAAAAGCTCCTACAAAGATTTTGTAGAAGCCATCAGCTTTTCAGCGGTTTTGGATCCCATGGAGAGCTTCATCTCCATTGAAACGAGTATAGCATAATAGACTGTCACTGTCAACTTGGGGACAGCTCTATTCCCCATTGCATATGAGAAATGAATCGGGTATTATCCAAGCCCTGCATGAAAGCATGCGCGTTCTAGGAAAAAACTACGATTTTTTCTCTTGTCTTAATTGCCGTTTCTAAGGATGCTAATGCATGAACGATATCGAGATTGGGGGATTTTTCATCCCTTTTTATGCATTCCAGCACGTGGTGGATGACTTGTTCGTAATCGTCGGTATCGGGAACTTCCACCTTCCGTTCTTCCCCATCAAGATTGATATGCACGCTCTGTTCCGCCTCTTCTCCGAAACTCCCCCGGAATCGGACCGATCCTTTTTCCCCAACAATGTCATAACCAATGAGAAAAGGAGCGTTTTCGGGCAAGCTGGAGTCGCTGATTAGAGTTGCCATAGCCCCTTCATACCCATAATTGGCCTGAATAACGGATCTCCCCTTCATATCGATTCCGTAGGAAGCGACGGATTTTGGACTCCCTAAGATTTCCAGGAGAAAATCGAGATTATGGATGAAAAAGGTGAATACTGATCGCTCTATCGATAAGTCGCCCCAAATTGAAGGGGTTTTATTGTATGCTTCGATGAAATGGATTTTCCCCAGTTTATGTCTCTTTGCATAGTTGATCCCAATCTGATGGGGCGCAGAGTATTTCGTAAACATGTCCACGAATACCTGTTTTTTTTGCCGATCTGCTACGCGAGCGATTTCTTCCGCTTCTCTGAGAGAAAAAGAGATCGGCGTTTCGCAAAACACATGTTTGCTTTTTTCCAGGGCTCGAATTGCGTATTCATGATGGAGTTCCGTCGGTAAGCAGATATCGACAAGATCAATGCTCCCATCCTCAAGAATATCCTCAAACCGATCGGTGACAGGAATCCCGTTTTCTCGATGGATCTTTGAAAGTGTATCCTGATTTCTTCCAAACACATACTTGATTGTGAGGTTTTCTATCTTCTGGTATATCTCGATGTGATTCATTCCAAAATTGGTTCCAAGAACCGCAATATTGATCATTGGTTCTCCCTGCCTTTCCGTTCCTATCTTACGAGTAACTGCCTGAAGAAAAAAGCTTTGTATCCGAAAACAACTGATCCAGAAGGATTATATCATAGATAAGCCAAGCCAAATAGTCACATCGAAGTCTACCGTCCATCGCGATGGTTGGAATACACATTCATCAACTGGTATAATTTCACCATGAACAAATTTTATAGATGCGAGGGGCAAAATGAAGACTTTCCGGTTGTATCAAATCGACGCGTTCACAACGGAAAAATTCCTAGGCAATCCTGCGGGAGTGATCACAAACGCCAACGGATTAACAGAGCGGGATATGCAGAAGATCGCTCGTGAACTCAATAACTCTGAAACAGCCTTTGTTTTCTCACCGGAGGATGATACGCATGATGTGTACATCCGTTTCTTTACGCCGAAAAACGAAGTCCCGATATGCGGCCATGCGACAGTTGCAGCTCACTATGCCCTGGGGAAAGAAAAGCATTTGGGTACCACCCGTTTGTTTCAAAAAACAGGCGCCGGAATCTTGCCCGTTGATATTATTCAAGAGGAAGATGACTACAAAATCGTGATGACGCAGGGAACGATTGCGATCGGTGCTGAGTTGTCAAAAGAACATCGGGAAAAAATCCTTAAGGCTCTTGGAATCGAACATAGGGATTTGCGGGACGATTGCCCTGTATGCATCGCTTCTACCGGGCACTCCAAAGTGATGGTCGGTATTCGAGACACAGTGATGTTGCATCAGTTGCTGCCAAACATGGACCTTTTGTCAAAAGTAAGCTACACGATCGGATGCAACGGTTATTACGTATTTACGGCGCATCCCGATGAGGATATCCTGGTTCACGGAAGGATGTTTGCCCCAGCTATTGGGATTCAAGAGGATCCCGTCACTGGAAATGCGAATGGTCCATTAGGCGCATATTTTGCCCATTTTGGATTGTTCGGGAGTTCGAAGAGGGATGAATTTTCGTTCACTGCCATGCAGGGAGAAGCCATAAACCGCACAGGAACAATGGAAGTCATGGTTACGATGGAAACCGGGAGACCCGTTGTGGTGAGAATCTCAGGCAGAGCTGTAATCGCTTTTTCTACGGAGCTAAGCGTATCCTCTTAGGCGCGTACGAAACAGAGGCCCGCTAAAAAAAGAACCCCGATGGCATTCCCTTCCCATCTGCCTAACCCGTTTTGGTAGGGAGAACTCCTTTTGTTATGGTAAAAAAAGAGTCAGGATCATACCGTTCCAAAAGATCCAGTGATTGGTGCTTGCCAACGTCACCCAGATAATTGTGAACCCGTTTCTCCAGATAGGGATGGGATCGGATCAGAAGGCCCGTATTCATGTATTTGTCCTGCACTGCAAACACAATGCTGCGGATGTTCGCCAGCACAATGGTAGTGAGGCACATCAAACAAGGTTCGACGGTGGTGTAAATAATGCATGATCGGCCATGTCTCTTCAAATACGGGGCTCTTTGAAAGATGGCTGTGTTTTCGGCATGAGCCACATGGCTATCCAAGGAAGAAAACCGATTGGAGGACCGGATCACGATCTTTCCGTGGTGGACAATAACAGCCCCGATTGGGCGGTCTCCTCGTTTCCCCGCAGCTTCGGCTTCTTCAAGAGCGATCAGCATATACCGGAAATGGTCACTCTCATGAAATTGGGAAAGATCTTTGCTTGGGTGCGTTGATTTGATTTCCAATGCTCTATCTCCTCTCTCCGACCGTATGGTTTTTCAATCAGGCCAAAATCGCACGAGTCTTTGAACAAACCAAGGGTATGCCAAGGTTCTCGATCGATTATAACACAACAATACCCCCTTTTCCGGATCGAACCCATTCTCGATGGGTTTTCAAGAAACCCAGGTTATGATATAATCTGACTGTAATTCTTCCCATCGAGTGCTCCCGTCGAAAACAAAAACGGAAAAGGGGTGTTGGTATGAAGAGGGTCTTCTTGTCTATGATGGTTGTTTCAGTATTGCTTGCCACCTTTTTGTTCTCTGCTCAGTTGAATGTTGGATTCATCTACATCGGGCCTGCAGGAGATGCAGGATGGACTTATGCGCATGATCAGGGAAGGCTTCATCTCGAAAAAGTCTTTGGGGATCAGATTTCAACAACCTTTGTCGAAAGCGTGCCTGAAGGGATGGAAGCAATGATGACCATCGAGTCCCTCGCTAGAAGAGGATATGATATCATCTTCACTACAAGCTTCGGATATATGGATCCGACTTTCTTAGCAGCCGAAAAATACCCGAATGTCTGGTTCCATCATTGTTCCGGGTACAAAAGCGCCGAGAATATGTCCACGTATTTTGGAAGGATGTATGAACCACGATTTTTGACGGGCCTTATTGCCGGTATGAAAACCTCCTCGAACCGAATTGGGTATGTGGCAGCCCATCCAATCCCTGAAGTGGTGCGGGGAATCAACGCCTTTGCCTTGGGCGTTCGGATGGTAAACCCAGACGCGCGTGTCCATGTCGTGTGGAGCAATACGTGGTACGATCCAGCCATGGAAAAGGAAGCTGCTCTGAGCTTACTGGATATGGGCTGCGATGTGATTGCTATGCATCAGGATTCTCCGGCTCCTCAGCAAGCTGCTCAAGAACGTGGGGCGTTCAGCATAGGGTACAACAGCGATATGGTCGCTTTTGCTCCCAATGCCTATCTGACCTCTCCTGTCTGGAATTGGGGCATTTACTATGAACGAGTGATTCGCGAAACCATGGCTGGCACCTATCAGGCGGAGGAGTATTGGGGTGGTATGAACGACGGGATTGTCGGGCTAGCGCCTATGACCGACCTAGTTCCCCAGAATGCTCGGGTGATGGTTGAAGTCTTCAAGGAAGCCATCAAAGCGGGTTCTTTCCATCCGTTCCAAGGACCTGTCTACAATCAGAGAAACGAGCTGGTAATCCCGAAAGGTCAGATTCCGTCCGATGGAGAACTGCTTTCCATGAGTTGGTTTGTGGACAACGTGGTCGGGATTATTCCTGGGTCCAACTAAGCAATTCATCCAGCCGGGCGTCCAGATGAGCCCGGCTTTTGTATGTGGGAGATGATCATGGCTGAATCAGAAACGCCTGTTTTGTGGATGAAGGGTATTGTGAAGCGGTTTGGGAAAAAGGTAGCCAATGATCGCACGGATTTTGAACTTGCGGCCGGGGAAGTACACGCTTTGTTGGGAGAGAACGGAGCGGGGAAAACGACTTTGATGAACATTTTGTATGGTCTGTATCGGCCAGACGAAGGAGAAATCCAGATTGACGGGAACCCCGTCTCTATCCATTCTCCTCACCATGCGATGACACACGGAATCGGAATGGTCCAGCAACACTTCACCCTGGTTCCCTCTCTGAGCGTACCTGAAAACGTGGTTTTGGGAATGAAAAAACAGCCCTTTTGGATTCAGACCAAAACTTCCAAGACTCAGTTCGATCATTTAGCCCAAAAGTACGATCTTCCAATCCCTTCCAGCGCAAAAGCGTGGCAGCTCACGGTTGTCGAAAAGCAGCGTCTTGAAATCTTGAAGCTCCTTTTTCTTTCGGCGCGAATTATCATTCTCGATGAACCCACAGCCGTTCTGACCCCTCAAGAATCAGAAGTGTTGTTCAAAGCGATTCGTAAGATGAAAAGCGAAGGAGCTTCCATTGTCTTTATTTCCCACAAGCTTCGAGAGGTGATGGAGATCGCCGATCGAATCACCGTCCTGAGACAGGGGAAAGTGGTTGGAACGACAAAAAAGGCAGATACTCATATTGAGCAACTGGCCCAGTGGATGGTAGGGAGAGAGGTGGTTCTTAAGGTTTCAGATCAAAGAATCCCTCCCAAAGAAACCCTGTTACAGGTTCAAGGATTGAAAGCCATAGACGACCGAGGCGGAACCGCTTTGAGAGGCCTCTCATTCGATCTGAAACAAGGAGAAATCCTGGGGATCGCAGGAGTAGGTGGGAATGGGCAGAAGGAGTTGGCTGAGTGTCTGTATGGCTTGAGAAAACCGTTCGAAGGAAGAGTTCTGGTTAACGGAACCGACATCACGCGCAGCAGCGTTCGAAAACGGATCCAGATGGGCATCGCTTTTATTCCCGAAGACAGGAAAAGCACCGCATCCTGCCCCAATCTCTCGGTTTCTGTCAATCTGATGATGAAGGAAATCAAGCGTTACGGAGTCTTTCCCAACCGGAAACGCATGCGCGAAAAAGCCAAGAACTTGATTGAGCAGTTCGGAATTTCTGTAACCGGCGTCAACCAACCCATAAAGCTCCTTTCGGGGGGGAATATCCAAAAGACGATCCTGGCGAGAGAACTGTCTTCTAAACCGAGGATTGTAATTGCAGAGCATCCGACAAGAGGGTTGGATGTCGGGGCAATGGAGTTTGTGTACAACCAATTGATCCAAGCAAGAAACGCAGGTGTAGCGATTCTGTTGCTTGCAGGAGATTTAGAGGAGATCTTCACGGTATGTGACCGGGTAGCGGTTATTTATGAAGGGAAAATCGTGGGATATTCACAACCAGATCCCTCGCGCCTAGAGGAAATTGGGTTGATGATGGCAGGAGCGGGCTATGATTCACATTGAGAAAAGGCAGGTTCTCCCGAAGGGTCACTCAATTCTTGTGTCTGTACTTTCGATTGTTTTCGCTCTTTTGCTCATGGGATTGATCCTGCTAATCTTTGGAGCTGATCCTGCTAAAGCCTATCAGGAGCTGTTCACATGGCCCTTTTTACCGGCGATGGGGTTGGAAGATACGATTGTAAAGATGATCCCACTTCTGATCATCTCTCTTGGCCTTGCAATCACTTTCAAGATGAAGATCTGGAACATTGGAGCCGAAGGCCAGTTCTTCATGGGCGGTATGTTTACGACTTTTGGCGCTCTGTATGTTTTCGGAGCCGATCAGTCCCCATGGGTAGTTATTCCCCTGCTTTTGGTTTTCGGTTTTTTGGGTGGAGCATTCTGGGCTTCTATCGTTGCCTTTTTAAAAACTTTCCTGAAGATCGACGAAATCCTTGTGACATTGATGCTGAACTATGTGGCAATGTATTGGGTCGATCACTTGATATACGGACCATGGAAGGATCCTCGCGGATTCAACTTTCCCCTTACAGCGGTATTTCCCATTAACTCTCGGATTCCGAGAATCGGCGGGACCTCCATTCACGGCGGATTGCTCGTAGCCCTGGCTTTGGTGATTGTGGTTTACCTCCTTATGAAGAGGAGCCGGTGGGGACACGAACTGGAGATCATTGGTGATAACCCTGTCGCGGGAAGGTACGCCGGGTTTTCCGTTCGAAAGAATATCTTCTTGACCCTAATAATCAGCGGAGGACTTGCTGGATTGGCTGGATCGGTGCAGCTTCTGGGTGTCCAACATCGCCTTCAAAGGGGATTTTCCATGGGATACGGATTCACCGCGATTATTGTCGCATGGCTTTCGAAGTTGAATCCTTGGGCAATGGCATTGACTTCCTTTCTTTTTGCCGGTTTGATCATAGGGAGTGAGCAATTGCAAATCGTTATGCGTCTTCCAGTGGCTATGGTGAATGTCTTGCAGGGATTGGTTCTTTTGTGCTTGCTGATCACAGAGACGCTCTTCCGCTACCGGATTCGATGGGTATCGAAGAAAACCCATTTCGATCCCTTAGAAAAGGGGGAAGATTGATGGATTTCCTTGTTGGCGTTTTGCAGGCCACGATTCGCGCGGGCACTCCGATTTTGCTTGCTGCGACGGGTTCAATCATCGTCGAAAGAAGCGGAGTAATGAATCTCGGTATCGAAGGGATTATGCTCATGGGGGCAATCGGCGGATTTGCGACTGCGATCACAACGTCAAACCTTTTTTTGGCTCTACTTGTGGCGGCTTTGATGGGTGCGATCCTTGGGTTGATTCACGCATGGGTATCGATCAGTCTTAGAGTCAACCAAGTTGTCAGCGGATTGGCAATCGCAATGCTGGGTGGGGGGATTTCCGGTATTTGGGGTCGAAGCTTCATTGGAAGGACAGCGGTACGTTTCGAACCCATATCGGTTCCTTTGTTATCGGAGATTCCGCTGCTCGGACCCACCCTCTTCCGGCAAGATCTTCTCGTATATGCTTCGTTGCTTTTGGTGATTGTGTTATGGATCTTCCTGTTCCGGACAAGGGGCGGGATGGTTCTTCGATCTGTGGGAGAAGCCCCTGATGCAGCAGATGCGAGAGGAATCTCTGTGTATGGAGTGAGATACCTTGCGACAGTGTGCGGTTGCGCCATTGTCGCTATAGGAGGCGCCTATCTCTCTCTGGCATATACTTCGATGTGGATCGAAAATATGACCGCTGGCCGGGGATGGATCACAGTGGCCTTGGTGATCTTTTCTACTTGGGATCCATTGAAAGCATTGCTTGGCGCGTATATTTTCGGTGGAGTAACCGCTATTCAACTTCGGCTTCAAACGATTGGAGTCAATATCTCCTCTCACATCCTCATGATGTTCCCCTACCTTGCCACATTGATCGTAATCGTCTTGTTTAATTCCAGTGAGAGAATCCGAAGAAGAATGGGAGTCCCAAGCCAACTGGGTATTCCCTATTCTCGGGAAGACAAAAGCTGATACCCCCGTTTACCGATTTCCCGTTCGACCCTCTTTGATCAAATGGATTGTCGCTTTCCAAGCGACCATCTCTCCGTTGATCCGTGCTATCATTTCTCCAATTATACCAAACGGAGGTGAAACGGATGATCAATCGAGCAACTGATTTGGTTTTCATTCTGGATCGGAGTGGATCGATGAGCGGTTTGGAAAGCGACACGATCGGTGGTTTTAACGCATTTTTGAAGAACCAGCAGGCTGTTCCTGGCGAAGCATTTGTGACAACGGTCTTGTTCAACGATGCGTATGAATTGCTGCACCACCGGGTAAAAATGAAAGATGTACAGCCCATCACCGGAAAAGAGTACTTTGTCGGAGGGACCACGGCATTGTTCGACGCAATCGGAAAAACCATTTCCATGATGGAACCCCGGGGAAACCACAATAGAGATCATTTCCATCGGGATAACCTTTTATTTGTGATTACGACCGATGGTCTGGAAAATGCCAGCCGAGAATACTCCTTTGAAATGATCCGACAGATGATCAGGGGAAAAAAGGGAGTGGGGTGGGAGTTTGTTTTTTTGGGAGCGAACATCGATGCCATTGCAACCGCACAAACCATAGGAATCCATGAAACCAGGACGGCCAACTACCACGCGGACGAAAAAGGACTCCGAGTCAACTATGAAGCGATCGATTCTCTTGTACTGGGATACCGAAGGATCGGGGCGGTTCAAGAAGATTGGAAACTGAGAATCGAAGAAGACTTTCATGGAAGGAAGCGTAGGTAACCCCAAACTGCCTCTCTCTTAGCCTGGATTGGCCTCACAGGCTTGCGTCTTTTCCTGTTTTGTGCTAAGATCAATTCGCGAAACCTTTTTTATAACTCTGGTAGAGAGGGAGGTTCATGATGCCCAAGATCTTCGTTTCGTTGGGAGCGTCGTCTGTATGCTAAGCGAAAATGTGTTGCGCCAGATCCAATCGTACATCAAAGACCATTATTTGGAGACAGAAACGCTGGTTGAAGAGCAAGAAGCAGAGCATTTCCAGGAAATGCTCAACCTCACTCCACTAACGCTTGGGAAACCTGAACTAGAGAAAAAACTGAGCCATCCTGAGGAGACATTCTCCCAAGCGTTGTTCCATTGGATCAAAAAAAAGGGGTTCTCTGAAGTAGAAACCTATAAGAAAGCCAATATCGATCGGAAGCTGTTTTCCAAAATCCGCGCTGACAAAGACTACCGCCCCTCCAAATCAACTGCGGTCGCACTGGCCATCGCTTTAGAGCTAAACCTGGATCAAGCAAAGCAACTGCTTCACAAAGCGGGATATGCCCTATCGCATTGCAGCAAATTCGATATTATTATTACATACTTTATCGAAGAAGGTACCTACGATCTTTTTGAGATCAATGAGGCTCTATTCGCTTTCGATCAAATACTCCTTGGAACCTGAATTGATTCCGATTTTGGTTTCATCAAGGAAGAAACCCAAAATGTGGAGGAGGGCACATAGTGATTGACAATATCGAATACCGTACGTTGGAAGAGGAGACGATCGAATCTCTTCATCAGGCATTTCTGGATGCCTTCTCGGATTATGAAATCCCAATTCATCTACCTCTGGATCGGTTTCAAGAGATGTTGGAAACAAGAAGCTATCATCCCGCCTCCTCGATCGGAGCTTACATTCATAATCGGTTGGTTGGTTTTGTGTGCGCCGGGGTTCGGGATGGTCCCGATGATCGATTAGAGGGGTATGATGTGGCAACTGGAATCATCCAAGAGTATCAGAAGAAAGGGATCGGGAGTGAAATCACTCAAGTGCTTCTGAGAAAGATGAAGCTCCAGGGTTTTTGCCGCTTTTCCCTTGAAGTTCTTGAAAACAACATACCGGCCCAGAAAGCGTATCGAAAGAACGGGTTCCAAATCACTCGGAAACTCCACTGTTATCGAATCCGTCCGGAAGCATCGAACAAGGAACCAGAAGCGTTTTCAGTTTCAGATGAAAGCGTTTTGCGCGGGTTTGATGAATCAATCATGAACTCTTTCTCTCCTTCATGGCAAAACTCTTTTGCGTCGTATCGCAACAAGAAAGATAATCATCGGATTCTGCTCATACAAGATCCCAATCAGAAAATGATTGGATATGGGATCATCCATAAAGAGTCGGGGAATATCCTTCAAATCGGAACCATAGACCATCCAAATCGAAAGGGCCTCGTAGAGAGAGTTTTCCATTCGATGACTTTCGCTGTACCCAAAGAAAGCTATTCGGTTCTAAACATCGAGGAGGGTTCATGGCTGGATGGTGTTCTGCCATCGCTGGGGTTTACCCATTTTTTGAGTCAGTTTGAGATGGAGTTTCTGTTTTGATTGGTTTGAAGGAAGCTTTGAGAATGAAAGAGTTCGAGATTCAGAATCTGTTCCAGAAAAGAAGGCATAAAAAAACCCTCAACTTTGTTTTTGGTTGAGGGTTTTCTAAGAGGTCAAAGACTCACGACTGAATGGAATCATGCTCTATATCCTAATTCGAAGGATCGGTCGTATATGTCGTCATAAATGTCTTCTAACCTCCGAGGTTTCTTTGATAACAGGGACTTCTTGAACGCCATGGTGCTCACCTCCTTCTTCTTGGGTTCCTACGCTCGGAATCCCAGTGTGTAGACGTTGATAAAACTCTCTCTTTGGACCTTTTCGATTCTGTGGCTCATCTCTGCTGCGCTTACGGTTCGTTTCTTCATTATACTCACCTCCTTTTTCGATTTTCATTGATATTGTACTCTATGAGCATTGCTCCCTGTCAACACTCAAAACAACCCAAAATAGGTAACAATTGGGTAAACTGAGGAGTTGACTCCTTGAAAGAACCGAAGGAGAAATTGATTCATCCCAACGTTTATCCCACTATCACTGGATTTTCCCATCTACTTGACATTACAGAGTAGAAGGAGTATAATCCAGTGTCCAGTACTATGTATTACATAGGAGGGGAATCAATGAATCACTATACCCAAATCGTAAAAGGAATCTTGGAAGGATGTATTCTCAAAATCATCGAAAAAGGAGAAACGTATGGTTACCGAATACTAGAGGGGTTGAATAAGTATGGATTTGAGGTCAACGAAGCAACAGTCTATTCAATTTTGACTCGGCTTCAAAGCAAAGGACTACTCGCCATTAAAAAAAGTCCTTCGCCTTTGGGACCAGTAAGGAAGTACTATTCCTTATCAGCAGAAGGGAAAGATGCTTTGAAAGAATTCAATGCAATTTGGGTTCGAATCCAAAAGATAACAAACTATATTATGGAAGGTGAATAAAATGACAAAAAAAGGCAAAACTGTTATGTTTGCTTCGATACTGTTGGCTGTAGCCCTCATAATCAGCGCCGCTTTTTTCTCAGCCAACCATATCAATGAAACGGGCTTTTTTCAGATCGAATCTTTACTGTACGTTTTAGCGGTTCTATTGATGGGATTGCTCTCTGTCATCATTGTTTTCCTTTCAAAGGTCCGTAAAAGCCTCAACGAAAAGAAATTAAATCCTGATTACTACGAGCGCTACGAAACGATACTGGACTCAATTGGAAATTCTCAATTGCGCGATCAGAAGAAAACCGAAATGATCGAAGATATCCTTGATCTCCTTCTTGAAGCACAAATTGCGGGGAAACCCGCGGAAACTGTAATCGAGAATCCGATTCTCTTCTCTCAAAAGGTAATTCGGTCTTATTCAAGCCCATTCCGTTCAGCTGTCTTATGTCTGCTAGATGGTGTTCTATTTTTCATTTTCGCTCTCATGGGAATAAACGCTTTATTATGGTTTGAAAAAACCGATATGAGTTATTTCAGTATGAAAATAGATTTGACTATGGTTGTTTTCTTAGGAATCATCGCTTTTGTGTTGATTCCCTTGACTAAAAAAATGACACCCAAACAACCGTGGGTATTCCTATTACCCATTGGCTTTGGTATCGCATATATTGGGCTCATAATGATTCTTAGGAGGTTTTTTTATGGATATGAGAGTGTTCAATTTCTCCTCGAAACAACGATACCAGCCGTTCCAAACACTCCTGTATTCCTTTTATACTCTCTTGCTATCCCGGTCATCATTTTCGCCAAAAGCTATATCCGGCGAATGGAAAAAAACCCTTGTTCCAGATGAGTTCTTGGGTCTCGGACCATATTTTGCAGGGGTTCAACGGTTTCGATGGGTTTTTTCGTTTCCTCGTTTGAAGTTTCCCGTTGCTTTGGCCATGATCATTTGCCCTTCAGCAGAGGGTGCGCTTGCCATTTTTTTCAGAAAGCGTTCTCCCGCTAGACCCTTGAGGGTTTTCACTGTTTTTCGGTTCCATTCGATAAAAACCGTCCCCTCTTTGGTGACGCGATACGAAAAGACATTTGCTTCCGGATTGATTGGATTCATTTGAAGGTTCTCCTTTTTGGTACGTATGGATTATCCGAACGATCCATCATAGAGGGATTATAACACGCGCCGTATCCAATCAAGCCCAAGCCCGAAAATGATGGACATTGACGTAAAAAAACCGGTACGCATTCAATGAAGAAAGGGTGAAACCATGAAGGTTTATACGGAAGATAAAGGAGATACCATAGAATTTGGTATCGCTGATTTTGATCCAAAGTATCGGCCTGTGCTGAAAATGTGTTTCTACGAAGACAAGGGAACCGTTTTCACGAAATCCTACCCGAAAGAAGCCCCACACATGGAAAAGGTTCGAAGGCATTACCTTCAGTATGGGAAAATGATGTTTGACCAGTTGGGGTATTGGATCCCGATTCCATGGGAAACAGCACTGGATGCTTTTTGTCAAAGAATCAAAGGTCAGAACATCGATTGGTGGTTGGTTGGGAGCTGTTCTGCTTGTATTCGAGGAATTCCGTTGAATCCTCACGATATTGACATAATGATCGATTCAAAGGATACAGAGAAGATTACCGAACTCTTTGCGGACGTTCTTATTGAACCCCTGATCAACACGCAAGGATGGGTAACGAAGGAATTTGGTGTAGTTTTTCTCCATGCTCGGATCGATATCGCGTCCGATCCATCGGAGAGGTTGGACCAACCTGATCCTGTCGATTGCGGACCATACGCAAAACACCACCTTGAGCACGTACAATGGCGCGGATTCACGATACCGGTTCCTCCGATCGAGCTGTTGATCCATTCCAATCGGAAGAGAGGGAGAATAGATCGGGTGCAGATCCTTGAAGAGTATTTGTTCAACCGTTAGTCGGAATCAGGGAAGCAACAAGCACAGGAATTCCGCTGGTTTTCCTTAGATTGGTTCTGATTCGATCAGCTCCAAAAAGGCTTTGACCAACGAAGGATCAAATTGATGCCCAGCTTCTCTTCGGAATTCTTCGGTTATTTCGTTGTGCGTTTTGGGGTTTCGGTAGGGTCTCCCCCGTTTCATAACATCATAGGCATCGACGATGGCCACAATCCGCGAAAGGTAAGGGATATCCGTTCCCCGCGCGCCTTTAGGATATCCGCTGCCATCCCATCGTTCATGATGGTTTAGGATCTCCTCAGCGACAGTTGAGAACTCCGCGCTGGATTGCGCGATCTTATGGCCTACAATCGGATGATTATGGATCAAGTTCCATTCTGCCTCGTTCAAGAAACCCTTTTTCTTCAAAACCATTTCCGGCGTATCCAAATATCCAATATCGTGCAACGAGACCAACAGCTTCAGGCGTAGCTGCTCTTCCATCGGAAGATTCAGCTTCCTCGCCAAGAGTTGAGCGATCCGGTTCATATTCTCGATGTGCTCCATCGTTTCCAGGCTTTTCTCTTCCAGAATCCGTAAAAAAGTATGCAAGGCAATATTGGCTCCACTTCGCCGTTCGTAGGTCTTGTTTTCGTACATCTGGTTTTCTGCTTCAGTGAGCACATCCTCCAAAAGCTGTTCCGGTTCTTGCTTCACAGCCAGTCCCAAAGCGATGGAAATGGGAAGACCCAGTTTTTGGTTGTTGTTCGATTGGTCCGCTTTTTGGGAGAATAAGCGAATCCTGTCACAGACCAATAAACCCTGTTCTTGGTTTGTGGAAGGAAGAAGGATGACGAATTCGTCTCCACCCCATCGGGCAATGATGTCTTCTTTTCGGCAGGCTTTTCGAAAGATCTAGGCCGTTTCAATCAGCATCTCATCCCCCACAGAATGACCAAAACTGTCGTTTGCCAGCTTCAATCCATTCAAATCAGCCATGATCAAGCAGATCGGTAGCTGTCGAGGTTGATCCAATCGAATCATTTCTTCTTCGAGGTATCGTCGATTGTACAAACCGGTAAGGCTGTCATGAAAGCTCATATACCGGATCTTCTCTTCTTTTTGCTTTCGTTCGGTAATATCTCGTACTACGCTTTGGATGTGCATTGGGAGCCCCTGTTCGTTGCGGACAAGATCCGCTTGAATCTCTGTGTAGAGAATGGTGCCATCTTTCCTGAGAAAGCGTCTTTCAAAACGGGGGATTTTCTCTCCCCGCACCATCCGATCGATGATTTTTTGACTATCAATCTTCTCGGCGCTGATTTCCTCAATTGACATGGATTTCATCTGATCTACGGTATACTGGAACATCTCGTTCGCGCGTTGATTCGCGCGAATCAGAGAGCCATCCAAGTCCAGAAGAAAGACTGCATCATGCGTTTGTTCGAAAAGAGACCGATATCGCTTTTCGCTCAGTTGGAGTTCTTGGTTCTTGCGATACAGTTCTTTCTCGGCAACTCGACCGATTTCTCTGGACATCTGAGCAATTTGGTTTTCTGGTAAAGGATTCGGTTCTTCGGGAATCATTTCTCCTTGAATCACCGATTCAATTCTGCGACTCAGATGGATCAGGGGTTGAATAAACCTTCGGCTCATTTGGCGACTCTGCAAAAAACCCAATCCAATCGCAACCAAAGACGTAAGGAGGAAGAGCGTTGCGACACCCCCCACAATCGGCGTTATTACTTCCTGATAATTAACGACCGTTATCACGCACCACCCTGTTGAAGAGAGACGGCGAAAATACGCCAACTTGTCCGTCTGATCAAACCGGTAGTCAAACCGGCCTTCTTCACCACGCTGAATCGCTTCGATCACCTCTGGAAGGGCCAGTTGAATCACAGACTCATCATGATGCAAAATGATCTCCCCCAAAGGATTCACAACAAAACTATAGGAACTCTGATACACCTCTCTTTGCTCAATCAATTGGGCGACCCTCTGAATGGTATATTCCATGGATACCACTCCAGCATAATGGCCGTCCGATTGACGCAAGGCTTGGCTGGTTGCGATCACCCAATCCCGCAATCGATACTCTTGAAAAGGGATACCGATTGATATTCCAGGCGCTCGATCCATAGCAGTCTTATACCAAGGGCGAATGGTAGGATCAAAATCGTTCGGGATTTCCCAATCATTAATCAACATCATTTTGTTTTCATACCCAGAATAAATATGCAGGATATCTTCATTATTCTTGGAATGGGATGCGTATAACTCAAGCACTTTTTGGTGGGCTTGTTCATCCATCAGCAAAGCGTCCTGGATTTCTCTCTGGTTTGCTAGTATCGAGATCGTCCGGGCCATTTCAGAAAAGTATTGATCGATAAACAGAGAAGCGGCAAGGTTGGTTTGTCGGATTACTGCGAGCGCTTTGGAAAACTCGCTCCGATATAGAACAGCAGAAAAGACAGCACCTAAGCAAACTACGACTACCATCGAGGTTACAATATGAATCAAGAAGATCTCTTTTTGAAGAGAGGAACGGTTGGTTTTCCGCTTTTGTCCACTCATAATGCATCCTTTTGCGCCCGTAGGGTATATTCTCAGATTCGAGCACATTGATCATTATGGTCAATAATTGATTATACCATATTTGCTTTAGCGAAGAAGATACGAAAGCACTAAATCGTAACGGAGGGGTAGGTTTATCTCCCGATTTTTTTAGCCACCCCTCTTTCTTTCTTTTTCTAAGTCTTTGATTCTTTCTTCGAGCATTTTTGTGTTGGATGCAATCTCCTCCAGAGAGTTTACTTGGAGGATGCGTTCAAGGAATTGAACGGTTTCTTGGGGATATGCCCGATATGCATATCGAAGACCAAAATCCGCTTGCTTCGGTCGGTATTTCAGATTCAACAAGATGGCATAGTTCCGCGAGATCAGTTGATAGTAAAAGAGGAAAGCTTCGGTAAACCGATTCCGCCATATGGCCTTTTTGATCTCGAGTATGACCACAAAAGCGCTACCAGTCGCCGAATCAAACATCCGTTCGCACATCTGATCCGATTGTTCTTTGGGGGTTGGAGCGCAATCCAACATTCCTGTCCGATCAAACCAAACCTGGGGAATCCCATGACGATCGGATTCAGTAAATCTCTGAGGATTGGATTTTTTTGCATAACACAGATCCAAGTAAAACAGATCGTGCGTGTCACGAATCTGATAGAAGCATTGAGAGAACCCATGCCAGGCCGGTTCGGGGACTCTATACTTCCGTACGATCCCAAAATGCTCTTCAAGTACCCGATCCACTATTTCGAACAAGGGAGCAACAGCATCATCATCGCATAGAATCAAAAGGTCCAGATCAGAAAGCGGATCCAAATAGCCCGTTGCTGAAGATCCCCCTTCCCATACCGCATAAACGGATTCTTCCGCCCAAAGGATGGGTTGCAACACTTCTTGAAGCGTTTCTTTGGTGACCATACGATTCCCCTCTCAATGTTGGTTTCCTTGTTTTGTACTTGGCTGAAACCCAAAAATGGCGTGAATTATTCGCGATAGATGTACTGGAGTACCATAGAACCTTGGAGTTTCCCCTCTCCTTCGTTTGTGATCAGTATTTCAATTACCAAAGGATGCCGATTTGGTTGTGATAATACCGAAGGATCTGGAGCGGGTACGTTCCACACAAAGGTGTTTTCTCTCCGATCCACCCAAGTAAGGCTTCCCTGGGTTCTGCCCAGCGTACCTCCTGCTTCTGCCTGCTCATACAGATGGGTAACTTTGAATGCGGTCCGAGCAGTGAACCGGGGAGAATAATTCCCCTTCGAACCATCATTCGAAACACCCAGAGTGATTGAGATCGCTTGACCGGGTTCCAAGCGTTCTGGAAGGGAGGTCCAGGTGTGATTGAATTGAGAGATCTCGCCTTTCCGACTCCAATACGGGCAATTCCAAGCACTTGCGGTAATCGTTACTGTGGTCTTGGCCCCTGAAGGGGTCATATTCAGCTTGTACTCGAAACACCCGTCTTCATATACTGCATTGGCGCTTCCCCCAGTTTCAGCATCCCATAGATCCTTCCCAAAGATGAAGCCAAATTCTTGAGATTGAAGGATCCATACCCCTTTTGAAGAATGAATATCCACCCACGCAATTGCGGATTCCAAAGGCTGACCGCGTTCATCTTTTGCAGCGATATCTTGGCTGGCCAATCCCAACCGGTCATAGTTTTGAACCAAAACCGTAGGGATTTGTATGGTTTGTTGCTTGGGATCAACCAGTGCCAAGGAAAGGGGTATGGGATCGCTTGTTCCTTTTTGCACATACAATCGATACCCCGTAAGCACAAGTTCTGAAGATAAACCAACCCCGAAATCGGGCGGATTCCAGCGTAGGGTCAGCTGTTGTTGAGATGGAGTGAGCTGTAGATTCTTGGGTGGAGCAAGGTAATATGCCCAAAGCGGGTTATTGCCATATCCAAAGTATTCGGACCAAGTCTGACTGGTTCTTTTGTGGACCAAAGCCAAGGGAATGGTTACCGGCTGATTCGAGAAAGATGCGATCCATTCCTTGGGCACCACCACGATCCCTTCTCCAATTATGACGTCGGATTGAGCCCTTCTTTGCGTTAGAGGGTCCATCTTTTGCGGGTGTAGGGCAATAACCTCTTCCTGAGAATCAATTTGGTTGCGCCGAATGATCAGGGGAGATGGCGCTTCTGGAGCTGCGTCCCGAAAACGCATCAAATGGATGGACAAGGGTTGGGGTTTGATCAATACGCCCCCACCGATCGCCGCGGACGAACTGCCAAGGGACTTAATCATGGGAGCCATCATAGCATTCAGAGTAAGCGAAGGCCAGCCTGATTTCACTCGGTAATCCATAAAGGATTGGTCTTGGGTGATGGAAACTGTGAGATCATCCGAAAGCGCTCTCTCTTCGAGAAGAATTGAATGGGCAAATGACGAAAAGGTTTCAGACAAAACCGGAGCAGTCATCGTATTATTCAGGAGAGAACGGACGGCGTCGTGTCCTTTTTCATGAATCAGGAATTTCCCAAAAGACCATAAATGGTATCCCCTTTTCGTACGATCTGCATCGACTCCTTCCGATCCGTCCAAAACCAATCCCGTTCTCAAGGAAAGGGCGACCCGATCCGCTGGATACATGGAATAGAACTGCTCATAATCGGGAAGGATTTTTTGATCATATACTTTCTTGGCATCGGTCAAGACTTCGCTTTCAAAGGTAGTGGCCAAACATTCATCCAACCAAGGATAGGAAGGTTTGAATCCATTATGGTGATAGACGCTATGCCAATACTCATGAGCGAATGTAACCCTTCGACTGGCCGTTGTCTGTTCGGAAGGATTTGTCAGATAATCCAACGCGACATTGAGTTTGGTTCCATCCCAGCTTCCCGCCATTGGCATTTTATAGATCCAGATATCTGTGGATGGAGGAACCGAATACTTGTGATGCTCAAAGTAATGCTTGGTCCATTGCGCCTCTCCGGCAAGGGTGAATATGATCTTCGGAATATTGATCAGCTCTACTTGAGCCAAGGGGAAGAGCGCGCTCATCGCATGGATCCGCTGTTCTTTCGATAAATTCGGGTCATCCATCATATAGAGGATTTTTTTGGTTTTCTGATCAATACAAACCAAAACCCTGCTACCGCTCAAATGGTTTTCATGGGATGGATTGTCTACCCAAGAAATATAGAACCGATCACCCAAAGCGACGCTTTGGTTTAACCCATAGTACAGCTGGTACGCCCTGTCCAATAGAGGATTGGCCACTTCTGTAGCCCCAAAAATGAGACTTCCCGCTGCCACCGCCCCCAAAACAGGAAGGGTAATGGCTGTCGATCCTGTAGCTATAATGATCACGCCCGCTGTGGTAACTCCCCCTACCGCGCTGCTAAAAACCTTCCGCACATCGCTGGCGCTGATCTCCGAAATGAACCCTTTTTTCGAGAAATGGGCCGTTTGGAATGACAAGGTTCTCGATCGCGAATCGAATTGGGAAGGAACCACCCACCATAACCCTGGATTGATTTCTTCTACAGCATAGATCTTGGAGGCATCAATGGATGGATCTACGATTATCGAGATTTCTACCATTTGGGGAAATACGGGGACATCCTTTTCTCTTTGAAAGGAAAAAAACTGTCCCGAGAGAAGATCGGAAGAAGCGGAATCAATCGTAAAACGTTCCGGAGCATCGACAAACCCCTGTGGGATGGTTACCTGAACCACTCCCGCTTTCCCGATGGTTCCTCCTTGGGGTCCCACGGTTTGTTCAGCCAACCGGTCTGTGGGAATTCCTTTTCCCGTGAAACGAACAGCGGCTGCGGAAGCAATCCAAGTAGGAGTGATCCCCGCTATCAAAACTTTCTCTTCAGCGCCGCTGGTTAAAGAAACCACAATATGGTTGGATCGTTCAACCACAGTCCATTCATCATCCGCAGAGAGTTCGGGATACATTCCTTGGATATTCGATTGATAATGTCCTCCTTCCACCAAATCCATGTACTCCATTCTCCATATGCCTGTCCGGTTGGACATGAAGGCGATGAATCGTCCATCATGGTTGAACAGAGGATAGAATTCATCGATCTGGGGAGTTTGGGTGAGGGGTTTGGTTGTAAGGTCTCGGACTTGAAGTAGGTAGATATCATTCGTTCCACCGCTGGTCAGCACTGAATATCCGATCGTATCTCCATTTGGAGACCACCGCGCGCTGCTGACAGCTTGCCCTTGCGTTAATTGACGGACCTGCCCGGATTGAAGATCTTTTTGGAAAAGGGAAGGAGCAGCGCCTCCCGCTGAGTACAGGATATAGCGGCCGTCGGGAGAAAAATCCTCCAAGATCGCGTTGTCCATAATCTTTTTGGGTTTGGTTTCGTTTGGCTCGATTAAGTAGATCTCCGAACGCATTTGCTGGGTATGATGAGTAAATCCAATTCTCCCAGTAGCAGCGCAAACTCTTGGAAAGGAAATTCGAAAAAAATCCTCGGTGATCCGAAGCGGCGCGGAAGAACCAGGAACAATCAAAGATAAGAAGGTCTTCCCCCCTGCTTCGTGTGAATCTTGGACAAATAGAATTGGATCAGGGATCGAATAAGCCCAAAGGGATAGAGAAATCAGGATGAATAGAAAAGAGATGGATTTGAGTTTCAACGGAAATTTCACAATCAGTCGCCTCCTTCATCACTATTATAGATAATTATATCACGGAACCGTACCTTTCCCTACCCAGCCCCAAATATTATTGGCATTTGACAATAATGAAAATCCGTGATATAATTGGCATAAGCTAATAAAGGAGGTGGCGATTATGCCAAGATTCAATGGTACAGGCCCCTTTGGACATGGACCTGCTACAGGTCGTGGAATGGGGTACTGCACAGGATTTCGTGGATGGGGTCGTAGAATGGGGCGTGGATTCAGCACGTTCGGACAATTCCGAGGACCGATGAATATGGCTTACATTCCGCAAACAGCCCCAACGGTCTCGAAAGAAGAACAACTACAGATGATGGAAGCCGAGATCAACGCCCAAGAAGCAGTTTTGGACAGTATGAGGAAACACGTTGAGCAATTGCGTAATGAACCGTAAGGCTTGTTCAATCGCGATAAGCAGTGGAAAGGGTGGGGCGGGAAAAACCACCCTTTCCGTCCATCTAGCCGATTTCTGGCACGCTCAAAACCAACCTGTGGCTCTTGTGGATGTAGATGTCGAAGAACCAAACGATGCGCTTTTCTTCTCGTTCGCCCGGAACGAATCGCACCCGTCCTTTCGCATGGTTGCAAAATGGGATGAATCTTTGTGTACGCATTGCCTTCGGTGCAAAGGAACCTGCTCTTTCAACGCTTTGCTGGCTAGCCATCAAAAGGTCGTCGTGTATGACACGCTTTGTCATGGGTGCGGCGTGTGTGTGCATCTTTGTCCTCAAAAGGCTTTACGGATGAGTCCATTCCAAATCGGCTCCATAACCGATGGAATGACCAAGAATAGGCTCCGGGTAGTGACTGGAACACTGGATGTAGGTCAGGAACTAGCGGCGCCCCTTGTGCGCGATACCGTAACATTTGCCCTGGATCACCTTTCCGAGGATACGATCCTTCTAATGGATACAGCTCCCGGAGTTTCGTGTTCTTTTGTGGCAGCAGTAGAATCTGTGGATGCAGTCATTTTGGTCGCTGAACCCACCCGATTCGGCCGGTTTGATCTTGATCTGGCAGTCCAAGCACTAACCAAACTGGAGAGGCCTTTTGGAGTCGTAATCAACAAATATGAACCGGGTTTGGATTGCATCCATGAGTATTGTTCTTCTCAATCAATCCCAATCTTAGGATGCATCAGCCTGGACACGGATATTGCTCGGGCTTTATCCGAAGGATCCATCGTCTGGAAGGAATTTCCTATGCTGAGCCAAGCCTTGGAATCGATCACAAATCGGGTATTGGATCGCAAAAAAAGGCAGGTGCTGCTAAGATGAAGGAAATCATAGTCCTCTCGGGAAAAGGCGGAACAGGAAAGACTTCCCTAACGGCCGCGTTGGCTCAGATTTTTTCCGATCAGGTTGTTTTGTGTGATGCCGATGTAGACGCTCCTGACCTTCATTTGTTAATGAATCCGTCTGTTCTTTCCCAGCATGAATTTGTTTGCGGCAATCAAGCATGGATCAACCCCGATTTGTGCAATGGATGTGGTAGGTGTTCGGAAGCTTGCGCCTTTCGCGCGATTGAGATGGAGCAAGAAAAAGTGCGCCTTCGTCTCAATCGATGTGAGGGCTGTGGATTGTGTATGCTCATTTGTACACAAAAAGCGATAACCATGCTGCCTCATTCTGCTGGTTATTGGGCAATATCAAAAACCCGGTTTGGTTCTTTTTTTTGCCATGCGCAATTGGATCCGGGTTCAGAGAATTCGGGAAAACTGGTGACTCAGGTTAAAAAAGAAGCCCGGATGTTGGCGAAACAAGAAGCGAAACCCTTTTTGTTGGTGGATGGTCCCCCCGGCATCGGATGTCCGACAATTGCCTCATTGACAGGCGCTGACCATGTTCTTATTGTTACAGAACCGACTCGATCCGCGATCCACGATCTGGCCCGATTGGTGAAATTAGTCCGCTCCATGGAATTGCCAATGAGCTGCGTGATCAATCGATCAACGATTCATCCATCGCTAACCCAAGATATCCAGGAGTATTTGGGCATTCGTTCGATAAACCATTCATCAACCATTCCGTATGACCCTCTTTTTGTTTCAGCGTTGAATGAAGGAAAGACCATCATCGAAGTTGACCAGAAATACCAAACCATAATCAAACGGATCGGAGAGGATTGGATATGATCATTGCATTTCCAACAACTGGGTGTAGTTGGAACGCCAATTTGGACGAGCACTTCGGGAGGAGCGCTTATATTGGGATTTATCATGAGTCCGAGGATCGATTTGTCTGGATCGACAATGGTTCTGGGCAAGAGACTGCTTCGGGCGCTGGGGTACAAACTGCGCAGAAGGTCATAGACCATGGGGCAAGTGTATTGATTGCCCATACTGTTGGTCCCAAAGCCGTACGAGCTTTGGAAGACCATGGAATCAGTATATATTCTACACACAAATCGATATCCATACAAGAAGGATACCAACAATGGAAAAACAGTCAGAAAGGACAAGGGGGAGAAATGACATGATGATTGCAATTCCTACCGTTGATGGAAAAGTATCTGCTCATTTTGGCCATTGTAGCTCGTATCGGATGTACTTAGTCGAAGATTGCTCGATCCGCGAAGTGATTGAAAAAGAAGGCCCGGAACATGAACCAGGCGTGATTCCAAGATGGCTAAAAACCGAAGGGGCAGATGTGGTCATTGCTGGGGGGATGGGTCAAAAAGCCATCCAGCTTTTCGATTCTTTGGGCATTCAAACGGTCGTGGGTGTCTCATCCCGTGATGCAGATGAGGTAGCTCAGGAATACCTAGCAGGAAAGCTAGCAAACTATTCCAACCTCTGTGACCACTGAGGATCCGGAATATGCCACGCCCTCATAAAGCCCGAAGAGTAGAAGGAAAGCCCCTGGTTTTTGCCTTTAAACCAGCGGGTCGAAAAGGGAGAACGCTCGAGCATGTAGAACTGAGCTTGGATGAATGGGAAGCCATTCGTTTGGCGGACTATCATTCGCTCTATCACGAGGATGCGGCACAGCGGATGCAGGTCTCTCGCCAGACATTTGGGAATATTGTGACATCCGCTCGGAACAAGGTTGCCCAAGCCCTGGTAGAAGGAAAGATGCTGGTAATCCACAATCGATTGCCAGGAGATAGTTATGGTACAATACCCCAATAGTCAGTGGGAGGTCCGCATGGGAAATAATTGAGCGGTTTTTCTAAATGATCAGGATACAGCTCTCAAAAGACAGATTGAAGAGACCTGTTGCGTTCCAGCCATCCGCGAACTGGCTAATCAGATGCGAAACGAATTTGACCGAATGAGAAAAGAGATCCAGGATTGGATCGATTCAACACAAACAAATGAATAAGGGATCCATACATCTTGTTCATAAGGGGGAATCGTATGAAATGCATGGTGATCAACGGTAGCCCGTCAATGGAAAAAGGAAACACCCATCATGTGTTGATGCCTTTTATCAAAGGGATGGAAAAAGGGGGCGCAGAGATCGAGCTTTTGTTCTCTAGCCAACTTTCAATCAAACCCTGTTCTTGTGGAATCATGCATTGTTGGTATAGGATACCGGGTGTATGCTGTATCCAAGATGACGATATGAAAGAGGTGTATCCAAAGCTGGCTGATTCGGAACTTCTCGTCTGGGCAACACCTGTCTATTCTCCGATCCCTGGTGAAATGCAACACCTGCTCAATCGTTTGTGCCCATTGCTGATCCCTGACTTGCAAAACAGAGATGGTCGAACTCGCAGTCGGTTTCGTACGCATGTTCGGATTCAACGGATTGCGCTGGTTGTGACCGGAGGTTGGTGGGAAAAGGAAAACGCAAACAGCGTTGTCCAAATCATAAGAGAAACGGCTGCTAACGCGAGCGTTCCATTTGCTGGAGCCGCAATCCGTCCTCATGCCCACATGATCCGATCTCCGCAGGTTTCGGCAACCCCGAAAGCGCAATCTGTGATCGATGCATTCGAAGAAGCAGGACTCCAACTGGTTCACGATGGGTTTATGAGCGAACAGACCTTGGAGGTCATCAGCCAACCTTTGATCTCCGAAGAGGATCTGAGAATCCAATACAATCAGTGGGTGGAACCAGAAAAAACTGTGCAGTAATGGAAGGAGGTAGAACGATGGATCAAAACAAGGGTTGCCAGAAAGCCGTATATTGCGCTTTTCTAGGAAAAGCCGCGAATGCGCAGATCGCAGAACAAAAAAAGGCCAATATGGTCGATTGCCCGTATGTCACCTATTATGAACCCCTGGGAGACCAGATTTACGCATTCTTTACGATTCCAGAGAACCATCGGTGGTGGTTGACCATGTTGGAAGATCAGCCTGAATTGCTGGGATTGGAAGCCGTCCGCGTGGGATTTATGGATCAGCTGATCGAAAAAGGTCCATCCAGTCCGTGGTCCCGGGGAGAAACAAAACCGGTACTGGATCGCACTCCTTGTGATTGCTTCTGTCCAGAGTGCGGTCAGTATCAAAAGAACTGTGAAGGATGTCCCGCATCCAAAGCGTATTCTGGCCAACTCGAATAAAAGGCGATTGGAAAGGTTCCTTCTGCCAAACCCCATGATGATCGTACCCCAAAAATTCTCCACGAAATCTTCACATTCCTTTTTGTATACTACACACGAATCAACCCAAAAAGGAGGGGTAATCATGAAAAAGGTAGGTAGTGTTATTCTGGTAGGTCTCTGTTTGATCAGTTTGGGGTTCGCATTTCCGGTTCAAGCGCAGGAAACCCTCAAAACGGAATTCCAGTTTCATCTAGCAGAACTGATCCATTCAGGAGGGTTTTCCCAAGACCAGCTCTCGCGAGTTTATACAACCGCTCTTTCCACCCGCGAGAAAATGGATGCGTTGATTGATAAAGGACAGGAACTCCATCAGCAAGCTTTGAAAATGATGATTCAGGGAGAAATCGAAGAAGCCTATGCTTTACGCGCTGAAGCTGCCCAGCAGCTCAAAGCAATCCAAGATCAATTGTCTACATTCAACTCAGAGCTCCAAGGGATCATCACGATCAAGAACCTGATCCAGCTGATTCAGCACGGTTGGGAAAAACTGGGCATCCTGCGCGATCAATGGGCTCCTCGCTCTATTCCCCAAGCGATCACACCTCCTGTTCGAGGAAATGCTCCACAGGCCGATGTCCGAGTTCTTCTCCCGCAAACTGCAACCAACGTAAAAATCCAAAGCGGTCGGATCATACAGAGAGAATCCAGTCCTTCGATCCCAGTCAAAATCGAAATTCCGGAAGAAGCAAGAGCGATTCTTGAAAAGCATGGTCATGTAGAAATCTATTCCGATCCTAGGATTCAACAACAGAGGGAAGCGCTCAAGCAAGCTATCGAAGAACAGAATCAAGCAAGAAGAGGAATGACCGCTCGACGCGGGGTGACAATACCTTTTGGAATCGATTCATCACTCATCCAGGCGGCACCCAAAGTTCTGCAGGCAATACCCGCAGTTTTGCTCACAGATTCAGCCCTTGAAGTTCTGAAAATGTTTGCGATCCGATAAGGGACAAGAACAGTCCAAGTCCGCCAAGAGCCTGGCCAAACTGAATTGGCCAGGCTTTTATGATATAATGAGTTTGATCTTTTTGGTCCAGGAGGTGAATCTGGGCTTATGAAAGCACTTTTGGTTGAAGACGAAACCGACTTAGGAAAACTGATCACAGAAATCCTTCAAGATGCCATGTTCGTTGTTACATACACCCCGGATGGCGAAGAGGGTTTATACCTAGCGCTCAATTATTCCTACGACCTTATCATTCTCGATTTGATGGTGCCAAACCGCGACGGGCTGTCGATTCTCGATGAGATTCGAGACCACCGGATTGCAACTCCCGTGTTGATCTTGACAGCTATGGGCGATATCGAACATCGAGTGCAAGGACTGAACTTAGGAGCGGATGACTATTTGGCCAAACCTTTCGATTTTCGAGAGCTGGTTGCGCGTTGTCAGGCTCTTGTTCGGCGCAAAGAGCACCTTGCGAGACGCACGAACATTCTTCGATGTGGCGCTTTGGAACTCAACATGTATGATAAAACGGTTTTCCTCGGAAAAAAGGGAATTGACCTGACCCGGAAAGAATTCCAAATTTTGGAGTTTTTGATGCTGCATCCGGGAAAAGCAGTTTCCAAAAGGGAATTGGAAGAGCACTTGTGGGATGATGAGCAGGAATTATGGTCCGATGTTCTGAGAAGCCATATCAAAAATATCCGAAAAAAACTGAGTCAAGGATCTGGCGCGCCATCCATCCGCACAGTTCGAGGGGTCGGTTATGTACTCAGTCCTTGATGAACAGGCTGCTTTTCGAAAAGCGAGAAGAAAACTGGGATACCTGTACCTGGCGACCATTGTGTGCATTGTCGTGTTGGCGGAAATCCTCATTTTTCCCTTTGCATACCGGATCATTACCGAACGATTTGATACGCAACTCATCCAGTTTGTTCAACACATGGCCAATCGGCTTGTTTCTGTTCTTGAAACGCATCCCCAAGAACGATTGGGTGGTCTTCTTCTACCAGAGATCTCTTTGCTGCAACCGGAACAGGAACTCTTTGTAATTTTGGATCGCCGCGGTCAAGCGATTGTGCAATGGGGAATGGGAAAGATTGAACAGTTTCCGGTACGAGAAGGGATTATCGATGTGCCCGTCGAGTTCGTTGAAGAAACCGAACGGGAAACCAAAGAGTTCCGGGTGTTGGTTCGCAGCGTTCGAGGACCACTTGGAGCGACTCAATACACATTTCTCATGGGTAAGGATTTAGCTGTCTTAACCCAACAGTACCAAACGCTCCTCATCGGGATGATCCTTTTGGGTACAATTATTGCAGCCATCGGGGGATTCGTGGGATTTTTCTTCTCATCCTATGCGCTCAAACCTGTGGAAGAATCTACGCGAAAAATGCGGCAGTTTTCCCAAGATGCCTCTCATGAATTGAAAACACCCCTTTCGATCATCCGAACCACCCTTGATCTTCTATTATCGAAAGAGTCTCTCTCTGATACAGCTCGGGAAAAAGCCCATATTCTTCAGAAAGCCTATCGCCGAATCGAGCATACGGTTGATCAGTTGACGCGCTTGGCGCGAGAAGAGGGAAGAGAAAAAAATTCGCTTCTAAGAAAACACCCTGTGGATATCCAAAAGCTCATCAAAGAAGTCTGTCAGGAGTTCGCGCCCTTGATCCAAGAAAAAGGAATGAAGGTTGCGGTTCAAGAGGATCCCTCTCAAACCATTGTTTCAAGCTATGCGGCTTTGAAAACGATTCTTTCAAATCTGCTGGATAATGCAATTAAATACGCCCCGCCCCAAACAACCATCACGATCAACGCTGCTGCTCAAGAAGGGGTATTTACTCTTTCTGTCCAAGATCAGGGACCTGGAATCCCTCTTGATAAGCAAAAGCAGGTTTTCGAACGCTTCTACACCCAATCCAATCCCAACCATCATACCCCCGGCGCCGGGATCGGCCTTTCAATCGTCAAAGAAACAGCTGCTGCAATCGAAGGTCGAATCGAACTCATATCTGTTGAAGGACAGGGTAGTACGTTTTTGCTCCGAATCAACCTTCCGGAAAAAAGATAGAAGCCTCTTCCGAAGTATCTTCGCAGCTTACTGATCCAAAAAACGAAAGTATTTTTGGATCCCTTTCAAGATCATCCGGGCCATCTCTTGCTGCCCTAGAGCTTGTCGAAGATGATTCTCGACTTGCGGATTTGAAAGAAAATCACATTCGATCAAAATAGAAGGAACCGTTGGAAAGGCAAGCACAGCAAAATCCCCCCGACGGATCCCGCGGTGGGGGTAGTTTGACTCTTCAAAGGCTTGGAGCATCTGTTTCGCTGCAATTTCACTATACTGTTGGGTGGTTTCTTTGTGATCGATCATGAATCGAAGTGTATCGGCGGAGGAAGGAAGATTTTCTCCGTGAAGCCTCTGCAAGCGCGATCGATACCTCTGTTCAGTGTAGTCATAAAAGTATACTTCTGTTCCCCGAATCCTTGCATCGGAAAAAGAGTTCAGATGGATGCTTACAAGAAGATCCGCCTTAGCTTCGTTTGCGATCAGTGCCCTTTGTTGCAATGAAAGATACACATCCTCGCTCCGTGTCATGATCACTTCGAACCCGTTCTGGAGTAGAAGCTGGCGTAAAGCGAGACCGATTCCTAAAGCCAAAGAGGCTTCAGTACTTCCTCCAGGACCAATCGCCCCAGGATCACGCCCTCCATGACCGGGATCAATCACAATTAAGGGTTTTTGCCTAAGTCCGGGTTCCCAAAAATCGAGAAATTCCTGATCCGCTTCAGAAACATGTGATATAGGCGTGTCCCAGTCCAACGGATTATGGTGCGAAGTAAGATCTGAGGGGAGTTGAGCCAGATCGATTCGCTGACCACTGATCACATAGGACAATCCGGTCAACTGGCTAAATCCCTCTAATGGGATAAAAAACCGGTTTTGGAAAAGCCGGGGATAGGTCTCCATCACATAAAATCTCTGATCCATCCAAACAAAGGTTGAATGGTTGTAGAATAGGATCTCTGTTCCTTCAAACAAAACCTTCAGCGTTTTATTCTGATTATTCCATTCATACTCTGCTTCTAAGGCTTCCGCTAAAGTGACCGCGTGAATGAAAACCGTGTTCTCCACTTGAAAATACCGGTCAGATCCTATTCTCTGACCGGAAAGAAACACTTCCAACCCACTTCCTGTAAGGATTGCAGTTCCGAAAACCCAAATCAAAAGAAGGCCCCACCCTTTTTTCATATCCTTCCCCCCAATCGGCGCGAAATCTAGGTGGAGAAACTACTTGGCAAAAAAGCCTTCTCCGGGAACCTTCGAGACAGATTGTGGATCAATTTCGTGGAGGATTCGGAAAAAACTCAATACCTCTTCTTCGATTTCATCCGCGCCCATAAACTCATACAAAGAACGCTGCAATGAACGATGCAAGACGGGAATCGGAAGATTTCCCAAGTATTGGGCGCTCACCTCGATCGCTTGATCGGGTTCTTCGATAAGCCACTGCGCCGAATGCGCTAAAGCCTCTCGCACCAAAGCCACTTTTTCCGGATGAGTACTCCAAAAAGACTCTGTAACATAAATCCCTGTGATCGGGAGTCTTGATTCAACATCAAGCGCCTTGCCCCAAAGGTCTTCCAGGGAAAAGACCAAAGATGAACCCTGCACAACATTAAGGGCCAAAGTCACAAAAGGTTCTGGAAGCAGTGCCCAACGAACGGTTCCTGCGTTCATCAAAGGTACGATTTCTGAAGGGGATAGGTATCGAATCATGAGTTCGGTTTCTGGATTGATTCCTTCCTGCTGAAGCAAAAACCGAAAAACCACATCACTGGTTTGTCCTCTTCCTTGAGCCAAAAACACTTCTTTCCCTTTCAGATCTTCCAGAGAAAATCGTTCCCCATCAGTTTCTGTTCGGGAAACCATCGAAAAGGTCCTCCATAGGTTGATCCCCAAAAGCCGGACCGGCATCCCTTGGTTATAGAGATTGGCTCCAATACTTGCTGGGATGATCAATACATCGGCGCGTCCAGTTACAATAGAGGATACAACTTCATCAAAGTTTCTCCAGAAGTTGATTTCAACAGGATCTCCTCCGATCTCCGGATCGTTCAAAAGCCCTGCGATCGCTAAAACACTAGGACCAATTGGATTGAGAATGCGGACCCCCATCAGCATTGTTGGAAAAAGCGCTAAGAGGGCTACCACCAAAATCGTCATCGTTCTTTTCATCCCATTCAAACTCCTTTCTATTGATAATTATGATTCACATTCATTATCATTACAACCGTGCATTCGTACACGGTTGCTCACATCCAAAAATTCATCCATATCGAAGGTCTCAATCCATTCCCAAGAGGGGTAAAGGATCTTCCCTTTATTTTCTCTGACAATATCCGGGTCTAAGATTCCCTCTTTCATGGGAATCATTTGCCCTTGTCTGCTGTATGTCTTCTGAATCCGATCATTGAACAAGCAATTTCCCAAAAGTTTCGGAATCGAATCTGGAACATCCTTTCGAACCCCGACATATGCTGGTATACAAACAGCCCCTTCATCAGGCCAAATTTGCTTAAGACCAAAACGGTCTCCCATAGCCGAAAATATCGTGGGTACGATCGCAATAGGGTAAAATCCAGATTTCGCGAGTTGAAAGGCTTGAGCTGGCACTGTGGAAAAACGGACATTCTCGATCAGTTTATCAACCGCTGTTTTCCCGAATAAATACCAGTATGCCATTAAGACGGATTTGCCTGCTGATGTATCGATCCCACCCAAAACCACTTTCCCGTTCCATTTATCCGATAAAAGAGATTCAAAGGAGGTTGGAACTTCCCCTTCCTCGACAAGGGTTCGGTTGATCACCATTACGAGCGGGATTATGTTAGATGGAATCCATTTTCCCTTTGGATGCATGATCGGATGATCGATATAATCGGAACGAATCGGGAAAAAATGATCTATCTTCGCAAAGCTCTCAGACTGTTTCAATAGACACCTTGAATCGTGGAAGATGCTCAAGTCTGTGCTCACCAATCCGTCTGGAATCGGCCGTCCCGTACTCAGATCCTCCCGCATCCTGTTGTACAGGGTTTGCTCTCTTCCCAACCCAAAATAGATGAAATGGATGGAGAAATCGCTATGGGTCTTGTGATGATGGAGATATCGGTTGTTGTTTTCCTCCTCCATCTTGCTTAACAAGCAAACATTATTCCAGTACACGGTTTTCTCTTGGTTCACGAAACACACTCTCCTCTTCGGAGCCTTTCCTTATACTCATTCAGAACCTGATCCATTTGCTCAAGTTCATGCAATCGAACCTTTTCTGCTGCTGAGGTTTCAATCACCCTTCGGATGCCTCCATGGGCCAGAATCACCCTCCTATTTCCCATTAAAGCCAGTATTGGATCATGCGTAGCAACCAATACGATCTTCCCTTTGTTTTCCAGCAATGAGATTGCTTTCCGTCGGTTAATCCCAGCATTTTCAATTTCGTCAATCAAAAGAATCGGAGATGCGCTTAAAAAAATGGTATCCGCAATCATAAGCGCTCGGGATTGCCCTCCGCTTAGGGACGTAAGAGGCGTATCGGGAAACACGGGTTCGCCCGATAAAGAATTTGTGTGTTCAATGATCGCGCGCACTTTTTCCTGGGATCCTTCTTTATCCCTTTCATGGACCATCCGACATTGGGCATGCATTACAAGAAACTCTTCAACCGTACGATCCATAACAAAATTCATGTTTTGAGTGAGCTGAGCGACGAGTTTGTTGCTTAATGACGAGCGCCAGGACTCCAACGGAGGGTTCCCATTGACAAGGATTCGTCGGCCTGTAGGAGTATCTCCTTGAGCCAACCATTCAATATCTGCCAAAAGCCTACTCTTGCCTGAGCCTGTTGGGCCCAAAATGTTAATTACTTCTCCCTTAGCCATGGTACACGATAGGGGTTCTGGGTTCCCGTGTTTATCGGTCCCTCCCTGGATGGTTAATGTTTCAATGGAAATGGACTGGTGTTTGGAGAGATGATTAATTTGCTCCAAAAAAAGCATCAATCGTTCCTCAAGATCCCTTTTACTGGTACCAAGATCGTCCAGTTTCGCTGAGTCAATTCGATCTATGTATTCGCTGATCGTGGCTTCGAGCGGTACTTCTGGCAAACTCATCATGAGAAAGAATTCGAGTATCTGAGGGTATCTTTGGATCACCTGTTCAAATGGTGTATTCAGCGGTGGATGCTCTATAGGAACCATCATGGATTGTTCTCTCCAAAATCCATTTTACGAACACTCCCCATTTGGAACTCATCTCCAATTCTGGTTTCTCCCAAACAATAGGAACACAAAGCAGATGGAACGGAAAACCGCAGGTTGGTTCCTTGAAGGGAGACCAAGTCAATGCTTCTGCTGAACAGTTGAGCGATCGGTTCCGCTCCTTGTCCTGTATTTCCTTGGACATGAAAGATTTCGCATCTTGGGTTCGCTTGGAGAATTTTGAATGCAAAAACCTCCCGTTCAGCTTGCGAAACAACATCCCCTTTGGTAATAATGACAACATCTGCTGATTTGAGCATTGGTCCGATCTTAAAGGGCGTGTGGACCCCCATAAGGTTATCGATCACGCAAATGGCCGTAACCCCATGAATGTGAGGAGAACACCGATTGCATAATCCGGCGCTTTCGCTCACCAACAGATCAAACCCTTGTTGTAATCCCCATTGAATGCATTCTCCAATGTTGCTGACAAAAAAATGATCGGGGCAAAGAGTGCCTGAAAGACCCGTCTTGATCGGAATGCCCTCTTTTTCGTACATTAGATGATCTTGAGCGGAGAGGCAATCCATTTTCACTGCACCGATCTTCATTCCTGCTTTCCTCAAAACTTTGGCGGTTTTTAGGATCACGGAAGTCTTCCCGACAGAGGGAGGTCCAGATACGGTGACAACTTTCATTTCCATTCTTTCCTTTTGATCGATATGGTCCTATTCGCGCTTTTTTTCGTCAAAAGCATACAATGTGTTACCTACCCTCCTATGGGATCGCTTATATAGCGGAGGATCTCCTTTTTCGCGCAACCGCTGTAAAAACAGTTAATGAGGCGATGCCTGCATATACAACCAAGAACATTGATACGCCGGTAAACCCAAGCAAAGTCCCCAAAGAGAACACGAAAGTGGCAATGAGAAACCCAATAACAATCGGGTATACAGTGGCAAGGATTGCCCATTTCCATCCAATTTGGGCAGCAATTGTGATGATTGTGGCCAAACAGGGTGGATAAAGAATCATAAACAGAATCATAGCCGTGCCATGCAAAGGGGTGGCATCGATTCCTTCGTTCATATCCCGATACAGTACTCCCAAAGTGGCCACAACATTTTCTTTTGCTGCAAATGCGCTAATCAGGCCCACATTGATTCTCCAATCAAAACCTGCCCATTGAGTAATCGGCTCTACCCACTTTCCAACCGATCCAAGAAAGCTACCCATCAGGATTTCCTCGTTCCGATCGTATCGAATCATTCTTCGTTGAGTCTGGAGTTGCCGTACTGCTTGGGACACTTGAAGCGCCTGGGGATCCATCAACCCTTCTTGGGTCAAGAGAAGCCTTCTCCCAATCAGATAGAAGACCGATGGCTCCACCATAGTTTTGAACAACCCTGTTGCCTGATCCTGAGGGGAAAGGGATTGATAGAAATTGGTTGCTTCTTGGAGCGTTTTCCACAACTGATCCCGATTCTGAGTGGGCAATCGAATCGCTCCCCCATTGGCAATGAGATAAAAAGAAGGGTTTTCACGGAAGAAGTCTTGGTGAATGGGGGAGGCGAAATCGAGTGTTCGGTCTTGGATTGATGATCGATACCTGTTAACATATGAGAGGTACGAGGCAATTTGATCCGGAGTATGGATCAGCAATAGATACGGATTATCCAATCCCGATGCTTCATAGAAATCGTTCAATACTTCGTTCACCCGAGAATCGATCCTCATTTCTTCAGAAGACCCCAAACCGGGATAATTCAGCAAAAAGAAAAGAACTGCCATTACCACAGCAACAATCGTCACTACTTTCTTGATAAATCCCCACGTGCGTTCGATCACTCGTGTCATGACGTTTTTCACAGAAGGGACATGGTAAGCGGGCAACTCCATTATGAAGGGGGCGCGTTCCACTTTTCTCAGTATCGTTTTGGAAAGCATACTGCTAATGCTCAGCCCGAGAAAGATGGTTATGGTGGAAATAAGAAACATCATCAGGCCCATCGAACCAGGAAAGAACAACCCAACCATCAAAGTGAAAAACGGAATCTTAGCCATGCAGTTCATTAAAGGTATGATCAGGATTGTTGCCAGTCTTGCGTGCTTGTCTTTAATCGTTCGGGTCGCCATCACTCCGGGAACTGCGCACCCTCCTATGTATAGGCCCGAAAGGATCAAAGGCAATGCGGATTGACCATGAAGGCCAAACGGACGAAAGACCCGATCCAAAATAAAAGCCACACGAGCCATATACCCTGAATCTTCCATCACCGCTATAATCAGAAACAAGATCACAAAGATTGGAATATAGACCAATACGGAGAACACGCCCTGAAATACCCAAGCAAAAAAAGAAAGAATCACCGGATCTTGAATGAACCCTTCTGCGGGAAGAAAAGACAAAAACCCGGCTTGCACTTGGCTCAGAACGGGCGTTAAGAGAGTAGAAAGCCGGTATCCCTGGACAATCGCCAATTCGTACACCAAGAACAGAGTAAACAGAAGGAAGATTGGTCCAGCGATTCTATTGCATAGAACCGCATCCAAACGATCGGTAATTGTTTTTTGGCCAGGCTTTATCTCACAAACGCATCGATCCACGATTGATTGCGCCCGATGATACCGCGCTTCTGCGATTGTCAGTTGCGCATTTTGGATGTCCATTTCGGATTTCTTTCGGATATCCTTCACGGTTTTTGAGGAAGGAGGAGAGAGATTATCTTTAGGCATGCATCCTCCTCTTCTGGGGCGAACTATGGAGAAATCGGTCGAGATCTGGATCGTCTTCCCAGATCTTGATCGCCATCCAACGAAGGGGAATTGAAGAAGGAATATCGATCGATGCAAGCTCTTCTGCTGTTTTCTGGATAACCGGTTCTAATATTGGGCCATAATCCAAAGAAAACCCCGGTTTTTTTGGATGGTTTGCGCAAGAATCAATCATGGCCCGTTTCAATTCCTGAAGTCCTTTCCCTCGGTTGGCAACGGTTGCGATGATTCCGATACCCAGTTCTTTGGAAAGCGCTTCAATATCCACAACCATTCCGCGCCCGCGGGCTACATCCGTCATCGTCAAAGCCATCAGCATCGGTCTTTCCAGTTCAAGCAGTTGAAAAGTCAGATATAGGCTACGAACCAGATTTGACGCATCGGCTACCTGGACGATCAGATCGATTGGTTGTTGAAGTAGGAAATCGACAGCTACCTTTTCCTCTAAGGAATAGGATGTTAGGCTGTAGGTGCCTGGAAGATCCACGATGGTCAGAGGAAAACCGGAAACCGTGGCGATCCCGCTCCGTTTTTCCACTGTTGCTCCTGGATAGTTCGCAACAAACTGACGAACGCCTGTTAGTGCATTAAAAAGTGTGGATTTCCCTACGTTCGGCTGCCCAGCAAACGCAATGGAGTACGAACCTGCCATCGATTGTTGTTCCGTTGGTTCCTCTTCAATAGGCAAGCATGATAAAGACCCAGGGCAACCGGAACATGGGCTGTTCATTCAATCACCTCAACCATGATCTTCTTCGCTTCATCATGCCGCAAACTGACAAGCGTCCGGTGGAGAAGCACTTCGATGGGATCTGCCAGAGGGGCGTTTCGAACGACTTCGACATGAGCGCCCGTTATGAACCCAAAATCGAGAAGCCGTTTTCCCGCCATACCAGAGGGATCCATCGACACAATACGGCACCGCATACCCGGTTTTACTTTCTCAAGCTCCATCTTTTCCCCTCCCTTTTCCTCAGACTCTTTCCATGGTGTTGTCGAAACTGATGAGGCCCTTCAGGGTTGATCTCTTCGACAAAGACTTCGGAAGCCAAGTTTTTTTCGAGCACCAAACGGCTATGATCCACTGCGATCAAATAGGGGGCATTCCCTTTTCCCGCAATCAATACTTCCGCGATTGCGCCAAAAGAAAGCCCCATATCCATAAGTCTCCTCTTGGTCTCTCCGGATCCCGAATGGGTGATAATCCGAACTTTCGTCCTGTCTTTTCCTATTTGGTTCAAAGAAACCATTATTGATCCCTCCATTGCATCAAAACAACTTTGTAAGGGGTTTTCGGATCAGTTCCTTCCCTTTGATTGAGTTCAGTGACAACCGGGCTTTCCGATTGATCCTCTTCGAAAAACAAGCATCAATAAAGAAATGGCAATCAGCAATAGCAGAAAGGCAATCGCTATTAGCCATCCTTGAATGCGAATCAGCTCTTCTTTAACCGCTCCCTGATCGTGCCCATACAACGTTTGGTTGGTTAGCCATGATGGAATTCCAATTGGCGCGGTTTGGTTCGGAATGGGGTCTGGAACACTTTGGCCCAAACCAACAGGGGTAGGATCCCCAATAACTGTTTCGATTGCCGGATCTGGATCACGCAGCACGGGGCCAGGTCTACGAATCACATGGCCCGGGCCTCCATCAAAAACAATGTCGTATTGATCTACATCAGGAATCTCTATAGTAAGAGACCCAAACCGATCAAAAACGCCTTCCCATAGGGTGTTCCCTTCCGAGTCCTCCAGTCTGCACGCCATTCCTGCGGCCGATGATCCATCGGAAAATCCCGCTTCAACATAGATCGTTCCGTCTTTGTTATCATCGACAAACATGAGTGGAGTATGCGCCAAAAGCAGCACCGAGAGCATTGCCAACACTCCAACGAATCCATAGACTTTGATTCTCATACAACCCTTTCCCCCTTTATAAGTCCATCCAAAACATTTATTGGTTACACTCTTCTTCCATGGTGGAAAATTCCGGGTATATCCAGTCTATCCTCTTTGAGAAACAAAACCTATTGAGAATGTTTCTCATTTATCATCCCGATTATACTAGAATTTCTTTCGAAAGTCAAGTATTCGAATTGCCTCATAAAAAATTCCACTCAGCAATGAGGAAAATTCGTCGTTCCTTTCTTGTAGGCTTTTTCGATTTGGACACCAGCTTGGTTCGCAATGTGATCTGCCATGTATAGCACTTTCGACGATCGGATTGATTCGCGCGCCTCTATTGCTGCAGCATGCTATTCGCTTCCAACGAAAATCTTCGCTCAGGCGCTTTGTCAAGGGGTACTTTGAGAATACTACCGCTATGCGTGATGATGAACCGGTTCATAGTTTGGAAGGGTGAGTCGCATCCTTTTTTTCTCGTGTCTCAGTTTTCTGATTTTCCAATAAATTCTTCACCGATGAGCACTCGGAAGTAAGGACAGTTTTCCATCAATTCTTCATATGTGCCCTCTCCCGCGATCCGCCCATCTTTTAAGGCGACAATCCGATCCGCGCTTCGGATCGTGGAAATCCGATGCGCGATCACAAGAGTCGCGCGCCTCTTTTTCAAGTCCTGAATAGCCTGATTGATGAGTCGTTCGTTTTCTGAGTCTAAACTAGCGCTAACCTCATCCAATACCAAAACAGGAGAGCCTTTCAAGAAAGCTTGTGCAATGGATAGCCGTTGCTTTTCTCCCCCAGATAAACGGAGAGCCCGTTCGCCAATGACTGTATCATATCCATGTGGCAACTGATCGATGAAGCAGTCTGCTCGAGCCTTTTTCGCTGCTGCTTGGATCTCCTCATCTGTTGCGCCGAGGCATGAAAGGCGGAGGTTTTCTGCTATATTGACATTAAACAAGTATACGTCCTGTGGGACTACTGTTACGATTTCCCGTAAGTGTTCCAAAGGCATTTCACGAATATCGACGGTATTTATGCTGATGCTTCCACCATCCACATCCCAAAATCTCTGCAAAAGCCTCGCGACAGTTGTTTTCCCGCTACCCGATGCGCCAACCAAAGCGAGCGTTTCTCCAGTCCGGAAAGAAAAATCCATATCGTATAAAACCGCGGGATTTTGGTCTTTGGTTTCCTCCGCGGGGTAAGTGAAAGATACGTTTCGGAACTGTACAATAAGGTCTTTCCCATCGTAATCCAACCGTGTCATTCCGTGATTTTCCACCATTGGCTCTTTCTCTAGCAAATTGATCACTCTTTGCGCCGCTCCGAAAATTAAACCGTAGTTCGTGCTCATGTTCAGTGCTTCGAAAATTGGTGAGAAAATGGCTGCGGATAGAACGAATAACGGCATCAGCCACAAAGGAGAAATGCTCCCGTATCCAACCAGCGTCGTGGCGGTTATATAGGAAACAAGGGTTGCTACTTCTATAAGCAGGATGATTCTGCGGTTTTCATTAGCGCGTCGTTTCGCGTACGTCATCGACGCTCCTGAATACTCAGCGTTGGCTCGAAAAAAACGACTGAAGTACTCTTGCTGCCACTGAAATGAAATAATGTCCTTTATCCCTTGTATACCGTCAACGATTATCGCACTAAGTTTGCCCATTGTTTGACGAACCTGTGCTCCTTGAGAATCGGATTGTTGGGAAGAATGTTTGGGAATCAAAATCAATAACGCAATAAAAGGCAGGATCACAACGGGTAAAATCCATGAAAAAACTCCCATAAAGACCAAAGCGGCTGTTGGGACGAATACCGCTACGATAATCTGACTGATCGTATGCGCATAGAACCATTCAAGTGTTTCCACATCATTAAGAATAATGCTGATCATATCTCCACTTCGTTTATCCATAAGAGCCGCAGGGGCCAATTCATCCAGCTTGTCATAGCACTTATCCCTCAGTTGTGTCAGTATCCGATATGCCATATCGTGTCCGACCAAAAGGTCTAGATACGAAAAAGCCGCCATGAAGAACACCAGTCCACCTGAAGTAATCATCAGACTCACCACTTCTTCTGTATTTCCCATAAGCACTGAGCCTACCAGATACGATGTTACAAGGGCGGTGATCAATGGAAGCACTTTATAAAGGAAATTGAACAGGACTGCAAAGAAGAGGTAGAATCCAAAACCCTTGATCTGTTTTGCCAGGATAAACGCATATTTCACCCGCAATTTTTCATTCCTCATAACCCTGTCCCGCCTTCAATTGACTACCCATCAATTCCCCATACGCGGAAGATGTATGCACCAACTCCTCGTGCGTTCCTTTCGCGATCACCTTTCCTGCATCCATTATGACTATTTGATCCGCACTTTGAATGGTGGCTAAGCGATGAGCAATGACAAGCGCTGTTTTTCCTCTGCTTAGTCTGCCAAAAGCCTCCTGTACTGCGATTTCGTTCTTTCGGTCGAGAGACGATGTGGCTTCATCCAGAATCACAATCGGAGGATTTCTCAAAAAAACTCGGGCAAGGGCAATCCTTTGACGCTCTCCACCAGAAAAGCGCATTCCACGCTCGCCAATCATAGTATAGTACCCTTCGGGTAAGCTTTCGATATAATCGTGGATGTTTGCTTCTTTTGCAGCACTCACGATTTCTTCCATCGTTGCGCCTGGTTTTCCAATGCGGATATTATCCTCCACCGTCCCATAAAACATATGACAGTCTTGCCAGACGACGCCGATCTGTTCTTGCGCTAACCTGACATTTCGGTCATTTAGCACAGTCCCCCCGATCGAAATCACTCCATCTCGAACCGGGAAGAAACCAGCCAGAAGACTAGCAATCGTCGACTTTCCGCTACCAGAGGCTCCAACAAGAGCCGTCATCGTCTGGTACGGCACGAAAAAAGAGACTTTCTTCAGAACATCTCCATCCAGCTCGTTATACGCAAAACAGACATGATCAAAAGAAATATCTCCGCTTACACACTCTTTGCTTTGATGATTGCTCCCAGTTTCAGATAACAACGACCGCGTAACCGGTTCATCGATGATTTTTTTTATTCGGTAAGAAGCCGTCACACCCCGATAGCCGAAATGCCATGCTGATATGAGCGCATAGAACGGAATAAAGCATGCACCGATCAAAAACAGCGCGTAAACAAGGCCCTCTGGGACCATATTTCCAATTGCAGTTTGATATGCAGCAACAGCGATAGAAAAAGCGCTCCCTAGTCCAGCGAATAATTGTAAAACAAAGGTTTCGAGCATAGTAATCCGTAGGTGGCCCATTATCGCTTGCCGGAGTTGTTCTCCTTTTTTATGGATCATTTGTTTTTGCCGCTCATTGGCATTAAAAGCTTTTAGAGTCGTTACGCCCTGGACACTGTCAAGACATTCGCTGTAGTATTGCGCATGCATTCTCATCTCCTCAACCCCTCGTCTTCTCATAAGGAAATAGAATACCATCGGGCAAATCAACAGACCCACGCTCGAAGCAAAACAAACCAACGCAGCAAGGGGGTTGAATGATGCAATGATACTGATGATTATGCTTGCGTTGATTATTGACGAGATCGCTGCAGGTAAGTAGATGGTGTAGTATTCATTGAGAAACTCTACCATGGAGGATATTGTAGATGCGATATCCCCTGAGCGGTTTTGGCTCGTATATGCTGGCCCAAGCGAGAAAATCTTCCTGAGAAGACGATCTCGAAGAGAAGTTTTTATCGCCAAACCACATTGCTCAGAAACGATTGCTTTCACCTGCGCAAGAACATATCGAGCAACAATCACAACTGTAATAAACAGAAATACGTGCCATAACTCGGTAAACAGAAGAATCTTCGTTTCCCCTTGGATCATGCGGACCACAAAGGCAATCCCAAGCGATACCATTGATGCGAGCAAAGTGATAACAAGCTGCAGAGCGCAGGTTTCTGCGATTTTTTTCTCGTACCCTTTGACAAAAGCAATCAAGTGGCGATTGACAAACATGAAACCTCCTTTTCCCCTCCAACATCAAAATCAATCAGACGGAGCTTCGCTTTGCCTGTACAGCATCTGAGCAAACCATCCGTTTTTTCTCTTCAATTCTTCCGGAGAACCCATTTCTTTGATTCTACCTTGTTCCAACACCACAATCTTGTCCGCGTTTGCAATGGTTCGCATACGATGGGCAATGATCAAGACCGTTTTCTCACGCACCAATTCGGAAAGCGCAGACTGGATCTTGGTTTCGTTTTCCACATCAAGAGAAGCGGTCGCTTCGTCCAGAAGAATAATCGGAGCATCTTTCAATAAAGCTCTCGCGATGGAAATTCGTTGTCTTTCGCCCCCAGAAAGGGTTTCACCGTTTTCTCCTAGAACAGTCTGATACCCATTTGGCAGTCTCCGGACAAAAAGATCGCATTGGGCAATTTTGGCAGCGCGGATGACCTCTTCATCGGTCGCATCGCGCTTTCCGATACGGATGTTGTCCATAACCGTTGAATGAAACAATACAACATCTTGAAATACTATGGCAAAACTTTCTAAAAGGGTTTCTGGAGAAATGTCGCTGATATCTTGGCTACCTAAGAAGATTTTCCCTGTGTCCACATCCCAAAATCGGGCCGCAAGCTTGGCGGTTGTGCTCTTTCCTCCACCTGATGGGCCAACCAATGCAGTAATCTCACCTTGATTCGCTGTAAAAGAAAGGTCATGCAGAACCTGTTTCCCTTTTTGGTACGAAAACCCAACATGATCAAAAGTGATGGTATATCCATCTGGTTGAAACAGGGTCTGCCCAGATTGTACGGGCAACCGATCGATATCCTTGGTCCGTTGGATCCGGACATCTAGGTAATTAAGAGCGGCCATATTGTTGAACACTTCACTGATTGGGTTATAGATTCGTGTGGCAATGATGAGGAACATGAGGTAAACAAAGAAATCCACTTGGCCATTTACCAATAAACTGGCCCCTACGATGATGACGCTCGCCAAGCCCAACTTAAGAAAGCTTTCCGCTGATTTTACGAGCCCGCCGGTAATAATCTCTACACGGACAAGGTTTTGCTCGTATGCGTCTGCTTTTTTGCTCAAATCTTCAAGGTATGATGCTTGCTGATGATATGCTTTGATCTCTTGGATCGTTTCAAGTCCTTCTTGGATCGCTCCGCTCATAGCAAGTTTCATCGTAAGGACTTTATCAAATCCCCGTCTTTGGATTTTTTTCGAAGTCAAGATAGCCATGCCAGAAATGGGCACTACCCAAAAGAGAGCCAAAGCAAGCTGCCATTGGTAAAAAAACAACCCAATCCCAATAAGGGTCAGACTAATCACCGATGCAAATAGTTGAGGCACAGCGTGGGAAAAGGTATGTTCTAACTCGGTGCAATCCTCCATAATTGTAGAAGTAAGATCTGTGAGGTTTTTTTCCCCAAAGAAGGCCAAAGGGAGCTTTCTAAGTTTTTCAGCAAGATGAATTCTACGATTAGCGCTTTCATCATAAACCACTGTGAACGTGCTTCTGTACTGGAGAATCGCAATCAAAAAAAGGATACCCATAAAACTGATTCCTGTTACAAGATAAAACCCTGGACTCCTTACATCTGCTGTAGATGGGTTTACGATCGGAGGGAGATAATCGGAAAAAAAGAGATATACATAAAACGCCGATAGCATAAGCCCAACATCCAAAATCGCTGTAAACATGACTCCTTTACAAAAATCTTTCGCTCCTTTGGGTGAAAGGCTGAAGCGGTTTTCAATCCATGAGAACACGTTGCACCTCCTTGCCCAATGTCCACTGCACCGATCGCTGGTACTCCTCCCACATTGAAGCGTATGTTCCCTGTTTCTTCACAAGTGTTTGATGAGCCCCTTGTTCGATCACTTTCCCTCTGTCAATTACTACAATCTGATCGGCTTGTTGAACGCTGGTCAATCGATGGGCGATCATCAGAACGGTTTTTCCCTCCATCAGTTTCCTTAGGGCTTTTTGGATCAGGTGTTCATTCTCGGGATCAGTAAACGCAGTAGCCTCATCCAGAATCACAATGGGCGCTCTTTTCAGCATTGCACGGGCGATTATTATCCTTTGCTGCTCTCCACCAGAAAGATATGTTCCTCCCGATCCAATCATGGATTTCAGGCCTTTTGGCAATAGCTTGATAAATTCTCGGCACTGAGCCATTTCAAGGGCTTCTTCGATTTCTTCGCTCGAAGCGGAAGGGCGCCCGTATCGGACATTATCCATAAGACTTGCATTGAATAGTCGAGTATGCTGGAAGACAAAGGTGATATGATCCATTAGATCTTTTGCGGCGATTTCTTTTACGTTGGTTCCTCCAATGCACACTTGACCTTGATTGACATCCCAAAAACGGGCTACAAGTTTCGCCATCGTTGTTTTTCCTCCTCCGGAAGGTCCTACGAGAGCAAAGGTCTTCCCTTCTGGAATCAAAAGGTTTACACCATCAACAGCATTTTGATTGCTTCCCGGATAACGGAAGGCAACATCCTTGAATGAAATGGAATGGTTATGGATCTTTTTTGGATGAGCAGGCAATGGAAACAGCGGATAACTCACCAGGGTTTCCATTCGATTCAAGGCTTCTCTTGCATGACCCGTAGCTTGATTGAGATACATGATCCTCATGATGGTGATAGAAAATAGGGGAGTAATTAGAACATAAAGAACCATGTTGAGCATCACTCCTGCGAAATCCCCGGAATGTCCGATCATAAGAATCGCTACAGGAACAAGGAAGAACACAAAACCATTGATTGCGACTGTATAGAGCGACATGGGTTTCTCCCACATTTTTGTGTAGGCAAACACCATTCTCTTATATTTTTGAATGCCCTCATGGAACTTTTTAAAGGAGAAAACCGTTTGCTGAAAGACTTTTACAACTGGAATCCCCCGCACATACTCAACAGCGTCGGTATTCATCTCTTCAAGAGAATTCATGTAAAGATCCATAAACCTTTTTCCTCTTTTTGTCATCATTGTTCGGATAAGGATCATTGAAATTCCCATTGGGATCAAACAAGCCAATCCCAAACGCCATTCAACGGCAAAAATAAGAACCATCAAAGCCAAAGGCGTCAAAAAAGCACCCGCAAGGTCCGGGAGTTGGTGCGCAAGAAAACCATGTGTTATCCCCGCATTATCATCAATCACCTTTCGAATTTTCCCTGTAGTTTGTGAATCAAAGAATCCAAGAGGCATCTTTACGATCTTTTGCATCGCTCTTTTCCTCATATTCACTTCCACCCGAAAGGCTGTCAGATGAGAAAATGAGAGCGAAAGAAAATACAATACAACAGCCATGATAGAGGACCCCAGCGCACTCCAAGCATAAATATGGATTCGATCAAGTGAACCAGCAATTCCTTCAGAAAAAAAGAGCCGAACAATAAGCCATATGAAAAGAAATGGCAAAAGATTGGCAAGAGAACTTAATGCGGAAAGAGCAAAAGCCAAAGGCAAAAAAAGCGTTCTTCCGGTCATATACGTTTGGAACTCCTTAATAATCATATTCATCCGCCCCCCTTACAGTTATAAAGCCTTTTCTCAGCTTACCTGAGTCCGAATGTCCGTCGATTGTATAAAAGAAACAAAAAGAAAGGAGCACCTATCAAAGCAGTGACCACACCCACGGATAACTCAAGTGGTTGAAAGACCGTTCGAGCAAAGGTGTCTGCCGCAACAAGGAGACTCCCCCCAAGTAAGGCTGCCAGAGGAATCTGAAACCGATAATCGCTCCCGATTAGGATTCGAGCAATATGAGGAGCGACAAGACCGACAAATCCAATCGTTCCAGCGACACTAACAGCGCTGCCCGCTAACATGGCCGCAATGGCAATTACCAAGAAGCGATACCAGCGAATGGATATTCCAATACTGGCGCCGATTTCGTCACCTAACGCAAACACATTGACCTTAGGGCTGATCAGGAATGCAAACGCAAGCCCGACGATGCTATAGGGAAGCAATAAATGGAAAAAAGGCCAGCTCCGACCCGACAGACTACCGAGCAACCACCCATAAGTGACGCCCAACTCATCTGCATGGAGGGTCATCAAACCCGATGTAAGGGCGCTAAAAAATGAGGAAATTGCCAGTCCTGCCAGCACCAGTTGGACTGTGCTGTTTGCTCCAGATTGTCTCACAGACAGGAGATAGATCAATAAAGCAGCAGATATGGCGCCCAAAAACGCAGCCAGAGGTATGTGAGCCGACAGCGTTGGAGCGACAACCATCATTGCCACAGCAGCGAGGCCTGCTCCTGCGTTGACTCCAACAATACTCGGAGACGCCATCGGGTTCCGCAGGACTCCCTGAAGAAGAGAGCCAGCCGCGGCAAGGTTCATGCCCACCAACATACCTGTCAAGACACGGGGCAACCGCACATTCCCGATAATCTGCGCAACCAAGCGCTCTTCCGGAAGACCGACAAGAACACATACCACCTGCGAAAACGAGAATTTTAGCGTGCCGTTCGCAATGCCATGCAGGATAATCACAACCAGAACCATACAAGCTGCCGCTAAAGTTACAATTCGTCGCTGGTTGCGGCTGCCCGACCAAAACAGGCTCCTCAACCGCATCCCTGTACCACTTGTTTCGACCGTTTCCACTACTCTAGGATGATCCGCGCTGCCATCTCATACATCTCTGGCACAGTGGCGCGTCCAGGGTGAGCTCTGAAGGGAAGCATTCGCACCCTTCCAGTTTGGATAGCTGTCAACCCAACCCAAAGCGGATTTTCCAGATAACTTGTAAGGCGATGCGCGTTATGTTGCTCATCATTGCTTGTGGGCCGGATTAATATGATATCGGGATCTGCAGCTAAAATGGTCTCAATATCAAACGAAATAAAAGTGTCCTGACTACTTCCTGGCATATCATCGGGTACGATATTGATGATTCCCAGGCCCGTTAAAATAGCGCCAAGGCCGGAACCTGTCTGAGCAGCTTGAATGCTATCTCCATCTTCGATAATTAGACCAGTGCGGATATTTGTCTCTACCCTGATTCGATCCTTCCACTGTCTGGCTGTAGTTTCCACTTCCGACACAAAACTCAGCACTTCTTCCTCTCGCCCCAATAGACGTCCCACAAACAATGCAGTATCGTATAAAGGCGCATCACCGACCTGGGCCGGATTGACTACATATACAGGAAAACCAGTATTCTCAAGCGCTGGCACAAGCTGACCCTGGTGTCTTGAATGCACAAGAATCAGATCTGGTTCCACAGCGTATATCATTTCAATATTGATATTCGCTTGCATACCTAGGCGAGGCAATCCTTGCGCTTCCTCCCGAATCTGATAATTGTTTACCGTAGCTACAGGCTTCAATCCTATAATATAGAGAGCTTCCATCAAATTTGCGGTCAACGCAACTGGACGTTGAATCGGGTGCTGAATCTGTACTTCACGTCCCAAATGATCTATGAGAATAACTGTACCCTCTGTTTGTGCAGCCACCCCTACACTTATGCTCAACACCAGAACGAACACTGTAAGCAAAAACCCTTTTCTGCCATTCTTCCGTACCATAATTTCTCCTCCTTTTTTATCCGGAATTTGTCTGAACACCCGATTACACTCTCTTTCCAATCCCCTATTGACACGGAGATCCCTTCTTCCTTACTGAACAGACCTACTACACTTCCTCAAGCTGGCCAGCGCATCTTTGGACCTTTGGATTTTCGTTTTGCGCGTCGGCAGCATAATCCATCGGGAACTACAACCGAACGCAAACTGGGTTCAACTTGACATACATGTGCGCGAATCCCATACACTTGTCTCAAGGAATCCTCTGTGATTACTTGCATAGGAGACCCCAAATTGTGCACGGCACCTTGGCACATCAAACAGATCCGATCGGACACCTCCATGGCATGGTTGATATCGTGAAAGACTGCGATAATAGTCTTCGCGTAATCCTCTTTAAGCCCAATGATGATTTCAAGCAATTCCCACTGGTGTTTTAGATCCATATACGTAACGGGTTCATCCAGCAACAGCAAGGGTGTATCCTGCGCCAAGGCCATAGCAATCCATGCCCGTTGCCGTTCTCCACCGGAAAGTTTATCTACCATACGGTGCTGTAGTTGCCCCAATTGAAGGTATTCCAGAGCCCAATCCACTTTCTCCCTATCCTTTCTCGAAAGCACCCACCCTGTTTTTTGGTGGGGCGTACGTCCCAATGCAACTAACTCTCGGACTGTAGTGCCTGGCATTTTCTCTTGAGACTGTGGCAGGAAGGCTATCTGACGAGCAAGCTCCTTTCTGGAAAAAGAGTGAATGGCTCTTCCATGCAAGCAAATGCTTTCCGGATGAGTGGCATGAAGCAACCCATTCATACACCTCAGAAGTGTTGACTTTCCTGAACCATTCGGACCAATCAGGGAAATAATCTCGCTTTGTGCGACTCGGAAAGATACATGATGTAAGACTGACATTTGATCATAACTGAAACATAAGTCTCTTACTTCCAACAATTTAAGCCACTCCCGTTCACTGCCACCTTCTCAGTTTGCATACATTCCATCGGATTCTTCTTTCAAACAAAAATGCTTCACCCCCTTCACCCCAGCCGAGACCTCAGGTATGTAGTTAGGAGTTCCAACCCCCTCTTGTTTTTTGAAAGATACAAGTTGGGCTCGATCAGCTCCAGTTCCAGTAAGGCCAGGTTATTTGCGCTGTCTCGCAAGAGATCGATCCGCATATACGCAGGCAGTTGATCGAAAGTATTTGTGACCTTGTGAATAAACTCCGTTTCATCCTTTTCGACCCGATCAGGGACATATGTTCCTCCATGATGAATATGAACAAGGAATCCATTCTGTCGGGGTTTTTTCAGCATTGTATAAGTAATCTCTCCGTTAATGACAACGACTGACTTTTCCCCACAGGTTTCAATAGATCGAAAATACTCTTGAATCATCACTGAGGTTTTCTGCAAAATTTCTTGTACTTTTGAGTAGCACCTCTTTATGTCCTTTTTGTGCACCTTGAAGGTGTTCTTCCCGCTCGCGCTGATGGCTGGTTTTATTATGATTTCATCAGATTGGATGAGTTCCAGCGCAGTTTCGATCTCTTCCATTTTCCGCACAAACTGGGTCGGTACGATTTCGATACCCATTTGATTCAATTCAAGGAGATACTCTTTTCGATAATTATGGATCACTGTTTTGATATCATTAACCAAGACCGTTTTCTGAGCAATGGTTTGCATTTTTTCGAGAAATTCATCGATCCTTTGATCATAATCCCAACAAGATCGGATAATGGCTACGCGAGCGAGGGAGAAATCGAAATCATCACTATCCCATGCCACGATTTCTGTTCCATATCCGGAATCTTCAAGAGCTCCTTTTAAAACGAGATCGTCTTCATAAGGGTGATCTGCGTATTTTTGACTAACCAATATTGCGATATCTGTTTCTTTCAAAATAACGCTCCTATCTCAATGGAGATCAGAAACCCTGTCCCATGACGATTGGTTCTGGTTCATCATTATTGTTTAGGAAAAAGAGGTATCGCGATGGATACCTCTTTTCCTTCGATTGTCTGTCAGATCAAAGATCCGCCTTACGGCAGGTTGTCCACTCGGACAAAGAAAGCGCCTCCTACTTCGTGCTCCACCCCATCAATTTCTTCTCCTTCCATCAAGGCGACAAACCCCCACCAACCTGCCCAGGGGAATGAAAAATGAAAGTATCCGTTCTCGTCGGAAACAACAAGCATAGCTGGGGACTCTCCCCCTGGGAATGAACGGCCATAATGTCCTGCAAAAGCCCCTTTGAAGGCTTCAATGTTCAAGTACTCCACTTCGATTTCTGCGCCTGCCACAGGTTCTCCTTGGAACAAAACCCGGCCTGTAAACAATGATCCAGGATACAAATTGAAAGGCCATGTCAAAGGCAGGATTTCTGCCTCTGCCCCTACCGGTTCATTCCAGTCGCTCGGAAATCCCATGGAATTGAGAATTACTTTCGAATGTTGCGTTATATAGATATCCTCTCTCTCTTCATAGTAGGGCGCTGGGCTTAATGCGAAGACAAAGTCTCCCATCCCGCGTATGCGATAGTCCATCCTCCATGCTTGGGCTTTTCTTGATCCGTGTTCAAACGTGTATTCCAGAAGTTGATCGGTCAGATCAATTCGATTGCCGCGGTTCACTACAAAAAAACGATCCGGTTTGCTCATATTCATAGTCAGTGGATCATCATCCGCTCCGTGGGATGCTCCCCCAGGATGGGTAAAGATTAACTCGAGAGAGATTGTTGCAGCTCTCCCATCGTCGAAAAAGCTCTCTGATGGCACGATCATCTGGAAGTGGGCCCAACCAATGGTTGAAAGAATACCCATAACGACAAGCAAACCAATGCTACTTTTCTTCATAAAAAACCCTCCTTTTTTTATGTGTTCCGTTATTTCGACCAATTACCATTTCTCTTGCTCCAATGTCCCTGCTTTTTTCTTCCTCTTATCGCTCTGCAAACAAAGGATCAGACCCTTTTGCAGTTGTATTCATCAAAAAAGGGCAATGGTCCAAGTGTCTTTTTTCCTACATCTCATCCTGGACCATTACCAAAGCTTCAAATCAAATGGTACAGCAGTGGCAAAACAAGATGACGACCCCGATGGTCCCTTACTCTAGATCCGGAAGATTGGCAGCAAGCATCCTTGCCATCCTTGTCATTTGCTCAAGGACAGTTGGAATGTCAATTTCTGATGGTCGATAGAAGGTAGGCCACCAATTATCGTATTCATCACTTGTCGTTAAATGAGCAAAACATCGGTTGGAATACCGCCCGTGGCAATGGGGAATCGAACCCTCTCCATGCCCATGATAGCTCATCAGAAGCAAAGTTCGGATTCCTAGGTCGATCGCTTCAGGGGAAGAAGAAAGGAAGATAAACCACTCCAAATCATATTCCTCCCACCTTGTTTCCAGTTTTCCAAAATATTCATATTCTACTGTTGTCTTTCCATTTACGAGCACTGACCTTCCGTCTTCCGTAACAACAAATTGTTCGATATTTCCTTCATACTGTCGGATCATTTCTCTTTTGACCATTTCTGGTGAGTATCCTGGCTTGTGATGAGAGATTGCTTCGAATAGTCCTTGTGCGTTTGGATGATCGAATATCATCGTGAAACTGTTGTTTTCTCCAAACCAAGGAGCAAGATCACGAACAGAGTTCCCTTCCGAATGCATAGCGCCAGCAAAAGAGATCAAACCAAGAACCATAAACAAACCAACAATCAACTTCCCTTTACCTATTTGTTTCATGTAAACCACCTCCCCGTGGATTTTCGTTTATCACCCTTTATTCCCTTTGTTCATACCCGCAGCATCATCATATACGGATTGATAAATGTATCCTTATTCACTTTTTCAGGAGTCTCCGGTATCCTGGGTATCATCCTTTTGGTATCTTTCATTTTTTTCCCTTCCTCTCGTACAACCCATCCTCTTTTTTTCTTTCTAATGATATTCGTTTTCATATGAGAATGATTCTCATCTATCCGATTGTACCATTTTCATTTCACGAAAGTCAACCCCTACGGATTCCAAAAAAACCCATACGAAAAAAACCGTAGCACCCAGTGAAAAGCGCTTTATCCGGCTTTTTCGAATCGTTCAAAGACGAATGGGAAAGAAAACGGAAGATCGAATCTTTATGGGGTCAAACTTCTAAGGGGAATCGATCTCAGGCTCAGTAATGGGTAACTGACTCAGCGTTTAATGGCTTGGTTGATTGTTTTAATGCATCTTCTACGGCATAAAGATAGGTTTTTGATGTAACAGAAGCTCCACTGATGACATCGACTTCCAGTGATTGAGATTGGATCACTCTTTGCATAAGGTCATTCATTTGACCTTCTGTGATTTCTACTGGTTCTTCGTTTTCTATCAAATGAATTGCGACAACGGCTCCCGAAGAAACGGTCACTTGTATTTCCTTCGCCCTTAAGCGCAACCCTCTGGCATATCCTTTGTATGAACCGATAAATGTTCCATCCTGCAAACGATCAAAATCAATGGTCCCGATGGTGAGTTGGTTGTTTTCGCGCCACGTTTCAATCGCCAAAAAAAGGACAAACCCTATTGCCACAAGTGCTCCAATTCCGAAGATTGCAAGTATGATTTTTCCCATTTTTTTCCTCCCATGATGTATGATTGGTGTTTTTTGAGTCTTGGCAGACGGTTCAATTCCTTTTTTCTTAGTGAATGAATAATAGAATATATTCATTCATTATTGAAAAAAAAAACAATCGAAAGACACTATTATAGAGATTTGGCGCCTTCGGTTAATCCTTTTATGATAAACTGGGCCAAAAAGACAACAAGTTGCGGGAAATGTTGGGTTCCAAGATCTCTCTTGTGAACATCCACGTAATGGATGGAATTAAGCATCGCTTTGATCAACTCATCATCAAAGTCTTCCCTCATCTGACCTTCTCTTTTCCATTTCCGAATGCACTCGGATAAACGGTTTTGGAAGAACTCATTAATGCTTTCGATTTCTCCTCGTTCATAAAAGGATTGTTCCAGTTTGTGGGCAATATCTTTGTTGTTCCATTCTCTAAGAATCCTACTTGAACTCATTTCTGCAAGGTTTTGGGTGATAATCCGAGTCAGTAAAGCTACTGGATCCTCCTCACACTGGCGAAAGGTTTTTGCCAGTCGTTTCTTTTGCTGTTCGTTTTCTTTTGTGATGATCTCAAAAAAAAGGGCTTCTTTGGAATCATAGTGTTTATAAAAGCTTCCAACTGCGATCCCCGCTTTTTCCGCGATCATTGCAATATTGGTGTCTTTGTATCCCTTTTCGTTGAATAGATCGTGAGCGCATCGGAAGATTTGTTCTTTTTTGGTCAACAGAAAACCGCTCCTTTCATGTTCCGTGAATGAATCGATCAATATATTCATTCACACTTATTATACCACGGTATTCCTGATACTCCAAATCTTTGGAAGATCGTAGGGATCTTGCTGATCCGAAAAAGGGAATACCAACCCTCGATGCGTCTATGGAGTAGAGGCTGACCTTAGTTCTTTGCCCCATTGAATCATTTCTGGGGTTCTGTTTTGTAAGATCTTGTATTTCTTTGATTCATAGATCAAATCAAAATTGGGATATATACGTTGATCGCTACCGATGGTAAAGATCCACCCAACATATAGGCTTGGCTGCAGTGAAACAATACCATGATCGCCATGGTTGGGCAAGACCCAACGAGATCGATCATCCGAATGGTATAGGGTGGAATAGAGGGAGGGGTCGCTGACCCAGATTCTTTCTTGATCGGAAAACAAATCCAATATGTGTTTCGATTCCTCCGTTTGAGACGCAACCGGTTGTCCTGTCAACCATTGAAAAAACACCTCTTCTTCCGGGTTTCTGCGAACACCAAAGAATTCCCACAACAACGCGCACAGGAACAAACAGGCGATGATGTTCCGCAACCGCCGCTCGTTCATCAACCGACCAATATACGGAAAAAGGATAATATAGTTGATCAGCAAGAGTTTCGAGTTGGCCAAAAAGGCGCCTGACTCATGGAAGAAACCCAAAAGGATCAAGTTGCCCCAAGGAAGAATCAAGGTGAAAAAAAGAGGGGACCGGAAAAACCGAAGAAATCTCCCGACTACAATCAGGGTGAACCAATAAAGGATCACAAAAAAAGCAGAAGAATGGAGGAACTGAACGAGGTATCGAAACCCGTTCGCGGGCGAAAAGTCTGCAAACCAACTCGATATTGTTGCAGCTGGATCGTTTGTAAACATAGCATTCAAAAGAATCCAGCTTAAAAACAAGAATACAAGAGGGAAAACAGAAACAAACGTATATTCAAGAACACGCATTTTTTTTAAAAACAAAAAGAAAAAAATAAATAGAAATATTAATGAAAAAATGATACTGTAATCAATCAATACCAACACACCAAAAATCAAACCAAAACTCATAATAAAATAACTCTCTTCTTTTACGCTGAACTCCATCAGAAAGTAAAATGAAAGGATATTCAACATAAAAAATACGATGGTTCGAGGAGATTGCAGTGAAAGGAAGAGCATCGAAGGAGAAAGAACCAGCAAAGCAATCAAGAAAATCTTGACTTGCACTGTCTGATAGTGTTTCAATATATACAGAATCAAGAATCCCATGCTGAACGCAGCCACAAAAGAAGCCACAAGCACAGGGTGAATCAAGAGCAAATAAGGGATATGCGGGATGGGCGGGGTTTCAACGCCAATAATTCCCAGCCCACCTGGATCCCCCCACCAAACGGTTCTTGCTTGAAAAGAATACCATCGCGTTTCATGGGACAGGATGCCTGCTTCTTGAAGGGAAAACCCCAAAGCGAGATACATGATAAAAAGGCATGCGAAAATCATCCAAAACCATGGATTGCGTAAGGGGTTCAAGACGTAGGAAACATTAGCCATTTGGTTTCACCGAAGAGGCAACCGGTCGCGCAGCCAAACCATGCGTGGTTTTTTCCCAATAGTGGGGTTTGGTGATTAGCTGCCACAAAGCCTTATACGCCGCGACGGAATGGAGAAGCCAATAAAACGGATTGATCAGGCTGATCCAGATTAGAGAAAAGTTTTTTCTCCGGAATGCTCCAAGCATATTCATGTACACTCCCAGGAAATTGCCAATCAGGAGGTTGAACATAGAAAGCTGCAACAATACTCCCCCGAAGGTTACCGCAAGAAATTGGGGTTGCAGGAAAATCCATAGCAAGAAGACCCCCCAAAGAATGGGGTTGAGGAGAAAGACAATCGGTGTTCCAGAAACGAAGAGTTGGAAAGAAAGCCACTTCTTCAGACCAAGCGTTTTGAACATTTTGATCGGATGTCGGTTATATACAAGCGCTGTCTGCATATACCCTTTGATCCAACGAGACCGCTGGCGTATCCAGTTTCCTACCTTCGGATTTGCTTCTTCGAAAGTGGTTGATCGAATGATGCCTACCCGGTACTTTTCCGCAGACGCCCGAATTCCTAAATCGGCGTCTTCTGTGGTGTTGAACGGGTCCCACCCCCCCAACTCCCTCAGCTCTTTGACTTTGAAATGGTTGCTCGTACCCCCTAAAGGGATCGGAAGACCAAGCATAAACAAGCCCGGAAGCATATAATCAAACCAATAGGAATACTCTAGCGTAAAGAGTCGGGTCAACAGATTCTGATCTTTGTTGAAGTAGTTCAACGCCCCTTGAAAACATACGAAGGACGGATCGGAGTGTGTAAAAGCCCAATATGCCTTTTTCAGCTGATCTGGCTCGGGGATGTCCTCTGCGTCGAAGATCACCAAGTATGTTCCTCGGGCAAAAAAAAGCCCGTAATTGCATGCTTTGGGTTTGGTTTGGGGTTTGGATTTGGGTACAATCAGAAACCGCCAATTGGCTGGCGGATGAGCCGCTTTTGCCGCTTCTAGCGTGAGTGTGTCCACCTCTTCCAGAAGCAACAAAACATCCAATTTGTTTTGAGGGTAATCCAAATCTTTGATCGCTTGGATGAGATGGCCCACCACCTCAGGTTCTTTGAAGACCGGCACCAAGATCGTGTACACAGGAAGCTCATCATCCTTGAGCGACTTAATGCCTTTTCGATCTTCTTTGAAGGCAATCTCGTCTACGGTGCCAAAGATACTCAAGAAGAACTTGAATCCAATCAGCAAAACGTATAGAACCTGAACGATCATGAACGCCACGCGGAGCGTGCTATTCCAATCAACGAAAACCGATCCCATCAAAAGAACCCAGATTCCGATTGCAGCCCATAGTTGACCTTTGGAGAAAACCTTGTACGCTGATTCTTCCGGGTCCCGATAAAACAACCCATACACTGCCTGATCCAGCAAAGGGTTTTTGAAATGCCTCTGCATGAGGTTCAGAAAGTCTAGATCGGTTATGACCATTTGCCGGATCTGCACGCGGGGGAACTTCGACTCGAAGAAAGATTCAATCTTCGGGTTCCCGGGGTAGGCGTTCAAAACGGTCAGAACTCCGTCCTGGATCTGGTAAGGGATCGCTTGCAGGTCCATCAACTGTTTTTGATCCAGCTGCTCCAAAAGGGTTGGATCAAGCTCGTTTTGAAGAGTGTCCATATCGGGAGACGCAAATGGAAGATTATAATGAACGCTTAAGGCCTCAAAAAGATCATACCTGCGCACCATACCTAAAGTGGACAGAATCCATCCGATCCGTCCTCCTTGGCGATTCTGAATCTCTAATGCTTGTTGGAGTTGGTCGTCTGTGATCTTTCCCATCTCTACCAAGATGGTTCCAATGGGTTTATTTGCCATTATCCACCTGTTTTCCGATTTTTTCCTGAACTCCGGTAATACATAGCAATGATGAGCAAGATTCCCACCAATCCCAAAAAACCAATGATCCAAATTCTCCATGCAACCCAAAACCCGGGTTCTGTTTCCACCGAGACTGGAACCCAGCCCTTTTTTTGATCAATGACGATGGAAGCCATTCCTCTTTCTCCAACAAGCAAAAGATTCCCGCTTTCGCGGATCATCTGATCGAACCATTGGGATTGGATCCAGGATAAACCCAAAGGGGACCCAAACCATGTAATCATAACCGCTGGCCGCTCCATAAAGGAATACGTTCCTATGACTCCCATGGGATCCTGGGAATCAAACTCTAGTAAAGTCGCGCCTCGGGTTCGATCCACAACTTTGAAGGATCGGGAAGTGTCTGCCAACGGTTCGAAAAAAGAAAGCTCCGTGGGATCCAGAATAAGCACCAACCCATCATACGACTGGAGCATATCCGGGTTTGCTTTCACTTCTTGCGGTTCTACTACATAGAACAGCCGATCGGAAGTACCGTTTCTCCCCAAAAAGAAGGTGTACTCCATCAGAATCCGAGCGGTTTCTGTTGAGGGTTGCGCAACCACTAAGATCTTGGGACCGGAGAATATATGGGCCAAATCACTGATCTTTGCGTTCATGAGTGTATGCACAGAATCAAATTCCAAACGGGAATCGGGATCAAAACCAACTGTTACTTCTCTACACAGGGTTTGATTGATCCATTGAAACTCAAATTCATTGATGCCTCGAAACAATTGCGTAGGGATGGGTACAGAAATTTCTATCTCATGAGCGGTCGAATGGAAAGAGAAAGTCGTCAGTAAGTGACCGTTCAACCGTAGATTCACCGTGATCGATTCAGGCTGCTCCAAGGGAGTGGAGCGCACCTTTAGAATCAATCGGGCGTGAACGGGAACACCACCGATATCCGACAGCCCAACATATCTTTTCTGGGTTCCTCCAAAGCGAACCGAAAAACCGGAGGCAACATCCATCAGGTCGGATAAAGGAATGGATCTTCTTTCTGGATCGGCATGGGAAATTGGCTCAAATTCGGCCTTCAAGAGAGCGACCTGATTGAAGGGAAGAGAAGATAAAACCTGTTCACGGATCATTTCCGGGGCGAGTTCGGTTCCGATACGGATGCTCTGAAGACCTGATACAATCCGGTTTCCTTCTTGAAAGCTGATGTTTTTTGCCGTTGGAGAAACGCGTGTAGATAGAGAAAGATTCCTCGAAAACCCTTTTGCGCTATAACCCAATCCGTACGCAATGTTCGCTATCAACTGCATATGGGAAAGAGTAAGGGAATCAACGGCAAAATGATAGTCTTGAATCAATCCATATGGAGCGAAAAAGCTGGCTATACTGGGTTCTCTCCAAAGGCTCTCTTCGGGAGGCTCTTCAACGGCAATTTCGAAGAACGATTCCTTTTCAATGGAAAAGAACAAGGTACGGATATCCGGAACAGATATAGTCTCTCCTACCCGACACCCCTCCTGGTCCAAATCCACCAGGAGCGAAACCTTGGCAAGGCTTCGTTCTTCGATCCATGATGATGGAAAGGGAAAGACCAACGGTTGCGTTTTGCTCAGTAAGAGTTGCGTATCTACAGGGATGTCATTCACCAAGAGGGAAACGCTCGCTCGAGGACCCGCCAAAGAAGTGACCCGGTAAAAAAGGGTCATCGTGCTTTGAACCCCTTCTGCGGGAAAGCCGACCGGAACATAAAAATCAAATTGGCTGCGGTCTCCGTATAGGAGGATGCTTTGTTCAAAATTCAACTTTGAAAGCGAAACCAGATTGGTTTGAGCCAATCCGGTAATTCCTGTGCACAAGAGCCATAATCCAATCAGAACACGATACCCAATGGGTATCTTTCTTCTATGAATCCGAATGGCCATGGTATACCCTCCTTCTCACCATTTTTTATGAACCGTGGATGGGATTTGGACCCACTGAATAACCAAGTAGGGTGGATCAGCTGTAGGAACCATACCCCTCCCCGTTGATTGATCATTCAATGGGAAAACTGATGTTGCACAAACCCTCATAGTAATTCCCTTTCTCTGCTACAAACCGGTACACGCAATAATCCGGATCATCAATCCCTTGGGGATAGTATCGTTCGCTTCCTTCGAACCAAAGCGCTTTTCTTGATTCCTGATCCATGCAAACTTCCATTCTCCCGAGGAGGAGCAATCCCGCGAAGTGATCTTGGTCGACATAATATACGCTCGTTTTCGGTTCTTTCCGGATTTGTTGAACTCGTTTCGAGGAAGTGTTGGTGCTGAACCAAATAGTCTTCATTCCCTCATAACGCAAATTCAGCATTGCCTTGATGTTGGGATACCCTTCATCGTCAAGAGATCCGATCATGGCAATTTTCGATCTTTGGATCAGTTCCAATCCCTTTCTTATAGCAAGTTCCTGATTCATATTTCTCTCCTTTCCCGGGCAGCAACATGGCCGTTTTGCGCGTGCTCCAACCGGAAAAACCATGCGGTGCATCGAGATCATTTAAGAGATTATACCATGATTACCCCTTCGCTTCACCAATACTCGAAGATCCTATCACTTGAATGCTTCAATTATGATACGAGTTAACGATCAAAAATCTGGATTGTTCTCAGATCATATGGTATAATCACTTAGGATCAAGAGAAGAATTCGCGATATGGGAATAGAGCTTTTACGAAGGAAAACCCTGAATGCCGAGGTGAATATGAAAGACAAGGCGATTTTGTGTGTGGATGACGAAAAGATCGTTTTGGATACCCTCAAATCCCAGATCAAACGTCATTTTGGAGATAAGTACCTTTGCGAAATAGCGCTCTCGGTGGATGAAGCTCTGGAGATTATCGAAGAACTGACTGCTGATGATGTGCGGATCATTGTGATCGTTTCGGATTGGCTTATGCCTGGAATCCGGGGAGATGAATTTCTGATCAATGTGCACAAACGATTCCCTGGGATCGTGAAAGTATTGCTCACAGGGCAAGCGGATCAGCAATCCGTTGACAAGATCAAGCGACACGCAGAATTGTATGAGTGCATTTACAAGCCATGGAAAGAGGAGGAACTCATCCATGTCATCAAAAGGGCCCTCAAGGAAATCCAATGAACGATAAACCATGTATCCTCTGTGTTGATGATGAGCGAGTGGTTCTGAATGCGCTTAAGGACCAACTGCGGACCAAACTGGGAAATGATTTTGTCATTGAAGTTGCTGAAAGCGGAGAAGAAGCGATTCAGTTGTTTGAAGACCTTATCGAAGGGCAATTTGAAGTCCCGATAATCATATCGGATTACATCATGCCTGGAATGAAAGGGGATGAGCTCCTCCATCATATCCATCGGACTCATCCGGAAACCATTAAGATCTTACTGACCGGGCAAGCAACGCTTGAAGGCGTGACAAACATCATAAACAAAGCCAACTTGTACCGGTTCATCGCGAAACCTTGGGATGTCGAAGATCTCACGCTTGCCATCATCGAAGGAGCAAAGAGTTACAGAAAGGACAAGACGATCGAAGACCAGAATCAAAAGCTCAAACGGCAGAATCAAGAGCTACTGGATTGGACGGATGCCTTTGTCAAGTCAATGAGCATGGCTTTAGATGCTCGAGATAGAACGACCGCCGGTCACTCCAAACGGATTGCAGAGTTCGCTCTTCTTATGGCAGAAGCGATTAACAATGTGAACTATGGAAAGTATAAAGATACGCACTTCTCAGACGTTGAGATCAAAGAACTGTACTATTCGGCCCTGCTTCACGATATAGGCAAAATCGGGGTCAAAGAAAGCATCCTGTACAAGAACCATCGAATATCAACCGATCGAATCTCGATGCTCGAATACCGGATGAGATGGTTCTTTCATCAAACCCCTACTGAAACCAAACCCGATCTACAACAAACCATGGAACGGATCCGATCCATCAACGAGAAAGAGTACTTGACGGATGATGATATCGAATGGCTCGACCATCTTTCTCAGATCTCCTTTACGGATATGGATGGGACGCAAAAAAGCCTTCTGGACCCAAAAGACTGTGAAAACTTACGCGTGCGACATGGCGACCTAACTGAAGATGAACGGGATTTGATGAAAACGCATGCGTCCCTTTCTTATTCGATTTTGAAGGGAATTCCATGGCCCACTGATTTGATAAACGTCCCGGAGTATGCTTCCTATCACCACGAAAAGCTCGACGGTTCTGGGTATCAGAAACAGCTTTCTCAGGAAGAAATCCCCTTACAGACGCGAATCTTGACCATTTTGGATATTTTTGAAGCGCTGACCGCTCCCGATCGACCCTATCGAAAAAGAAAAAACATTGACGAAGCCTTATCGATCCTCAAGAAAGAAGTGGAATCCGGTCAGCTGGATCCCGATCTTTTTGAAGTGTTCCTTACGGAACAGATATACGCCAAAGAACCGTAAGCTCACGAAAGGAATCATTTATGGCGGACTTGGACGTTCCAACCATGGAACAGCTCCTGAAAGGGGAAACAGATCCCCAAAAAAGAGTCGACCTTATGAATACCCTTGCTTGGGAGTATCGAAGGTCCAATCCAAACCAATCTCTTTCTTATGCCAAACAAGCCAGGATCCTTGCAAAAGAAACTGGGTACCCGATTGGCATCGCAGAAAGCGCCCTCTCCACGCAATATGCTGAACTGTATCAGGGCAAACTCGTTGAATCGATCAAGGCGCTCGATGAATTGGCAAATGAGTTCGAACGATCCAATCGTGTGAAAAGCCAAATAAGAGCCCTGAGATCGATCGGATATGCATATGCCAATCTGGGTAATGATACCGCCGCTTTGGAACGGTACTTAAAAGCGTTGGAATTGTCGAAAAAATCCGGAGATTTCTCAGAAATGGTCCCTCTTCTGAACAATATCGGCTACACCTACAAAGAGATGAAACTATACCCCAAAGCGCTGGAGTACTTCTTTCAAGTTGACGAACAGCACGACAATAACCCGAGCGCCATATATGGATGGGTATTGAGCAATATCGCCGATACCTATTCTTTGATGAGTGATGATAAAAAGGCCGTTTTCTATGTGCAAAAGGGGATTGAAGAAGCGAAAAAAAAGGGAGAAAAGGCAACGGAAAGCCGATGCTACATTGTCCTCAGCCGAATCTATGTCAAAAGAAGCGACTTTGATGAAGCGTTGCGTTATCTGCAAAAAGCTTTGGAAATCCAGAACACCCTGGGTCATACGTATGAGTTGGCTGTCATTATGTATGAGATCGGAGAATTACACTTTCAGAAAGGCGACTATCCCATAGCCAAAGAACATACTTCTCAAGCGATCGCGTACGCGGAATCCATCCATTCAGAATCAATGATGAGGAAAGCATACCGCCTGTTTGCCGAGATTCATGAAAAACTGGGCGCTTTCAAAGAATCGAACGAGTATTACAAGAAATTGATCGAGATCAATCAGAAAATCACCACGAGCGAGCTTGAAAAGAAAATATCTGCGATTGAGTTAGATTCGCGGATCCAACAAGCCCAAAAAGATGCGGAAATATACCGATTAAGAAACATTGAACTGAGAAGCAAAACCGATGAATTGAATCAAGCGCTAACAGACCTTCAACAAACCCAGAAGTACCTGATCCAGTCGGAAAAAATGGCTTCTCTTGGGCAGTTAATCGCTGGAATCGCTCATGAAGTCAACAGTCCGTTGGGAGTCATTCAGGCCTCGCTAAACAATATCCATTCCTATATGGAGGAAACGGTCATTGGCAAGCTGCCCCGTTTATGCAGGGCCCTAGATCAGGAGACCTACGATCACTTTCTCCGTCTGATTCATGAAACTAAGAAAAAGACCGATACATTATCATCCAAAGAGGAACGGCAGTACAGAAAAGCGATGAACAACACACTCAAAAACCATGGAATACCCGATGCTCAGCATTTTGCCGAATCGCTGATCGATATGGGGATATTCACCCATATCGAACAGTATCTCCCTGTCCTTACCCATGAGCAAAGCAAAGAATTGATTCAAATCGGGTATGAAATCTCAGGCGTGATGCGCAGCATCAGCAATATGATCATCGCTGTGAAAAAGGCTTCAAAAATGATCTATTCCCTGAGAAGTTACGCCCATTACGATAGCACGGGACGGCTTTCGCATATAGACTTGGCGGATAGCATCGATACTGTGTTGGATTTGTATCACAACAACATCAAACATGGGATTAAACTGATCAAAACGTATGAAACACACACCTACGTTCCTTGTTACCCCGACGAGTTGAATCAAGTATGGACAAACTTGATTCACAACGCGCTCCAAGCCATGGATTACTTGGGTACCCTAGAAATCCGTGTCTTCGAAGAAGGAGAAGAAGTGATCGTGGAAATAACGGATAATGGTATTGGGATTCCGTCTGGGTTAGAAGAACGGATCTTCGAACCTTTTTTTACGACCAAAAAGCAGGGAGAAGGAAGCGGGTTGGGTTTGAGCATCGTAAAAAAAATTATCGAAAAGCATCATGGGTCGATCCGATGTTCAAGCATTCCAGGCTCCACAACGTTTTCCGTCCGATTACACACGAAATGGCCTGGTTAATCCATCCGAGAAATTCATTGCGGAATTAAACAGGAGTTTGAGATGATCCCATACGGACAACGGTCCCTACAAAAGCATGTTGCTTCCCAAAGCAGCCAATTATCCCGACTTTCGTTTCGAATTGTATGCATTGTTCTTTATGTATGCTTCCTCGCTTCATTTTTGGGAGGCAGCCCTCAAACTGAGTTCCGAATTGGTGTTTTAGCAAACCGAGGGTATGAAATATGCTTGGAAGAATGGCAACCCACAGCTGAATACCTTTCTGAACAGCTCCATCCGTTCCGTTTTGTGATCGAGCCGCTTGGCTTCGATGAAATCCACGAAGCCGTTCTTCAAGCTGATATCGATTTCATTGCCACAAACCCTTCCTACTATGCATTTTTTGAGTATAATGGCCAAGCTCATCGGATTTCAACCCTCCTTATGCCTTCGCAAGAAGGTCCTCAGGCCCTTTTCGGAGGGGTAATTTTTACAACTCGCATAAGGAATGACATCGAAACAATCCAAGACCTGAAAGGAAAACGCTTTGCTGCTGTAGACTCCCAATCGTTGGGTGGATGGCATGCTGGACTTCGTGTATTGCTGGATTATGGTCTAAGACCCGAACGAGATTTTTCTGAGCCGCTCTTCACTGGGACTCATGACAAAGTAGTACAAGCCGTGTTGGATGGATCGGTGGATGCCGGTACTGTCCGCAGTTCTCAATTGGAACGGATGGCCGCTGAGCAAATGATTGATCTCCAAGAAATCAAAATTCTAAACAATCAAGAAACCAATTTTCCAAACTATCCCTTCTTTCTGTCTACCAAATTATACCCTGAATGGCCGATTGCGGCTCTTTCATCGACAGATCCCAACTTAAGCAAGAAGGTAACCGTAGCGCTTCTTTCAATGCCTCAAAACCATGCAGCCGCCCAAGCAATCCGAGGAGCGGGATGGACAATACCCCAAGATTATACAGAGGTTCATGGGTTGCTGAAAGATCTTCGTCTTCCCCCATATGAGCATTACGGCATAGTAGCCTTTTCTCAGATTGTTCAGCAGTATTGGCCTATGGGAGTCACTCTGGTGGTTTTCCTGTTTTTTCCGATTTTGCATTGGGTTCGCATTTCCCGGTTGAATTCTCGAAATGTACGCATATCGAAAACCCTTCAGCGATCCAATCAAGAACTACGGATTGCCCGTGAAGCGGCGGAAAATGCCAATCAAGCCAAGTCTGACTTTTTGGCGCGGATGAGTCATGAGATCCGCGCGCCTATGAATGCCATTGTTGGACTGAGCCGCCTTACCATTGAGACAGAACTTACTCCCCATCAGAATTATTACCTATCCAAAATAATGACCGCGTCAAATTTCCTATTGGGAGTAATCAATGACATTTTGGATTTTTCAAAAATCGAAGCGCAAAAGATCGAACTCGAATCCATTCTGTTCCAATTGGATGAGGTATTGGAAAACACAACGAACATCTTGGCGATTAAAGCCGAAGAAAAGGATTTGGAAATCCTTTTGGATATCTCCCCTAATGTTCCGAACAAAGTAATGGGCGATCCTTTGCGTTTGGGACAGATCCTCATTAACCTGATGAGCAATGCCATCAAGTTTACGGAAAAGGGAGAGGTGATTCTAGGAATTCAATTACAAAGCCAAAGCGAAACGGTTGTCGACCTATCCTTTTCTGTTCAGGATACCGGAATCGGCCTCTCGAATGAACATGTAGGGAAACTTTTCCAATCTTTCACTCAAGCCGACAGCGCGCATTCTCGAAAATACGGAGGAACGGGGTTGGGTTTGTCGATTTGCAAACGATTGGTTGAGATGATGGGTGGAACGATTCAAGTGGTGAGCGAACCAGGTATGGGGAGTACCTTCTCGTTCACCATCCCTTTCCAAGCAGAAAAACCCGATGGCGCGAAACCCTGTTCTTCATGTCCCAGATCCAATCAGGACTTCCGCTTCCTGATTGTCGATGACAATCCCAAAGCCTGCTTCATCTTATCCAAAATGGTGGAACCCTTTTCATCTGTTATCCATACGGCCTCTTCCGCAGAAGAAGCAATCCAAAAGAGGGTAGGAACTCAACTCGATCCGTACGATTTTGTTCTTATGGACTGGAAGATGCCAAAGATCGATGGTATAGAGGCGATTCAGGAAATGAAAAACAGAATGGTTCTTCCGAAGATCGGTTTTATTCTCATGATCCCTGTCATTGCTCGTGAACTGGTTCTGCAGAGAGTAGAACAAATGAACGACAAAATTGCAGCGATTACGAAGCCTGTATACCCAAATGTACTATTGCGCACCATCGCTGCGTTATTTGACCCATCACCCAAATTCGATATGTCCATCCATCATTCCGAAACCGTTGAAATGCGCACGCTTGAAACCATTCGTGGAGCTCGGATTCTTGTTGCTGAAGACAGTTCCATTAACATGCTCATAGCAAGAAAGATGTTGGAGAAGATGGGAATGCGCGTAGAAACAGTTTCAAACGGTTTGGAAGCGATTCAAGCAGTGGAGTCTTCTCCTTTCGATTTGGTCTTTATGGATATTGAAATGCCGGAAATGGACGGGTTAACTGCAACCCAAGAGATTCGAAAAAAGAAGGAACGCTCACTGAGCGAGCTCCCAATCATTGCGATTACTGGCCATGCCATGGTTGGGGATAGCGTGCTAAGCCTCAACGCAGGGATGAACGATCATATCACCAAACCTCTTGAACCAGAACAAGTTCAAAAAATCTTGCTTCAATGGATTTCGCCGAAAACAGGAGAAACCTCATCTCAGGATTTGAAATAAAACACGGAGAATGGCAAGAAGGGATCAACAAATTGGTGCTATATGATATAATCTCTATGATTTTCTTTGTTTGCTGTTTCCAATGAAAGACAAATTTACACTATTGTCAAGGATCATTGTTCGTTCTGCTTCTGTTTGTTTAGTTTTGGTTTCTCTGTGACTGCTGTTCTTTGATCTTTCGACAAGGTTCCTTCGAAATGGGGGAAATCCATACTTTGTTTCGTTGTACCGAGATAAAACTTACCAAAATCCAAAACCACGAAAGGGGGAACTTCCGGTGAACGTGAGCAAGTCTTTTTTCAATCAGGGTTTTCCGTCGTTGCGATCGAAAATTTTGACTTCGTTTCTTGTACCCATCGCCATTTTGCTCGTCATAACTGGGATCATCCTGTTTGTTCAGGTTCAAAATTCTCAAGTCCGCCTTACCGAAAATTCAAGTATTGAAGTATCTCGCGCGAGGTCCGCAGAGATTGGCCAATGGTTGGGTGCGCGAATTGCGGAAATCCAGATGATCGCAAATCGGAGCACCGTTCAAACCATGGATTGGAAAGTAGTTGGCAATGAAATTAAAGAGTTGGTATATGCTAGCGGTGGACTGTACGAAGCCATGATATTGTCTCTTCCTTCAGGAGATACATGGCGAACCGACGCGGAAGATACCATTGATCTTTCAGATCGTGAGTACTTTATTGAAATCTTTAATCAAGGGAGAAGCTTGTCGATAAGCAACCCAATGATTTCTCGAGGATCCGGAAACCTTGTATTTGTTGTTGCTCATGCCGTCAAAGATCGCCAAGGGAAAACCATCGGACTTCTCGGGGCAACCGTTCAATTGAAAGTGCTCAGCGAAATTGCAAGCGCAATCAAGATCGGGGACATCGGATATGGGTGGGTTTCTGACAGGACCGGAATGATCATTGCCCATCCGGATCCGAAAAGCGTTATGGAACTAAACCTGCTTCAATC
>CAZOJQ010000011.1:0-65195 GCA_964580185.1 uncultured Thermotogaceae bacterium
AAGCACCCCTAGTGTTCCTGAAGGGTTACAGTATGGTGAATCTAGGTGGTTGGCTCTAACGGATCAACAGAAGGGTTACATCGTTCACATTTGTGCCTGTTGGACCGGTAATCAGAAGAGCATCGATCGCCTTCAATCCATGATAGGTATCATTATCCACAAGCACCTTCCACGGGTCGATACCCAATAGGCAAAGCTTATCGAAGGATTGGCCATCCACGATTCCCCCCGCGGCATCGGTCGGACCATCCGTTCCATCCGTACCTACGGAAGCAATGACTACAGAGTCCATCCCCTGAATTCCCAAAGCTGCTGAAAATGCAAGTTCCTGATTCCGGCCTCCTTTTCCTAAGCCTCGAACCTGGACAACTGTCTCTCCTCCCGCGATGATCGCGCAAGGGGGGGCCAAAGGATGATTCTGTTTCTTGATCTCTCGCGCAATGGCACTCATGAATCGGCCCGCTTCCCGGGCTTCGCAATCCAAGGTTGTAGTCAGAATCATGGGAGAATACCCCAACTGACACGCTGCTTCCTTGGCTGCAAGACATGCTTGAGTCACACTACCGATGATCTGGTTCTCCGTATTGAATAGCGCTTTCGGCGTCTCAATCATCAAACAAGCTGCCATCTGTTCCGATTGGGGGATTTTGTATTTCCGAACAATAGACTGCGCCTCTTGGGAGGTACTAGCGTCCGGAAAAGCCGGTCCGGACGCAATCGTATCCATACGGTCCCCCAGACAATCCGACAAGAGAAACGCATAGATGGATCGAGGGAAGACTGTTTCCGCGAATCGACCGCCTTTGACTTGGGAAAGGTGTTTGCGGACGCAATTCATCTCGATAATCCCAGCCCCGCTATTCACAAGGGATCGGTTCGTCTCCATGATCTCATGTAAAGAGATTCCCTCCATAGGGAGTTCGAACAGAGCGCTCCCTCCCCCAGACACGAGAAAAAGGATCGGAATATCCCTGTTCAGATTCAAAACACGTTCGAGAACGGTCTTTGTCGCGCGAAGCGTGTTTTCGTCGGGGACAGGATGGCCCGCTTCGAAGATTTCGATCCCGGGAATCGCTCCTTCCGAATGTTCGTACTTTGTAATCACGATTCCACCCATGATTTTCTTACCCAAAGCTTTTTTGGCCGCATATGCCATTCGCCAGGCCGCTTTCCCGATCGCAACCAAAAACAGATCACTTTCCCACGCGCGATGTTCAAGCTCCTTTATGACCGCTTCATCCGGTAGGACTCTTTGGATCGCATGGCGAATGATGAACCGGGCATCCTGATCCACAGAATGCGTCATCCCTGTTCACCCATGATTTGAACGATAATGGTTCGTTCTCGCTGCCGATTATCATGGTCGACAAGCACGATTTGCTGCCAAGTGCCCAAGGCCATCTTCCCATCGATAATCGGAACTGTGAGCGCAGGACCCATTATAGTCGCGCGCAGATGGGAAAAACCGTTATCGTCCCCCCATGTCTGACTATGGTGCGAAATCGCATCCGAAGGAATCACCTTTTCCAGCAAATCTTGCAGATCTTGCACCAAAGCCGGTTCATACTCCATTGTGGTAATAGACAACGTTGACCCGACTGCGAAAATATGGACCAATCCTTCCCTACATGGGTTTTCGTCCAGGATCTGCTGTACGGAAGGAGTGAGATTTTGGATATCGGAATACCCTTTTGTGCGAATCTGGATCATTTGCGTCCGAACCATCGGCATCACCTCGTAAGAATCATCATGTCCGGTCTTTGAACAACCATACCGTTTAACTCAAAGGAAAGGCAAGGCCATTGGCTGTCTTTGGGGAAAGAGACGATTTCATTTTCATCATCTCGAATCAAGACCGTATCTTCGGATTTGGTTCCGGTAATGGTAGGATTCCAAGCTACGGCGTATCCCGATTGCAGAACCCAATCAGAGGAAGGGGAAGCGGTCTGTTCTCGGGCATTGTATCCAGCGATCCCCCCCTGATGATGTCTTTTCCACTCCTCAGGATACCCAGCCTTTTCATATGATTTCTGGATTTTCCCAAGGACCTCGTTCAAACGGATTCCGGGCCGTGAATGAGCAATTGCGACCGCATCGATCCATGCGTTCTGGTTATGCTGATCTTGGATATCATCATCCAACCCAAATCGGGCGCTTCGGGTTGCGGATACAACAAGTCCCTTTTTTCGTGCGCAAATGCTAAAGAAGAAATTCCTTCCAACCTCGACCGCTCTCGGCAGATTATGACGATATCGTCGCGCGCTATCCTCGCCAAAAACGAGGATCAGGATCGGATCAATCCCGCGTTCGATCAAAGCCTTTGCGATCATTCCCTGTACCGCTGTTTCCGTCTGTTCTGGATGGATCGAATGGACTACATCTGTCAGCGTATGGTCACAAATCCTTCCCAAGTCCCGGTAATCATTCATTTCGATATCGCTTAACATCATCCGCAAGCCAGCCAGATGATTGGACTGTTCCGTTTCAGGTTGTCCGGTGTCTGAAAGAATGCGCGCGCCATCTTTCTGAATATATTGCCAAATATCTCCTTCCCACCAGTTTCGTTCTTTCCAGGAAAAGCACTCGCGTAGCTCTGGAGGGATCTCCAACTCCTGAATCCGTCTCATTTCGATATTATCGGTATGGATTTCCACTCGATCCTTTGTAACAACGATTCCCGCTACCCCTTCAACAGAGTTCAGTGTTATGGAGTTCCGTCCTCCGAAAGTCAACCATGCAAAATTGTCACAACGGCGAATCAAGAATCCCACCGCTTCTTGTTGGTAGAGGATTTCTCGAATCCGACGTACTTTTTCCCAAAATGCAGCCTTCATCCATAGCCCTCCTCAATTGCATCTTTCTTCTCGCTCTCATTCGGCATTGTTGGATGATCCTATTATACCATTCTTGAACGGACTTTGTATGGTATAATTGCACATATTCGGAAGACCCAAAGGAGGCAAGCGGATGTCAGATTCGGAGCAAACCCGAATCCAGTCTGAATTCAAAGAGAAGCTCACCCAAACGGAAGAGCTTCTTGACCGCATGATCCAAAATGTACCGGGAATTGTGTTTCGGTGCAAAGTTGACGAGCATTGGACCATGATGTTCATCAGCGATGAAGTGGAAAAACTGACAGGGTTTCCTGCTGCTTCCTTTATCAACAATCAAGATCGATCCTTCGCAAGCATCATCCATCCTGACGATCGACATCGGGTTCAGAAAACAATTCTCAAAGCGATTCAATCTAACAAACTATACGAATTGGAATATCGGATACTCTTCCAAGATGGCACCATTCGATGGGTTCACGAGAAGGCGCAAGCGGTAAAGCTCCCGGAAGATCCCTTTCAGGCCTTGGATGGTGTGATCATTGATATTACCGAACAACGGCGCGCTGAAGAAATTTCACAACAACAAGCCACCCTGATCTCCTCGCTCATGGACACCATCCCGGATATCATCTTCTTTAAGGATTCGCGTGGAGTGTATCTGGACTGCAATACGGAGTTTACGCGGTACATCGGGTTGCCGAAAGAACAAGTGATCGGAAAAACGGACTATGACCTTTCTCCCAAAGAAGAAGCTGATTCTTTTTGGAAGAAGGATCAAATTACGATGAAAACCGGGACAACTTTGCGTTTTGAAGAATGGATCACCTACCCCGATGGAAAGCGGGTTCTTCTTGAAGTGTCCAAAACCCCCTTTCGGGATCCAAAAGGGAAAACCATCGGAGTCATTGGAATCAGTAGGGATATCACCGAACGGGTCTCTTCGAACCGATTGATACGCGAGCTGAATGAACGGTTGTTGACCGTCCTGAACAGCATAGAAGCCTTCATTTACATCGCGGACATGAACACCTACGATCTGCTTTTTGTCAATGAATATGGGCTCAATGTTTGGGACAAAGGGATCATCGGAGAAAAATGCTGGAGAGTCCTTCAAAAAAATCAAGATGGACCCTGCTCATTTTGCACCAACGACAAACTGCTGAACGAAGACGGCAGTCCGACTGGGGTGTATAAATGGGAATTTCAAAACACGAAGAGCGGAGAATGGTATGAGTGCCGAGATGCGGCGGTCCGCTGGCCCAATGGGCAAATGGTTCGGATGGAGATCGCCACCAACATCACCCAACGGAAAAAGATCGAAGCGCAACTGACCCATGAAGCCATGCATGACTCCTTGACCGGAATCTTGAATCGGCGCGCAATCATCGATTCCCTTGAAAAAGAACTCGCCCGAGCCAATCGGGATCAGACGTTGATCAGTGTGGCCATGATCGATCTGGATCATTTCAAACAGGTCAATGACACCTTTGGCCACGGCACGGGCGACGATGTGCTCAGGCAATTTACTCAACGCGTCCGATCCAATCTCAGAAAGTATGATCTGTTGGGTCGGATGGGTGGTGACGAATTTTTGATTGTTGCCCCCGCGTGGGAATCGAGTTTACACAATACCCTGTATCAGCGGATTTGGGAATGCATTCGAAATCAACCGTTTCAGATTGGAACCAAATCCATTCCGATCACTGTAAGCATAGGAATCACATTTGGTACTGGCGATACATCGGTCGACAAACTGCTTTCTCAAGCCGACAAAGCCTTATATCGCGCCAAAAAAACCGGGCGTGACCGTTTTGTCCTTTCCGATTGATGGATCGGATAAGAGCGCGGATCAAATCTTGATCCATGATCTCTGAGCGCTTATAGAAACCCAGATCACTAAGAATCCTTGGGATTTTTGATATAATAGCAAGGAACAATCATCCCCAACCAATCGAAATCATAAACAGGAGGTATGGATATGGAATTGCAGGACCTATTGAATGTGGCTCTGAAGATCGAGTCAACCGGATACGAAAATTACAGCCGCCTTGCAGAACGTTCTTCGGGAGAAATGGCGGTCTTCTTTCAAGAAATGGCAAATCAGGAAAAAAAACACAGGGAAATTTTTCAAGACCTCTTTTCGAACATGCCCAAACCCAGCCAGGGACAATGGGTAGATGAAGAAAACGCTGGCTACCTAATGGCATTCGCTCAAACCTCAATCTTTCCCAAACTGAACGCGCCGCTTCCCCAAAGTGTGAATGAAGCCATCCAAAAGGCTATTGAAGTGGAAAAAGACAGCATTCTCTTTTATAACGATCTCCAAGTCTTCTTCCCCCAGAAAGAAGCACTGCAATCCATCATCGATGAGGAAAAACGACACATGAAAGATTTGCTGAAACGGCTTTAAGCCTTGACATGATCACTCACACAACTAGGAGGAACCCATAACCATGCAAAAAAAGCTGGCTGTCATTGCAATTGGGGGTAATGCCCTAAACAAACCGGGAGAAAAAGCAACTTCCGAGAATATGTTCCGCAATTTGGATCATAGCATTCCGTTTTTGGCGCGAATGCTCAAAGAATCCTACGATGTGGTCATCACCCACGGAAATGGTCCCCAGGTGGGGAATATTCTCATCCAACAAGAGCTCGCCAAAGAGAAGATCCCGCCATTTCCAATCGACATCAACGATGCGCAGACCCAAGGAAGTTTGGGTTATATGATTGCTCAATCATTACGCAACCACCTCGAAAAAATTGGCCACCCACGACCGATCTGCCCTTTAGTTACGCAAATCGTCGTTGATGAGCACGATCCAGCTTTCGCCCACCCCACCAAACCAGTAGGTCCCTTTTATGCAGAAGAAGAATCCAAAGAACTTGCGCGCACCATGGGATGGGAGATGGTCGAAGACGCGGGCAGAGGATACCGCAGAGTTGTGCCCTCTCCCCAACCGTTGGACATTATTGAGAAAGAGGGTATCAAGCATCTGATTGAAGCGGATGTAATCGTCATTGCAGCCGGTGGGGGGGGAATCCCGGTACGGAAGGACAGCGACAATCTGTTGCATGGCGTTGAAGCCGTCATTGACAAAGACAGAGCATCTGCCCTTTTGGCTGAAGAAATCGAGGCGGACGAGTTGATCATCCTTACAGGGGTTGACAAAGTATGCCTCCGGTTCGGAAAACCGGACCAAAAAGAGTTGAACACACTAACCGTTTCAGAAGCAAACCGATATCTGAGCGAAGGCGAGTTCCCCAAAGGGAGTATGGGTCCCAAAATCCAAGCCGCTGTCTCCTTTGTCTCTCGTACCGGAAAGGACTGTCTCATCACTTCAATCGAAAAACTGGAAGAAGGGTTACTGGAAAAAACGGGCACCCGGATTATATCGGGTTAATCAAGGAGGATTCGTGCTAAAGGTCTTTGTCGATCAGCATTTGCAATCTGTCTTCGAGGAAATCACCGTGCAATTCCGCAAAAAGGTCTTTTTCGGTTTCAATGGCGCGGAAGGCATTCCTCAAGAAGCGTGGGATATGGTTGTCCTATCCGACGGATTTTTCGATGGTTCCCTTGAACTGGAAAAGACCAAAACCTCTTTCCCCTTTGCCCAGGTCTTCTTCTTGCCGATTTCCAAAGCTTCTCCATCGATCCACGATTCCAAGGTTTTTATCTACGAAAACCATCACACCCTTGTAAACAACTGTGTTTCTTTACTCCAGTGGATCTCGCAGTCGATGGAGTATAGACACTTTTACCAACAAGCGCGTTTCTCGGATCACGCCTTTTTCCACGGACCTTCCATGCACGCGTTTCTCCACACGCTCAAACACCGCGAATGGTCTCCATATCCGATCCTGTTTGTCTCCGAACCAGGGATTGATCGCTTCATCTATGCCCAATACCTAGTTCCCGATTGTGTCGTCAAACCCCTACGATTGAGCCTGATTCCTCGAAACCAATTGCTTCTGACCCTTTTTGGAGACTCCTTCTCACCCGGTGTTTTCTCCAAACCTTTACAGGGACTCTTTCTGGATGATATGCATGTTCTGAACCGAGAGGATCTTTCCCTCCTATACACACTTCTGACCAATCGAGGCAAACGGATTGGCGCGCACGAGATATCCGGCCATTACCCTGTGCTTTTGGGCGCAGAAAAAGAGGCAAATGATGAAGAATCGGATCTTCGTTTCTTATCTGGCATGGTGGACGTCGTCGATATCCCCTCGATCCGACAACGCAAAGAAGATATCCCCTACATTCTCAGTAAACTGGTCAATGACCTCAGCCAAAAGATCAACAAGCACATTTCTCTTCCAGAAGAAAGCCTTTGGGAAATGGTCAAGGAGTTTCCCTGGTCGGGTAATGAACAGGAACTAGTGGACTTTGCGCAGAAAATGATTATGAACGGTCCAATTGAAGCCATTCAACAACTCATCGATCAAATGGAAGGCATCCAATACGCCAACCAGATTCCCAAACTCAATCCCTTTTTAAGTCAACTACGGGAGAATGTAGAACGGATCTTGGTTGAAAAAGCCATGATCACAACTGACAAGAACAGAAAGAAGGCGGCTTCTATTCTGGGGATTTCATACAAATCCCTGTGCAAGAAGATCAAAGAGGTTGAATGAAAGCCTACCGTCATATCGTCAAGGGAATTGTGCAGGGCGTGGGATTTCGGTACTTTGTTGTCCAACAAGCAACACGGTTGGGATTAACAGGGTATGTGAAAAACCGGCTCGATAGGAGCGTTGAAGTCTATCTAGAAGGACCGGAAGACGGTTGTATACACATGGAACGACTGCTCCGAATCGGTCCTTCCTCCGCGCAGGTCAGGGAAATTGAAACGGAACCTTGCATACCAACAAACCAATGGGATTCGTTTCAGGTAGTATTTTGAGCCATAAGAAAGGATGATACCATGAGCGAACATCCTGAGCGAATTGTCGATTTTGTGGATACCTCTTTGAGGGATGCCCATCAGTCCCTTTTCGCTACTCGGATGCGAACGGAAGAGATGGTGCCCATTTTGGAGGAACTGGATCATGTGGGATACCATGCCTTGGAGATGTGGGGCGGAGCAACCTTCGATGCCTGTCTGCGGTTTCTGAACGAAGATCCCTGGGAACGCCTTCGGATCATTTCCGATCACGTACGCAACACAAAACTGCAGATGCTGCTTCGGGGTCAAAACATCTTGGGTTATCGCCATTACGGAGACGACGTATTGCAGCTCTTCATCCGTACAGCCATTAAAAATGGAATTCATGTCATCCGAATCTTTGATGCCCTTAATGATGTGCGGAACTTAGAGAAATCGATCGAATACACCAAACAATATGGAGGCCATGCCCAAGTGGCGATTTCCTACACGACCAGTCCGATTCATACTCCTGAATACTACCACGCTTTAGTTGCGCAACTCATGGACCACCAGGTGGACTCAATCTGTATCAAAGACATGGCCGGTCTCCTTACACCGGCCCATGCCCATCAGTTGGTCGGCCATATCAAAAAGACCTTCTCCTTACCCGTGGAAATGCATACCCACTCCACGGTAGGAACCGCATCCATAGCATATCTCGCAGCGTTCGAAGCAGGAGCGGATCTCTTTGATACAGCCTGCGCCTCGCTTGCTGGAGGGACTTCACAGCCTCCGGTAGAACCGCTGTACTATTCCTTTCTGGAATACCCCGGGATAAAACTTCGCTTGAATTCGGAATCGTTTATCCCCATCTCGGATTATTTCGAAAAGGTTCGGAAAAGTCATGCGGCCGAAGATGTAGGCGGGAGTCAGATCGATCTCCGCGTCTTATCGGCTCAGGTTCCCGGTGGGATGCTCTCCAACCTGATCCATCAACTAAAAAACCAGAAAGCCATGGACAAATACCACGATGTGTTGGCCGAGATCCCCCGAGTTCGCAAGGACTTGGGATACCCACCTTTAGTCACGCCCACCAGCCAGATTGTGGGCGTCCAGGCAGTCTTCAACGTCTTGCAAGGCAGATACCGAATGATTACCCGCGAAGTGAAAGCATACTGCAAAGGGTTATATGGAAGGCCACCCGCGCCGATCGATCCGGAACTGCAGGCGCTGATCTTGGGAGATGAACAACCCATAGATTGCCGGCCGGCGGACATGATCGGAGATGAACTACCCACATTAATCAAACAAGCCGGACACATCGCGTCCAACGATGAAGATCTCCTAAGTTTGGCCTTGTTTGGAGAAGTGGCCCGAAAGTTCCTTCTCGAGAAGTACTTTGCAAAAATCGGAGTGGATACCGTCCTGTTGGAAAGTTCGGACGATATGACAGGGGTATACCCCCTCAGTTGAATGGAGGTTCCTACTTGCTGAAAGAAAAGATCGCTACTCTATTAGACCAAAACGAGGCAGAACACATAGTAATTATGGACATGAGCAACACACCGATTATCACGGACACCTTTCTGATTTGCACAGCCAATTCCAAAACACACATGGCATCTTTGCGCGATCGAATCATAGACTTTTTCTCATCGATCGACAAAACAGTCCTCTATTATGACAAAGGAAAAGAATACGATTGGTTGATTGTCGACGCTTCGGAAATCGTGATTCACATCTTCACCAAAAAAGGGCGTGAATTCTATGCGCTGGAAAAGCTCTGGATCAACGCAAAGCAAAAAGAGTGGATCCCCGCTTCCTCTATATCCAAACCATAACCGATCCCTGCAAAATCTGAGTTGAACCATGGTCATCCGGGCCTTTGTATCCTCAGATCATTTTCAAACCCTCAAACAATCAGGCGCTCGCGAACGCAGCCGCTCTGGGAAAGACCTCAAGACCATGAACCAGAACCGGATGGCCTATCTTCTTGCTCAAATCAACCGTTCTTCCGTCCGAACCCAGATGCTTGGCCAGTATCGGCAATTGGAACAGATATTGGATTCGGGTGATACAGCAGCCTTTCAAAACAGCTTTCAGGAAATCTGTCACCAGCTGGAAACAGCCGATCAACCCAGAACAGAACGAATCTTCCTCAAATCCTTCCAACATGCTGAGTTTTTCGAACAGACAGACCAACCCCATGAATCGCCCCAGCCGAACCCTTCCTTGTTCTCAAACAACTCCGAAGGAAGACTCCGCCAAATCCAATTTCGCCAGAAGATAAGAGACCTGCCGAAAACTGCGTTATACTCCCAACCTTTTATGGAATTTGCCCCGCACCTTCATATTATCCGCTCGAAATCGTTCCGCATACTTACCCTATCCGAGCGAGGATTGGACGCGTTTAAAGGGAAAACAATCACTCAGTTCCGATAAGAAAATGGATCTCCTTGACAACTTCAAATATATGTGTTATAATACAATAGAACACTAAAACATAACAAGAATGGAGAGAATCGACATGATGATCAAAAAATGGACATGGGTATGGATGGGAATCGGAATCTTGGCCCTCCTTTTCACTGCCTGCGATTTAGGAACGGACCGCTATGAAAGGAGAATGAGCCAACGGTGGGACATCCAGCAACTGGGTTCTTTTCCGATCCCAACAACGCTCCAGGCAAAGACCCTGAACGGATCCATCGTTGTTCGCGGCTTTGAAGGGAACCATATCCAGATCGACACACGAACTGTCGTTCAAGGCTTTGGCGCCAAAGAAACGAAGGAATTTGGTGACAATTTGCAGGTTCAATTCACCAATGCCAACGGGGTCTTGACCTTTTGGGTAGACGATCGAACCCCTCATTTCATAACCAACATCGGAGTCTCTTTGGAAATACTTGTCCCGAACCAATGGCTCAAGGACCTGTACCTAACCACATCGAACGGCCCAATTACCATCGAAAATCTCCGGGCGGATTTTGATATTCGAACAAGCAATGGAGGCGTGACCCTCCGAAATACCGAAGGGCTGATCCAGGTCCAAACATCCAATGGCCGAGTGACAATGGATCGGGTCCATCTGAGCGAAGGTTCTTCGACAATCCGTTCATCCAACGGACAAATATCCTTCCAAGGAGAACTACCTTCCAACGGTCTTTTGGACTGGCGGACATCCAATGCCCGGGTAACAATTGATGTGCCGAGAGATTCGGCCTTTTACGGGGATATCCGTACCAGCAATGGGTCCATCCAAATCACAGACCTCCAACACGTCGATCATGTATTCTCGCGGACCGAATTCCGCGGCAGCATCAACGGAGGAGGGAACCTTCAACTCCGGATCGTGTCATCGAATGGAGATATAGCTCTTCGAGGCAGATAGAAGATCGAGTCTGTAAAGAAGGAAAACCCTTCTTCATGAGTCTTGTCCAGATAGAACCGATACTCAACGATACCTGGTTCTCGAGCGGATCGAAAACCCAACTCTTTGCGTCGGACCTCCCAATGAAAGGCCGAATCTGCCGGTCGATGGTGCGCTTCCAATGCCCTTTCTACCCGATACGTTCCCTTCATTGAAAGATCTGGATTCCATACCCGGATTTTTCCCGTCCCCGTCGAACAGATTGTGGTATAATCAGGGAGAAATCCAAGGAATGATTCTCCATTTCCTTTACCGCGAACCAGGAGGGTACGATGAATGCAATCGAACGGATGATCGGTAGACTTTTTATGATCGGTGTGGACGGGCTTTCCTTGACCAAAGACTCGCGAAAGGCGTTGCATACAATTCAGCCCGGTTTTGTGATTCTCTTTTCCCGGAATATATCCGACCGAAATCAAGTGCTGGGACTCGTGGACGAGATCCAACAAGAATTGGAGGTTCCCGCTGTAATCTGCATTGATCAAGAAGGCGGGATTGTGACGCGACTGGATGAAGGGTTCTCCGTTTCTCCGGGAGCCATGGCAATTGCCGCAACGGGAAATCCCGCCAACGCCTTTGCTGTGGGCAAAATCATGGGTTGGGAGATGAGGAATACAAGAATCACCTGGGACCTCGCTCCAGTAGCTGATCTAAACACCAACCCCCTCAACCCGAGTTTAGGAGTCCGAAGCTTTGGAGACCAAGCTCCCGTTGCAATTCCCTTCATCAAAGCATTCTACCAAGGATTGAAAGCAGCTCAAATTGCTGGTTGCGCAAAGCATTTCCCTGGGTATGGTGATGTTTCTCTTGACCCACATCTCGATCTTCCAACAATGGAACAAGACCTCTCCCAACTTCAAACCCGCGAGTTTCTTCCATTCCAAGACCTAATGAGAGAGGGAATTGAAACCATCATGCCCACCCACGTATTCCTTCCCAAAATCCAACAATCCAAAAAACCCGCTTCTATGGATCCGGATATTCTTTTGAAGATTCTCCGTGGCTCATTGAACTACCAGGGGTTGATCGTAGCGGACGACCTTCTGATGAAAGGGGTTTTTGATTTCTACGCTCCCGAAGAATCCGTACAGGAAGGGCTTTTGGCGGGATTGGATGTTCTGACAATCTGCCATGAACCAAGCGTCCAACAATCCGCCTTTACCCACCTCGCCCGATGGGTGGAGACCAATCCTACTGTTCATAGACTCCTGAAAGAAAAGTTTGACCGTGTAGAAGGATTTCGAAACCGGTTTCTTCCTATTTATGATATAGAACCGCGGTTCGATCCCCAAGGGATCAAAATTATGGAGCAAATAGCCCTGGATTCCATCACCCTGTTCAAAAACGATGATTATCTGGTCCCCCTTCCTCCGCTCGGGTCGGAAGACCTGATTGTCTCAACAAAGTTATCCCGCCAATCCCAAGCGGAAGAACGCTTGGGAAAACCCGATCTCCTTCAGCAACTATCCCTCCACTTCCCAAAAGTCGATACGCTCCAAATCGATCCATCCCTGATGCCCGAAGAAGCCCTGTCCATTACGAAAAATCTCAAAGGGAAAGTGTGCGTCTTTCTCAGTGAGAACGCATACCTACACCAGGGACAAAAAGAGATGATATGGGATCTGATGGCGCGTTTTGATCGGTTTCTGCTGATTTCCCTTCGCAACCCCTATGATGCGGGGATCGAAGGATTGCGAAACTGCCTGATGACGTATGGATACGCCCAACCAAGCCAAAAAGCGGTATTTGATATCCTTTTGGGAAAACACCATCCCACCGGAAAATGTCCGGTAAAAATCCATCTGGTGCCGAGATGATCCAGTGACTTCCTGCGCAAACCAACACGCCAACAATCAAAAGTGCAACTGCACCTATTCCGGATGTCCCCGACACGGCGTCTGTTGTGAATGCCTTCACTATCACAGACAGAGAGAGGAGCTTCCGGCGTGTTATTTCTCTAAAGAAGAAGAAAAAACCTGGGATCGGTCGATCTCTTTTTTTGTGCAAACTCGTTCCCGGTAATTGGAGAAAGACGAAACGGAGATTCTCTGTATATGGTATAATTGAATCATCATCAACCCAAGGGGGAGACGGAATGACCCAACACAATACGCAAGGATACGAAGGCCGCGTACGCCGTTTGCTGGAAAAAATGACATCGAAAGAAATCACCCTTAGCCTCATCCGGAACGAGGAAAGCTCCACAAAGAACCTTCATTACTTCAGCGGGTTCACGGGCACATCGGGTTTTTTTGCCATCACAGACCGAAAGCAACAGCTCGGGACCGATTCGCGCTACTGGATTCAAGCGGCGGAACAGTCCCCGTTCGAATTGGTCCAAGAAACGAAAGACAACACGCAAACTCTTTTGAAAGACATCTGCTCCAAGCATAAAACCATCGGTTATGAAGCGACTACAACATCCGTGCGGTCCTTTCAGATGCTCCAAAATCAATTGGGCGACAAGATCGAATGGATTCCGATCGATCCCTTCATTGAAGAACTGAGATGCGGTAAAGATGATGAAGAGATCCAAATCATGAAAGAGGCTCAAAGAATCTCAGCTGAAGCTTTTATGGAATGGCTGAATGAAGTTCGTTCAGGTCGGACGGAGAAATTCTTGGCTGCCCATCTTGAATACCTGATGAAAACGAAAGGGGCTGATGACGCAGCGTTCAGCTCGATTGTGGCTTCTGGATATCGCTCTGCCCTCCCGCACGGAAGAGCCTCAGACAAAATCCTGGAACCAGGAGATATGATCGTCATCGATTACGGTTGCTCAGTAGACGGGTATTCTTCGGATATTACCCGCACCATTGCCCTTGGCCCGATTGATTCCCTCAAAGAAGAGGTGTACGGAATCGTCGCGCAGGCGCAATCGGAAGCCCTGAAAGCTGCCAAAGCTGGAATGACCGGGAAAGAACTCGATTCTGTTGCCCGAACGATCATCCAAAAAGCCGGGTATGGGGACCATTTTGGCCACGGCTTGGGGCATGGCTTGGGAATGCAGGTTCATGAAGCGCCTTCTGTATCCTTCCGAAACGACAAACCGCTTCCTGTTGGCAGTGTCGTTACAATTGAACCGGGAATCTATCTGGAAGGGTCATTTGGCGTTCGGATCGAAGATGACGTCGTCCTTTTGAACGATGGAATACTCAATTTAACCACACTATCGAAAGAACTGCTGGTTCTCTCGTAAATTTCCCTGGAGGTGTCATTTTTGTGATCGAAGTCGGTGATCTGAGAAAAGGGCATGTAATTCAAATGGAAGGAAATCTATACCGCGTGGTGGAAGTGAACAAACACTTCATGGGCCGCGGTAGCGGGATCATCCGATCCCGTTTGAAAAACATTCAAACAGGCTATATCACTGAAAAAACATTCTCCAGCGGCGAGCGGGTGGAAGAGGCCGAACTTACCTTCCGTCAAGCAGAATACCTGTATTCGGATGGAGATCACTACTGTTTTATGGATCTGGGCAACTACGAACAATACCTTCTCGAACCGGATATTGTCGAAGACGCGATCGGGTACCTGAAAGAGAATATGGAAGTGGTCTTGCTCTTTCATGATGAGCGAATTCTTGGAATTCAACTGCCAACATCGGTGGTATTGGAAGTAACCCAAACAGACCCCAACTTCAAAGGGGATACGGTATCTGGCGGAGGCAAACCAGCCCTCCTGGAAACAGGCATGAAAGTAACAGTCCCTATGTTTATTGAAAACGGCCAGAAGATTCGTGTGGATACCCGCACCGGGGAGTATCTAGAACGAGCATAACGCGTTGAGGAGGTGTTCGGAATGGAAGATTCTAAAACCGGAAAAATCCCGGATGAACCAAAGATCGAAGGACTGAAGAAGACCAAATATGGGCAGGTAGATGTCGCGGATTCGGTTATCTATGACCTGATCATTGTTGGCCTCAATAAAATCGAAGAAGTTGTAAAAGACCAAAAGAACATACGGAAAGCGGTTTCTATCGATCGAAAAGCAACAGACAGTTCCGTTTCGGTATCGGTAAGTGTCAAGCTATATCTTACACGGAGCATCCGTGAGGTTGCCGAAACCATTCAAAGCGTAATCAAAGAAGAAGTAGAAGGCATGACTGGTTTGATCAAAGTAGAATCGATTACCGTCAATGTTCTGGATATCGAAATTCCCGACCGAGAAGTTCCAATCGAAGATGAAGAGCCGCCCCAACAGGCGGTCCCATCACAGGATGTCGAGGAAGATCATGATACAGATCAAAAAATGGGCTGATCGAATCCTTCAGATTGGGGTGATCGTTGCGATCATCTCCCTTCTGCTATGGCTTCTTTCCATACCGCTAGCGGGATTCCAAATATGGACTTCCGGTTCCTTTTGGGGCATTTTTCTCCGGGTGTTGGTGAGCATAGGCGCGATCGGATTGATCTATCTTGGGATCAAAAACAAAGAACAGTACGTCCATACCATGCCCGAAGACGGATTGGACGTACAGATCTCTCCCGAAGTTTATAAAACTCTTATCAGCCGTGTTCTTGCCAACTATGACGGTGTGGAATTGGATGAATACTCCTTTCGTCCGGCTCAGACGGATCGAGACGCCATGCTCTATGTTGTCATTCGAACCATGGACCCCTTTTCGATCTCTGAAATCGTGCGCAACTTAAAGGACAAAGTCCAGATGACCCTGGCCCAAAGCGTGGGTACATCCATGAATCTTCAAGTGGTGATCCGAGTCAAACCCTTCGAGGTCTCTGTGTAAGGATGGCAAAGTCCAAATGGCCCAAAAGAAGGAGGATGCGCGAAATCCTCCTTATGACCCTATTTTCGGTTGACCCAATGAGCGACTGGATCGTATCGGATTTGGAAGCGTTGATCAATTGCGCTTCAGAAGAAGGCGATCCGATCGCACCCCGACTTAGGACCGAAACACTTCGTTTTGCTCAAGGAATCTTGGAACACATCCTTCCCATCGATCAAGCCATACAGAACCATCTCATGAACTGGAGTTGGGAACGGATTGCTATGGTTGACCGGACCGTCCTACGCATTGCTGTATACGAACTCTTTTATGAAGAGGATATTCCGATCGAAGTGACCATCAATGAAGCCGTGGAAATCGCCAAAAAATTCGGATCCGAAAAGAGCGGCGGATTTGTTAACGGAATCTTAAACTCAGTAGCCAGGGATGACGTTTCTCAAGAAAAATGGGCGTTGTCCCCCAAACTCACAGGGGGTGAAACCAGAAATGCTAAATGACGAGGAAATCGCCAGCAAAACAAAAACCCTTCCCATTACCGACATTTGCGCAAATCTGAAAATCCCGGGCGACATGATCCAACCTTTCGGGAAAGGGATCGCCAAGATCGATCACACCTACCTGCAAACATTGGACAGCAAACCCAAAGGAAAACTGATCATGGTCACTGCCATTACTCCCACGCCTGCAGGAGAAGGGAAGACAACGACCAGTATCGGATTGACCCTCGCATTGAATCGTTTGGGAAAATCCTCGGTGGTCACCCTTCGAGAACCTTCTTTGGGACCGGTGTTTGGCGTTAAAGGAGGCGCTACGGGAGGGGGGCGCGCGCAAGTCCTTCCAATGGATGCCATCAACCTCCACTTCACCGGAGACATCCATGCCGTATCCACCGCCCACAATCTTCTTTCAGCCCTAATCGACGCTCATCTGCACCATGGAAATGGCAAGAATATCGACCCTTCCTCCATATTTTGGCCTCGGGTGATGGACATGAACGACCGGAGCTTGCGCAGTATCATCGTGGGGTTGGGGGGAGGATCGAATGGAGTCATTCGTGAGGACGCCTTCATGATCAGCGTCGCTTCCGAAGTGATGGCCATCCTTTGCCTTTCCCGGGATCTGGAAGACTTGAAAAACCGAATGGCGCGGATCATGATCGGACTCGATCGGGATCGAAACCCTGTCTTTGCTTCGGATGTTCAAGCTCAAGGGGCCATGGCCGCTTTGATGAAATACGCGATCAACCCCAATATTGTTCAGACCACAGAAAATACCCCGGCTCTGATCCATGGGGGACCTTTTGCCAATATCGCTCATGGAACCAATTCCATCATATCCACCAACATGGCGCTGAGAATGTGCGACTATACCATAACTGAAACAGGATTTGCAGCGGATCTCGGGGCAGAAAAGTTTTTTGACTTTGTCACGCGCGTTGGCGGTTTTTGGCCAGACGGAGTGGTTTTGGTCGCCTCTATTCGCGCGCTCAAAATGCACGGCGGGTTATCGAAAAAGGAGTTGGGCCAAGAAGACGTAGCAGCTATGGTCAAAGGCTTTGAAAACCTGAAGGTTCATATTGAAAACCTCCGCAAGTTCGGGATTCCCGTAGTAGTGGCTGTCAATCGATTCCCGGGCGACTCACCCCGCGAGGTGGATCACTTGATCGAACTGGTCCAGCAGAACGGCGCAGCAATCTCTTTGAGCGAGGTGTGGGAAAAAGGCTCCGAAGGGGGCATTGATATGGCCAAAAAAGTCATTGAGATGGCGAGCCAACCAACTGCCGACCCGAAACGCCTCTATCAGTTGGACCAACCCTTGGAAGATAAGATTGAAGTGATTGCGAAAGAAATATATCGAGCCGCGAACGTGGAATATATGCCCGATGCGCGCCGATCCATCCGTCGCTTCTCGAAAGATTTTGGCCACCTTCCTGTAATCATTGCCAAAACACAAGCCTCCCTTTCCGACGACCCCAAAAAGATCGGAGCGCCAAAAGATTACCCCTTTACCGTACGCGATATTTCGGTTCGTTCCGGCGCGGGGTTTGTTGTCGTGTTCGCAGGCGACATCATGACGATGCCCGGGTTGCCTAAATCCCCAGCCGCAAATCTGATCGATATCGATGCTTCGGGAAAGATCAGTGGTCTTTTCTGATTGCAGCCACTTCTTTCTTTGGTTTGGGAATCAGCACAAAAGCAGCGATCGAATACCTGAGAGCTTCTGAATCGGGACCATTGTTCCTATCCCATAAAGACACGCTCACCCAGCGAGACAAAGAATGGTTGGAAGAACGGGGCGTATCATATGAACATGGGGGTCACACCCTGAAGGCCTTACAAAGCCATCGGATCGTTGTCAGTCCTTCGGTTCCTCCGACCCAACCAATGATTGTGGAAGCTCATCGGCGCGGCATTCCGGTCTTGACGGATCTGGATCTGGTTGCCGATCGAATCGGGCCCAATCATCGAACCGTTGGAATTACAGGGACCAATGGAAAAACGACATCGGTTGAATGGCTCACCCATATTCTCAACCAGTCCGATGAAGCCATCGCTTTGGGCAATATCGGCCAATCCGCTGCTCATTTCTTCTTGCAAAACCCCTCTTGGCGCGGTCGATTTATCGTCTTCGAGCTAAGCAGTTTTCAACTCCATTACATCCACTCCCTATCCATAGACATTGGGATTCTATTGAACATAACCCCGGATCATCTTTCCTGGCACGGCAGTATGGAACGGTATCGAAAAGACAAACTCCGGATTATCGAACGCTCCAGACAGGTGTCTATTTTACAGGAACAAGATCGAATCTCCTTCGGGATCCCGATGAACGATTCAATTCGGACCGTATCCTCCACTCATCCAGGTGTGGCCTGTCTGATCGATTTATCGGGAAAGCAGTTCCGAATTCGCCTCCCGAATCAGGAAGCTGACATATCCTTTGAACAGATCCAGCTTCAAGGATTTCACAATTTGCTCAATGGAGCGCACGTTGTATTGTCTGCCCTTCTTCTCGGCACGGACCCTGCAACCATTCAAAAGGGACTCGACTCCTACACCCCTTCGGAGCACCGGATGGAGGTCTTCCATACACAAGGCTCCACTCTTTTTGTGAACGATTCAAAAGCTACGAATTTGGATGCCACTGTCAAAGCAATTCAAACCTTTGGTAATGGGCAGAAAAATATCATCCTTCTCGCAGGGGGGTGCCCAAAAGGAGATCAATTCGAAGCGCTCGGTACCGAAGGACAGGAGCATATCCGAATAGCGCTTCTGTGTGGGGATAGCGCACCATTGATCTCCCGAGCCATGGAAGGAAGGATTCCGTACGAAACCTTTCCTCAATGGCCTTTGGCCATCAAACGGGCAATCGAACTGATCCGGGGTGATGAAGTGATCCTGTTCAGCCCCGCGGGTTCGAGTTTTGACTTTTTTTCCGACTACGCCCAAAGGGGTAAGCAATTCAAGAAGTGGATATTGGATGAACTCTCTCATAAATAGCCAAATTTGGGAAGAATTCGCCAATCTTCCTCGTCTATTCCCTGGGAATCAAGCGGTATACATGGAAACATAAACCAGACATAATTGGAATAGGGGTAACCTATGGTGTATAATTGCTTTGAGGGTTCTTTCTTATGATTTGTTCCTTTTTTGGGGGAGGCGATTGCCTTTGAGTCGGTTTCGACACCATCGAAAGATCTATCAATCGACCGCAGTTATTGTTTTGGCGTGTGTATCGTTTTTGCTTTCTTGTATGCCTGCGCAAAACTCCATCAAACCACCCAGCACGGAGATTATTCGCATTCAAACCAAATATGGCCCCTCAGGAGTAGTCATTGAGGTAACCGGAAGAGACGAACGAACCCCTGTTGAAGAGTTGTTTTACGTATACTGGGTCGGAAGCACGGTCGAAGCGACCACTACCTCAACAAAGATTCAAATCGATTCTCATTTGCTGGGAGAAGGGACCCACACATTCCGCGTAGCCGCGGTGAACCACTATAATCTTGCCGATCCTGAACCCCCTCAAAGAGAATTCAAAGTGGATCTGACCCCACCACCCACGCCCACAGCTACTGCATATCTGGAATCCGGGCAGATCTATTTCTCCTTATCCCTGCCCGAACCACCCGATGACTTTGCGGGATATACCATCCAAGCCCAGACGCCAGGAAACGATCCACACGTCTATACAGCGCACGGTCGGGAACATGTCATCCCCGCTGTACGCGCGGAATATACCTTCCAAATCAAAGCCTTTGACGATGTGGGGAACCATTCTCAACCCTTTGCGTTTGCGTTAAACGTAACGGAAGATCGGCCCCCATATATCAAAAACCCCCTTCCCGAACGGATCGGGTCGACGCATCGAGAGATTGAGCTGGATGTTCGGGATGACTGGGATCATCCGGAAGACATTACTATTACAGCCACCCTCACAACCATCCCCTTAGAAGTCCGTCCCCCAATGATTCGAATTCCTGCTTCTCACCAACCCCGTGAAGGCAAGAACGCCCTATTGATCATACTGATCGACAAACAGGGCAATCAAACCAGTATTACCCATCCCCTGTATATTGACCTAACCCCTCCTGAGACACCGTACCAACCCAGGTTATCCAATATGTTCGGAGGGTATTTTTTAAGCTGGAATCTCCAGGATGACGCGCAATCCTACCGGATCTATGGACTGAACGAAGGGGAAGACGACTGGATTTTGCTGGATGAAACCCGACAGAACCAAATTCTTCTATCTGAACGGTTCTTGCAGTACTCGGTCAGCGCCTTGGATAATGTGGAAAACGAGAGCTTGCGCTCATATCCTGTCCGAACCTACCCCGAAAAGTATGTCCCCGTCGTATCTGCGGAAGAATTAACGGTATTCCAGGACAACACATTGCTAACGACTCTGTTCTCGCCATACATCATCCGAAACCCTGTTCAGATCCCGCAAAACGTTACTGTAGCCTTGGAGCGAGGTATAGAGATCATATTTGAAGAAGAGGGTCGTTTCGAGATCCTTGGCGAACTCATCACCTATCCTTCGGAAACCGAACGAAGGACGCGATTTCGCCATGAAACCGATTCTCTCCTTCCGGGATTGATCATTCAGGGTGGAAGCGTGTGGTTGGAAAACTTGGATAGCATAGGAACTGGAGGAACATGGGCTCAAATTTCCCACCATGGGAGCTTTCAGGGAATCAACCTTTCTGTCTTGGGATTTGAAGAAGTCTTCAGTGTTTATGACTTGGAATCCCTTCTTGTCAGCAATTCTCAATTTGAAACGGGTAGTTTGCTGCGCGGAAACAGCGCCAAAAATACGCGCATAATGGATTCCATTATCCACGCGTCAAATGCAATCGACTTGACTGGGGCGGTTGAATTGTGCATCTCGGGAAGCATTATTCAAGCAACGGAAATTGCCATCCAGCTTCGGGACCTGTCCAATCTACAATTAACCCAAACATCGATTCATGCCCCAACAGCCATTGAAGCCAGCAAATTCTGCACCATCGATGGTGTGGATGTCTATATCGAAGCCGGTGAAACGGGATTTCTGTTATCCAGCGCTTCCACCTTGAATCTGAGAAGAAGCGAAGTTATGGGCGCAACCAATGGGATCCATATCCGAAGCAGTGGATATCTGTATCTTTCCGAAAGCTTTATCCAGGACTGTGTCACAGGCATCCGCGCTGAAAATAGCGATCTCCGAGTGGTAGACACCCATATCCGCTCAAACCGAATTGGGATGGTAATCGAAGGCAGGCACACCCTTTCGGAAGAATCGGTAACCTATTCCGATAATGAACGGGACACCGTTATTCGGTAAATTTCATCTCCCAAATCTCTTTCAATTGCTGCTTCATCGTACGCGCTCTGCGCATCTGTTCTTCGACGACCGCTTCCGCTCGATCATGGTCCATATCTTGGGTCTGCTCCACAAAAGAAGCCACTCGGGCATAGTATATGGGGACCAACGATTGAATCAACCCGTCTCTCAATTCATGATTGCGGTAGAGCGAAGCAAACCGAAACACCAGCTCCAACCAATCGACACTTTCAATCAGGCCCGATTCCTCCACACTCTTCCACCGTTTGGATGCCGCTGGATCAAAGTGGGTCATCAGAAAGTCTTTCTGCTGGCAAAAAAGGGTTCGTGAGCGGTTCCGAAGGTTTTCCAAATCCACCACCAAAGGCTCCAGCTCTACCTCAGGAATCGTCCCCATAATTGGAGCATCCTCCAACGCCTCTTCATTGCCCTTCCAAATGGATTGATAAACCTCCATCATCGTGAACAATGTCCCTACCACTTGAGAAAACATGGGACCCAAGTGCTTACCAGGATCTTTCACATCATGAATCTTTGCCCCCAGAGCGGCTTGAGCGATGGGAAGCTCTGCTTCGCACAGCGCGACCGTGGTCATCCAAATATCGATACCAAAGCGTGCCACATCTGTTTCCCAAACGACATCGGGTTTTTGAATATACCGTTCAATCATGGAAGCGCTTACGCCAAAATCACCCCCAATGGGTTGGCGGACTCTCCGATTGTACAACATGCAAGTCAACGGATAACAGATGTGATTGGTGATCGTTCCGTCATACTTGTGCCTTTGGTAAAAAGGTGTGATGTAGGACACCTTTCCATCCAAAATGGGTCGAGCCAATAAATCAACCCAATGAGGTCGGACACTGCGAAGGTCCGAATCCAATAGGACCAAACAACGGGATTCAAGGATATGCGCTGCTTCCATTATGCTTCTTAGAGCGCTTCCCTTCCCGGGGAGCCCCTCATAAACAAAACTCAGTTTGGGAACGTCCCCGGTCTCTGTCTCCATAAATACCTTCTGTGTTTTGTCTCGACTGCCACCATCGGAATTGAAGATGCATCCCCTTCCTCCGAAATATTGTTCAATTCCTTGATACGCTTGCTGCACCACGAATGCGACAGTGGATTCGTTCTCATAACTGGGAATGCCCACCACCACATCGATCCCTTTGGGCAACTGTTCGAGTGCCTTTTTTGTTTCAGTTCTCAATGCACTGCTCATGGCACACCTCCTTTTTTTTAGATCAATTTTTGGGTCTGGGGGTCAAACAGACAGATTCTCTCAGGGTTGATGTAGAATGTATGGCGACTCCCATCTTCCAGGATCTCATCCCCCGGAATCCGGATGACAATCCGTCCCTCTTCGAATCCCAAATGGATAATCGTCTCAGCGCCCAACCGTTCGGAAAAATAGATGGTTCCGCTGATCGGAATAAAGGATTCTTGTTGGGCATGATGAATGTTTTCCGGACGGATACCCAGGATCAGTCGATCATACCCCCCCTCCTCGACAATGGAACGCATTATCTCGGGGCAAGGAAGGGTGAAGTCTTTCGAGACCAATTTCATTTTCCCTTCTTGCACGCGGATTTCCACATCCACGAAATTCATCTGAGGAGAACCGATAAACCCGGCAATAAAGGTATTGGCTGGGCGAAGGTAAATCTGATCTGGCGTATCGATCTGATGGATCACTCCGCTTTTCATAACGGCGATCTTGTCCCCCATCGTCATTGCTTCCACCTGATCGTGTGTAACATAGACCGTTGTGGTCCCTATCTTCTGCTGTAATTTCTTCAATTCGCTCCGCATGGTAACGCGCAAAAGCGCATCCAGATTGGAAAGAGGTTCATCCATCAACAGCACGGCAGGCTCGAGCACAATCGCTCGGGCTACGGCAACCCGCTGCCGTTGTCCACCGGACAGCTGAGCAGGATAGCGATCCAGAAGCTCGGAGATGCTTAGTAATTCTGATGTCTCCTGAAGCCTTTTCTGAATCTCCTCTTTCGAAAATTTCTTGATCTTCATAGGGTAGGCGATATTGTCACGAACCTTCATATGGGGCCAAACCGCATAGCTCTGGAACACCATGGCAATATCCCGGTTTCTCGGTTGAAGATGGGTTACCTCCATATCGTTGAACCGGATGGCTCCGGATGTTACCTGCTCCAAACCAGAAATACACCGCAGCAACGTCGTCTTGCCACATCCCGAAGGACCCAACAGAACCACAAATTTGCCATCTTCGATTTCCAGATCCACCCCATCCAGGGCGCGAACCGTTCCAAAGTGCTTGTGAACCGCTTGAATGAATACTTTGGCCAAAACAATCACCCTCTCATTTCAAGGATATGCCCCACATGCTCATGAGGTATTTCCGTGTAAAGAAAATAAAAATCATTGCCGGTACAGCCATGACTGTTCCAGCCGCAAACTTGAAGTAATCCGGGGATGTCATCGCAGTGTTCAGGATATGGGCTGGCAGCGTGCGGTTGACTAGGGTAAGGACAGCGGCTACGAATACTTCATTCCACGAGAGAATGAAGGCGTAAATCGCCGAAGCCGCAAGACCCGGTAAAGCGAGTGGGAGCGTAATCCGCAAAAAAGACCCGAACCGGCTCAAACCAAAGACCATCCCAGCTTCTTCGTATTCCACGGAAATCCCGCTGAGAATCCCGGATGTAATGATGACGATAAAGGGGAGAATCATCGATGTATGGGCCAAAGAAACGCCCAAAATCGTGTCATTCAATCCGATCCGCAAATATACGGTAATCAAAGGTACGGCAATAATCAATACAGGAAAAGACCGAGTCATCAAAACAATGATCCGGAGCAGGTTTTTCCCTTTGAATACATACCGCGCAAGAACATAAGCAGCCGGAAGTCCGATCAGAAAAGAGATCAGAATCGACCATAAGGCTACCTGAACACTATTCAATGTCGCTTCCCATCCTTTCAAACGAACAAAAAGCGATTCCAGGTGGTTCAAGGTCAGCGAACGGGGTAGGATCTGATCCATCTTGTAATATTCGGTAGAGGGGGTGAGAGAAGCAATCACGATCATAAAGACTGGCCCCACAAACCATGCGAAAATCAGCACGCTCACGATCAGAATGACAATCTTTTTGATCACGCGAGTCCCCCCCTCTCTTCATATTTCTTCGGCCGGAAGAAAACCAGATACAGCCAACTGATGATAACCGAAACCAGCGCAATCAGCAACCCATAAGCAGAGGCCATATTGGGATTATGCAGCTGGGTCTGATAATAATACGCCTCCCCTGCCATCACCGGAATCCCTCGATCATTGAGAACCCAGACCACCCCGAAGATTTGGAAGGCAAATAGCGTTCGGATTAAAAGAGCTGCCATCATAGAAGGCCTCAGGACAGGTAGAATGATGCGGGTAAACTTCTTCCATTTGGAAAAACCGAAGATATCGGCGGCTTCCAAATACTCTTTGTTCACTGCTTGAAGGCCCGCCAAAAGGATCACGAAGACAAGGGGTGTTGCCCTCCATATCTCTGTGATGATTATGACCCAAAACGCTCGATCCTGAACATGCCGACCGAGAAAATACATCGGGAAATCGATCAAGCCCGTCATCACCAAAAACTTATTGAGCAACCCGGAGTACCCAAAGATGGTATAACTCATCAACGAAGCGGACACATCGCTTAAAGCCAAGGGGATGGCGATGATATACAAGATAAACAGATACCCTTTGAATCGTTGATTCACAAAAAGGGCCAGCGCAAGACCCAAAATCAACTGAAGCGGAACGATGATCCCAGTAATGACCAGGGTATTTTGCAACGTTACCCAAAATTCGCCGGACCGGACAAGCCGTTCGAAATTCCCCCATGGACCTTGCGGACTGGAAAAAGCAAGAACAAAAGTCTGAATCAGGGGAATTCCCATAAACAAGATCAAATAGGCAATCAAGGGAGAAAACAGCAGAAACGGAACCGGATCTTTTTTGTAGACCATCTCCACTCACATCCTTCTGGAATTGGATTGTCGAAAAAAGATCGGGAGCCCTTTCGGGCTCCCGCATCTCCTGCTGTTTTATTGGTAATATCCGGCGTCAGGCTGTGGAATGGGCGCTTGCACATCTTTGAAGATTTCGACAAGCTGAGGCGCCAGTTCCTTTACAACACGCGCGGCGTCTTCCTTGTTAATTACAATCCTCTGGAAGGCCGTTCGATAGATGTTGTTGAAGTCTCCTCCTCGCGCTCCCAATCCAGGAATGAATGCGACAAGAGAATCCGGCGCGCTGGATTGCGCAATTACAGCAGAAGCAAGGCTTCTCATCGGCCCTTCGGGGATGATACCCACTGCCTCTTCAACAACCGGGAAGAATCCAACCACTTCGAGAATCTGGTTCTGTACCTTAGGAGAAGTCAGATAATCGATCGCTTTAATTGAATCGGCAATAGCTGGAGCATCTTTGGGAATCCCAAGACCCACGAGAACGGTAATGTATCCGCGTCCGGCGGGACCTGCAGGCAGAGGTACGGGGATAAACCGGTTGGGATCATGCCGAATCGCATCGCCCAATCGGGCGGTATGATCCCAGGCGATCCATACTTCGCCTCTCATGAGCGGTTCGCTCATGGCGCTCCATGTGGACCCAGCCGGGTTGACATAATCAAAGAGCTCCTTCAGATACGCCCACATATCGAGCGCGGCTAATGAATCGAACTTCAACATCTGACCGCCTGTGAAGGCAGGGAAGATGTGACCATGCAGGAACCGATGCCAAAGGCCCAAGGTGGATTCCGGGAATCCGACCATAGGTCGCCCGGTTCCTCTGGTGATATTCTTGGCCCATGCCAGAAGCGCGTCGTAGGTCCACTTTGGCGAGGCGTTCATCACATCCTGTCGGGTCAGACCGGCAGGAAGGTAGTCAAAGGCCTGGGCATTGACAACCATCAGGAAGGTTGCCTGCAACCAGGGGATGAATTGAGTGACGCCATGCCCTTTGGCATAGTGTTCAAAGGTGGAGATAAAGGTCCGATCTGGGAACTTGATATCCGACATATCGCGGAGCAATCCGCGGGCTGCCATCAGATCGAATCCGCTCTGCAGGTCTCCATAGAGATTTACGATGACCCGTCCGGCAGCTTGTTCTGCTTGAATTCGCGTATTTGCCTCTTCATAGCTCAGGGGCAAAAATCGGATGTCAATCCCTTTCTCTCTCTGCATCGCGGGGAGCAGATTCCCTTCAAAGAACTCCCGTTCTGTTGCAGGGTGGAATTGGGTAGAAATAAATGCCACGCTGCCAAAACTAACTGTACCGATCAATAATCCTACCAAAACAAATACCAGTAACACCTTTTTCATTGTCTTTCCCTCCTTATGTGGGATCAAAACGCTCATGAACCGTCAAAAGCGTTTCTTCTCAATGGAATGCTCGACCTTTTCCAGATTTCGAACCAAGTGTTCGTTTTTCCATACAATCAACGACACCAGAATATCCAGTACGCACATCTGAGACGCTCGGGCTCCGAATGAAGCCACCCCCGCTTCGAACCCCTGTGGATAGGTGTAAATCACCTGATCCACGTTCTGGGCCAAGGGAGAATCCTTTCCTCCTGTGATTCCTACCGTTTTCGCCCCTACATCCCGAGCAATCTGAACCGATTTTACGGTATCTTTGATGGTACCGGAAACAGAAATAGCGATTACCGTATCTTGTCCGGTGCAATTCGCACCAACAATCGCCTGCATATGGGGGTCTGAATAACTAACACTGCTCAATCCCAGTCGGGCCAACATACTCGCCCCCATATCCGCCATCACCCCGGACGCCCCTACTCCGAAAAACATTACCCGTCTCGAATCCATAATCCAGTCGGATACCGTCTCGAAGACGCGCGTCTCAACCAGCTTTTGCATATCATCCAAAGCGTTGTGCCCACTTTTGATAATATTGTGAATAACATCCTCCACCCCAGTCACAGACCGAGAAACCATTTTCTTGTTTTCCATAGAAGACAATTCGCGCACCAAACTGATCCGAAAATCCGAAAACCGGTGAAATCCGAGCTTGCGGACAAATCGGGAAACGGTCGCGTCGCTGCATCCGGCATTTTCCGCAAAGTCATTGATCGAAAAGTGGATCACGTCATCCGCTCGTTCGATCAGATACTTCGCGGCTTTCTTTTCCGATGGCTTCAAGGAGTCAAACAACCCTTTGGTCTTCAGAAGAATCGTGCTCACAGGCATACAAGCTCCATTCGTATAAAATCTTCTTCAAGAAAATAATTTTCTTGAATATTTTTTACACGAAATGATTATACATCAACCCCTTGCCTAGGGTCAAGGATCAAAAGGAATCAAAAGAAGAAGAAAGAAGAAGCAATCGTAAGGAGATTCCGAATAATCACCGACAACGCCCACTAATCCCGTGATCGTTTCATTATGCTGGAAAAGAGCTTCCATACCGCTATATCGGTAATCTTCGGGAGAATTTTTCGATACTCGATCGAGGAAAACACCTCGGTGATCTGTGCCAAATCAGGATCGTCCGCTTTTTTTGATAGCTCGTTGGGCGTCAAGGGATCCAATCCTGGATATTTTTGCTTTCGAATCCGCTGATAAAGAGCCCGGACCAAAGAAGGCCCCGAAAGAGAGCTCAGATCGTCCCATCCTGTCTCTCCTTCTCCATCCGGGGGGTCTTGGGCGTGGGCATATTTGGGTTCCGGAGAGACCTTTCTCATGATGATCCGCAACCATCCAAGGATCGCTCCGATCAAAAGAACCACCAAACCCCACAAAAGCGCTCCGCGAACCGCCGCTAACGAAGGACGAGGAGGTGGTTCACCCGAATCGGCCGCTTCGAGATCCAAAGAGGGATCCCGGATAAACTCTACGGAATACGTTTGGCCTTCTGTAGGCACTCCGGGTAATGTGATCTCCATTGGGTCGGGCTGGTAGTTTGAGAGCCAGAGATTCAGAAAAAACGCGCCTGCGGCAAAACCCAACGCAACCACCCACCACATCCGCGCGATTCGGCTCCTTGTGACAATAATCAGCCAGAGAAGACGGATCAAGGTCAGAAACGAAAGCAAAAGAACCCCATAGAACAACCATTCCAAAATCCGGGCAGGCAGGGCAACATCCTGCAGGTCATCCGTATCAATGGTAGGAATAAGGGCAACCGATCCGGGCTCTTCCGCCCCATGGGGCAAATCGGACCCGATGTGAACCGTTATTGTAGCGGGATCGGTCTGTTGGCTTTGAGCGCCAGACCCTGCGGTCCATAAACCAATCGGCGCAAAAGAAAAGGGAATCACAAGCATCAGTAAAACCGGAATTAGCAAACCCAGACTGACCCGCGCCGGTCTCGCAGACCGAAAAAGGGCGTATATTCCAATGGCGCAGCTGATGATCGCGAACACGCGGCTCTCCAGAGGAGCCAAGAAAAGCAATGAGATGCCGGGAATCGCTGCCCAAAGGATCCGCTTCTCCAGAGGAGGGCTCCATCCCAATGCAATGATCAGGCAAAAGGAAAATCCGAGCCCAAACGCTAAGGTCATCTGTCCCAGAATGGCAGTCGCGATCAAAACCACCCCACCCCCCAATCCGAAGAGGAACCGGATCGAGCGAGGCAGAAAGACCATCACGGCAATCCATCCAACCCCAACCCAATGAAAGCCGGCGGTTGGAGTCGCAAAAGCCGTAGTCATGATCGCAGGCAATACACGCGCCAGATTAGGGAACATAGTCGACCGCCTCTTGCAACGCGTCGTTTTCCTGCAAAAACCGCACAATCACACCATTTTCCATCAAGATATGCGCTTGGCGGAGCATCTCACGCAGATCGGGATGCGGCATTCCATAGCTCCTAGAAGGAAGGGTGGATGAGGATCGATACCCATATGGCATGATCAGAACCACGACCTTGGCGCTTCGGGCACGCACCTTCATCAACAGGGGCACTTCGGAAGAGGAAATATGCATGCATAGAATCACCACCGTATCGTTCATGGTCGTTGTCATCATGCGCCCTCGTAAATACTCCACCATAGACACTTCGGGCCGCTCGCAACCGCGGGCGCAGGTCAAGTCTTCCAAATACGGAACAAAATCCGCGCGTGGATACTGGCTTTCGGTGATTTCCTCTCCGACAATGACCAAACGGACAGGCACGCTCATCCCCTTCAAGTCTTCGATCAAGCTTGCCGCAGCATCCACAACCACATCTTCATAGATCACGCGCATTTGCTTCCATGCCTGATTGATCACAATATCTCCGGGTAGATTGAGATCGACCAAAAGCGTGACATTGCCCAAGGCTGTCTTTTCGAACTCTTTGGCCATCAGCTGATTCATCCGAGCGGAAAGCTTCCAGTGAATCCGATGCATCGGTTGATGATCATACTCTTGCAGATGGGATAACCGGGAAGCGTCCTCCAACATTGGATATGGCGTTTTTCGCCCATACATGATCTCTCGAAGCACCTCTTTCCGAAAAAAGAGAGGCTCCACTCGGGGAAAGACAATGACAGAATCCCCGAGATCATCGGTCCGGTACATCTGGAAAAGGCCTAATGGATGGGCGTAATGGAGAGATACGGCTCCCAGTCTTTTGACCCCCCGCGTATAAAAACATCCTTGGGCATCGATTTGGGTTTCCTTGTTGCCCATAGCCACGATCGAAAATTCCTTGTTGACCAGTCCCGGAACAGACGAAACCATCCGCGCCTCCAGAGGGATGGAGAGTGGTCGATCATTATGAATCGAGAGTCGAATCCCGAACAATTCATGAACAAAGAGCCGGGTCCGGGAAAGAGAACGGTCCAAACGGATGGACTGCATCACACGATAGGTTTGGAAAAAGGTCACCCACACCCATCCCAAAAAAAAGAAGCCCACCAGAGAATAGGGGGTGAACCAAAGGAACTGAAGGCCCCCAAACCCGATTGTCAACCACAAAAGAGGACGATAATAGGCCCGACACATAAATCAGACCACCGCAGTCTTTGAAAGGATGTCGTCCAAAATATCCCGTGTGGTCTCCCTTCTGATCTTTGACTCCGTTGTCTGGATAACCCGATGGCCCAAGACACTATGCGCGCTGGCCTTCACATCATCAGGCAACATATGGTCCCGTCCCTCCATCATGGCAAGGACAGAAGCGATTCTCATCAGCGCGATGCTTCCGCGAGGACTTGCGCCCAAAAACAAAGAGGGATGGGTACGGGTGGCGTGAACAATCTTTACAATATACTCGGTAACTGCCTCGCTGATGACGATCGTCCGAGGAATGCGCAGTAGGTCCTCCACCTCACTCTGTTCCACCACTGGCTCAAGATCGCCCAACGGATGAGTCACCTTTTGATCCAAGATCACTTTCTGTTCGGTTTTCGGATCCGGGTATCCGATCTGAACCCGAACCATGAATCGGTCCAATTGCGCTTCAGGTAAGGTAAACGTCCCTTCGTATTCGATCGGGTTCTGAGTGGCCAACACAAAGAAGAAAGGGGATAAAGGATGAGTTTGGCCATCCACAGAGATTTGATTCTCGCCCATCGCCTCCAATAGAGCCGATTGCGTCCGAGGCGTAGCCCGATTGATTTCGTCCGCCAGCAGAAAATCAGTAAAAACCGGACCTTCCATGAACTGAAACGACCCGGTGGCACGATCGTAAATATTCAACCCCGTAACGTCTGTGGGCAACAGATCGGGGGTAAACTGAATCCGTTTGAACTGCAATCCCAAGGAAAGAGCCAAAGCGCGCCCCAAAACAGTTTTTCCCACACCGGGCACATCTTCGAGCAGAACATGCCCCCTCGACAAAAAGGAGGCCATCACCATCCGGATCGTCGCCTCTTTCCCAAGAATCACCCGGGACACATTGCGGATAATTTTAGATACCGTAGGTTCAAAGGAAGCGCTCATATCGGAAATCAATCCTTTCTGCTCAATCTTCAAAATACCCACATACCATTCGCGCAGCCCGCAGCCAACTCCCTGCCTCTTCGTCCATGCGTTCGTGTTGATACCGGAAATCATATTTCCGGATCACCTCATCGAGCTGTTGCTGCATTCGTTCCATCGATCGCAGCTGACAAACCCTCAGCGCCTGGCGGAGCCCGGAATCGTCACATAAAGCCCACGCTTGCGAAAAATGGGGTAGGCAGAGCCCATCGCTCTCTCGAAATCTCTGCGCAAACCCCTCTACGCTCAAAGACTCTAACAATCCCTCCAGGCTCTTCTCTTCCACGCTCTTCTCCAAATCACAGGCAGGACACGCGCGTTTCAATCCAAAAACCCGATCCCGGCAAGAATCCACCCTGCCTTTATTGCGTGGCAATTGGTCCATCCGTTGGTTCATCGTTCCGATCACGTCTCGCAAAAGGATTGACTGGCCCAACACACCGCCCATGCGATACAACAACCGAGAATGGCGCGCGCAAAAGCCGCCCGATTCACGAAGATGCTGACGAAGGCCCCGATCATTGACGGACTCATACATCAACCCATCCAAAAACCGAACGAGTTCATGCCGAATGCGCGCACAAATCGGGCACCCTTCTTGGGAAAGATAGGAGCTGAGCTCCCAATAGACCTGTTCCTTTTCGATGACTCGCTTATGTCTCTGCAGGGATCGTTTTTCCGACCGTGCCAAATCCGATACTCAACTCCACTGTCCGTTTTTGGTGGTTTGAAGGATTGCGCGATAGATAATATCCAAACCGACTTCGTTGAATCCCCCACCAGGCAAGATGATGTTGGCAAAATACTTCTGGGGTTCCACAAAACTTTGAAACGAGGGTGCGACGAACCGGCGATATTGATCAATAATGCTTTCGATCGACCGTTTCCGTTCCACCATATCCCGTTCGATCCGTCTCAGCAACCGTTCGTCGTCCGGAGTCTCTACATACACGCTAAAATCGAAGAGATCCCTCAAGGACTGCTCATGCAAGACGAAGATCCCCTCTACAATGATCACCTCCGAAGGCTGCACAGGAATGGTAATGCCAGTTTCCCGGCGATAGGTGATGAAGCTGTAGGAAGGCATCTGAACGGTCTTTCCTTCTTTCAACTGTTTCATATCGCCCTCGAATTGGTGAAAATCAAAGGCGGAAGGAGCGTCAAAGTTAAAATCATGCGGCCGGATTCCGGGCGGAAGGTCCACATAATAGTTATCCATACTAATGATGGTGCATTCTTTCCCAATCTGCTCAGCCAACCGATTGGCTACGGTGGTCTTGCCCGAACCGCTTCCTCCCACGATGCCAATCAGCATTACAGGCCACACTGCTGTCGTTCTTGGGGTGTCAGAAATCCGTAAAAAAACTCATGCTTCCCATAATGAAGCCAATACCGGTTCTTTTTCAAATGAGCTACGATCTCGGCTACTTTTTGGATTGCTCCGGATTTAACCAAGGGAATCACCATCAACAACCGCAGATAATCGTTATCGGGTTCGATTTCCTGAAAGCGCTCCACTTGCGCAAGAACAGCATCATACCGTTCGTTTTCCAGCTGAAACCGGCTCCAAACCTCTAGCTCGCTGACATTGCGCGGTACCATCTCCAAAATGGTTCGTCGAACCTGTTCTGTTTGATCGGTGCGCCCGCTCTCATCATACAACTTGTACAGATGATACAAACCGTAAATATTATCGGGATTGCGCTGGAGATAATGCTCCAACAGTTCGATAGCCTTGTCTCGTTGATGAGCGTTCAGGTACGCGTCCACAAGAAAGAAGGTGACAAAGGGATCGTCTGGCTGATACTGAATGACCTTTTTCCACTGATATATAGCCTTTTCATAATCCCCAAGGTTGAAGTAGGTCTGTCCCAATGTATAGTACGCTTCGGTCAGATACGGATCGATCTCAACCGCCTGTTTCAGGTATCCAATGCCTTCCACGAAAAGCCCACGTTCCACCAACACCGACCCTTTGATCTCCAAAGCGCGCACGGATTTCGGATCGACCTCAAGGGCTAGATCGACCAAGCGAAGCACTTCATCCCACTCTTCCCGATCAAAATACTCAAAAACCATATCCATAAACGCGGTCATGTTGATGTGCTTCATCTCAGAGCAGTCGATTCGCATCTCCTGCTGGAAGGATACCAACTCCTCGGATGAAACGGGCAAAAGAAAGTTCGCTGGTAAGTCCCCTCCGACCAGCCGTTCCATCTGCCTGCAATCTTCGATCAATGAAATCAGCCGTTCATGATTTGCGAAGTCTTGTTCAAAATCGGCCCAGCTTCCCCCATACCACAGATCACGGAAGATCCACACCATCGGGATCCACTGGTCGATACCGGCCAAATACTGGGATCCTTTCACCTCTACCATGTACATCCCCCCAAAGAATCGAAAAATCATACCTAGTAAAATGGACGAATTCTCCCTCGTATGAATTCGGAAATCTCCGATCAAATACGGTATAATAGATCCGAACCAAACGACGAAAGGAAGGTGCAATCCATGTCGCTAACGGAAGTCTGCGGCCCAGTGATGATCGGTCCGTCCAGTTCACATACCTTGGGAGCCCTGCGGATCGCTCGGTTCGTCCACAATCTGATGGGTCGAACCCCCGAAAAGGTTCATTTTCACTTGCACGCGTCTTTTGCGCGCACGTACCGCGGTCACGGAACAGATCGCGCGCTTTTGGGTGGAATCATGGGGCTGAATGAAGACGATCCCTCCGTTCGGGACACTTTGGCCACTGCAAAGGCCGATAGGTTGGAGTTCGCTTTTCAACCGGACGATCTGGGGGAAACCCATCCCAACACGGTTCGAATCGAAGCTTGGTACGGGTCGCTCTACCAGGATGTATGGGGCGCGTCCATCGGAGCGGGTATGATTCGGATCACTCGAATCAATGGAGTCGAATGCCTGCTAAGCGCGATGTATCCCACCTTGATCATCATCAACCGCGACACCCCCCGGGCGCTCGGAAAGATCCTCGAATGCATCGAAATCAATGTGGCCAACCTCTATCTTCGTAGGATCAACAAACTCATGAATACTGCCTTAACGATCGCGGAATTGGATGAACCCTTTTCTCCGGTAAAACTGCATCACCTCGCATCGTTGGATGTTGTGGAAGAGGCTCACTATGTGCCCAGTTTGGCGGCACGACCATGACTTTTGCCAGCATCTGCCAACTGGCCAACCTCTCAGGAATCATGCTGCACGAAGCCGTCTTGATCAGCGACATGGCAGAAAACGGAACCGACCCCGACGACACTCGGCATCAGCTCAGCTCGTACCTGTCCGTGATCCTAGAAGAAGCAGAGCTCCAGTATGGCAAACCCCACCAAACCCTTACCGGCTTGACGGGAGATAACGCCCGTTCCCTATCTGAAGCTCAACCCAGGTATCTTTCCGAATTCACCTATATAGCAATGGTCACCGCGCTCTCCATCGCAGAAAGCAACGCCTCGATGGGACGCGTGGTTGCTTGTCCCACCGCCGGTGCAAGCGGAGTCATTCCCGGGATTTTTCACGCATTGCGAACGCTCCACTCTATTCCCTTTAATCGCCTTTTGGAGGGCTACATCGTATGCAGCGGCATTGGCAATGTCATCGCAAGCCACGCAACCTTATCCGGAGCGGTGGGGGGGTGTCAGGCGGAGATCGGAAGCGCAGCCGCCATGGGCAGCGGCGGTTTGGTATACCTCTCGGGCGGAACCGCAGAACAAGTGGGTCACGCGGCAGCGCTGACCATCAAATCGCTTATGGGTCTCGTATGCGATCCCATCGGAGGATATGTGGAAATCCCCTGTGTGAAACGGAACGCGGTCGGAGTCAGCATCGCCATTTCTTGCGCTGAAATGGCCTTAGGCGGAGTGGAAAGCTTCGTTCCCTTCGATGAAGCAGTATGGGCCATGCAAAAAGTAGGCGCTTCTTTGAGTGAAACCCTCCGGGAAACCGGGCAAGGAGGGATCGCCATTACGCGAACGGCCAAAAGCTGGCTCAAGGAGGGCCGGCATGAAAACGAGTAAGGAACAACGGATCGAAATCGGCCGACTCCAAAGAGCCATCAAAGACCAGAACATCCCGGTAATCATCCTGTTCGAGGGTCTGGAGACAGCAGGAATCGGCCAGCAAATCAATCACTTGATCCAAGCTCTGGATCCACGGGGGTATCAGGTTCATTACATGCCTCGACTCACCCGTTCCGAACGACAGGTCCCATGGCTCCACCGCTTCTGGACCCGAATCCCTGCCAAAGGGCAGATCGTCGTCTTTGACCACAGCTGGTATGGATCGCTCTTCTTCTCCGACCCACCCAAAAAACCCGCCCCTCCACAAGCCCTTCAACGAATCAACCATTTTGAACATACCCTCTGCGCGGACGGCGCCATCATAATGAAGTTCTTCCTAAAAATCTCCCAATCCGAACAAGCCAAACGATTGACCGCCCTAAGCGCGGATCCAATCTTCTCATGGAAGGTCAAAAAAAGCCACTGGAACCAACAGACCCATTTCACCCGCTATATGCAACAGATCGAACATACCATCCAGAAGACCCACATGCTCCCCCACGCGCCTTGGGTCCTTATCGACGCCCATGACCGGAAAGAAACGCGCAGATTGATTGCCCAGACCGTCATCCAACGATTCCATCAAGCTTTGGATTCAATCCCGCTTCCCCCCGCGCTTGAACTCAAGCCTCCCGAAGGATCGATCCCGGTACAAGACCTATGGGCTGGGGTTGATCTGAATCAAAGCATATCGCGGTCAGACTACAAAACGGCCGGAAAAACCCTGCAAAAACGGATGGCAAAAATGCAATCCGATCTCTACCGGAAAAAAATCGCTATGGTGGTGGTTTACGAAGGATGGGATGCAGCGGGAAAGGGAGGAACCATCCGAAGGCTCACCCGGTTTTTGGATCCCCGAAGCTACCAAGTCGTTCCGATCGGGGCACCCGACGACCGGGAGAAAGATCGGCATTACTTGTGGCGGTTTTGGACCCGCCTCCCCAAAGATGGATCCATTACCATATTTGACCGTTCTTGGTATGGCCGTCTATTGGTCGAACGGGTGGAAGGATTTGCTTCAAGGAGCGAATGGCAACAAAGCTTCGCGCAGATTCGCGCATTCGAAGAAGAAATGATCCACCACGGGATCATCCTGGTGAAGTTCTGGCTCCATATTGATCCAAAAACCCAGCTCAAACGCTTTGAGTCAAGGCAACATGACGAAACCCGGCAATGGAAGATAACCGAAGAGGACTGGCGTAATCGAGAACAATGGGCCGCTTATGAAGAAGCCCTTGATGATGTCTTTCGATACACGCACACGCCGCTCGCTCCATGGACCATCCTGGCGTCCAACTGCAAGCGTTCGGCGCGCCTTCAAGCGTTGCGCAGAGTGTACGAAACCTATCGCTCTCGAATATCCATACCGCCGAACAAAACGAGCGCGCGCACAGTAAATGGGGGTTGATTGGGATCGGAGGCTTCGGTCTTCCTGGTCTTATTGTCCCAACCGCCAAACAAGGGCAACCCGGCTACGTGGGCTTTCCAGCCTTTGGGAACGTAGATGTTTACCCCACCAAACGCCACAAAAACATCAAGCACAGCGCCCTTTTCATCGAGTTTGGCCTCGGTCAGATCGATATCCGCCCCGCCGAACATCGCCGCAGCAAACCCCCCCTTGAAATGCTCGGAAAACACTTTGGGGCTGGGTCCGGAAAATAGGGCAAACACTTGAATATAGTCGTTTCGAGAACTTTGATCCGCGCCTACGCGCATCCGGGAAAACAAGATCCACACCCCAAGCAAAATCAGAATCAGGGCCCAGAATACTCCCCAGAAATTGACTGTGAAGAGCGCCAAGCGGTTAAACAGCAGAAGGGCACCCACCAAAATGACGATACTCGAAGCGATGATCGACAACGACTTCGTCAACAGCTGGATCACACCGACCCCAACAATCAGGATCGGCCACCATCGACTGAACACATACCCAAAGTCCCACACGCCAAATTGCTGGAGCAAAAACCCGCCTCCAACCACCAACAAAGAAATCCCTAAAAACAGTTTGATCATGTTCGCCCGAACAAAAACGACTGGTTCTTTCATCCTTTCACCCCCATTTGGATTCTGTTGTATGACAAAAGGCCCGATCAAAGAGTCGATCGGACCACGATCGGTGTTGAGATGATCAAAACCTGATCGTCATGATCACCTATATAATGCAATTCCATAAACACCGCCATATAGGGGAAAATAGATGAGAGCAGTGTAAATGTCAGCGCTTCCCCCTCCAAAACCTGCATTGGTTGGCTAATCCATGTCCTTTTCCGGAAATCTCTTGTGGGCGATGGACAGATCAACGCCCGCGCCCGAATCAATCGAAAATGGCTTTCCGTTTCCAAAATCCGGCGCACCTCCAATGTTGACCCATCAAAGGTCCAATCAAAATCCGGCAATTGGATCCCCCGATGGACATGGTCAACCATCGCGCGAATGGCCATTAACGGCCGATAGATTTCCATATCATGACCCGCGTTTGGCACATAGACCATCTTCGCGTACCCCGGCAGATCGTTCAAGTAAAACTGCCAAGACTCGGCATGCCAATACGGATCGTTGGCGCCCACTGGAATCAGTTTGGGCATCGTCAAAAACCTTCGATAGATATAGGGATCCACCAGCTCTCGAAGCAAGCTGCCTTCCGGACTGCCCAGCTGTTCATGCAATCCGAGTTCTGTATACTCGCTGATCTCATCGGAGTAATCCCCGTAGGCCTTCATCTGAAAATCCAACTGAGCGGGAAAGTTCAGAAAATCGTAAGCCATCGGCACGATTCCACTTACGCGATCATCGACCACGGCTGTGAGATAGGTCGTCCATCCCCGTTTCGATCCGCCTGCCAACACAAACTGGCGTGTCCCATACTCCTCTTGCATCCAGTTCATCAGCCGGATGACCGAACGAACCATGGGCAAAAGCAATGGCCAACGGTCATCGCCGGTTTCCAAGTATTGATCGAATGTGTACGCAATCAGATAATCTTCGCGCAACCCACCGAATAACGGTTGGTTGGGAATATCATATAAAGCGGCGGTCACAATTCCATGATCGACCGCGACACTCCGCACTGCTTCCTGGGTCCTGGGATCGGAGCGAAAACTTCCGGTGATAAAGATCATTCCGGTTTCAAATTGGACACCGTTCGGATGCGCTACCACAACATGATTGATCCAATCAATGCCCTGCCAGTGCTGTGTGGCCAATTGAACCACCATCTGGAGACCCAAATCATCCTCTGAAACCTCCAAGACCGTTGCTTGTGGCACATAATCATAATCGCCTTCGGCTCGAAGGAACGCGCGAAAATCCAACGCAAACAACCCCCCCATCGACACACAAATCATTACAACCAAACATACCCTTTTGTACCCGACCGTCTCCTTCAAGGACTATCCCTCCCAAACTGCGATTGTGCCAGAAATCGAATCCACCATCAAACCCTCGTCTTGGGCAATCCCAAGAAGATCGTCTCCTGCGTGCAAACCATTAACCACGATTCGCCATCGTCCGGGAGGAATCGAAAAAAGCTGATTCTGCGCTTGTCCGTTAATGGCCACTAGCACTCGTTCCCACGAATCGATCCCAGTCCCGTTATATTGAAGCAGGATCCCTCCTTCAAAAAGGTCCAGCAGTTCGACCCGCTGAGTCACTTCATCCTGAGTGGAAAGCCGGAATATGGGGTGCTGCTTGCGAATACCAATCAGACTGCGGTAATAGGAAAAAAGTTCATAGTACACAAACTTTCGATTCCAATCGATCTGGTTGACCCCGTCGCCTGCATTGTACGAGTTGGTATGGCCCCCTTTGCTGCGGAGCAACTCTTCTCCCCCGTGCAGAAACGGAACCCCTTGGCTCAACAAAAGAATCAGCGCAATCAACTTGTTCCTCTGAACAATCTCGTCCATCGAAGCCCCGGGAAGGCTCTTCACCAACTTGTCATACAAAGTCAAATTGTCATGACACGCGCTGTAATTGATCGACTCTCGAGGATGAAGGGCGAAATCGGGATCGGTTTCCGGAAAGTCCACACTCCCCACGAGCCCTTTCAGCACATGTGTTGTGTGATAAAGCGCCCCACTGGCAAACCCGATCGATTCATCATCCGGCCTACCTTTCAGCGCATCGCGAAACCGATCATTGAACACAGCCATCCGCATATCTCGCTGCGCTCCCTTGAAAAAGAGGTTCGACCCCTCTAATTGCGAAGCCCCCGCGGTCCATGGCTCCCCATAGATCAAAGCCGATGGGTTCAGCGCATGCGCTCTCTCTTCCACAGCGCGCGCCGTCTCCCGATCGGTCAATGCCAACAGATCCATCCGAAACCCATCGACATGATACTCCTCCAGCCAATGCGCAATGCTATCCACAATGTACTTCCGGACCATCGGTCGCTCCGAAGCAATCTCATTTCCGCAACCTGATCCGTTGGAGTAGCTTCCATCCGGGTTCAAGCGGTAAAAGTATCCCGGAACAATCTGATCAAAGGTAGAATCTCCTCGGCGAAAAGTATGATTGTACACCACATCCATAACCAGCCCGATCCCTTGCTCATGCAAGCTTCGAACCATCCCCTTCATCTCCCGCACTCGTATGACCGGATCAGAGGGATCGGTTGCGTACTGGCCTTCCGGCACCGAATAACACTCCGGGTCGTACCCCCAATTATAGGCATTCGGATCTCGCTCATCCACCGATCCAAAATCTTGGATGGGCAGCAAGTGCAGATGGGTAATCCCCAGTTCTATGAGATGATCCAAGACCGTTGCCTGCTGATGTTCATTCTGAGTGCCAATTTCAGTCAACCCTCGGAACTTCCCTTTTCGGACAATCCCCGAACCAGGGTGCATGGTCAAATCCCGAACATGCGTTTCATACACCACTGCATCGGTCATCTGTTCAAAACCTTGCAACGGTCGATCCGACTCCCACCGTTTCGGATGGGTCAACTCCATATCCAAAATCACCGATCGACCGGAATTCACGGTTAGAGAAAGGCTGTGCGGATCAAGGGTTTCCTGGATCCGTCCTTCGACATCGACGCCAAAGGTGTAGCTCATTCCATGGAGATCCCCTTCCACACGCGTTTCCCACACCCCGTGATCGGTTCGATTCATATCGATCTGTCGATGCCCTTCGCGGCTCTCATAATCGGGATAGAGATTCACGCGCGCCCCCCGGGCTGTTGGAGCCCAAAGACGGAACAACGTTCGCTCTTTGCTGTACGAAGGCCATAAAGACCCCGGAAAGAACAGCTCAGGATGATCCAGAATCCTCCGTTTTCGGACGGGCAAGACTTGAGGCATAAGCAACGAATGGGGATCAAAGCACTCCAACCACAACCTTCGGTCCAACCACCGTTTCCATCCCCATTCAAAACGACCCCGCAGCAAGATCAACCCACATCCCAACAAATGGTCGAAATAGGCCTTTGCATGCGTAGGAGGCAAAAGCGTAACAGACTCAATCAGAAAAGCCGGGGTTGAGGGCTCCTCCCAGATTCGAAGACTCAATCCTTCCAGGGAAGAAACCCCGCCCCGATAGGAAACAACAACCTCTTCCTCCCCTTCCCAAAACGCAGCCAAAAATTCCAAACCAACCTCCCCATCATTCATGCACATCGGTTCCAAGCTATTCTTTCGATTCAAACCACACTGATTATATCATACCCCACACACACGGCAGAAAAAAACATGGTATAATACGCTCCGAGAGGAGGAGGTCCTATGTTGATTCTCGCAGCTGTGATCGGATTTGCCCTGGCTTTTTCCATCGGTGCGAATGACGTTGCCAATTCGATGGCCACAGCCGTGGGCGCCAAGGCCATTTCTCCCAAACAAGCGGTATGGATCGCGGCAATCCTGGAGTTTGCAGGCGCAGTACTGTTTGGTTCCTTTGTCGTTTCCACCATCATGAAAGGGATCATTCGCTGGGATGTCATCACCGACCCAAACACTCTCATGCTCGGTTCCCTTTCCGCTCTGATCGCCACCACCATCTGGATCCTTGTGGCTACCTTCAAAGCCATGCCCATCTCCACAACACACTCCATTGTCGGGGGCATGATTGGCTTCGGCATCGTATCATCCGGACTGGGCGCAATCCATTGGACTTCCGTACTCATGATCGTCATCACTTGGCTGATCTCTCCGATCCTGGGTGGGCTTCTTTCCTACTCCATCTTCCGGGTAATCCAACTCTTGATCACTCATCGGAAAGATCCCAACCACCTCGTAAAAAAGAGAAGTCCGATCTTTGTTGGAATCACGATAGCCGTGATTGCCTTTCTCTTGTTCTTCAAGTCGATGCAGCAACCACTTGGCCCATCCATCTTCTATGCGTTTATTGTGTCCTTCTTTTCCTATATCATCAGCGCAATCTGGATCGCCCGAATCTCGATCGATCTCAAAAAGAAACGAAACCCGGTCCAACAGATATTTCGCCGATTACAGGTGATCACTTCCTGCTATGTCGCCTTCTCTCATGGGGCCAATGACGTGGCCAATGCAATCGGCCCAGTCGCGCTTATTTTTGCTGTCCTGACCACTGGCGTCGCAGCATCCGAGACGACCATACCAATCGAAATCCTTCTCATGGGCGGAATCGGGATCTCATTGGGAGTTGCCCTCTTGGGGAAAAGGGTCATGCACACCGTAGGCCACAACATCACCCGCATCAACAACACCCGCGGGTACGCCATCGATTTTGGAGCGGCAACCACCGTCCTGTTGGCTTCGGTCTTCGGATTCCCCGTATCCACAACCCACACCGTGGTCGGCGCTGTTACAGGCATCGGCATGGCCCGGGGCAAGCATATGGTCAACTGGAAAGTCCTGCGGAATGTCGTCCTATCATGGCTCATCACCGTGCCCCTTGTAGCAGCCTGTTCCGGGCTGGTATTCTGGATCTTGCGGCAAGCGGGCCTGTAGAGCGCCCCTTTGATCTCTTGCGTTTTTATCCTTATCCCTTGGGTGTGTGATCCTTCTTGTGGTATAATCTTTCCGAACGCGATTATCCTTTGCGACGGAGGGAGTGTATGAAGAAACTTCCGGTGGGGTTACAGGACTTTCGGTATATGAGGGAAAACGGATTTGTTTATGTGGATAAGACCCCTTTTCTGTATGAAATGATCGATTTGGGCAAGTTCTATTTTCTCTCTCGACCCCGAAGGTTTGGAAAGTCCTTGACCGTATCTACCTTGAAATATCTGTTCCAAGGCGAAAAAGCCCTTTTCGAAGACACCTGGATCTATGACCGGTGGGATTGGAATACCCAGTTCCCTGTAGTCCATATCAGTATGACCGAGGTGGATACCCAAGGACCTGACTCAGTGATACAGGGATTGATCTTTCAAATCCAGCGGATCGCTGATTCCTTTGAACTCTCTTTGAAGCAGGATCATTACAAGTATGCCTTCAGCGAGTTGTTGGCCAAGCTTTCCAAAGAAGAACGGGTTGTTTTGCTAATCGACGAGTACGACAAGCCCATTCTGGACCATCTGCATGAACCAGAGAAGGCTGATGCGGTTCGTAATGTGCTTCGAACCTTTTATTCCACCATAAAAGATGCCGATCCCCATCTCCGCTTTGTCTTTATCACCGGAATTACTAAGTTTACCAAGGCGGGCGTCTTTTCTACTTTAAACAATCTGGACGATATCACCTTCCAAGATCCCTTTGCCACCATGCTCGGATATACCCAGCAAGAACTGGAAGCGGATTTCTCGGAATACATCGATGCCGCTGCCCGCAAGCTGGGTCAAGTACGACAAGCCTTCCTGGATGATTTACGCCGGTACTACAACGGCTTTTCTTTCGATGGACAAAGATTTGTGTACAATCCTTTCTCAGTGTTGGGGTTCTTCAAGGACAATCGGTACCGCAACTACTGGTTTGAATCGGGGTCCCCCTACTTTCTGGGCCAGTACATCCGCGCCCACCAGATCGAGTTTGACAAACTCACCGATCATTCGGTAACCGAGAGTATCTTCAGCAGCTATGAGATCGAGAAGGCGCCCCCCGAAAGCTTTTTGGTTCAATCAGGATATCTGACTTTCAAGAGTTATGACAAAGAATTGGGGTACGCTTTGGACTTTCCCAACCAAGAGGTGAAGGACGCTTTCAATCATCTGATTCTGCTGCATTCCTACAGGCTCGATAACCAACAAGCCAACCTGATTCGAAAGTCGATCATTGAAGGATTGAGAAGCCGTGATTTTGCCAAGATCTTTACGCAGATGCAGCAAGTCTTTTCGGCCATACCGTATCACTTGTACCTGGACCGCAAAGAAAAATCACAGGAAGCAAAAATACCCGAGCGGTTGGAACGCTACTATCACACCGCGCTCTTGACCCTTCTGTGGGGATGCGGAATTGACGCGGTGGCGGAAGAACCGACCAATCTCGGCCGGAGCGACCTTGTGATTCGATACGGAACGGATCTCTGGATCCTGGAGTTGAAGAAAGCGCCAAACAGCCAAGAAGCAAAGCAATCGGCCCAACTCGGTTTGGAGCAGATCAAGCAAAAAGGATACGGATCCATGTACAAAGGCCGTCCTTTGTTTTTGGTGGGGATCGGAATCGATGAAGAAAACCGCAATCTTGGTTGCTTTGCATTGGAGCCGGTATAGGGGTGAGCCCTTATACCCAAGCTGCATCCACACCCATCCATCCGTTTTTGAGCCGATTGTGCTATAATCGAATGTCGGAAACGTTTTCTTTGATTAAAGGGAGCCAATTTGCGAAGGAAAACACGGACCTACCGGTGGGTTTTTTTGCTCACGAATCTTCTGATTCTCTTCTTGGCGCAGCTATTGTTGCACCGGGACTGGAACGCCATGTTGGTTATGAAGGCCTCCCTGCTCAATCTTCTGATCTTTGCGGGGATCTATGCCTTTAGAGGCTTGGATTTCCGACCAACCCGAAACATCAACGAAACCGTAGTTTCCTATATCTTGGGAAGCCTGACGGGAATGCTTTTAGCCCTCATCCCGATGCTCACCCTGCCAGGCGCTCGATTGGGGCCAATTCCATTGGTTGTCACCTTCTTCTTTTCCGCGATGGTCTTACCCTTTCTCTTCCACGGGCTGATTCGGACCATCATTCGGTTTATCCCGCCAGAACGGCTTTTGATCATCGGAACCCGCGAGGAACTCGAACCCACGATGAAGGAAGTCCAAGCCCAATCGTTGGGAAAAGTCCAAGTAACCGACTACATCAACCCCTCGGAACCCCTCCTTGAACAAACCCTGGAGCAATCGCACGCATTTGATTCCATCATAATCGGCGATCCCCATCTCACTACGGGTTTAGAAACCGTTTTGCGAAAAGCCCGTCAAAACCAAATCTCGGTTGAATTTCTGCCCAAAATCGTTGAAAGCCATCTCAAGCGGATCCCTTTGGAGATAATCGGCAAATTTGAAGAATACTATGAAGTCTGTTTCTCCCACCCCAACAATTCTCCAGCAAAACGCGTAATGGATTTGTTTTTGGCCCTTATTCTCATCATCATCACCTCCCCAATTATGATCCTTCTGTTCATCCTCATCCCCCTCGATTCGGGAGGCCCCATCGTCTTTCGCCAAACCCGGATGGGATACAAGAATCGGCCCTTTTCCTTTCTCAAGTTCCGGAGCCTAACCACCATAGAGGCGGAAAAATTAGAACAGGAGCAAAACCCCAACCAAACGATCCCCCAACGATTGACCCGAATCGGTCGGATCATTCGAAAACTCAGATTCGACGAGTTTCCGCAATTTTTCAATGTATTGGCCAACACCATGTCCATGATCGGGCCAAGGCCCGAAATGATCCAATACCATACCCTATGCGAGCAAAACATCCCATACTATCAGTACCGCAACAACCTCAAACCCGGAATCACCGGATGGGCTCAGATCCATTACAAACACACCACCACCCTGAGCGACTACAAAACCAAGACCGAATATGACCTGTACTACATCAAAAACCGGAACATCCTTCTGGATCTTCAAATAGCGCTCCAAACCGTGGAGACCATGTTTGGCATGCGGGGATCCAAGTAGAATCGCACACACACAACCAGCGCCTTGAAAAGACGCAATTTTGATAAAGTGGAGGAGATTACTATGAAATTAGGAATCATCGTGTACTCGAAATCAGGTAACACCCTTTCAGTAGCCAAAACCATGCAAGAAACGCTCACAACTCAAGGCTATGAGGCAGAACTAGTGTCTTTGGAAGTCGAAGGAGAGATCCGGCCCGACGCCAAAAGCGTCCAGTTCAAAAACATGCCCGACCTGAACCAATACGAAGGTCTGGTCTTTGGATCACCCGTGCATGCCTTTTCGCTTTCAATGCCGATGAAATCCTTCTTAGAGCAAGCCCAAGATCTCAAAGGGAAGAAAGTGGCCGTCTTTGTCACCCATCATCTTGCGAAATGGATGGGCGGTACCCGCACTTTGAGTACCATGGCAAAACGCAGTGAATCAAAAGGAGCAACGGTTGTTGCCGCAGGAGTTGTGCGCTGGAAAAACCCGGAAGTGCGGGTACAGCAAATCCAATCCACGATAGAAGCCGTATCAAAAGCATTTAAACCGATCGGAGAATAGCGACCACTACGAGCAAAGCTTTACTGAAAGCCTTGGAGGAAGCGCTGAACAAAGGGTTTCATTAGGAGCATTTGTGTCTTGCGCGGAGCAAATGTTCCCAACTCGCAGGCGCATGCATTATCCTGTTTCGCTCAAGAACAATATAAGAATATATCACGGGTAAAGTTTATCATTCCCCATAAGGTACGGATTTATTCTTTTATGTGGAATCACTTATGTTATAGAGACAAGGAATTTACTTCTTTTGAATGAATTTCTTCATTTTATTTTTTTGTTCTTCTTTTTCGAATAATTCGGAAAAAAATCTACTTCCGCTTTCTATATTGTTTTCATTTTTTTTAATACTCAAATAATGCTTTTTTATAGCTGTAATTGAATGAAAAGAACATCTTTGAATATCCTGAATTGTACCTTTTATTAATGCTTCTACTGATTCCCAATTATCAACGATTTGATGAAATATACCATAGCACGAACACTCTTCAGCACTTCTTACTTTCCCTAAATACACAAGCTCTCGAGAAATGCGATTTGCTTTTATGCATAAATTATCCATTCCCATAAACCCAGGCATGATCCCTAAAGTAACTTCCGGAAACCCGACTTTGCATTGTTTCGTGGCAATAAGCATATCACATCCAAGAGCAAGTTCCAATCCTCCCCCTAGAAGATACCTATCAAAGAAACCGACCACTAACGAGGGAAAAGAAGCAATGCATTCAACCATATTTGAGCCTAGAAGAGAGTAATTATATGCTTCTTCCGTATTCATATCTACCATCTCTTTTATATCTGCTCCAGCAATGCCATTCTTGGCAATCAAAAAGAGGGGTTTCTCCTGAGATAATCCCTTGATCGAAAGGGTGATTTCGGAAATGATCCGTTGGTTCATGACAAAAGGCCTACCCTCAATCTCGCTCAACCAAAACTCATAATGAGTATCATACATTTCAACGTCCATACTACAACCCTTTCGCGCTTTCGTTTTTCTTTATCGACTTAGCAGGAACACCTACAACAATGTCACCTCTTTCAACCCGCTTAACTACAACGGCCCCAAGACCGATAAATGATTCTTTCCCTACAACTAATCCTTCGCGGATAGCCGAACAAGGCGCAACCCAGCAATTATCCTCAATAACAACACTACCAGCGATCATTGACAATGCGATGATCGTTGTATTCTTTCCAATATGTACATTATGAGCGATATGGCAAAGGTTGTCTATTTTTGTGTTCTTTTGGATTACGGTATTCCCAATCGTTCCACGATCTATACACACATTGCTGCCAATCTCAACGTCTTCTTCGATTACCACTCCACCAATATGGGGTATTTTGATCAGTATTCCTTCCTCATCCTTTTCATACCCGAACCCATCGGATCCGATCACGGCGCCACTATGAATCCTACATCTTTCTCCAATCGAAACATGATCATAAATACTAACATTGGGATGGATTATTGTATTGGAACCGATTGAAACGAAATCGCCAATCACTGAATAATGGCCGATCGAAACTGATTCCCCAATTGTCACATTTTTCCCGATTATCGCTGTTGGCGCTATTGCAGGATCAGAACCTTGGACCCCAAAACGCTCAAGGATTTTGGCAAACACCAATCTTGGATTTTGCACAGGGATAAAAACAATGCCGGTGTTCTTGGGCGTTTCCAAGGTCTTACTGCAAATGACAACTGCTGAATCAATCTTCGACCAGGTAACAGCCTGATCCCTCATCCACGAGAGAGTATTCTTTTCCGATTGAGATATGGGTGAAAATCCCTTTATATGTAGATCACTTGAGACTTTCATTTCCTGAGCATATCCTCTAGCAAACAAATAGTCGCAAATATCTTGGACACGAATAGAATCCATTGATTCCCTCCTTCCGAGCAATTGTCCTCTATTTGGGGTTCTGTCTCCCTTCCAAATATTGCTCGTAATTTACTGTTTCTTGGGCCAACACTCTCCGAATCTTACTCAATTGGATATTTTCATATCTGGTTAAAAGGCTTTGAATATCAAGATGTTCATAATCCCACCAATAAGGATGGGTCAATAATTGAATGCTTGTGCTGCGATCCCTTTGGATACTTGACATTAATGGTTCCAGAAAGTGCTTTCTCTTCGAATCCGAAAAATACCTGATTCTTTGGAAGAATGATTCCTCGTAGGTGTTAACAAACCCTGAAAGGTGGATGTTTGCTAGTAAATAAGGCTTTGGTCGATGAAACGAAACAATAGGAGACAAAGCATAGTATCTTGAGCAAAAATGGAACCAATGAGATACTTCTTCCTGAATTTGATCTAGCGACTCCAATCTTTGGCAATCAATATGCAAACCGATTGAGAAATTATGAGTAAGAAGAGTTTCGATAAGAATCCTCATATCTTCGGAAAATATATTATAAAATCGATTGTTCGGTTGAAAAAACCATGTTGATCGAACGCCCAATTCTCTTTCTATATTCATTAATATTGTAATATTCTCCGGCATTATATCAATATCATGCCTTAAATAAACACATTTATTTGGATTAAATTCTTCAAAAAATTTGAATTCGTAATCTGCAATTAGTTTTTCTAATATTTTTCTATAAGTGTCAAACGTATATTTCATATCACTATTTTCTCCTTCAATAATCCCGAAAAAAGGGCGCATAGTTTCTCCGCTTGGGTCCTCGTTGAGTAATCGAATATATGCTTGTTTCCGGAATATTTTCTTGGTTCATGGGTAATCTCATCAAAAAAAGAGGCGATCTCCTCGATGGTTGAACACAGTCTCCCTTTTTTTGTTCTTTCTAAGATTTCTTTTGCATCGTTGTCAGGCCTGGCGACAAACAAAACTGGCGGATGATTGGGTAAAAGTTTTAAGAACTTCCCACTCAGCATACCTTTCGTATAGTGGTTTTTTCTTCTCAGGTCTGCAAACACCAAATTGCACCACGAATGAGACTCTTCATACTTAACAATATTATATACCTCTGGAGCAAGGATTTGAACCTTTGATTCCACACCGTATTTTCTCGTTAATGCAACGACCTCTTCTGTAAGATGATACGGGCCTAGGCTTCTGATTACAAATGAAATCCCCGGAGCACGGTTCATGTTCAAGATTTGGAAGATCATTTCAATACCGGTTAATTGAAAATCATACAGTGTCCCCGCATAGTACAAGTACTTCCCCTTTTCTACGGATTGCAGACCCTTTTGAATATAATCACTCGAATCAAAGTCCCGATCATCTTCATCCCAACCATTATAGATCACTTCTGTAGGTCTATGATAGTTGGTTTGAAAAATCCGTTGAAATGTTGGGCTAACCGTTGTAAATGCGGAAGCCGTGCGCAAAATTCGCTTTTCAATAGCCTTATCCATTCGATCGATGAATGCGAATTTGTCAAACCGCTCTACTGCGCCCAAATCTCTGAAATCAACGACCCATGGGACTTGATAATGATCTGAGAAGAACTTTCCGATCCGATGACTAGTAGCTGGGCCAAAAGAAGATAGGACGATATCGATCCGACCGCTCCCAAAATCGTTCAAAAACCGGTCTTTAACTTCTCTTTCCCACGACAAAAGGTTTTTCCTAGACATCGAAAAACGATCTGTTGAATGAAAATATATTTTCTTCTTAAATTGAATAATATTTTTATTATAATTATATATATTATATATTTTATTATTTGAAAGGTTTGATCTTTTAGAAATATCAACCGTCGGATTATTTCCATACCTATAAACATTATTTGCGTCTACATATGATTTCAAATCTCCTGTGGCGTTTGAGGTTATAACAATAGGATTGTAATCAAATTGATGGAAATATTTCGCTATGATATTGAATCTCATGGAGGCAATTTTATTCAAAGGGGGAAACGAATGAGTGACGATAAGAACATTTTTCATGCAACAAATCCTCTCTTTTTATGATCGATCGCTTTCCGATTCTCCGATTTCCGATCAGCCCGCCCCGCTCGAATCGCGCTGCGGTATATTGAAACGGTTTTCCGGAAAGAAATCTGATACCGAACCATCCGATACCAAAGAAACAGCGGATTGAATGTATGCGCGATGTTGGCGATGACAACAAAAAAGGGAAAGTACTTGGCTGTCAAAAAAATCCTCGAGTATAGATCCCATTCATCGCGATGTGCGCTATGGCGAGACACATATCCCAAATGCTGAAAGGGAATCGCTCGGAACACCCAATCGCGGAATCGACTCGGTTTCTGGGGATATTTCTCGGATAGATTGGGATGATACACGATAATATCTGAGAAATACCGGGATCGATACCCATAAAGGACCGTTTTCAACCCATAATCGAAATCGCTGAATCCGACCAAATAATGCGTATCATCGTACATACACCGCTCAACAACATATCGATGAATCATCAATCCCATATTCGGACCGATGACCTCGCTCCCGTTTGTTGCTTGAATTGCTTCCGTTTTTGCAAGCATAGAAATCTTTGAGGGCAACAATCCAATTTCATGGGGAGACTGGGGATTGATGTTCCCGATGTTTGGCACGATCAGATCCGCCTCTTCGATATGATCCAGATATCGTTCGATCGAATCTTCACGGATTTTGCCATCTTGATCCAGAAGCAAGAGCAGATCATACCCTATCTCCAAAAACCGTTCCATCCCGATCTTGAATGCTTGCGCGCACCCTTTTTTCTGATGGGCGCTAGGCTCATAGGCAAAATGATCCGGATACTGTCCAACCAAACGACGGTTCACATCAAGGAAAACCCCATCGCTATTGTCTACGACATACACCTGGTCAATCCTTCTTCGCGATTGATCCAGCGAACGCAAAAGGACGCTGAGGTCATCCGGGTTGTTATACGCCGCGATGCAGGCCATAATCTTCACGCGCCATCCTCCGGAATACTCCAAGAATCAAGGTTCCGATTCCTTCTCGAGATACCGATCCACTGCATCCTCCCATGATGAAAAACGATACCCCAAAACGCGCTCCGTACAGGAGCAATCCAATACAGAAAAGGCGGGCCTTCGGGCAAGATGCGGGAATTCTTGGCTGTTTGCCGGAACCAAAGTCCCTTTCCACCCTACGGATTCTAGAACATACTTCGCCCAGGCATACCGGCTGCATGATCCAAAATTGGCCATATGATATACCCCATAAACCTTATGCTGCAGCAAATCCACAACAGCCATTGCCACGTCCTGACCATACGACGGAGAGGAGGTTTGATCATCGACAATTCTCAGCACGTCTTTTTCCTTTGACCAACCTAGGACCTTGCGGATGAAATGATTTCCACTCGGTCCGAAAAGCCAACTCAACCGGATCAAAACCAGCTGTTGCGTATGGTTCAAAACCATCTCTTCTCCAAACCGTTTGCTTTTTCCGTATACCGATATTGGATTGGGTCGGTCTCCAATCTGGTACGGACTGTCTTTGTTCCCATCAAAGACATAATCGGTACTGAAATGAACCAAAGGGATGCCCTGTTCATTGGCCGCCATCGCCAAGGTTTTCGGCCCCATTCCATTCACCAGAAATGCGCGTTCTGAATCTGTCTCCGCTTTATCCACATCCGTGTATGCTGCGCAATTGATCACCAAATCGATACTATGCCTTTGGAACCCAGAACGGACCGCATCGGGATCCGTGATATCCAGAGTCTCTGTTTTCCTTCCCGTGTTGGTTGTCACTCCCTGAGGGGGACAAAGGTCGGTGGGAATGAACGCGATACCCCGGATCCTGCACGCTTTCTGAATGGCCAATCCCAACTGGCCATTGGCGCCCGTGATCAGAACGCGCATCATGGCCCTGAGTGATACCGAAAAGGAATCGAAATCTCTGACACTTGGGGAAGAGACTGGTCTTTGGCAGAAAGGATCGGATCACCGATTCCATATTCGGCAAAAGGCCACTCAACTCCAACATCCGGATCATTCCATGCAACGCCTCGATCCCCTTGGGGAAAGTAGTGGTCCGAGCATTTATAAAAGAATATGACATGATCCGAAAGCGCCAAAAACCCATGGGCAAATCCTTCGGGGATGAAGATCATTTTTGGTTTCTCTTCAGACAAGACCGTTCCAGACCATTTCAAGTAGGAAGGAGAACCGACCCGCAAATCGATGGTAACATCGAATGCGGCTCCTTTGATAACTGTTACGAGCTTTGCCTGAGGATGATCGACTTGAAAATGCAAACCCCGAAGGACTCCTTTTCGAGAATGGGATAGATTATCTTGAACGAAAGAAGTGTGAATGCCCGCTTGTCGGAAATCTACAGTGCTATAGATTTGCTGAAAACCGCCTCTGTGATCCTTGTACACTTCGGGTTCGATCATCAACAGATCATGGATTCGGGAATCGATCATAGAGATCTTCATCAGGATCAACCGTCCTTTGTTTTACCTATGAAAGGCTCATATTTAGGCCCAACCGTACTTGCTCGACCACATAATCGACTTCCTCATCGGTCATCTCAGGAAAGATCGGAAGGGCAATGGTTTGATCGCATGCTTTCTGGGTATGGGGCAAATCCCCATTTGGTAGCGGAAGATGCTGAAAGCACTTCTGCTGATGGAGGCCCATTGGGTAATAAACAGACGTCCCAACCCCGTTTTTGATCAAAAACGCCCTAAGGCTGTCCCGATCCTTTCGTTCCGCATCAACCAACCGAATCACATACTGATGAAAAACATGACTCATGTCCTGGGAACTGATCGGCGTTTGAATCGGCATTTCGGTATCTGCGAACGCTCTGTTGTATCGCTGGGCAATCGTCCGCCTCCGATTGATATAATCGGGAAGGTGGTTTCCCTTGATCTTTAAGACCACTGCCTGAAGCTCGTCAAGCCGTGAATTGATCCCGATCCGTTCATGGACATATCGGACGGATGATCCATGCGCCCGATAGATCCGGCAAAACTGCTCGAGCTCAGAATGCGGAGTGACAATCATCCCTCCATCCCCGTATCCTCCCAGGTTTTTGGTGGGAAAGAAGGAGAAGGTCGAAAGATCCCCCACACTGCCTGCCGGAGAAGATACTCCGTTTTTCCCAGAGTGGACCGCGCCGATCGATTGGGCGCAATCTTCGACCATCCAAATCTTGTAGGTCTTCCGAAGACAATCCAATCGTTCAAGGTCCATAACCTGTCCAAAGAGATGCACAGGAATGATTCCCTTGATCCGATCCCGCAAAGGATGATTGCGCAGCGCTTGTTCAACCTGGTCAAGATCCAGGTTGAAGGTCGAAGGATCGATATCCACGAAAAAAGGAATCCCACCGTTCCGAGTAATACAGCTGGCTGTGGCAAAGAAAGTGTAAGGCGTTGTGATCACATAATCTCCTGCTGTAAGCCCTAAAGCGGCGACTGCGATTAGGAGGGCATCGGATCCGTTTGCTACCCCGATTCCATACCGAACCCCTGCCCAACGAGCAATCGACTGTTCCAAAGCCTCTCCTTGCGGGCCAAGAATGACCCGGCCGGAGGACAAGACTTGATCGATCCCCTCCAAAATCTCCTCCCGAAGCTCTCTATATTGCCGGGTCAGATCAAACAAAGGCACCTTCATTGATCCGCCTCCACTTTCTTGAGCGTCACTTGACCCATTTGGGAAATCGCAAAGACCATAATATTGGGCATCCCCTTTTTCTGCGCGTTTTCTGCGATTCGCTTGGCGTGTCGGAAAGAAGCGGCAATGACCCCTTGATTCTCCTGAAAAACCACCTGATCCGGCGCAAAGACGGGGCAATCGTGAAACCGTTCACCCTGTCTTGAAAGAGCATCATCAATGAATCCCATCGGTTCGATGCCTTCCACTCTCAAAACACCCGCCAAAATCCCACCCACAATCCCCGCGCCATATAGGTACAACTCTTCATACCCAAAATCTGAAAGCGCATCCAGGACATTGCCGAAAATCCTCCGAGATTGCGCATACAAACGGGCGGCTTCCTTCAGATACAACAGATTCAGAAACTGAAGCCGAAAGGTTCCGGTATCGGTCAACACATATTTCATGTTCCTGCGGTTCTCCCCCACTTTGGTGATCAGCCCTTCCTCTTCAAACCCTTTCAAATACTTGTTCACCATGCTGGGTACGATCCCGGCCGACCGCGCCAAACGCTCCTGAGAGATCGAAGCCGTCTCACTCAAGGTTTTTAGAAGATTCATCTCCCGGAAATTGGGGGAAGGATTGAAAAAGGAATATTCGGAAAAATCCATATGCGCCTCCCGATTGTTCATTCACTCACTGAACGATTGTACCACAATCCAAGAAAAGAAGCAAATCAATCCTGGACTTTCGATGAACATCCATGGTATAATTCACACAGTGAATGAATAATACAATCAAGGAGGGATCCCTTTGCTCAAAGCAGGGTTGATTGGATGTGGTCGGATCGGTCTACGCAAACACATCGAAGCCTTTGCCATGAACCGACAACAGGTTCAGTTGATCGGAGTATGCGATGTCAAAGAAGACCGAGCCAAGCAGGCGGCATACGCCTATGAAGAAACAACAGGTTTTCAACCAAAGATCTTCACCGACTACCGCTCATTGCTTGAAACGGATTGTGATTGGGTTTCGATCGCCACCGAAAGCGGAAATCATTCCTCGATCTCCATCGAAGCTCTACAAGCGGGAAAACATGTCCTAGTCGAAAAACCCATGGCGCTTTCGACCATAGAGATGGACCAGATGATCCGAACCGCCAAAGATCGAGGACGCAATCTGGGAGCCTGTTTCCAAAATCGCTTCAATCCAGCGGTGCGGGAGTTGAGAAAAAAAGTTGAACAAAAGGCTTTTGGTCAGGTCTTTCACATCACAGCCCGAATCCTATGGAATCGATCCAAAGCCTACTACGATCAAGCCCTTTGGCGGGGCACCCGAAAAATGGACGGAGGCACCTTGATGAATCAGTGTTCCCACAACATCGACCTGCTCCAATGGATGGCCGGATCTTCCCACGCCTCGGTCGTTGGGATCACTCGAAACTTTGCCCATTCGTATCTGGAAACGGAAGACTTCGGGGCCGGGCTTATCGCCTTTCACAATGGGGTGATCGGGATCATTGAAGGAACTTCCAATACCTATCCTAACAACCTGGAAGAGACCTTGTCCGTTTTCGGAGAAAAAGGAACCGTTGTTTTGGGAGGTTTGGCGGTTAATCGGATTCAGACCTGGCGATTCGAAGGAGAAGAAAGCCACCCCTTCATGAACCTGCCCGATCCGGACACAGTTTATGGAAACGGTCACACACCGCTCTTTGAAGACTTTTGCGCTTCCATTCGCGAAAACCGCCCTCCCTTCATTAGTGGGGAAGAAGGGAAAAAAGCCGTAGAAATCATCTTGGCACTATACGAAGCATCTGAAACCCAAAAAACGGGAGGAACCTATGAAGTTATTGGATAAGATCGCCACTAAGAAAGCGGTTGTTGGAGTCATCGGTCTCGGATACGTAGGACTTCCATTGGCCGTAGAAAAGGCCAAAGCCGGCTATCGTGTAATCGGATTCGACATCCAAGAAAGCCGCGTCCAAATGGTCAACCAGGGAACCAACTATATCGGAGATGTAGTGAACGAAGACCTGGAAGAGATCGTCCGTTCTCAAAAGCTCCAAGCCACAACGGACTTTGATAAACTGATCGAATGCGATGTAGTAGCGGTTTGCGTTCCAACCCCCCTGAACATCTACAAACAACCCGATCTAGCGCATATCATCCATTGCACTCATGAACTCAGCAAACGAATTCACCCCGAGATGCTGATCGTTCTTGAGTCCACAACCTACCCGGGAACTACGGAAGAGGTCATGCTCCCGATTCTGGAAAAAAATGGGTTGAAGTGTGGGACCGATTTTTTCTTGGCCTTCAGCCCTGAGCGCGTTGATCCGGGGAACCTTCTCTACAAAACCCAAAACACCCCAAAGGTCGTAGGAGGAGTCGGACCCAAATCCACAGAAATGGCCAAAACCCTTTATGAGACTGTCCTTCAAGCGCCCGTATGTTCGGTCTCTTCTCCCAAAGAAGCAGAGATGGCCAAAATCCTAGAAAACACCTTTCGCATCGTCAACATCGCCCTAGTCAATGAAATGGCCATCCTCGCCCACAAAATGGGAATCGATCTCTGGGAAGTCATCCAAGCCGCCGCCACGAAACCGTTCGGTTTCATGCCATTCTATCCTGGGCCTGGCGTGGGTGGGCATTGCATCCCGATCGACCCATTCTACCTCACCTACATCGCGCGAAAGTATGATTACCATACCCGGCTCATCGAAATGGCCGGTGAAATCAACGACTTCATGCCCGAATATGTGGTCCAACGGCTCATGAAACTGCTCAACCGGCATCAGAAATGCCTGAATGGCGCAACCATCGTTATGATGGGCATCGCCTACAAAGGAGATATCGAAGATATGCGTGAATCACCCGCCTTACATGTTCTGAACCAATTGGAAACCGAAAAGGCCCGTGTTCTGGTCGTGGATCCTTATGTACCGAATTTCACTCATCACGGAACGACACGCTCGACCATTCCCCTCTCCCAAGAGCTTCTCTCCCAATGCGACGCCGTCGTCATCACGACCGCTCACAAAAAAAGGGTCGATTACGATTTGATCTACCACAGTTCTCCCTTGATTTTGGACACGAAAAACATCCTTCGAACCAAAGGGTTTTCGATCCAAGACCATGTGGAAGTGCTCTGATGAACCCGACGATCGGAACCCATGTAGTCATTGAACCCGGCGCGATCATCGGTGAAGGATGCATTTTGGGCCACAATGTGGTCGTCCACGCCCGTGTCCAATTGGAAAGTAGCCTTCTCAAACGACCGTTTTGGGGGAAGAACGGAAGAACGAAAAAACCACATCAAAGGCCCGACTCTCAAACGAGGAGCGAGAATCGGCGCCAACGCAACCATCCTCCCCGGAATCACGATCGGTGAAGACGCTCTGGTGGGTGCGGGAAGCGTTGTCACCAAAGACCTTGAACCCAGATACCTATATATGGGCGTTCCAGCCAAGAAAATCCGAGAAGTGCCAAAAGATCAACTCATCGAGGCCCAATACCAATAACCCTCCAAAGCTTTCATGGTTTTTTGCCATAGAACTATGGTAGAATATCTTGTGGAACCAATCCTCAAATCAAAGGTTCATATGGGAGGAACATTGATCACAAAAAGAAATCCTGACTACCGGACTTTTTTACAAAATGCCTTCTTGTTCGTAATGAATCTCCGATATCTGTCTCAAAACCAATGGAGTCCTTTTTTAAATGGTTATTCTGATAATTGGCTTCCTTTTTACCTATTCGATCCATTTTCTGTGCTCAAGAGGAGTCGATCGATTTGAACATTGCGGTAATCGGAGGGTCAGGATTCATTGGTACCCGTCTAGTAAAGAGGCTTTTGGACTCAAATCACAATGTCACGATCATTGACAAAGCCCGTAGCAAAGAACACCCCAATTTATGGAAAAAAGCCGATGTTAGGGATCTGGAATCCCTTAGGAGAACGATCGATCCATCCCATCATGTTATTTACAATCTTGCTGCTGAACATCGAGACGATGTACGTCCTAAGAAATTATACGACGAAGTGAATGTTGATGGCGCCAAAAACTTGTGCGCAATCGCAACTGAAAAGGGCATTCCAAGTATCGTCTTTACTAGTTCGGTCGCTGTGTATGGGTTTGCTGCCCCTGACACAGATGAAACGGGCACAATCAGCTATTTTAACGATTATGGAAGAACCAAATGGTTGGCGGAAGAAGTCTACAGAAACTGGCACAATGAGGATCGATCCTCAAGGAATCTTTGCGTTGTTCGTCCAACGGTTGTTTTCGGCGAAGGAAACCGCGGAAACGTATACAACCTCATGAACCAAATTGTAAAAAACCGATTTATCATGGTAGGGAATGGGAAGAATAAAAAATCCATGGCATACGTAGAAAACGTTGCCGCATTTTTGGAATATTGTCTAGGTTTAAGAGGATACCACCTATACAACTATGTTGATAAACCTGATTATGACATGAATACTCTCGTTCACGAAGTAAGAAGGGTTTTAGGGAAGAATGATACACCAATACCCAAAATCCCTTATTTCTTAGGAGTTATTTCAGGATATGCCTTTGATTTGGTCTCTTTATTTTCAAAAAAACCTCCAGTGATCAGTTCTATGAGGATTCGCAAGTTTTGTTCGATTTCCTCGTTCGACCAGACAATACCGAAGGTTCTTTTTGATCCCGTCTTTTCGCTCCGTGATGGCCTAAAAAGAACCATTCTCTATGATTTCCATTCTGAGAACGGACACAAAAATGATTCCTGATTTAGTCACTGTGATAACGCCTCTTTTTAACTGCGAAGAATTTATCGAAGAAACGATCTATTCAGTTTTGTCTCAGACCTACAAGGATATTGAATATATTGTTGTCAACGATGGGTCAACCGATAAGAGTGTGGCCATCGTACAATCAATAATGAAATCGGATCCAAGGATCCTTCTGATTGACAACCAACAGAATCAAGGGGCTGCAGCGGCAAGAAACGCGGCGATTGAGCTTTCAAAGGGGAAATTTGTCGCTTTCATTGACTCCGATGACCTTTGGAATAAAGATAAGCTATCCTTTCAGATCGACTTTATGCGGAAGAATCAAGTCCCTTTTTCGTTTACGAGCTATACGCAGTTTACAGGAACAGAAACCCATAAAAAAACAATCATAGCCCCTACTCGATTGACATACCGGCAAGAGCTTTTGTATAATCATATCGGGACATCAACAGTAGTTTTCGATCAAAGAACAATCGGAAGAGTTTTTTTTCCCAATATCCGAAAACGACAAGACTATGGCATGTGGCTAAAAATATTAAAAATGGGATACATCGGATATGGAATCCAAAAGTGTCTTTCAAAATATCGAAAACGAAAAGGATCCATTTCTTCAAACAAAATCGACATGATTCGGTACAACTGGAAACTTTACCGCCAGGTAGAAAACCTCAATATTTTCCAAAGTTCTTTGTATCTATCAACAACAATACTTTCAAAGTTGTTTAGAATAAAATAGTATATTATTTCTTTCTTATATATTTTTTAATTTCCTACTTTATAATTATTATTTTCCCTTTCAAATATTATAATCTGAAAATGAGAGGTAAATATGTCTTATACTCTGCATGTTGCACTCATTTCTGAACTAAATACTTATGGAGGCGGCGTTGAAACATGGATTCAATATTTTACCAAAGAAATTCTTAAAGATTTTCGCTATAATAAATATTATATTTATTACATAAAAAAAAGTAATTATAATCGTTATTTCGTCTTTCCTTCAGATTATGATAATGATCGAATTATCTTACGATCTACCAGTACGCGCGGTTTAAATGGCCCTTTTTCAATTTTTAAATTTGTATTATTTAATTTTTTCCGTTATATATTTAGTCATAAAAAGAATGATATATTTATTTGTGTGGGCGCAACATATACTGGAATTTTAGCCTTTTTTTTAAAACTTATATATCATAATAATATTATATTAATTACATGGATAAGAAGTATTTCAATAGAAGAAAAAATTCACAGAAGTTCTAAATGTATAATATTTTCTAGAATATTCGAGTCATTAGCTTTTAGATATAGTAATTTTATAATTACTAATGGCGCTGATACGGAGAATTATTATAAATCTAAATATCGTAAATACAAATATAAAATTCATAAGATAAACAATTCGCTAAGTAACTTAAAACTATTGAATATTACTTGCCCAGTCTTATTGAATAACGACATCAATATTGCTTATACCGGAAGATTAATAAATAGTAAAGGATTTTCTGACTTTTTGTCTTCTGTAGATAAGTATTATCAATCGATATATTCACTAAATACCATATCTTTTCATGCCTATGGAATGGTAAATAATATTTCGATAGATAAAAGGGTTATTTTTCACAACTTTTATACTCCAGCTGACTTGTACGGCATTCTTAATAATAACCAAGTAATTATATTCTTAAATAAATCAAATATCGCAGGCGGTGTATCGCATAGCATACTCGAGGCCATGGCTTCAGGTAGGCTTATTATTGCTTGGGATAATCCTATTCATAATCAAGTTTTGAATGCAGATAATTCTATCCTAATAAAAGAAGGAGACATTGAAAGCCTAGTAAAGGTATACCAAGATATTAATAGCATTTCAGCGCAAAACCTTTCTTTCTACACTTCAAAATGCGAAAAAGCAAAGTCGGATGCTATGAACTATCTGCCAGAAAACCACATAAGTGATTTCAATAAGATTTTAGAAAAATCTTTCGAATGATATTATCATAATATATTATAAAACCGAACTATAATATAAGTGATCAATGACATAATATATTAGTTTCTCGTTTTATTATATGCACTACTTAGGTATATTATGCATATCATATGATATTATACTAATCTATTAAAATATAGTTGGTGAATATTATGATTAATATTCTTCTGGTTAGTAATTGTTTTCCTTTAAATACTCGGAACGTCCGAATTATAAAATCATTGAAGTCGTTTCCAAACATAAACGTAAGGTATTGTGCTTGGCGAAGGGACTCTTCCCCATATGAAGAAACAAGCGATTTATATATTTATTCTAGTAACGTAGGATATAAAAATAAAATATATAAAATAATAGGTATTCTAAAGTACTATAGGTATTTAAATAATATCATAAATATATATCGTCCAGATGTAATTATAGCTTCTTTTTGGGATATGTTAGTGTTATCACGGATAACTAAACACGCATGTATTATATATGACGTAATAGACATTCCCAGCTCGAAAATATTCCTCTTTCAATTCTTATTTCTTTTCCTTGAAAGAGTCTTTATACAAAACGTTTCTGGAGTTATCCTAGCCTCACGGTATTACGAGGTGATTTCCTTATACAAAAAGTATAAACCTTTAGTCTTTGAAAACTACCCTTCACAACCATTTCGTGCAGTGCGAAGTACTATTCGATCACAATCGCCCCCTTTCTCGTCACTCAAACCTTTAAGACTGGCTTTTGTTGGATTAATTAGATATCCGAAAACCCTGAAACTACTTATTGATAGTATAAGCAACCTAAACATCTCCTTACTGTTTTACGGAACAGGCCCATATGAAGAAGAAATAAGGCGTTATGCTAAAAAAAAGGAAAACATACTCTTTTTTGGCAAATACGATTACCATGAATTACCCGATATTTACAACACATTTGATCTTTTATGGGCAGTATATCCATCACGAAATCGTAATGTTAGATATGCCATATCTAACAAATATTATGAAACTTTATTATACAAGATTCCTGGCATTTATTCTGAAAGGACTTTTTTGGGAAAACATGTCTCAGATAACCAACTCGGTTTTGCTGTAAATGAAAAATCTCGAAAAGCTGTTAGTTCTTTGCTAAAACTTTTAGTCGACAAAAGGAGCTTGATTAATAATGCTATATACAACCTTAACAAAATAAATTGCAAAGATATTTTATGGGAAAATAATCAATATATATATTATAACTACATAATGAAATCGCACCTATCTCAGGCACGTATATAATACATAGGTATGAAAAATATATTTGACCTAAACAAAGTAATTATATTATTATATGTTATATTTTCTCCGATACAAGCTACTGTATTCGAACAAAATAATTTAAGTGTGATAATAAATTTTGCTATTCTATTATTAATAATTATATCTTTATTATATGGTAGAAGTTTATATATAAGTAAAGAAACGAAAATTATCGTTTACCTCTATACTATTCCTATTTTGATATCTATTTCTCATGTCTATATACATTTATGGTTCAATGGTTTTGATATTCTTTATATGAATTATGTAAGTACTCATATGATAAACAGAATCATTACCTCGTTTACAAATATTATAATATACATATATATATGTTCTGAGATAGATAGAAATAATACTAATAATATAAAAAATATATTTTTGTATTCTTACTTTTTAGTTGTCGGAACAATAACAACCGTTGGAATATGGCAGCTAAGTAACTTCATTTTTGGCATTCCCTTTATTAACATTAACACAAGAACATATATGCATTCAGTTGACACATATTTATTTATCTATCAAAATAGATTAACCTCAATAACGAGAGAACCCAGTTTTTTAGTGCCTTTCGTTGTTGAATTTTATATATTAACATTGTTAATATTTAATAATAAGAAATATAAGTATTTATTTATGCTTTTATCTGTAATTGTTTTAATATTCACATTCGCTGGTTCCGCTATAATTGAAGTATTTTTTTTACTTTTTGGCTATTTAGTGTGTTCAAAACGGATAAAAATTAAAGGATTAATCTATATTACTTCTATTATTTCTGGAATATTATTTTTATTCAACGAATTTATCCGAAACATCGCTCTACCTTATGTGGAAAGATTCATGAATATCACGTTATTCAGTAATGCGCGATTGTATCATTTATGGCAAACCCCTTATTTTACGATCAGGTCTGGACCGTTAGCTTTCTTCTTTGGACATGGCCCAAACTCCTATAAGTATTTAGGTGAAATTGAGCTTTATCCTTATCAAATGGGCTTCAGGGCAGGTATGTACTTGGAGGGCGGAACTAATAATATTTTCGCCGACGCTTTGTTTGAGTTAGGAGCGATAGGCCTAATATCTTACGCTTTACTAGTAACTAAATATATAAAATACTTTTTTATAAATCGACTAAGTAATGAGTATAATAGAATTGGATTTTTTTTATCTTTGCACTTTTTAGCCTCATCATTATATAGAGGTGATTATTCCGCACCTAGGTTTTTTGTGCTTCTCATAATACTTAAAATATTAAAAAATATTAAATATATGCATGAATAATATTACTAATATTAATATATAACGATTAACTATTATTTGTTTAAGAAAATATTGGACCAACAGTTTAACTAGTGAAAAATCATACCTAATAGGAGTAAAAAAGAGATCACATATAAGCAACCATAAAACAATAACTCATTCTATGTTGTACACATTGCAGAAGAGTAAGATAATGATACCATTTAAAAGCTGATTTTTCGTCCATATACCTGACCCCCTATAGAAAAAATGCCCTCCAAGACAAGAATACCGCAAAATATATACGATACAAGTATCTTTTTTTGAAGGCGAAAGAGGGGATGAAAACGGTAGAAGAAATCGGATCGGTCAAAGCGACTGCCCGGAAGCTGGATATGGGTGGGTTTACCTTTCCCAACAGCAACCATCGGTTCGCTCGGGTATACGCAAGGTAGAGCCTACTGGAAGGAATGGACATTTATCGACTGTTTTTGATTTGCATCAAGGGATTACAGATCAGATCGTTATGACAAAAAAAAACCATTGAAGCAGTATAAAAGCATGGCCTCATCCCAACACTGGTCATATTGGGGAACCAGTTGCCCCATAACCACCAACCCCAAGCACCAAAGCAGGATTCGTAATAAATAGATATTTGGGAATATGTATTTAGAAGAATAACATATAAAGGAGAATATAATGGATAAAATCGGTATAATAACATATGATATTCCTCATTTAAAGACCGAGCAAATAATACATTCTTTTTTATATTATAATTACGATATAAATATCTATGCACTTCCTTTCATTATCAGAAACGTTCGTGATGTAGTATTTAAACACAGACCTGACCAAAAAGAAGCAACCCATCCAAAACTAATTGCAGATAATAATTCTTTAAATTACTATTATTGCAAAGATGATTCATATATCGATGATAATTGCAAATACTATATTATTACAGGTGCTAATATTTTATCTAAAGAGTGTATTAGAAATAAAATAATAATTAATTGTCATCCTGGATTAATACCATCTTGTCGTGGTTTAGATTCGTTTAAATGGTCTATTTATCATATGAAACCTTTAGGTATAACCTTGCATATTATCGATGAAAATATTGATTCAGGAAAGATATTAAGTACTATGGAAACCAATGTATATAAAGATGATACTATCCAAATGTTAGCAAGAAGACACTACGAAAATGAAATATTTGTACTATCTAATTTTAAAATGTTTTTGAATAATCCGGTTTTCTACGAGGGGAAAATTATACCAGATATTCCAAGAAAAAGGATGCCAAAGAATAAAGAATTAGAGATGATAAATCAATTCCAAGAATATGTTATTTACTACAGTAGGAAAAAATAAGATTACTTATAGCGTTCGTTGAAGTAACAACGAATCCAGAGTAAACCGCAAGCTTTTTGAATAACGGTACTCAGGAGATCAAAAACTACGGATATTGACAAAAGAACCTCTAGCAAGCATTACGGACAAATACGATACAGCAATACGAATTCGCGGAAGGTTATCCATGTCTCATCCTTTTTTCGGTACACTTGGAGAAAACCCATTAGGTCATTGAAAATCTGACAAATAATGGCAATCAGCATAAAATAGTGTGTTTGGACCGCTTCTGTGCATATTTGTCATCGGGTGGAAGACAGATTCTGCATACGAATAGGAAAAAGGACTTTATAGAACATCTGATTGAATAGGATTGGATGATCATTTCGCTGGAGAGATCGGTATCCGAATATATCAGAAATGCTCTTGAATGGTCTTCGAGTGCAGTCACCACCAGTTTTACTGTTATGCGTTTGGACTCGACATTCACGAGGTACGTGTGATATCGGATTCTTTTCCCATTAATTTTCAAAGACCGGTTCATAGGGGTAGATGACATGAGCTTCTGCTTCCCCTTCAGCACGGAAGAAGCTTTTGCTCATTCAAATTCACCCCCAAAATAGTTGGAAAACCAAATAAGCAACTGGTATAATCCCAA
>CAZOJQ010000012.1:0-64124 GCA_964580185.1 uncultured Thermotogaceae bacterium
TCGGTCTTCCCAAGCAAAGCGAACTGGATCGGAACCGAATTGGATAAAAATTTCCGCAATGCTCGGAAACTGAGCGATCAAGTCGAAATACTCCTGAGAGTAAGCCTGGATTTGGATCATGTTTTCCTCTTGGAATCCTTCTTCCACCCAAATGCCCTTTTCTTCATCCCGCAAAAAGACCGTACCTGCAGTGAGAAGAAACCCTTGGAGTGCTCCCATAGCGGAAGCTTGTTCCATTTCGAAAAGGTTTTGGCTTTGCGCGGAAAGGTTCAGTTGCTTGGATTGTTGGACAGCTCCTGCCCCGCTGGTGACCGCTCGAGGATCGTATGCCATTGGCGAGGGAAGGCCCGGTACGGCGCCTATTCCATCCACATCTCCCGTTTCAAGAATCAAATAGGAAGTGTAGGGGGTAGGAATGCCATACTGTTTGCTCAGGCGGATGATTTCCCCCTTCATCTCTTCGTTTTCTCCATGCAATCGAATGAGGTTGAAGATCTCGTTGATCCGACGACCGGCCCATAACATCGATACGTAGGGATTGTAGGCGGGAAGCACATCAAACCGATAAATCTGTTCATATGGTATCCCATCCTGATCTCCCGTAAGGGTGATTGATAACGAGCCATATCCGTCCCATCTCCCGAATACCTTCAAGGGTTGGCCTTGGAACAAGACCAGGTTCCGAGAAGGCACGACATCCATGACGATGATCTCTTCGCTGGCAAATGAGATGTGAATGTCTGTAAGTACCGGGGAAGTAATCTTTTGGTATAACTCGGAGATAACGGATTCGATATCTTCATCTTCGATCACATAGAAAGCCAGTCCGCCGGTTTCTTGGGCTAATAGGTCGAGAATATAGGTATTGACATCGTACCCTACTCCAAAGGTAAAGATTCGTGTAGTTGGCACACTTTCTGCTATCTGTATGGCGTGGGCAAGAATTTCTCGCTCGTTGGTATTGCCAATGGTCGGTAACCCGTCTGTCAGGAATAGCACGAAATTGTTGCTTCCATCAGTGTTCGCCAATACCTTGGATATCGCTACATCGAGGGCTTCGTAGATATTGGTCATCCCTCCAGGCTGGGTTCGATCCAACCATTGAATCGCCCTTTGAGCGTGTTCTGCCCCAATCGCTTTGCCCCCGTCGCTTGTAGAGAAGAGGGAAATCGCCGAATCGAAAAGGATCACGTTGAAGCGGTCTTGCGGGTTCAATCGAGCGAGAACAAATTGCGCAGCTCGGATTGCCTGTTCATACTTCACACCCCACATGCTTCCCGAACGATCGACTACAAGAACGATATTTTTTGGTACAGGCTTACGTACCTCAAGAGAGGGTAGAAAATCCAACATAAAGGTGCCTTGACCCACTTGCTCTTCGTGAAGGAGAAAGAAGCTCTCAAAAGCTCTTTGTCCGGTTCCGAAGAGTAGGATCAAATCCTGATTGGGAGCAAAGTTTGTGTCGGCAAAGGAAAAGGTTCCGTACCGTTTGTCGGCCTGAATCTGTGTGTGGATTGGATGGGAAGGTGAGTAAATATGGTACAGGGGATCCTGGGTCTCAATCGATCCAGCAATCGCGATCTTCTGAATCGTTCCGCTCAACAGAGAATCGATCTTCAAAGGGTATACCAATTTGTGGTATCCCCCTTCCAATAATACTTCTTGTGTGTATTCGATGATGATCCTTCTCGTTTCATGCGGTTCGAATGGGTAGATCGAGATGCGAATCAATTGAGTTCCGACATACTCGAGCAGAGCTGGATCCCGGGCTTGTTGGACATATTGGTTGTAGATCTTGCGGGCTTCATCCGCTTCCATTATCTCGCCTTTGTACTCCTGATTCCCTACCTGCATCCGAAAGTCAGAAATCAAGGCTCCTTTGGGAACGGCAAAGAGATAAACCACTTCCATCCACATACCCGAGTCGTTATAGAAAAGTTCATCCACGTGGACGTGCGCAACCTGTTGGTTTAACCGTATGGAAACGGTATGCTCCTGCATCTGGATCGGATTTTTGGAAGGGAATCCGGGAACATGAATTTGTGGATGGTCATAATCGGGGATCAAAACCCCATCTGCAAAGCCGGCACCAACCAACAACAGAACCATAAGACCCAAGATCACGTTTTTCAAACCGAACACCTCCTATTAGGTCGATGATAATGATGACGTGAAACAAGTCCGGTTTGTGGTAGATGAATGAGATGCCAGAGAACGATTGAGAGCGGTTTCTAAACCACTCTTAGCAACGGGGCATTTTCATGGTTTTGTTCCCAAAACAATCAATCGCGAAGCATCGACATCGTATGGGGTGCCCGAAAGGCTTCCGTAAATCCGAATGGTATGGAACCCAACCGATTCCAAGAGCAGTTTCAATTCCTGAGCGGAATACAGGTTCAGACAGAACCGGAAGGTTTGAGCCACACCATTTTGGATAAGGATCCATTCATTTTCGATCCGACTCCAAGCATCGGCAATCTTGCGCCGTTCCACCAAGATTGACCCATCGTCCAACAGGCTGGTACCTGAATCATGGAAGGTTCGCGCAAGAACTTCCTTGCCAACAACATCCAAAATCAGCGCTCCCCCCGGTTTTAGGTTTCCATAGATCTGCGACAATACCCCACGATCCTCATCCTTTTCCTCGAAGTACCCAAAGGAAGTGAACATACTTTGGACTAGATCATAAGAGCAGGGCCGCTTGAAAAAGCGCATATCTTCCAACACCCATTCGATTTCGAGTCTTTCTTTGCGCGCCCGTTCTTTTGCAATGTTCATGAGAAAATCGGTTCGATCGACCCCGGTCACTCGGAAGCCCCTTTTTGCCCATTCGAGCGTGTGTCTCCCAGGTCCCGAACACAGATCCAGAACAGAACCGGATTCGATTCCCGTCAATCGGATGATATCCTCTACCTGTTGGGGCGCTCGTTCGAAAGCCCGAGCCGAAAACATGAATGGGTACAAACGTTCCCAAAATCCATCGTCTTCAAACCATTGTGCCATGACCATTCCTCCTTTGCATCATTACCCAAAGAATCCATCGATGTTGTGGACGATTATACCACGCCAGCGCCCTATACAGCGAAAGGATCGAGCAGATTCTGTTCGCCAGGTAAAAAGATCGGTTCAGTTTGTGGTATACTGGGTAATCATCTGATTGAGGGGAGCGGAGGATGAAGAAACTCGTACTTCGTTTTGGATTTTGGGTCTTTGACCATCTCCGGAATAGAAAGGTCCTCAGGCATGTTCAAGACCTTCAGCGCTGGATCGACCATCCAAATGAAATCGAAAGCGTTCATACAGAAAACCTTTCCGATCTTTTGCATCATGCAACGCACCATACGCCATACTATCGCAAGTATCAGGGCGCGCAAGATCTGAGCGCATTTCCAGTGTTGACGAAATCAATCCTTAGGGATCAAGGCGCGCGTATGTTTTCCGATGGGCACCAAAAAAGGGTATCGGTCTTTACAAGCGGTTCCTATGGAACTCCCATGGTCTTTTGGCTATCCCCAGAGAAAAAAGCCCGCCGATTGGCCGAGGCCCTGGTGTATAACCAACTGGCGGGGTATAGGGTTGGTTGCCGATATGCGATGGTCAACGGGGAAATGGAACGGAAAAAAAAGGCCTTTATGCGCTTCATCAACAATGAAGTGAGGATCAACCAAACGCATTTTTCAGACTCCGAACTGGAATGGGCTTGCAAGCGGTTGGCCAATGGGAATATTCAGTTCGTTATTGGATGGCCTTCAGTGATCACCCCGATCGCGCAGTATGCGGAGCGTAAAGGGATGGGATTCTCATCGATTCGAGGAGTCATATCGATGGGAGAGATGCTTCTCGAAATCCAACGAGCGCAGATAAAGAAGGTTTTTCTTTGCCCAGTGCTGAACCGATATGCTGCGGTAGAACTGGGAGTCGTTGCGCATGAAATGCCCCAAGAAAAAGGGATGATCATCAATCGAGCCAGTTATCGAGTGGAGATTCTGAACAGAGATCGGGACGAACCGGCCTCTGAAGGGGAAGTTGGACGGATTGTGATCACAGATCTCTTCTCTCATAGTATGCCTTTGATCCGGTATGATATCGGGGATTTGGCTGTATGCGCTCGCAATTCAACCACTGGAGCATCCGTTTTGGATCACATCGAAGGGAGATCTCTCGAAACCGTTTATCATAGTGATGGTACACCCATTGCCCCACTCAGCCTTTTCAGTGCCATTCCTAAAGGGGAAAAAAAGAAAATGCGTCAGTTTCAGATCGTTCAAACCGCGCCGACGGTCGTTGAAGTGAATGTGGTTTCTGCTGACCCATCATTGGATTCCCAGGCAGTCGTTCAAGCCATCCAAACCCTCATGGGCAGCGATGTTTACGTTCGGATCAATCGGGTTCAATCGATCTCCGCCCTTCCTTCAGGGAAACGACCCGTTATCATGCGGAAGATGCAAAGCGGTTCGGGCCAGGGACAAAAATGAAGAAAGTCCTTTTTACCGCATCCATCTATGGGCATTTTACGGCCTTCCATCTTCCCTACATGCAAATGCTCCAAGACCAGTTTCATTGTCGGGTGTTTGCGGCAGCGGCCTGTACTCGAGGGACGGCTAAAGTAGCTTTGGAGGATCGGGGTATGGTTTGCGTCGATATTCCGTTTCACCGCTCTCCGTTTCATCCAGGGAATCTTCAGGCCCTTTATCGTCTCCGAGCCCTCATCCGCACAGAAGGGTTTGATTTGATTCACACCCACACCCCAACCGCCTCTTTTGTCTGTCGATTGGCTGCAAAAATGCAAGGGATGACCAATTTGCTGTATACTGCGCATGGATTTCACTTTACCCGGAACACCCCTAGGTGGAAGCGATGGTTCTACTATTGGCTTGAATCGATTGCGGCTTGTTGGACCTCCGCGATCATCGTGATCAATGACGAGGATCATCAGAATGCGCTCACGATGGGTTATCCACCCGATCGGATCCAACAGATCCACGGAATCGGAGTGGAAGAACCGAACTCTTACATGAAAGAAGATTTTGAAATGTTCAAGCACTCATGGGGCATTCCGCCACAAGCGCTTGTCGTTGTGTGCGTCGGATACTTTCGAAAAGACAAGAACCACCGATTCCTTCTGAATGCATGGAAGGAGATTCAAGCCCTCTACGGGGATGTCTATCTCATTCTTGTGGGCGATGGTCCCTTGCGCGCTCGTTTGGAGCGAATGCAAGCAAAAATGGGCCTTCAGCGCGTCATTTTTGCAGGGCGCCAAACGGATGTCTACCCCTTTCTCTACGCTTCTGACCTCGTTGTGGCGGCGTCTTTGCGGGAAGGGCTTTCTCGGAGCGTCATGGAGGCAATGGCATCAGGAAAGCCGGTGGTTGCGACAGATATCCGGGGGCACAGGGATCTTGTGCGTCATGGAGAAACCGGATTCCTAATCTCTCCCGGAGATCGGCAAGGAATGGTTGATTCCATTTCCAAGCTCCTTTCGGATCCGGATCTGCGAAACCGTTTTGGAACACAAGGAAGGGAAGAAATCAAAGCATATGGATTGGAACGGACACGCGCCGAGATGAAAAGCATCTATTCTCGGTATTTGGCCGATTCCAATCCATGATCGATTCATACGATGGGGGGTGTGATTGAATGAAACAGATTGTCGTTTTTGGGGCGGGAGGAGCAGCAAAGGGTTGCCTACAAATCATATCCGACATCAATAAACAATCCCGCAAATATGCCTTTTTGGGGTTTTTGGATGAAAACCAAGATCGACACGGAACTCTGTTCATGGGTTATCCGATTCTTGGGGATTACGCCTGGTTCCGTGAAAACCCCAATGCCGGGGTGGTTGTCGGGATTGCCGATCCGTTTGCGAAACGCCGAGTGGTTCATCGGATCCGCTCGCTCGGGCACGATGGTTTTGTTACGATCATTCATCCGAGGGCTTGGGTCGCTGATGATATCCCAATCGGATGTGGATCAATCGTCTATGCGATGGCAACAGTCAACGCGTCTGCCCAATTGGGGGATTTTGCGCTGGTTAATATGCACGCAACCATTGGACACGACAGCATAATAGGAGACTACGCGATGATCGCGCCCGGCGCGCGCGTCTTGGGGCATGCTCATGTGGGGACAGGTGCCCAGATGGGCGCGAACAGTGTCCTTTTCCATGAGAAGACGCTTGGGGACTGGTCCATTCTTGGAGCGGGCAGCGTTGCCATTAAAAGCATTCCTTCTGGGTCGACCGCTGTGGGCGTACCGGCTGAAGTGATCAAGAATCGACCAAGCGGTGCTTCTGGATCAGTTCAACGATGACCTTGGCTGCCTCAAGAGGCCCTTCCTGTTCGTACCCTTCGATTCCCAGCCGGGTTCGGAGCACCCCAAATTGGACCTTTTGCGCTTTCATCTTTTGGAAAAACACCCGCGCGATTGCTTCATGTTTTTCCTTCTTTTGGACAGCACCAAAGGGATTGGCAAAATAACTGTACGTCAACCCCTTTTCATCCGTTGTTCCCTTAGCCATTCGGGCGCCTTCCGAGAATACTCGATACGCCTGATCGATATCATCGATAAAGGAAAGAATGGGATGATGATCATCCACTTCTTCATAGTTATTGATGTAGAAAAGGTAATCAACAGGCGTTTGGGTAATGACATCCGGATAATTGGAAAAGGGTACGATGACTCGGGCATTGACAATATTGGGATTGATGAAAATGCTTCGATCCATCGCTTGATACGCATATCCGGGTTGCAGGTCGTCCAGGCGCACAAAGGCTCCCACTTCGGTGCCTTCCGCATACACTCTGTCTTTTTCATCCAAATGCAAAGAACCCATATCGTCAATGACGATCTCCACATCGGCGGTTATGGATGGATCCAGTTTGTTGATTGCTTCCAATGTCTCGGATTTCCCTGCGCCACTGTCTCCGACCAGCATAAACGTAGCATTGACCCCGTTGGACAGGGTAATTTTGGCCAAAGCGCCATGAATCGGAAGATTGCCCCGGTCCATCTGAATCAGGTTATGCACGGTCAGCGTCATCTTTTTCATGTATCCGAAATAATCAATATGCGCTCCATTGGGCAAAAAACCAAAGTAGCTCCCTTCTTCATAATTCACAAAGCCGTGCATTTCATCTTCTTCAAAAATCGAAGAATCTAAGCCGAAGAGAACAAAACCGTCGGGTTTTTGATTGAGAAAGGTATCTGGATGCGCGATTTCAAAGAGGTTCATCAATCCTGCGCCCAGATAGAGGAAATCCTGGTAGATATAGATCATCATCAGAAGTTTGCCCACCCAAATTGGAAAGCCATACCATTTTCCTGGGTTCAGGTTGAATCGGGATAGCATTTCTTTTCCTTCCTTAACGGGGAATATACCGACGCGTTTGTTGGATTTCGTGTAGAATATGACTGGTGGTTCGTAGAAAGTCTTCCAAACAAAGGGGACTTCGTAAAGGGAAGAGTTGGGCAACCGGTTTTCTTTGGGAAACTTGAATCGATCCACCATAAACCCTACTTGGATGCCTCCGGGGAGATGGTGCAATACTTTGAACGGTTTATGGGTCAGATGAAACATGATTCGTCGATAGATTTCCATGGTCAGTTTTTTTAAATCATCACTCTGTCGGAAGAGCATATAATCCAAAGCAATCTGATTATCGTCGGAGTACGGATACGGTTGTTGCTGAATTAGGAACCGGTGTTTGGTTCTCCAGTAGTTGTATAAACTTTCCACAAAAACAGCGAAAGACTCGGGGTGAATATCGATCTTGCGGATGCCAAACAGTTCGGATTGGAGAATCTCTTCTATAGTGTGCAAGTTCAGCAGATACATCACATCGATGATTGACTGAATGTTATACTCCGCCCCATTTCGAAAAAAGGCAAGAGACTTCAATATTGGGGAGTTCCGCACTTTCAGCGTCTCAATAAAATCCTTGACCAGGCAAAACAGCGTATTTGACTGAAAGACCTGGGAAACATTTGTAAAGGCCTTTCCGCCCGCAACAATCGCAGTTCGGTCCATTTTCATCCCTCCTCAGGTCGATTTGGGGTATTGTACCATTCTTTTCTCTATTGTCTCGAAACAAGTCAGGAATTGAATGCTTACCAAAGAATAGCCCGAATGATCAAACCATCGGTAGAATTCGTCCTTTTGATCAGAGTTATTCGGTGTTCTTAGGCGATCAACGGTTTGGCTGAATGATCCCCCAACGCAAATAAGGAGCGATCGATTTTGAATCACAAGACATTGCCTGCGTTTGATCGGATTGCGCCATGGTACGAACCCTTCATGACCTTCTTTTTCCTTAATCGAGACAAAGCGCTCCTTTCGCTGATCCAACCACATGGGCATGAGCGGATTTTGGATGTTGGAGCGGGAACTGGCCGGTTTGGAAAAATCCTTGCCCCTTTGGCCCATTCGGTTACGCTGGTGGACGAAAGCGCGCGAATGCTGGGCCGTTTGAAGACCAAGGAATCAAATATCCAAGCGCTTGTCGGCGACATCTTTACCCTTCATCTTCCCAGCGATCATTATGATTGGATTGTCTTATCCGATGTTATCCATCATCTGCCCCATTTCGAGAGACTCTTTCCTCTGCTTGCTTCCTTCTTGAAAGACCAAGGGAGGATCTTGATCCACGAGTATACGCCGAACCATTGGACCACCCGATGGCTCGGCTTTTTTGAGCGCAGGTTATTCGGTTCGTTGGATTTCAAGGATATGGATCAAATGAAAAAAGCCATCCAGCCATGGTTTCAACTGGAGCAAATCGAAAGCAAACGAGGATGGTACATCATAGTTGCCAAGAAAAAAAGTGCGTAGACTGATCCTGTATGTTCGGATGATGGGAAAACTCCTGAAGAAAGAAACGGTAACCGCTTGGGAAGTCGCGGAGGCCTACGACCAGATTGCTGATTCTTATCAGGATTGGTCGAATTGTATGGGTTCCTATCTGGAACAGATTATTCCTGATTCAATTCAAGGACCGGATCATCCAACCTTTTTGGATCTCGCCTGTGGCAGCGGCGACGTGAGCGCCTGCTTGTTGGATCGATTTCCGAAGGCAACGATTGTAGCGGTAGACCTATCATCCCGTATGCTGGAGAAGGCAAAAAGCCGATTGGGAGAGTCCCGGACCCGTTTTGTCCAACAAGAAGGGGTGTCTTTTCTTCGAGAAACGAAAGAACAGTTTGACGGGGTATGGATCGGCTGGGCATATCCCTACATAAACAAACCGTTTCTGTTGCAAAGCCTGAGCGCAGTGACCAGACCCGGAGGCGTTTTGGGCATAATCAGCAACAGAAAAGGGACCTTGAAGGGCATCATTCAAAGTTATCAGAAGGTAATGGAGCAGTTTCCGGATCAGGTTGTCAAACCCATGGATACCCACTGGAAATTGCCCGGGCGTACTTTGAATTCGGTCCGGATGAAACAGGCTGGATTTCGCGTCATCAAGGAAGGGATCGGAGCGCATCCGGTTTGCTTTCCCACCCCAGAACAATTGGTGGAGTGGGTTCAAAGAACCGGTGCGGTGGCCGGGGCGACAAAGATTTTTCGTCATTTCGATTCTCAGATCCAACAGGCGCTTCGAGATGAAGTAGCTCGGCGATGTCGCTGCGCGGAAGGATACGGAACCAGCCATCGATTTGTCTACGGCCTCTTTGCAAAGGAGGAGACCCAATGAAGGGCAATATCAGGCAGATTGTTCGGATGATCATAAGGAAAAAAACCTGGGCCATCATTGGGAAGCTTCACAAAATGTACCGTTCCGATCCCACTTATTCATGGAGGAAAGGTATGCAGATGCTTCAATTGGTGCTCCAGGACGAGAAGATCGCATTCCATGAAGGGCAGTTCATCATCAATACCTTTATGCCCCCATTCCCTTCGAGAGCCTTTGAGCAGTATGCCACAGGAGTCATCGATCCTTCGCAGAATGCATTTTTTCAACAAACCCATGCCCAGCGACGCGCGCCCATATCGATGTATCTCAGCCTCACCCACCGTTGTCCCTATGATTGTTTTCATTGCAGCGCCAAGCAGCGAAGATCTTCTGAGGAGCTGACGACAGACCAATGGAAACAAGTCATTACCGACCTTCAGTCGATGGGGGTATCCGTGATCGGTTTCACAGGAGGCGAACCCCTTCTTCGCGGTGATCTGACCGACCTGATCTCCTTTATAGACGACCGGAGCAGCTCCGTTGTGTTCACTTCTGGGGCGGGAATGAGTGTCCAACGCGCCGAGGAGATGAAAGCGGCGGGGTTGTTCAGCGTGGGCATCAGTCTGGATTCATGGGATCCTGATGAACATGATAGCAAACGGGGCCATGCGGGGGCATTTACGCAAGCAGTCCAAGCAATTCGCGATTGCCGAAAGGCAGGGCTCTATACGATGATCCAAGCCATGATCGCCCCGTCTGATGTCAACCACCAGTTTTTGAACCGGTTTTTTGATTTTGCTCGGAGCCTAGATGCTCATGAGGTCAAAATTCTCGAGCCCATTCCCAGCGGAAGGCTGTCCCTTCCACAATCGAATCTTGTCTTTTGGAATGATTCGACGCGCAAAACGCTCATTTCAATCCAAAATGAGGCGAATCAGACGGGGCGATACCCCAAAATCACCAGTTTTCCATCGACTGAAAGCCCCCTCCGATATGGTTGTGGGGCAGGAACGCAGCATTCCTATATTGATTCCGACGGAAGCCTATATCCCTGTGATTTCGTCCCTCTGAGTTTTGGAAATGTTGCGAAGCGCCCCGTACATGAACTATGGTTTCAGATGAACCAAACCATTGGCTTACCCAAGACAACCTGTTTTGCCCGTCAGATCCACAAAGAACTCCTAGATCTAGGCCGAACCATGCCTTTGGATTGTTCCGATTCTCGAAAAATCTGTGAACAGAACCAAAGCCATACCTATCCAGGCTTTTACAAAACCCTACAGTAATCACTCTCTGCATAGATGGAAAAAACTTGCTTGTGGGAAGGATTCATCCTTAAAAGCATGACTCACACGGTGGGGAAGAAGTACAAAGATACAGTCGAAACGCTCTGGATATTGAGAAAGTCAAATGAGAAAGAACGAACAGAATAGTGTGTGTAAAACCCTAAAACCCTTTGTAGAAGACTTTTTCTCAGTACTCGGAATGAACTTTCCATCCATGATGCCCCCGTGGCATCGCTCCGTACAAAAAACCCTCAACGAAAAATCATTGAGGGTTTTTGGTGTTTCGGAAATTGATTATTCGGGGTTTAGATCAGGCCGAGTCCTTTAAGAAAACGTTCCGCGACGGGTCCGGGTTCCATTCCCACGCCATCGACAAGATAGTTAAGTCGGATCATCAAGGTTTCATTGAGATAGATGGCTAGAGGGCTGAGGATTTCTTCAATCTCGGGATGGGCCTCGAGCACTTCCTCTCGGATCGTGACAGCCAATGTGTACACAGGAAAAAACTGACGATCGTCTTCCAAAACCACCAGTTGAAAACGTTCCAGTTTTCCATCCGTTGCAAAGACCATCGCCACATTCAAGTTTCCTCGGGCGATTGCTTCATAGGTTAATCCGATTTCCATGGTGCGCACATTGCGCGGAGGGACGTCCATTCCATAATCATCAACCATCGCCCGAAACCCATCGGGTCGATCGAAGAATTCGAAACCGACACCCATGATCAAAGAATGTCCTTCATACATGTGCTGGGCAAGATCGGACAATGTGCGGATCCCGTGTTCGGTTGAATACTCTCTGGTTATCGCCAAGGCGTAGGTATTGTTGATTTCCGCGGGAGGCAACCACACAATTCCATTTTGCGCATCCGCTTCCCGTACCATCTCAAACAACCGATCGGGATCGGCAATTACTTCGGTCTGTTCGAGATACGTCAACCACGCAGTGCCTGTGTATTCCGCATAAATATCGACCTGACCCGTCGTTAACGCGCTCCGTACGGCAAAGGAACTCATTCCGAAGTTCTTATCGACTTGGAACCCATTGGCTTCCAATAGCATCGCAATCATTTCACTGACCACATACTGTTCCGTGAAGTTTTTCGACCCCACTGAGATCCTGGAAGCGCTGAGCGTGAGACCTGTCAGCATGAGAAGAACCAGGGATAACACTACCACTTTCTTTAACATCAAACCACCTCCTGATCAAGTTCCGGTCATCGAAGTAAGAAAGGATGACCGTTAAGCGTTCCGATTTTTAGCAATTTTCAGCCCTTTCGGAAGGATTATTCGTTCTACTTGTCCAAGGGCAATATCGATCGCGATCGCTAAAATGGCTACAGGGATCGCGCCCGCCATGATTCTCGCTCCACTCATCAACCGCATTCCTATGAAGATGATCTCGCCCAATCCGCCCGCTCCAATAGCTGAAGCAATCGTTGTCGTGCCGATATTGATGATAGCGGCGGTTCGAACTCCGGATGCAATCGTTGGGATCGAGTTTGGAATCTCGATGCGAAAAAGAATTTGCCTAGGGGTTAGCCCCATGCCTTTTGCTGCCTCTTTTGCGGCTGGAGAGACGCTCAACAAACCGGACGCGGTATTGAAGGTAATGGGAACCAGAGTGTATAAGAATAAGGAAAAGATGGCTGGAAGAGGCCCAATCCCCATGAAGATAAAGACAAGCGCAATCACTGCGATACTGGGTATGGATTGAGTCGCGCCTGTAATGGTTAAAAGAGATTTTCCCAACCGTTCTTTTCCTGGGCGTGTTGAGACAATCCCGATGGTCACGCCAACTCCGATCGCGATGATCCAAGATATGAAGAATATGACAATATGTTCTCCGGTTTTTTCCAATATATACGCCCAATTATCGACATAATAGGACCACAGGCCCTCGATCGTAATTTGCATTTATTCCTCCTCGGTAGACCGGTACGATGACATCACATCAAAAATCTGGGTCAACTCAATCACTCCAAGAAACCGATCACGGACATCAACGACCGGACAAGTAGACACCCCAGCTGTCATCATCTGGGTGACTCCTTCCAAGAGATTGGAGAATGGTTGGAGTGATTCGCTGTTCTTTACATGATTCTTCACAAGATCATTGGGTTCTTCTTTGGATAACCCTTTCATCGTGGCGTATCCGACAAGCCGGTCCTTCGAATTGAGCAAGTACACAAAGGGACGCCGGTTCTGTTTCATCCATTCGATACCATCGGAAACCTTGGTTTCTTCTTCCATCTTTATCGCATATGATCCAGATTGAATGAAATCCTTGACCCGGACAATCTCTAAACCCTTTAGCGCCCGGTCTGAGCCTAAAAGGTCCTCAACGAAGGAATCGGCGGGGTTGTTGACAATTTCTAGAGTGTCATTGTACTGGGCCAATTTCCCATGATTGAAAATCGCGATCTTATCGCCCAGTTTTATGGCTTCTCGAATATCATGCGTTACAAAAAGGATGGTCTTTTGCACTTGCTGTTGGATCTCCAAGAAGGCGTCTTGCAGTTTCTCTCGATTGATGGGATCGATTGCCCCAAATGGTTCGTCCATGAGGACAATCTCCGGATTTGCCGCTAACGATCGAGCAACTCCGATTCTTTGTTTTTGGCCACCCGATAGCTGAGCGGGGTACTTATTCATCATTTCGTCGGGATCTAGGTTGACCAGATCCAACAACTCAATCACCCTTTGTCGAATATCTCTTTCAGCCCATTTGAGCAAACGGGGGACTACGGCAATGTTCTCGAAAACACTCATATGATCAAACAGACCAATTTCCTGGATGGCATATCCGATACCCCGTCTTAGTTGAATTCGGTTGATTTGATCGATTGATGTCCCGTTAAAAAGAATATCGCCGGAGGTCCTCTCAATCAGACGGTTTATCATTTTAAGGGTTGTTGTCTTTCCGCAACCGGATGGTCCAATCAAAATGGTGAGTTTTTTTTCTTCGAATGCCATAGTGACCCCGTCAACCGCTTTGGTTGAACCATACGTTTTCTTCACGTCAATCAATTCAATTGACAAAAAGGCACCTCCTATTTATTCTCTTTTCTGGCAATCTTCAGGCCTTTCGGCGTTAGAAGGGTTTCGAGATGCATCAAACCGTAATTCGTTCCAATCCCCAGAAGCCCAACACTAATTGCCCCGACAAGAACCATTCCCAATCGAGAACGACTAAGGCCTTGAAACAAAAAATACCCCAAACCTTGGGCGCCGACCAAATATGCAATCGTTGTTACGCTTACCCCCATTACTGCGGCATTTCGTACTCCGGCCATGATAATGGGAATCCCCATTTTGATCCGGATCCGAAGCAGGATTTGCGTCTTGGTCATTCCCATTCCGCGAGCCGCTTCGATCGCTCCGGGGCTGACTTCATTGACAGCAACCACCGTATTCCGTAAAATTGGAAGCAAAGAGTAAATCACAATGGCGACAACAGCTGGAGGGATCCCAATCCCTGCATTGAAGGGGGCTAATAGAATGACCATAAATCCAAAAAGCGCAAGACTGGGAATGGTCATTGCAATTCCGGCTATTCCAATTGCAATCTTTGAAAGCCCTTTGTGATAAGAGATCAGCACACCAATGGGAACGGCCAACCCAATCGAAATGGGTATGGCGATTCCGATGATCTGCAAATGCCTTAAAAGCTGTTTGATTAGCTCATCCCAATTGTTGGTTAAATATTCAAAAAATTCCAAAAATCCACCTCATATCAAAAGAATTATAAAATATAACAATCTTATATTTGAAAAATACACGAAATATAAATCTATATTTGGAGAATAAATACGAAACCAATACCTATTATATCATAATTATATGAAATTTCCAAATTAAAATTAGAGCAAAATAGTTGAAATATTAAATCTATGAAAAACCGCTTAAAAACAGGCTCACTGGTTGAACAAACCCATGGGGATCGATGAAGAATTCTTGGTTGAAACGGTTCAGAGATTGCTATACTCGAACAATGACCATGAGAACAAGAAGGATACAAAGGAGGGAGATCCAGATTACAGTAGCGATGCGGGTGGCTTTTTTCGCCTTGTCAGCCTCCCACCAGTTCATCGGTCGAACTTTTTGGAGAAAAAAGGTGGAAATGGCGGCAAGGTTGATACAGGTAATGTTGGTAAATAAGAGGATTAAAGCGCCCAGCGCTGGGAGAAAGTGACCCGCACCCAAAAGAAGGCCTGATGTCACAAGAGGCGGCAACAGCGCTACTGCAACCATGACTCCAACTACAACAGCGGGGATTCCAGTAGTAAATGCCAACGAACCTGCAGCGCCCGCAGCAAAAGCCAAAACCATATCCCCAATATCCGGGCTTGTTCGAGAAAGGATTTGAGGAGCTAATGGATCAATGTTCAAAAGGAATCCGATTAAGCAAGACAAAAGCATGGCGATCGCGGTGCTAATTCCTATGGCTTTCAGGGCATGTTTTGCCAGTGAAAAATCACCAAGGGCGCAAGAAAGAGCCAAAGCCATGTTTGGACCGAGAAATGGAGCAATCACCATAGCCCCAATAATGACTGGCACATCTCCGCGAATCAACCCAATCGATGCAACGGCTGTGGATAAGATGACCATTATGGTGAAAATCGGAGTCAGCTTTCCTGCAGCCCCCAGATCTTCATATAACTCTTCGCGGCTGATTCTCATCAACAACCCTTTTCCTTTTTTTCCGTGCGGATCGGGTGGGGTTTCTTTTTGAGGATCGGGCTCGCTCATCCGCGGAATGGTTCCCTCAACGGGAAAGAGGATTAAGCGAAATGAATCTAAGGAACCGAACTCTCGGAAAAAGAGGTCTGAGACGGCTTCGGTATCCTCCGCTTTGAGAAGGGCTCGAACGATGCCTGAAGAACCCGGAACCCCTGACGTCCAAACATGGATAACTGGCGTATCTTGAAGAATGGTTGGTATCCGTTCCAACGAATCAAAGGGAACCATGATTTCAATAAGCCTTAGCGCCATAAACAGTACACTCCTCAAGGATCCTGAGATAGGATCAGAAAACTGTATGGACCAATGGCAATGGGTGAACGCGCTGGATCTTTTTCCTCTTGGGGGGGTTCTGCGTAGATGGATTGTCCTCCTACATCACCAAACTCAGGATCATATCGACGCGCGTCGCTATTGAGTCGAATTGACCACGTTCCTGGAGCGGGGAACTCAAGAACATAGTCCGAATAGGAGTGGGTCGAAAAATTCGCGACGATAACGACTTGGTCCCCAGGACCAGAAGAAAACCACCGTTGAAAAGCGATGATCAGTCTTTCTTGGTCGAGGTGATAGACATCCGCATGCTGCCCAGACAGTCCTTTTGTGTTCCCCTGGCGGTTCAGGCGAAGGGCAATGAGGTCTTTATAGAGCTGAAGGATCCCTCCGAATTGATCCTTTCTTGACCAATCGATGGGATCCTGATCGTGAAACCAATCGTCTTCCAAAAACTCCTGACCTTGAAATATCATGGGGATTCCAGGAGTTGTAAAGACTAAGCCCGCTCCCAAGCAAGACTTCTTTTTTGCAGCCCATGAAGCGGCATGGCCTGGGTCGACCTCTTCGGGAACACGGGCCTTACCATTGGCTACCTCATCATGGGATTCAGTGTACACAACCCGCTCATATGCGTCTGATTCATAGCGATATGCTATGGCGTGACGGATGGCTTCCATATCTCGATGGCTGTCTTTGGCGCCTATGAGACTGTCTCGGACTGCATGAACAAAGGATGAAGCCCACTGGGCATCAAATCCAGCGCCTCCTTCTTCGACGTCTTTGGTCAGGTAGGGGTTGGATTGCAGGTCTTCAGCGATTGAGATGGTTTTTGGCTTGAAGGTCTTGATTTCCTTGTTGACCCATTGCATCAGGCTCCATCCATCGGGAAGATCGCAACCCGGATCATCGTTCCGACCATGGACATTTCGAATAAAGGCGGTCATGTCCCATCGGAGGCCATCGACCCCATATTCTTCCATCCACATCAAGGCGTTATTTCGAATCAAAGACCGAACCTCCGGCCGTCCATAATCGGGACGGGTTTCTCCCCAAGGAGTATGAGCTCTCCAATCGTTGTAAAAATAGATGCCCCCTTTGTCATTTTCGCTCCATCCGTCAAATTGCCAAAGATCCAGATCGGTGGGCCCGAAATGATTGTACACCACATCTAAGATCACGGCAATTCCCATTTCGTGGGCCTGTTTGACAAAGTCTTTGAAATCTTCGTTGGTTCCGTAATCGGTCTCCACAGCGAAGAGGTGCGAAGGGTTGTATCCCCAGGAATACCCGCCCGCAAACTCGGAGATGGGCATGACTTCCACTGCATTGATTCCAAGGTCTTTCAAGTAAGGCAGACGTTCTATGACCCCCCGGAGGGTTCCTGGACCCTCATGACCTTCTTTCTTGCCAAAGGTCCCGATATGGAGCTCATAGATGATCAGTTCGTGAAAAGAAGGGATGGAAAAAGAATCTGCGGGATCAGGAAGGCGGGGGGCATGAATCACTCCATTCCCAATAGAACTCGTTACTTGACGAGCGTAGGGATCGATCCTTTGGAAGGTGTTTGGACCGTTGACTATGGAATACCGATACTCGTCTCCCTCTTTGGCTGAATCGATCTCAATAGTCCACACCCCGTTTTCTTTTCGGTTCATCGGGTGGGCCTTGTGATTCCATTGGTTGAAGGTCCCGATTACGGATACCGCATCCGCATGCGGGGCCCAAACAGAGAATCGGTAGCCCTTCTCGCAAGGGACCGATCCCTTCGGATGTTCTTTGTTCATAGGGTTATTCCTCCTTTCAGCACACCCTCTGTTGATCCGATTGATAGGGGCGCGGGTACATTATGGAACATACCGGCGTACGACATGGGGCATGAGGGATTCACGCGTCATATAAACCGGTTTGAATTCCTTTTGAACAAATAGCAATGACTGATCGGAATAATGGGGGGAACTCGAATCCATGGTCGCGCTTCCAAATTGGTGAATGCTTTCGCTGTACAGGGTTCCAGCGCGGTCCCATTGGACAATCATGGTATAACAATCTCCAACAAATCCCTGCAAGCGGCCATCATGAGTCAATTCGCCATAGATGGCAAATAGAAGGTCTGGTCCGCCTCCAACGGAAAGATCCAAATCTCCTCGCCGCAATCGGTTCACTTGATTCCATGGAACGTGGACCGATCCAAAATAATCGTCCAGGTGCGCAACGGCTTTCTGGAAGGCGTCGATCCACTCATGTTGGGTCATTCGGCTGTTGACAATTCCGGAAGGATTGAACGACGAAGGATTCTGCTTCCGGGCGTACGCCAAAGCCAAGACAAAAATCGAAGGCGCTGGTTCCTGTTCGGAAGCCTGTAGATCCCATTCAGAAAGCAGCTTCAACGCTTGAAGCTCTGAATCGGTCCAAGGGAGATCGGCGTGTTGGAGCCATTCGATCCAAATCGGAAGATCGGATCGGTCTGAGTACCGATCATCGAACTTGATCTCCAGAAAATAGTCCCAATCAATATTCTGAGCGGATCCCAATCGTTCCAACCCGCGAAAAGCCCGATTGGTCATCCGCGTTTCGATTCCCATGGTTGAGCAGAATGCTTCTGGTGTGGGGTTTTCTTCCCCCTGCGTTGTGAAAAAGGGACTGCTGTTCGCGTTTTGGATAAATCCGGAAGCCGGATTCACGACCCAGGGAAGCTCATCCAAAGGCATGTATGACTCCCACAAAGTCTCTGAAGTGTTGCCGGGAAGGACGGAGGTCCAATCATACCCAGGGTTGCGCTGAGGAAACAGGGCATAGTAAACAAAAGCAATTGTGCCCTCGTGGTCGGCATAGCCAATGTTGAACATAGGCATATGGCCATGAGCAAGCGCCGCTTTCCATTCTCCAAAGGATTCAGCCCGATTCATTCGATACAGCTGTTCGAAAACCCCCAACCGATCCATACCAGCGAAGCGAAATGAGAATGTGCCTTCTGGATTGCGGAGGGTGGGTCCATAGACAGACCAAAGGATTTCAAAGGGGACAGGAATCCGGAGGTTTCCCAAGATTCGCGTCGGAATCTCGACCCATTCCCGTTCCAATGTCAGCCATCGATCATCAAATCGGTATCGATCCGGGTCTTCTGGATGGATTTCCAGTTCGTACACATCGATCAAATCCGGTCGGTTTACCGTGAACCCCCATCCCAAAAAAGGATTATGGCCCAAAATAACCACAGGTGATCCAGGAAATAGTCCTCCGACCATATTCCATCCCTCTTCTGAATGGAGATGGGCTTCATACCAAGTGACCGGGCCGCTCCAGGGTTGGTGCGAATTGATCGCCAAGAGGGTGACATCATCCTTCGTTATAGGCGCTGTCACTGCAAGAACGTTCGATCCCATAGTGATTGAAGGCGCTTGGCTGGGAGAGGAAAGGAGCGGATGTTCAAAATACTTCATGAGAATAGAATCGACCCCCAAAAACAGAGGAAGCTTGAACATTGCTCCCGCGATGATGTCTTTCCCGCAAATAGGAAACACGGGGGCCTCAATTTGATCCGGGTTCTGCTCAGCATACTTGTTGACACCTTTGGCATACGCCTCCATCAGAGCGCGGGCCTCTTCGGAAAGCTGAGTTTCATATTCTTCTTCAACAGTCGGCCAAATTCGCAGAAGATGCGAGTACAGATCGGAAGGGAGATATTGCATACCATAGGTACCGGCCATCTGGCCACGAGCGGAAATGACAGATTGCTGGATATGCCAAAAATCATCCTCGCAGTGGGCATACCCCAATCCAAAAGCAACATCCGCATCGGTTTTTCCAAAGATATGAGGAACCCCCCACTCGTCGCGGAAAATCTCAACCCAAGAAACGAGGGTAGAAACAAACAGAATCATCAATAGAAAGAACAAACCAAATCGACGCAGCATACAAGTCTCCTTGTCAGAAGATATCCATATCAAAAAAGCTCAAAACTACGCTTGTAAACCCTTTGGGATTGGCAAAGACCATATAATGGTCAAATCCTCGGGGCCGTACCAACCAGGCATTGGGCATCAATCCCGCAAGAAGAAGGGAATGGAACGACGGGGTTATGAGATCGTCTTGCCCAACAATCAGCAGAACCTCGTGATCGATCCCTTGGATCTTGTCCAGAGGGGTTATCCAATCATCGACGATATCCAGTTGTTTTTTGACTGGGCCCGATTCGGGAAGAGGCGCATTGGCATACTTGCGCAACAGGGCCAACACTCCAGAGGTATCGATGGATGTTCCATACAGGATGGCTTTGCCTACCCGTTGGGGGTGATGGATCAACAGGTGCTGGATGAACATGCTACCCATCGAATACCCCAGCATATGGGCGCTCTCGATTTCCAAAAAATCCATGAGTCGGATCGCGTCTTCGGCCAAGAGGGGGTAAGAGAAGGGTTCGTCTGTATCTGTAGAATAGCCCATACCGCGGTTATCCATCAAAATGACCTGAAACCGTTGGGCGAGGGTATCGACTAGATATTTGGGCCAATCGTTGATCGTTCCACCCAAGCCCATCAATAGCAGAAACGGTTCTCCTTGGCCCATGACCGTATATCCGATCTTGACAGATCCGAGATCGGCTTGTTTGGTGGGATCAAGCGTTGCGGAGAAAGAGACAAGGGAGAGCCAAACAATCAAGATCCCAATTATCAACGGAACCGGTACCCTCTTAAGGTCAAACCAATACATGATCGTACCTCCTTTTTTATGGGTCCGAGAAGACGCGGAACGACTCCTGAAGAAAGATCGTGGATGTTTCCGCATCGATGTTGCACAACCGGATTGTCTCGATAAACGGAGTTGAATCAGTTTGAGCAAAGGATTGGATGGTTTCCATGAAGATTCGCGCGCACCGATCCTTTGGAAAGCCGAAGATTCCGGAACTGATTGCGGGAAGGGAAATGTTTCTGCATTGGAGTTCATTCGCTTTTACCAGGGAATTGAAAATCGCTTGGGAGAGCAGCTGATCTTCATCAGAATCCCCACCCCTCCAAATCGGTCCTACGGCGTGAATGACCCATTTTACCTTCAAATTACCCCCGCCGGTCACAGCGATCCCGCCGGTAGGTACAGGGCCGTTTTCTTCCACCCATTTCTGGCTTTCTTGGTCAATCTTCGATCCCCCGGCTTTCGCAATCGCAGCCGCAACGCCTCCTCCGTGAAGCAATGCGTTATTCGCCGGATTGACAATGGCATCGACCCGTTCAAGAACGATATTGCCCATAACAATCTGCAATTGAAGCGTTTTTGGCAAAAATACCGTTCGGAGCTCCTTCATTTCACTCCCTCCTTCGATACCTCCCATTATAGCATAAACAGGGTCGATCCATTTTCGTTTTGCCTGTGTGGTATAATAGCCTACCGCAGCAATGGACAGATGTTCAAGCGAAAAAGGGGGCGACTATGGATTGGAAGAAAAGCAGCCGCATCTGGGGGATTGTGCTGATTCTCAACCCGGTTGCATCGATCTTTCTGGGTGTATGGGCTTTCTCTTTGCCGGGCACAGTCGGTTTGGTCCGGTGGGATTCCGAGTACCGGTTCCTGATCGGATTGGTCCTTTCTGCAGGCCTCTGGGCTCCTGCTCTTTGGATCGTAGGCCAATTCCTTTTCCCGGAAGGCCGAATGCTGAGAAAGGTGTTTAAGGGAACAGCTAGAATGATCAGTGTGCTTATTCTGGTCGCGACAGTGGGCGCTATGAGCTTTCTTATGGCCCAGCCCATGATCAAAAGCGGATACAAGCCGCCTCTCCTCCTGGTACCCTCTCACTCAGGCCCATCGGTACCCGACCTGATCCTAGCCTCATGGACAGAGCAACCCGAAACCCGATCGGTCGCTTGGGGCATCGAAAATGACCAATGGGTCAGAATCGAATCAATATCCCAACAGATACACCGATTCCATTTTTCCGGTCTGCAACCGGGCCAAAGCTATGGATATCGAACCGATGGCGGGCCCGTTGTTGAATTTCGGTCGCTGCCCGATATTTCCAATCCGGGTTCCAAACCCCTACAAATCGCGTTTTCTGCAGATGTCCATTTCGGGAGTTCAAAACGAGATGCGGATCGAACGGATCGAATTTTGCGCCAGTTGTTGGCGATGAAGGAAGAGTTGGACCTCTTCTGCATTGCAGGGGACATCACGGAAATGGGATTCTTCGATTCGGAATGGAGGGAAGCGATTGATCATTTATCTCCCGTTTTCTCTCAGATTCCCATCCTGTCCGTACCAGGCAATCATGATGCCGTTTTTGGCGGGTACCGCCACTACTTAGACTACATGCACCCCTCTCCAAATGCAGAGTTTGAAGATCTGTACCGTCGAGTAAGCATCGGTTCGGTTCATTTTTTGCTGCTGAGTGTCCTATCCGGAATGGAAGATGTATCTCAGCACCAGTTGAATTGGCTGGAGATGCAATTGGCTTCTATCCCTTCGGATCACTGGGTTGTGGTGGTTTCGCACTGTTTCTATTACTCCTCAGGCATGCTCTTCACCGGAGAACCTTGGTATGACCATCCCGATACGATCCGTGAATTGACCCCTTTGTTCGAGCAATATGGGGTGGATTTGGTGATCAGCGGACACAACCACCATATGGAAGTTTTGGAGCATAACGGAGTCACATACGGAGTTGTGGGTACAATGGGGGCTCCTCTCGACCGGATCGATTACCGATCCCCCGCCTCTGTCTGGCTGCATGAGGACCATGGATGGCTGGACATTCAGTGGACGATGGAAGAGGCGGTTCTTCGGTTTTACCGGTGGGATGGCCATCTGCTGAACACTCATCGAGTCACCCGCAGATAGGAAAAAAAGGAGCCTTCCCTGTGGATGACCCCTTTCTTAGCAAATTCATGATGGGTGGAATGCTTCAGGAATTGGGTATCGATTTTTGGATCGTCAATCGATTCTTCCCATCTCGGTACTCGTAATCGACCTGATCCATCAATTTGCGGACCATATGGATGCCCAGTCCTCCGATTTCCCTCTGGTGCGCAAGCAATGTTGTGTTGGCTTCCGTTTTCAATAGAGGATTGAACGGGATTCCTTCATCATAGAAGGAAAAACAAATCAAACCCTCTCCCCGATCAATGTGGATTTCGATCTCTCCCTCTTTCTCAGGATAGGCGTAATGAATGATATTCACGATGATTTCATCGCAGGCAGTCATAAGGGTGAAAATCGTCTTCCGAGGCACCGACAACTCCTGCAGAACCTCTTCGATGGAACCCATCAGCCATTCAAACTGCTCCATCGTTGCTTTGGTTTTCAACCGTTTCAATCTCAGGAGCCTCCTCTTCGAAAAGAATCAGAAAAGCCTCCTTGTTTAGGATACATCCATGATTTCCGTGAACCCTGTGGCTTCGAAGATCTCTTTGATCGTATCATTGGCTCCCACAATCTTCATCTTGGTTCCTAAGGAATTGACCTTTTTCTGGGCTGTGAGGAGTACACGCAGCCCAGAACTACTGATATAATCCAGTTGGGAAAAATCGAACAAAAGATCACCTGCTTCTTTTTGGAAGAAGACGGTTTCCAACTCATCGTTCAGTTGTCCAGAGGTGATGGTATCCAGTCTCCCTGAAAGGCTCAGTTTAACGGTGTTTGCTTCCACGGTTTTTTTGATTTCCATTGGCTTCTCCTTTTATCTTTGGGTTTTTTTGATGATCAGTTCGATGGTTTTCAAAGCGATAGACACGATAATATCGTCCGCAAACCGTTCAATAATGGATTTCTCGATTTCCGATAATTCATCTTTCTCTTTTTCCTTCTTCTGAAAGTGCTTCAGAGACCATAACATGGCTCCTGTCGGGGCCAGTGCAGAAGCGAAAGAGACCATTTCTTCCGACATTCCGTAAATCATGAAGGGATCTTCCCCAACAGCCATATCGGAAGCCACATAGTCGATGAAGCTCGTAATCCGGCCGATGATTCCTTTTCGTGGTGTGTTTTTCTTAGTCTTGGATAGCTCGATCAAGTTTTCTCGATGTTCCGCGGACAGCTCTGCGCTGGCTTTCAGATGAATCTCGAAATCGGCGTCTTTTGCTTCCACCCAAATGGATCCCTCATTTACATCAATAATGGATGAGAAGGCGTTAATTGCTTCTTCTGCGAGCAAACGGGCAAATGCCGCATCCTTGGAATCAAAACCAAACCCTTCTGCTTGCTTTTCAATGTGATCCAATGCCACCTCTGTTGACGACAGGGAGCCATCCAGTTGCCATACCCCTGATTTCATATCATTGCCTCCTTTTTTTATAAACCATGGTTGATCGACTTATTTTGGATCATTTCAAGCATCAACATGGTAATATCATCTGCTTGTTCCGCCCCTGCGGCAAATCGTTCCACCTCTTTACTCACCTCGCGCATGGCTGCTTTTGGATGGATATCGCTCGGAAGAGAATTCAAAAAACCGATCAGACGATCCGATCCAAACAACGCCCCTGAAGGGTCGTTGGCTTCTGTTACCCCATCTGTATACAGAAAGAGTTTGTCGCCAGGCCGTAAGGGAATGGTGTTTGTCTGGTACCGGGTGTTGTACATCGCTGCCAAAGCAAGATGGACTTTTGCGGGCAGCCACTCGTACTCTTGCCCGGCTCTTTGGATCAAAGCGGGGTTATGGCCAGCGCATGCGTATGTGAAGGATTGGGACGGGATATCCAGTATTCCCATATAGGCCGTGACAAACATATTGGTTTCGTTGTTCTCGCAAAGGGTATTGTTGGCGCAGAACAAAATCTCTTCCAAAGATCGATCAGATAATGCATAGGTTTTTATAATGGATTTGCAGATCATCATGAACAAAGCGGCAGGAATTCCCTTGCCTGAAGCATCCGCAATGATCATCCCCAGCTTGCTGTCATCGATCACAAAATAATCGTAGAAGTCTCCTCCCACCTCTTTCGCTGTATGCATATCCCCACAGATCTCAAACATGCTTCCTGCCTCGAAGGGTCCAGGCAGGGCCGAAAGTTGGATGGACTTCGCAAAAGCCAATTCGGAATCAATCCGTTGTTCCGCTACGTGAATCGCGTCTTTCAATGCGTCCACAGTCGTGTTGATCCCGTCCGACAGAAGCTGGAACTCTTTGTTGGTATCCACATGGACCTTTTCGTCCAAATGTCCTTGAGTAATCTTGGCAAGAGAATCGTTGACACGATAAATCCCTCGGATCACAACAACCTGGACCAAGCGGGCGATGAGGAAAAAGATCACACCGAAAAGCAATAGGTTGAACAAAAGCAAGACAGCCGTTCCGCTATCTCGTGAAAAATACATCTCATGGGCTGGAATCTGACCAATGATCCGATACGCTCCTATGGATCGGTGCGCAAAAAGGCTGGTTCCTCCATCAAAGGTCGTAAGGAAAGAGCCTTCGACTTGGGAAAACAGACTAAGGTCCAATCCCAACTGAGGCAAATCCTTCCCGACATGCCCTTCATCCAGAGCACTGAGAACCCTTCCGGAGTCGTCGGTGATCAATATACTGCCTGAATTGCCCACGCGGAATCCTGCGGCCAAATTCCGGATATCGGCCACTTCCATGGCACGGATGAGTTTGTCAGGCGTATAGCCAATTTGAACGATTCCTGGATTGTCTTTCCGCCCAACCCCCACATATTGAAAGAGAACCTGATCGATTCCTCGGGGCAAAGGGTCTTGAGCAAACCGAAAAGAAGGATTGGAAATAGCCGGCAAGAAAGCGGAAGACTGATCGGCTGAAGCATAGTCATACCCAAAGAACGAAGAGACTGTTCCTGCAATCAGAATGCCATTTTCATCGGAAATATGGATTTCGTCAACATCCAATATGGCGCGAAGACGTTCCATAAGGGTCGGATCATCAAGAATCAACGGGTTGAGCGCAATCATTTCCGCAGCGGCTTCCGCTTTTGCGAGGGCGTTTTCATCTGCTTCCAAGCGGATTGAAAGTAGGTTCTTCTGGTTCAGATGGATTTGCTTTTCTACGTCCTCGATCTTAACCGAAATCAATACCAACGCGTTTTCCGAAGCCTGTGTGGTAAGAAGGGAAAAGGATAGGATCAACGCGCTGAAAAAAGCGACCATCATAAACACAAACAACCACACCAAAAAAGTCTTCCTCATGCGTAATCTCCTTTTTTCGATGACGGTTCATAGATCTTTTTGGGAGATTGCTCCTGTAGTAAAGAATAGAAACGCACCATGATTCTGGGTTCTTCCACGAGGATTATACGCCTTTTGACCGAGTAAAACAAGCATAGAGGCGAGCGACTCGTGTCGAATCAAGGATTGGGCTGAATCACGAAAAGCGTGCAGGTTGCGTGTTCTTCCAGAACCCGATACTCATCTTCCTGTTTCTTCCGATAGGCATCGAACAGGTCCCTCTTTTCTGGATGGATTGCCATCAATTCCTCGCACCGGAGCGACAATCGTCGATACTCTTCTTGGTACTCATGGGATTGGATGTCCGATGACTCGTGAATGGATTCTTCGATAAGGGTCATACCTGTTCTTTGGATCTGTTCGATCACTGCGGACCGCTTCTGGATGCACGGGTGGATATAGGAACTCGTATCATCGATAGTCGCGTCATCGATCATAATGACGCCTCCTTCTCTCAAACAGCCGGATAAAGTTGAGAGCGTCTCAAAATAATCACCGAACACCGGGCCGACGGATCCCAAGACGACAACGTCATACCCTGTTTCTGTGGCTGCTACCATTCGAACATCCGCTTCATGAAAGGCGCACAAAGGATCTACACCCCATTCTTTGGCCTTCATCCGGGCTTCGTTGACAAATGGACCAATTGCGTCATATCCCGTGCAATGACAATGAAGCGAGTGTGCCAACTGAATGGAAACGGCCCCTTTCCCGCAACCCAAATCCAAGACCCTCATTCCGGTTCGTCCTGGGAAGTGGTTCTGAATCGTTTTGATGATCACATCGGGTTGAGTGCCAATCTCCCAAAAGTCCTGCAAAATGTAGGGCAAATAGGGTAGAATCGATTCATCGTGCGAATCCATGGCTTGGGCGACGCATTGTTCCAGAGAGGGAAGACCTTTGTTTAAAAAAGGGGCCGATCGTTTCCTCCGCCATTCGTACCATAAAAAGGCGATTGCACCGAAGGTGATCGAAAGGTCTGCAACATTGAGAATCCCTGTTCTGAGAGGCCCGATGCCAAAATTAAGGAAATCGACCACCATAAACCCCTGAACCATGCGATCAAAGAGATTCCCCAATCCTCCACCGACGATAGTTGAGATAATGATGACTCGTCCCGGGCGGGTTTCACGGACCAAGCAGTAGATCAGCGCGCCTACGCAAATTACCGCGGGGATCACAAGAAAGACGCCGTATTTCACAGGCGGTGGCCAATTGGCCCCAAGGCTCAAAAACCCCCCTGTGTTTTCCGCGTATTGGATCACGATAAATCCATCGAGAATCGATATCGGCGGCTGGCCTTTCAGGTGCGTTACCGCAAACCATTTGGTCACTCGATCCAAACCCAGATTCATCAATAGGGTTGCGAAGGTGAGAGAAAGGATTTTTTTCCGGTTCATGTCGAAATCTCCTTTGTTATGTTCCTTTACTCCCATCGGAATGCTTTAACAGAGAGCAAAGCGCATGCCAAGAATACCCCCGATAAAACAAGGATATTTTGGAAAGAATCAGAGAGCGCGCCCCCGGTCCACACGCGTTTCAGCAATTCTACTCCATGGGTAAGAGGGAGGGCTTTTGCGAAATGGGACACATGATCGGGCATAATCTCGATTGGGATCGTGGCGCCAGAAAGAAACAGCATGGGAAAATACACCAAATAGGAAAGGACGGTCGCCGTTCTTCCGTTCGAAGACACGCCAGCGATCACCAAACCAATCGAAAACATGGAAATTGTGATCAAGAAAAGGGAGAAAAGGATCGGCCAAAAGGATCCATAGACCTGCAAACGAAACACCAAAACGCCCACAATAAGCAAGGCAGCCATTCCCATGAGGGTCATGATCAGATTGACAATGACTTGAGCGATCAGAATCCGTGAAGGATTGATGGGAGACGCCATAAACCGTTTGAGAATTTTCCGTTCCCTGTACTGAGCCACTGTCAAGGGAAGGCTCATGAGACCTGTAACTGCAATGACCATGCACATATACGCAGGAGCGGTCAAATCGATCGTTCCAAATCCCCCAAAGGATTCTACGGGTTCGTTGCCATAGATGCTGCCGAACAACAAGAGCATCCCGACCGGAAAAGCAAATGCAAAAAAGACACTATAAAAGTTCCGAAAGAGCAGTTTGAATTCGACGACGGAAATCCTCACCCATGCATTCATTGGTCATGCTCCTCGATCGTACGGCCCGTCAACTGCAGAAAAACATCATCGAGGTTGGGCCTTTGGACGTCCAGTTTCTGATACCGGATCTTCCGATCTTCCAGCAAATAGGCCACCTTTCCCAAAACACCGTCATCTGGGCTCATGACCGAATAACGATTCTCTGCTCTTTGAATATCGGAAATCTCGGGGATCCGATCCACAAGAATATTGGATACATCTTCGGAAGTCTCAAAGGTAATTTTCGTCTGAAGGCCGCATGATTGGATCACTTCTTCCACAGTCCCATAGGCGATCAAAGCTCCTTGATCGATGATTCCGATCCGATCGCACAGATACTCCGCTTCCTCCATGTAGTGGGTAGTGATCAAAACGGTCCTCCCTTCTTGTTTGAGCTGTTGGATGTATGCCCACATATCGCGTCGGGATTGCGGATCTAGCCCTGTTGTCAATTCATCCAGAACGATCACCTCCGGATTGGAAATCAGGGCCAAGATAATCGATAAACGCTGTCTTTGCCCCCCCGAAAGGTTTTGTACATACGCATTTTTCTTCTCCATCAAGGAAAAGCGGGTCAGCAAGGATTCAAAGGGAATCGGATGCGGATAGAACGATGAAAAAAGACCGCACAATTCATACACCCGAATCTTATCTTGAAAGGAGGTTTCTTGGAGCTGAACACCGATTCTCTGATACAGAGCCTTTCTTTGACGGGAAGGATCGATTCCCAAAACGGTGATCGATCCCTCATCGAGCGTCCTCAATCCGGCAATGCATTCGATCGTGGTTGTCTTTCCTGCTCCATTCGGTCCAAGCAGTCCGAACACTTCTTGGGAATCAACCGAAAAAGACACCCCATCCACTGCCTTCACTGTACCGTAGGTTTTTCGAAGCCCCTGAACATTCACCACATTCATACGATTCAATCCTCCTGATTCAGGTTACCCTTTTTTGAGCAGAAGAAGCTCCAACGCCTCTCCGGGCATGATAAAACCGCCGATATCCCGATATCCCCGTTTGCGGTAAAAGTGCTGCGCGTGTTCATCGGAAAGGGTCGATGTCAACAGATCGGTAGATCCCCTTCTTTTCATTTCTTCTTCCCAATGATCTGTTAGCGCGCCTCCAATTCCTCGACCCCGATGGGGTTCCAGAACAAACAGCATATTCATGAACGGGATAAAGTCCCAAAAGAGACTGAATCGGAGCCAACCAACAATACCATCCTCTTCGGCGACATAGATCTCTCCCCGTTCGATCTTCATTTTGACCGCTTCTTCGGACAGATACCGATCGTGTTTGGCCAACCACGGAGCGTCTTTCATTTGAGCTTGACGAATCACCATCGGATCCCACCTCCTTGAAGAACTGAGAAACCGTCAAATCGAACCGAAAACGAACCCCTGGGCTTACCCTTCTTTTTTTCTGCGAAAAGTCAATGCGCCTGAAACGAGAAAGAGGGCAAAACTACCCCAAAAGATCCCAAGCCCCAAAGGCGTCAAGCTAGCGATACCCATGGGGAGATCCCATGTGCCGAACCATTCGGAGAAATAAAGGATCAAAAGGTTCATGAACAGAATGCTGAGCATGAAACTGCCGACGATGACGGAGATCAAAGCAATGGTTTTTTTCTGGGCCATAAGGAACAGAATCGCGATCACCACCCCGACAATAGCGGCAAAAACCCATGGAAGCCATTCGGGAAACCCTGTGGCCAGTCCGAACCATTGAGGATCGATCCAAAGGGAAAGAATGCTCCAGAGCCAAAGACCGAGCAGCCCGCCAATGATGAATCCCGCAAGAATAAAAAGGAATCGAACCAGGACAAACCCAATGAGAATGGTAGCTGCGCCGGCAACAATCGATAAAGGCAACTCCGAACCGGGATTGGCGGTAAACCAACTGGCTACCTCGGGGATGGTTAGGATCCAAGGAAAGATGATGGTCATTCCCCAAATAAATCCCAAAATACCCAAAGCAATATAGGGAAACCAACGGTTGCCAAGAAGAAGCGCCAAACCAATGAATACAGAGATATACCAATACTGCAGCATCCATCCCAGAAGATCGCGAACCGGCTCTAGCGTTTGCTCCAAAGGAAGGGGCAAAGAGGCGATGTTTGTCTGGGCCATCGCAATGCCACAACCCAAAACCATTATAGATCCAAAGATCCACCACACTTTGCGGTACGAAACCTGAGCCTTATTCATGATCCACCTCCTTGGGTCAATTATACCCTGATGATAGGAAGAATGCAAGCCTCATGCGGTTTTTATCGGAAGAAAAATCAACAACACCGATCTCCAGAGTGTTCAATAGAACCAAAGGAGAAGGCTGGTTTGGGATGGAAGAAAAGATATGATACGATAGGGTACCGAAATCCCATCAAAAACCCAAGCAGTCCGGATAAAGGAGAAATCGAGGATGAACAATCGCCCAGTGATCGAAGAGGTGCTCCAATTTGCCCATTTTGAGGAGCGGATCCGAGCGGTTACGCTCCACGGATCCCGAGTCAATCCCAATGCTCCAGAAGATCCGCTAATGGACTATGACGTCGCTTGTTTTGTCGATGACCCTAGCGGAGTTTTTTTCAAATCCAATCAAGCATGGATCGAATCCTTCGGCAGGCTTGTTATTATGCAGCAGAATGACTTTGAACAGGGATATATCTTTCTGATGCAGTTCACTGATGGGGTGCGAATCGATATGAGTTTTTTTGACTTCCGGTATGCCCGAAAACGGATCGAATCCGATACCCTAACTCGCGTACTCTTGGACAAAGACGGTTTTTTGACTTGGGTGCCCGAACCTTCGGATCGGGGATACTATGTTCCGATGCCTTCCAAGGAGGCGTTTGCCCACTTGATGAACGAACTGTGGTGGATCCAACCCTACGTTGCCAAAGGTCTTTGGCGCCAAGAGCTGCCTTATGCCAAGCATATGTTCGATTCGATTCTTATCGAATGCGTTCGAACCCTGTTGGAGTGGTATATCGGCATGAACCACGATTGGAAAGCAAACCCCGGGAAATCTGGCAAATGGTTCTACCAGTTCCTGCCCAAGGAGGTCTACGAAGAATTCCTATCGCTTTATCCTTCGATCCACCCCGAAGAGATTTGGTCCGCTTTGTACCGAACAGGCCCATTCGCGCGGAAGATCGGCATGGAGCTGGCTCGGAGATTGGGATACTCGTACCCTGTCGAGGAAGAGCGAAATGTCACCCGCTATTTGAAAGAGATTCAGCGCCTAGCGAAAGAGTAGTCTTCATCCATGGAATCCATTCTCAACAAGGTATTGACAATTCCTTCGGATTCGGTGATTATCCAAAAAATCATTTACCAAATCTTCTCGTCTATGAAACAACGATAATCATCCAATCATGTCCTGCTCATTTCCGCATTCCGCTCCCCCCCATTTGCTGAACAAACCAATCATGAGTGCTCCAGCCTTCAAATCTTTCCCTCGGAAAGGAGGAAGAATAAGGGCATAGAGGGTTCTTTCTCAAAATAACGGGAGTCTGTTCATAAAACCATCGGTAGACAAAATGCGCACCATAAGGAGGAACGCATGAAAAAACGGGCCACAAAAAAAGGATGGCTTCTTCTCATTGTCCCAATCCTAGCGGTATGGATCATCTATGCTGTCTCCTGTTCCGGAGTACAGGTGGTCGTAGAAATTCCGGTACTATCCCTAGGCTCTGTGTTCAACGAGTACGTCATGATCCTCACAGGCAATGCCACCCCTTCCGATCATATGACCCAGAACAATCCCCTTCTTGTGGAAGGAGATTCGTTCGATTTTCTGATCAAAAAGGGCAATGGGATCCGATTCATTGTTACTTTTACGGAAGACCCGCAGCAGCCCCAAGAAAACGCAACCCATTTCCAGTACTCCATTGACTTAACCGATACCGCTGAGGGAACCTATGCCATTACCATCACAGCGGCAAGACAGGCTTCTTCTCACGCTACGCCCCGAAACGCCCATGAAGCTCAGATTTGGATCCAGATCTCCAAAGCTCCGCCTGAAGGCGCGATCATCATCACTCTCCATGAAGAGATTCCCGGAACGACCGATGAAGAAGAAATCATTGTGCTCGTTCGTACGGAACAACCGGCGGATGAAATCGAGGTAGATGTCAATGGGACCAAATTCCCCCATACGGGGCTCGAGCCAACGGAATGGGTAGGGGATGAACCTGTGTATGCGGTTCCAGTACAACTGGATCCGGGAAGCAATCGATTGGAGATTCAAGCCCGAAAAACCGACGCTCACAATGAGAGGGGAGGATCTTTATACAAAATTATCATGAATGTAGAGCGTCATGGGATTCGCGCAACGAATATATTCTTGTCTGAATGCGATGGGGGATCTTGTACATTACATCTGGTTGTCTGGGCCAACTACATTACTCTGGACTCCCGCGTATCCATTGGAGAAGAAGAGGGTGAATGGGCGGGCCTGCAGGGTGGATTTCCTGAGGGAAAGCAATATCCCTACTCTTATGCAATTCCTGTCCCGGAAGGAAATCAAACCGTAACCATTTCTGTGCGCTATTCGCACATGGAAGGAGTAGTGGATACGATAAGCTTTACTGTTGAATGCGACTGTTCCGTGCCTACACCCGATCCGCAGTATGAGTATGGAGGAACAATTGGGGAGTCACAATTATCAAGGGTCACAGATATGAAAAGCAGGGGTGATGGATCAATCGCGATCCTCAACTCCACACAAAGTGGTCCGATTCTCTATCACTTGAACTATTCCGAGAGTCCAGTTCCAGCCCAATCCTACTCAATCCAGACTGGAGGGGAACCCGTTATCGGTATAGCTGATTATGGGCATATTCAAGAATATGGCGGGAATGGCACTGTGATCCAAACCTCAACGTGGGGAGCGGTATACGGGCCGAACGCAGAATGGCTGTTCCTAAGCTATGATCCAACAGGAAGCCCTCTTCCTGGAGCAGTATACGGGGATCCTGGAGCGGGAAAGGTTTTGGTTCTCACTGAAAACCAAACATCAGGGGAAAAGCAAATAGAAACGAAATACCCCGGTAGCCCTGAAACGGTAAAAGAAGATATTTTTGCGGATCCTCGCGCTGTGGATTTCTTAGCAGTTCATCGACCGGGAAACCCTTTACACAATCATCTCCTTATTCTTCGTCACGATGGACAGATTGTAGCGGTAAATATGGAAACAGGCGAAGAAAACCCGTTGCTTCAACTGCCCATAGCCCATGGAAACCCGGAATTTATGGCGGACGCTTCCATCAATGATCCAAATTCTGGTATCAACTTCGGAGTGTCTGTTAATATTGGAGCTTTTTGTGTTTCGCAGAATCAAGATGGCTCTTTTACCTATTTTTTCGTGCCTTCTCCCAGAATTCGACATCCAATCCGGTCGGATGAACCAGTCATTACAAGAGTCGCTTTCGATGCAGATGGAAGGATGTATTTCAGCCGCAGCGATCTGCCTGGCATAGAGGTTTGGTTGCGCATCAGCGATTAAAGAAAAAAAGAGCCCCATCACCAATCCGAAGGAGAATCAGGGAAATCTCACTTCCAATAAAGTATCTCCAGCGACTTCCACTCCATACAGAGCAAAGACGGCTTGAGGCCTTCCGTCTTCCCTTGGAGCCTCGCCGATATAGAGATCATACACGCCGGGATCAATCGCAAAGAAAGAGCATTCGCCCCCCTCCAAGCGGGTGCGGGCCCAATAATGGGGCCCGTCGGGTCGGGCTAGAGTGACGTAGAAAAAGCGGTCCAATGGAGCGCCGTCTTCATCGATCGCGCGAATTCGAAGGATTCCGGGGGTATCTTCGGGCAGCTCCATCTCCATCGCGCGCCGGACATCCATTCGGCCGTATCCGGTCCAGGGATTGTGCGTTCCCCCCTCTTGGCCCCAATAAGGGGGTTCGATCGGCGCCGCGCTCATCTCGATCAATCTCCGAATCTGATAGGCGCTGGCATTTGGATGCTTTTCAAACAAAATGGCCACCAAGGCCGATACATGAGGGGCTGCCATCGATGTGCCGTTATAGTAGGTGTATTTTCCCGGATCCGGATCTTCGATCGCGCCGGGGTTGTACATATTGATCGTTGATAGGATCCGTTTTCCCGGCGCAACCACCGACAGCGCTTCGCTTCCGTTGGAAAAGACGGTTACTTCGTCATGGATATCACTTGCGCCAACGACCATGATGCCCGGCCACGAACGAGGAGAAGCCCAGTTCTGGGCCGTATGGGCATTGGCAGCGGCAAAAACCACAATGGAGTCATGCGACAAGGCGTAATCATACGCGTCTTTGAGCGTTTCCATATACCCTCCGTAGATAAAAGTCCAGCTATTTTGAAGGACTTTTGCGCCTTGGTTCACCGCCCAAACGATCGATTGCGCTTTTTCAAACAATTCCAGATCCATTGTGGGAATCGGCATGATCTTGGCCATAGGAGCAAGCCCTGCGATCCCGATTCCGTTGTTTATTTGCGCGGCGATAATCCCGGCCACATGGGTTCCATGTCCATTGGTATCCCTCGATTCGCCCGGGTGGATCAACACAGGCTGCTCGGTCTCGGGATCCCATGACCAACCGGTGACAAATTGCCCGTCCAAATCAGGGTGGGATGCGTCCACACCTGTATCGAAAACGGCGACGACAACACCGTCTCCGGTCAGGCCTTGTTCCCACGCGGCATGAGAACCAATGGCCCTGTGCGCCCACTGAAACCCGAACAGCGGGTCATCGGGATCGCCCCGCGCATAGGACCCTGCCTCGGAAAAAAAGTCAGAAGCCAGATCCGGCGGAACCGCAGCTCGATAATTGGGACTCACATATTGAATCCCTGAAGGGCCCGCTTTTTGAATGAAGGCCAGAGCAGTCGCTACGGTCTGTGGGATTTGGATCAAAGCAGCGCGGATTTCCGGTATGGTTGAGCGGACGGTTCCCCCAAGGGTTTCCACCAAGGAATGGAGCTCCGATATGTCGCGATACCCGACAATCAAACGGTGTTCGGGAAAGGAAAGACCAGGGACCGGGGTGAATGGATCCCAATGCGCGGGGAGGACCCAAGATAAGATCTCTTGGTTTGAATCGCCAGAAGAGAACGGATGCGCACACGACAGAACAACCAAGACGCAGACCATTACCGTCACTACGATGATTCCGAATCGCCATCGAGGGCTGGATCGATCTGTGATCGGTTTTCTTGTGAAGACGTTTGGATTCATACCATTCCTCCTAATCTGTTCCAGTAGTGAACTCAATCATCCAATCGGGGGGCATCCCGTCCGGGATGGGATCGAACCCAAACCTTCCTCGATAGGGGTGATAGTCCGCGGCGATGGAAAAAGCCATGGATGATTGATCGGCGCAAACCACCTGGGCATAGGCAAGATTGACCCCCCAGCTGTATGTCTTGTGGGCTTCCAAACGGTTCCATGGGTAGACTGTCCAAAGCGGCTCCAGTTGTCCATCAAAGAATGAGAACCACACGATTCCGTTGATTGGTTCATGACCCCAAAAGGAAAGAGAGATCGGATTGGCGTTTTGCGCATGGATCATTATGCCATGATACGGCTCGTGGGTATGATCGACATCAACAGGGATGATCCAGTGATCGCTGTCATGGATGTGATCATACACAAAAACCCGATACCCGTATGTGATCGCTCCCATTTCCGAAGAAAGGGCAGGATCAGGCCGAAACAGGAATTCGGGTTGACGGGGACTCTGCGTCTGGTTTCGCGTGGGGTGAATCAGATCGATACCAAACGGGTCCAAAGGAATCACATGACCCAAAAATGTCTTCTCCGTCTCCGCCAAACCGTATACCGATGTCACCGCGTAAAAGACCGCTTTTCCTGCTTCCAGGAGAGAAGAATTGTCGATCATCGACACATGAGATTGGAAAAAGGATCCAGGTTGGCTTTGGAGCAATGCTTGTGTTTCCCAGGAGAGTTTTCCATCCACTTTGGAGGAAGAAACATACCCCAAGGCGCTCCATTGGATTCCGTCCCAAGAACGGTAGATCCGATATCCATCGGGTTTTGGAACATCAAGACCGATCAATTCCTTTCTTTGCGCGCTTTGATGGTCCACGAAGAAGACCCCAGTAAGTAAGTTGGCATTTTGGGGAGCGGCTCGTTGCGCGGCAAAAAAGTCGATCCCCAGACGCCGGGTGAAAGCCATGATGTTCGGAACTCCAATCGTCGCTGCCGGAATGGGCTGATAGGGATTGTCGGGGAAAATGGTCGGGGCTTCGGGGTGGATATCTAAGGAAACAATCCTGTGAAATCGGTTTCCATTGTAGTCGTAGATGATGAGGTGAAGATCCGAAACCCCATCAAGACCGCCGATGGAAACGGTTTCAAACTCCGCAAAAGTGCTGTTTTCTGTGGGCCAACCCCCATCGCCAGTTATCTTGTGATCACCGGGAACTCTTCCAAATAGGGGTGGGTAGATCGTGTGTATGTGGTTTTGGGTATCCAAGATTTGTACCTCAATCGAAAAGTCCGCAGTGATGGGCTTTTCCGGATCGATGATAATGGGGTCATCCCCCCACCACTCCGGTGGATAGAAGAAACGGAGCTCTAGGGGAAGGAAGGGGTTTTGGGTTGCTGGGTCCAAAAAGAGATCCGCTTTGCGCATAATGGATTCCGTCGGTTGACTCAAAGCAACCGATGGTTTTAATCCTTCGATCACGCTCAAGGCATACCCAAATTTCGCGCAAACCATGGTGATATGGTCGGGCAGCGCGCGCAAAGACACACGGGCTCGGCCCACTTCGTTAGTAATCGCTTGGCCAATCACTTCATGGGTCAAGCCATCCATCACTTTCACCAAGGCTCCTTGGATCGGAGGCCCTCCCCGATATTGGGTCAGGATCACATCCATCCTTCCCAAAATGTCCGGACCGCGGATGGCGCACCCAACCGCGCATAGTCCGATGAGCGTGACAACAGCAATGTTCATGCTCCATCTCACAGATTTTTTCACGAATCTTCCTCCTTAGGCGCCACCACAGGTTCCATGAGCGCGCATCAATTATACCACAGCATATCCATAAGGGGGCGCCTTTGTGATACAATCGGATCGGCAAACGATTGAATGAAGTGGAGGAAGAAAATGGAGACAAATGTGGAACTTCGCGAAGTAACGATGGATAACCTGCAGGCGATTATAAAGCTAAGCGATACCTTGACCGAATCGCAAAAACGGTGTGTAGCGTCTAATATGAAATCAGTTGCGCAGGGCTCTCTGAGCGATGTAGGATGGTTTCGTGGCATCTATCATGATGACAAACCGATCGGATTCATCATGCTGGAATTGTTTGGTGATGAGATCCCCGAAGACGATCAACCGGCGATCTTCCTGTGGCGGTTCATGATTGGGCGAGAATGGCAGGGAAAGGGCTACGGGAAGGCGGTTTTGGATCAGATCGTGGATCATTTCCGAAAACAAGGGGTCAAGACGATGTACACCTCATGCTGTATGGATGAAGTGGACCGACCCTACGAATTCTACATGAAGTATGGGTTCACCGATACAGGAGTCATGCACGAAGATGAGGAGATTCTCCGATATGCCTTTACCGATGTGCCTTCGGTGCGCGATGAAGAGATCGTCCGTAACCGTCCTTGGGAGTTCATGGCGCCGAAAATCGCCCTGATCACCATCTGGACCGATCAGATCGATGCGATGAAACGCTTTTACCATCAGGTGATGGGCTTTTTTATCAAAGGGGATTTGGGGAGTTATGTGGAGTTCGAGAACCGGGGCGTCCGGTTCGCTTTGTGCGAAAGACAGGTGATGAGAGACATATGCGATGGGTTCGATCAAAAACCTCAAGGTCAACGGTTTGAGCTGGCCTTTCCCTGCGACACCCCTGAAGAGGTGGACAAAGCGTATGAGCGGCTGATCAAGCTTGGAGCGGGGCCTGTATGTCCGCCCAAGAATATGGAATGGGGCCAACGAACGGCTCTCTTCTCTGATCCCGATGGCAACATCCACGAGATCTTCTCTGAGCTTGAGCAGTGCAAAGAGAAAGAGGAGGAGTCTTCATGACGCATTTCCGAAAAGAGCTTTGGTTTCATACAAACACCCGCAGGCAGTTCATCAACATCACGCCTCAGGTGGAAGAAGCCCTTCGAGAAAGCGGGATCCGTGAAGGCCTGTTGCTTTGCAACGCTATGCACATCACATCCAGCGTCTTTATCAACGACGATGAATCGGGACTCCATCACGATATGGAAGTGTGGTTGGAAGGTCTGGCGCCCGAAAAGCCATACGATCAATACCGACATAATGGGTATGAGGACAATGCTGACGCGCATCTCAAACGGACCATCATGGGACGGGAGGTTGTCGTTGCGGTTACAAACGGCAAGCTGGATTTTGGGACCTGGGAGCGGATCTTCTATGGCGAGTTTGATGGCAAACGGAAGAAACGGGTTCTGGTAAAGATTATCGGCGAATGATCTCAATCGTTTTTCATGATCAGATCCAGTAAATCGTCTTTTGTAATGGGGATCGTGCGCACCCGTTTTCCCACGGCATGGGAAACGGCGTTCGCGATCGCGGCAGGCGCAGGAATCAAAGACGGTTCTCCAATGCCTTTGGCGCCAAAAGGCCCTTGAGAAAAGGGGTGCTCGACAATGGACACCTCGAAGACTTCGGGCGTTTCATGGATGGTGGGGATTGTCAGCGTGTTGAAATTGTCGGTGATCAACGTTCCCTTTGCATCATGCGCGAGATGCTCGTACAAAGCATACCCCATTCCTTGGACAAACCCGCCGTGCACTTGACCATATACCCCGTCCAAATTGATGGCTTGACCCACATCGTGCGCTGCATACACTTCTTTCACTTGAACATGGGCGGTTAGCATATCTACCTCCACCACAGCGATTTGGGTGGCATAGGAATAGGTTATATAGGCTTGTCCGTATCCCTCTTCTTTCGAATACGTGAGCTTGGGCGTTGGAAACCAGCCCATCGCGCTCAGGCTCACATTCATGCGAAGGGCTTCGGAGGCGATTATCTCGATCGACACCTGCCTGGATCCATCCCTTCTGGCTACCATGCCATCTTGCAGCAATACTTCGGTTTCGCTTACTCCCAAATGCTTTGCTCCGATCGGGATCAGCCGACGAGCAATCTCTTGGCATGCGCTCAAAACCGCATTCCCGCTGAAGATGGTTGTGCGGGACGCAACGGTTGGCCCACTATCTGGAACAAAAGCGGAATCGGTTTGGCAAACATGGATTTTTGTCAGAGGGATCCCTAGGCATTCCGAGGCGATTTGCGCCATCACCGTGCGCGCCCCTTGTCCAATCTCGGTCCCGCCGATGTGGATCCCGACGCTTCCATCCTTTTCCATCTGGATATGAGCCCCAGAGGCGTCCATCCATTGACCTAAGGCGCCTAGAGCGACTCCATAGTGAATATGAGCCACACCGATCCCTTGACGGAAATGTTCATGAGTTCGATTGAATTGGTCAACACGAGCGCGCAGTTCCTCCCATTTCGATGAAACGCGCGCGTGCTCCAAGGTCTCGCGAGCGCCCACCGATTCCGTTACCAGTTGTCCTGTTGGAGTTTCTTTGCCGAGATCCAAGGCATTCAATTCGCGAATCTGGAGAGGATCCATTCCTAGGGATTGAGCGATCTCATCCATCATGGATTCCATCGCGAAAAAAACTTGAGGGGATCCAAACCCTCGATACGCTCCGCATGGAACCTTGTTGGTATAAACACCGTACACATCCACACAGACATTGGGGATCTCGTATGCGCCCGCAGCATGAACAACCGTGCGCCATAGTACAACCGGAGAAAGGGTGGCATGAGCCCCCATATCACCATAACAGACCACATGGACAGCTTGGATCTTACCCTGGAGAGAAAAACCCACTTTGTAGTGGGATTGGATGGGGTGGCGTTTGCTGGTCATTCGGATGTCTTCTTCCCGAGAAAGAATGAGCTTCGCGGGTCGATTCAGATGATAAGCGACAAGAGCTGCGGGCGCTGCGAAAAACGAGGGGACATCTTCTTTCCCCCCAAAACCCCCGCCGGTTTCCGCTTGGATAATCCGGACATCGGAAAGGGGAATACCCAGGACATGGCTCACTGTTTGCTGAACATAATAGGGGCACTGCATGGAACCGTGTAGGGTCATATTATGGTTATGATCCCAATAGGCGACCATTCCTTGCGTCTCCAGATAGGCTTGTTCCTGATAATCCGCAAAAAACCTTCCTTCCATCACGCAATCGCACCCATCAAACATGGTGGCTGGATCGCTATTTCCTTTGCGGGTTTTATGATGAACCGGTTTGTTGCCGGAATCGTAGAGGAGGGTTTTTTCTTCCAAGGCAGTCTCAATATCCAAGATTGGATCAAGGGTGTCATATTCGATTCCAACTGCTGTGGCAGCTCTTTGGGCGATACGCCGATCTTCAGCCGCGACAATGGCTATGAAATCACCGGGAAAACGGATCCGATCCCCCGGTTTCAAAAGCATAGGGTAGTCCGGGATCGTTTCGCCCAATTGGTTGGCGCCAGGGACGTCTTCCCAGGTGAATACGTCTACGACTCCTGGCATTGCTTTTGCTTGGGCGGTATCGATGGATTTCAATACTCCATGGGGAATTCCGGAAGGGACCAACGCGATATGAACCATGCGCGCCAGCTGCAAGTCATCCGCGTACAAAGCTTTGCCATTCACTTTTTCCTGGGCGTCTACCCGGGGGATTCGTGTTCCGATAATCTTCATCCTGACCTCCTATTGGGCAAGGGTTGGGACGATCGCATAAGGCAATACCATGGACAGAACATGAACGATCAGGTGGAAAAGCGGTTGGTCTTCCCCAACGAAGAGTAAGATCGACTTTTCCCCGTTTACGAACACCGGGAGCAGATACGCCAATCGATTGTTGGGAAGCCCTTTGCGAGTCAACTCTTTCAGATCCGCTTCCATCGATTCTTTGAGAATCTTTTCGCACTCGGGCGAAGGATAATCCGCAATGATCCGGTAATCCCTGGGGCTTCCGCCAATTAGGCAAACATCAGATAGAACGGCTTCGCGCACCAAATCGGATTTGAGTGTGGAAACAAAGTGAGTCAATGTTCTCGATTGCCTCCACCCTTCCATATATTGGTTCAGCGATTGGACCGTATCCATGCGCTCCCCATATAATTCAACAGTTTTTTGCAAATCGCGTCGGGTAAAAATACCATGCAAAGCAACACCAGCAACCATGGCAAGAGAACGCAAAAATCCCCGATTCTCTTCCTCCATCGCGGAAGATAGGATCAACCCCATCACGGTGCCTTCGGTGGAACGGATAATCGTCGCCAAGGAAAGCTGAATGTGGTCTTCAATGAACTGCGCGTCCCCGAAATCTTCCATAAATGCCTCTCGCTGCGGGCGATCCTTGAGATCGTACTGATCCCAGATCGCAGAGTGTTTGAGGATCAGCGTAAACTTGGGTTTATCGAATTGGGATGGCCACAGCAGATTATTCCAATCTCGACGGGCATAGAGATAGATCGAGTGGTTAGGGAAGACCTCTTTCAGGATCCCATACAATCGATCCGAAAACTCCGAGGGATTCTGACAACTGAACAGCAGTTCCATTGATTTATGCAAAGACAGACAGTGGTACTCATTGGTCTCTAGGAGATGGCGCAGCTTTCTGATCTGCTCTTTGTGCTCGTTCAATTGGACAACCTGCGCAATCAAGCGGCTGGTAGTCGTCATCAGTTGGAGCTCATCCTCTTGAAATCCACCCATTCTCCATAGAATCATGAAAAAAGAGACTTGATCCTTTTCGATCACGGGAAAAGCATACGCGGTGATATCAGGATGAATATCGGGGTTGAATTCGGGGAACAGTCGCTTCTGGGGAAGCTTGACGGGAAAAGTGAAATACAGCGGTGAAATGTTCAATGAATTCACTGCAAATGAATCCGGCATTGCATGATCTCCATGACAATGGACCTGTTGGAAGTGGTCGTTTTGTTTTTGATAGAGAATGGAAGAAGTAATCAGAAGCTCACCAATGCTGTCGGTAAGGATTTTCATCATTTCAAGAGGCTCGATTGGTTCAAAAAGGAGATTCCCCAAAAGGGTTTCCAGTCCGGAAATATTGTATGCGAGCTGAGAAATTCGGCTCTCTTGCTGTTCTGGAATCCCCAAAGCCTGGTGAATATCCAGAACCTTTTTGATAAAGGCTCCATCTTTGGGTGGGATCTGTTTGGATGCGCCCAGCCAAAAGAGGTCCGATTGAAAGATCGGAATCAGAACTGCAAACTCCTGCATCAGATCCTGCGGGGATGCGTATTCGTACGACTCAGGCATCAGCCCCAAAGTTTCTTCCACCACCCACACTTCATCCGACACCCGACGCAAGAAGACGCCGGAATGGATTCCGTGAACCTTTACGTACCGAAAGAGTTCGGCGTACAACCGAGGAGTGCCCAAGAACTCAATGAGCGCTTTGATTGCCTGCATCGTACACCTCCTGGAAACGGATTTTCGGCCCAAACCTGCCCGTGTTATCCACGATCCAGCATGGATTGAGCCAACCGATTCTGGTGTTGAACGATCCAACCCATCTCTTCGTCGACAATCTGGCCGTCGCGTACTCGGATCTCTCCATGGATCATGGAGAGGTCGACTCCTTTTGCGTCGCACATGACCACGGCGGAAAGAGGATCCGAAAGGCCACCGGCAAACTCCAAACGATTCAGATCGAACAGGATCAGATCTGCCGCCTTTCCCGGTTCGATGCTGCCCAATTCGGCGTCTCTACGCAATACTCGAGCCCCACCCATGGTAGCCATCTCCAGCACTTGGTATGGGGTAATGGCATCCGCCCCTTTGAATACCCGCTGAAGCAGCAATGCATTTCGGATTTCATGAAGCATATTACCGGTGTCGTTGCTTGCGCTTCCATCAACCGCCAAACCAACACGAATCTGAGGATGACTCAGCATTTCTACAATCGGAGCACGTCCCGATCCGAGGCGCATGTTGGATGTGGGACAATGGGCAACACCAACTTGATGCTTGTCAAACAGTTGAATCTCCTCCGGGTCCATCCACACGCAATGGGCGAACCAAGCGCGTTTATTGAGCCACCCAAGATGATCCATGTATGCCACAGGTTTCATGCCGACCCGATCCAGGCAATAGTCCTCTTCGTCTTTGGTTTCGGCCAGATGGGTATGCATCAACAAATCGAATCGCTCCGCCATCTCCCTGGTTTCATGCATCAGCTCTTTGGTGACGGAAAAGGGGCTGCAAGGGGCCAGGGCGATCTGGAGCATGGACAGGGGAGATGGATCATGATACCGTCCAATCACCCGTATGCAATCCTCGAGGATCTCTTCTTGGGTCTGAACAACGGAATCCGGGGGAAGTCCCCCATCCTTGCGGCTCAAAGACATACTCCCCCGACAAGGATGAAACCGAACGCCCGTGCGCTTGCCCGCTTCGATCTCAACATCGAACAGGTTCTTGGTCCCCTGGGGAAAGAGATAGAACATGTCTGTAGTGGTTGTCACGCCCGAAAGCATCATTTCATAAATCCCCACCAGGCTTGAAAAGAAAACGGCGTCCGGGTCGATGTGTTTCCATCGCTCGTATAGAAAGACCAACCAATCGAAAAGACGGAGATTTTGCGCCCCACGGACATTCCGGAACATGGACTGATACAAATGGTGATGGGTATTCACAAATCCCGGCAGCATGAGTTTACCCGATCCGTCGATGATCTCCCATCCTTCGGCCAGCAGTTCTTGCCTGCGAGTCTGAGGCAACTCTTGCCCCACTTCTCGGATTTGGTGGTTTTCGACCAGGACATAAGCCCGCGAAAGCTGAGTCTGATCGGCGTCAAAGGTGGCCAAGGATTCAATATCAAAAAATGCCGTGCGCATCTTTCAGGCTCCGTACTTGTCCAAACGCATGGCGTGCGCCATGATCAGGGTTATGGCATCCACCGCGGGAAAGGTTCCTAGTGTACCAAGCGCGGCTTGGGTTTCGTCAAAAGCCGTTGAAACCCCTTTTCGGCAGTACTGAGACCGGATCATGAAAGGAACGGGATGCCATGAATGGGCTTTCATCACACATGGGGTTGAATGATCTCCAGTAACGGCGATTACGTCGGGATCCAGGGCCAAAAGCCGAGGGATCTCTTTGTCCACTTCTTCAATGACCTTGGTCTTTGCTTCAAAGTTCCCGTCTTCCCCGTACGAATCGGTTTTTTTGATGTGCATATAAAAAAAGTCATATGCTTCATAATGGCGTTCCAGAAGGTCGAACTCCTCCGCAATTGTTCCCGCGCCTTCCAGCACATCCATGCCCACAAGTTTTGCGATCCCTTTGTACATGGGATAGGTTGCAATGCAAGCGGATCGAAAATGATTGACTTCATTAAAATTCGGAATGTCCGGATACCGAGAAAACCCGCGAATTAACCCGAAGTTCAGTTTGGGTTGGTCTTTCAAAAGGACTTGAAGCCGTTTCAGGAACGTGTTGATGACACGAGCGGCTTTTTCCGAAGATTCGTTCAACGATCTGGTCAGAAGGTAAGGGACTCCTGTCCGTTGGGGATCCGCGTCGGCGAGATGGTCGTCGAGTCCTTCACCGGTCAGTTTGAGCACGAATCGATGCTCTTTCCCGGGAATAACGCGTACCTCTACGTCTTCGATCATCCGAATCGCACTATTGATGATTTTGCACACTTCGATGTTCTCTTCTGTTGAAGGCCGTCCTGCCCTTCGGTCAACAATGATATCTCCCTCAAGGGTACAAAAATTGCCTCGTGCGACCAGATCTTTCTCTCCGACTTCAACGTCGATGCCCAATGCTTCGAGAATCCCCCGGCCAATCTCATACCGGAGCGGATCATATCCGAAGAGGGATAAGTGTCCAGGACCGCTGCCAGGGGTAATACCGGGCAAAACGGGAATGGTCTGGCCCAGTTCGCTCTCTCGGGCGATTGCGTCGAGGTTGATTGTATTGGCGGTCATGAGTGGGGTAAAACCGGTTTTTCCTTTCGGGGTCCCTTCCATGGGAAGGTCTCCAATTCCGTCCAAAACCAAGAGAACCATTTTGGACGTTCCTGGAGAAGCAAGTTGATGAATGATTTCTTGTCGGTCGACCATGGGAATCCCTCCATTGATTAGAATTTGATCATACTTGAATGTGATGATTCATCGATTACGCGGGTTCCGTCTGAAGCGTCTGGACCAATCGATTGGGGGCCAAAGCCAACAAAACGCCGCCGGCCATACTCCGCAACCCCAATGCTTCAGTTTCGTCCATCAGCAAGGCGGAAACAGCGTCCAAAGCATCAGTGATCCTGCTTTTCCTACACACAGCCAAAGCGGCCATGCGCACCCGATGGTCCTCTTTTTTCATACTCACCCGTTCGATCAGCTCGGGATAATACTCTTCCAATTGAAGCTTTCCAATGGCTTGCGTCCCTGACTTTCGCACCTTCTCGGAAAAATCGTTCAAAAGTTGTGGGATTTGCTCCGCCAAAAAATAATCGGGAATGGATGCCAGACCATCGACAGCGGCAGATCGAACCTTGGGGGAGATATCTTCCATAGCCTTTCGTAGAACAGGAGAGACAAAAGATTCCTTCATCCGACTCAGCGCTCTTACCGCCGCTTCTTTCACGGTTTCGTCCGGAGCCTCCACCCATTTGGATAGCGCATTCAAGATTCGGCTTGGTTGATCCTGTTTCAAAACCCCATACAGGCGAATCATGGGTGGAAGGATGCCGATCGATTCACCCGCGGTTTTCGGATCTTCAATCCATGGATCGATGACGGCTGATACGGAATCGGGAGGAAACTCTTGCATCAATGGGATTACTGCCTTTCGCTCAGTCAGAGGTCGGGAGGGATCCTGGATGATCCGTTTCACCCGATCCAACGCGTGACCGGGGTCAAAAATGCTGAGTTGGCGCAGGATCTTTTTTTTCAGAGACGCAGGAGGTTCGGTATCCAAAAGACCACGAAGAAACGGAGAATCGGAGGATCTCGCGATTTTCGCTTCTAGGGCAAAGTGTCGGATTTTTTCACTGAAGTCTTGAAGAAATGGGGTGATCTGATCATCGGTAAGTTCTTCATGTACCGCTTTCAATGCGCTGAAACGAACCTCTGGAGACGCATCCTTCAAAAAGGGTTCGATCTGCTCTTTATTCCCAGAAAGGGCAAAAACAGCTTCGACAGCCACCGCGCGTACTAAATCCTGAGGGTCTTCCAGCAACCGCTCGACTTTGGGCGTATCCATCAGCCCTCCCAGACTCTTGAAATACAACAACGCCCCTTTTCGGACACCTGAATTGGGATCTTCCAGCAAAGGCGCGAGATCATGAGTGTAGAACAATGCGCGTTTCAATCCCTGGATTCCCTGAAGGCGGACTTCGGGGCTTAATGAGTCGAGACACTCTAGATATCGGCCCACCTCATGATATTGGGCTTTTTCGAGAAACTGTTCCACCAAGTGTTTGGCTTCGGTTTTTGAATGGGAATGGTTGATCATGAATCCTCCGTATGCTCACTCAGTTTGCTCCGAGTGTGTAATAACGCTCAAGACAAGGCCAAATCCGGTTAAAAAGGCAAGCATGGAGCTGCCTCCGTAGCTCACAAAAGGTAGCGTGATTCCTGTTGGAGGGAGAATCCCCAGCACCACCCCCACATTGATCACGACCTGGAGCAGGAGTAGATAAGCATAACCCACGATCAACAGCTTTCCTGCAAGGTTTTGCACTGCAAAGAGCGCGCACCGAATCAAGCTTCTTGCCAACAAATAGTATAACATAAGCATCAGGGCCATGCCAACAAAACCCAATTCCTCCCCAAGGGTGGCGAAGATAAAATCCGTGAACTGGACCGGGAGCAGATACTTGTATTCCCCCATTGCCAAACCTTCTCCCAAAAGTCCCCCCGCCGATATGGCGCGCATGCCAATATCCACTTGAGGCTGGGCTTCTCCTCGGAGAAACCCGGCAAAGTCCTCAAACCGCTGAAGCTGATACCCTTTGAGCAGATCGAGCTGAACAATCGCAAAAAAGGAGCAAAAAAGACCGATCCCAAGGAAGACAAAGTATTTTTTGCTCAAACCGGATACGAAAAGGATCAGCATACCAACTACAAAAAGGATGAGGCTTGAACTAAGGTCCGGTTCGACCAGTACCAACCCGGTAATCAGAAAAACCCAACCCGCCGGGATCAAAAAGTCTTCGACGACACTTCGCTGTCCGACATCTTTGCGTTTGGCCAGATACGTGGATAAGAAGAGGATCAGGATCATCTTGGCAAACTCCGAAGGTTGCATATCGAAGATCCCAAGCGGGATCCACCGATGGCTCCCTCCTTTGGACGGGAAAAAGAATACCACCAATAACAAGCCGACTACGATGATCATATAAATCGGCGCCAGGCGCATATGCGTACGAAAGGGAATCAGGGCAGCAAGAAACATCAAGACCAGGCCAATCACGATGTGGGCCAATTGACGGTTGAAATAATAGGAATAGTCCGCCCCTGGCCAACGATACATGATAATATAGCTGGCGCTGTACATAACAATTAGTCCCAACACCATGACCAGGGCAAGGAGAAAGGCGATTCCTTTAATATTGGGTTGACTTTTCATCATGAACAAGACTGGGGATTTTGCAAATCGTAGAAGGCAACAAGCGTTTTCCGAGCCAAAGCGTAAAAATCCTCTAGATGCCTGAGTTCAAATAGGTTCGAGTCCACACCCAAATCGCTGGCCCCAAATCCCGGAACAACCCGAAAGGATTTGGAAAGCCTTTGAGAAAGCGATTCTTCATGCCTTTGGGCGGAAGGAAGCACGAAACTGGCAATCACGCTTCCGTGTTCCAAAAGGGAGTCGATATGCCAATGGTTTCGATGCATACCATCGGAAAAATCCTGATGCCTGTGTACCCGTTGCCGCAGGTTGCGCATGGCGCTCCCCAGATAGACAAAATACCCAGGCCGGAAGTACCTTTGATATGGCCCGTAGGAGATCTGCTTGCCTTTGGGCAACTGGATCAAGAGTAGATAGCTGCCGCTATTCATTCATATCCCTCGCCGCTGGATCCGTACGTGTGCCTTCTTCCAGGCATGTAAGATCACCCACCTGCATAAATAGACTGTCCAATTCCTTCAAAAACCCCAAACGGGTCAATCGAAGATCCTCGCGTTCCACCATGACAAAAACGGCATCGAAATATTGGTCGATGGGATCTTTTAGCCGAGAAAGCGATTGCAGCGCCAAGTCATAGTTCAGTTGACGAATATGTCGGGTTGTCTCTTCTCTCACTTCGAGAAAGGCTCGCATCAACTCTCGCTCTTCTTCTTGTTCAAACAATCGGGCATCGTATCGGGTTTGGGTATGCGAACGAGTGATGTTGTGCACCCGCTCAAATCCCACTGTCAATCGGGAAAAAGAGGAATCTTGCCGGAACTGCTCGATCGCTTGGGCGGAAAGGATGGCGCGAAGGGGAAGATTCCACAAGTGAAGGACAGCCCGAATGGAGTCATACCGAATTCCGCGTTCGATGAGCAGGCTCTCCAAACGACTTTTTGCGAACGATTCAATGGCTTCGGTCATGGAGGAAGGATCAGATGCTTTTTGCGCATAGAGGCGGGCGCTACCGGAGAAAAGCGCAGACAGATCCAAATCCCAATGGAGGGCGGAAAATGTCTCCATAATCAGGCTCATCTTGCGTCTGAGGCCATACGGATCGCGAGATCCAGACGGTATGTTGCCGTGCAGGAAATTGCCGGTGATCACATCCAGGCGGTCAGAAACGGCCACCACTGCGGAGGTTACGCTCATCACCGGATGATCGGTATATTGGTCTTCCAGGGCATCACACACCTCGGAATTTTCTCCCTGCAAAGACGCATACACGCGGCCCATCACTCCCTGCAATTCAGGGAACTCGTATACCATGGTGGTCAACAAGTCCGATTTCGACAAGAGACAAGCCCGGTCAATTTTCTCTGCGGTTGATTGATCCAGCCCCAACAATCGGCCGATTTCTTGGCAAACCGCTCGGGTCCGTTCCACCTTATCCCGGGTGCTCCCCATTCCACGTTGGAACAACAGGGTATCCAATTGGGGCACCCGATTTTCCAGAGAGATCTTTTGGTCCTCTTCAAAATAAAAGAGAGCGTCTTCCAGCCGAGCGCGAATCACTCGTTCATAGCCCGCTCGCGCATGATCCAAAGCAGCCGGTCCGCAATCGGCAAAAGCGACCCATTGAGGGGTGGGGCGGTTGTTTCTCATCATGGGAAAGGCGCGTTGATGGTGTTTTAAGGTTGTGATCAACACTTCGGGAGGCAAAGAAAGGTATCGCTCATCCAGCTGGCCCACAATTGGCGCGGGATTTTCTGTCAAGGCCGCGACTTCCCACACCAGATCCGCGTCCATTTCGATATGGGCATTCAAAGAAGCGGCAATCTCCGTTAGGTTGGCTTCGATCTGGCGCGTCCGATCGCCAAGGTCCACCACCACATCAAATTGGGCCAAGCGTTCTTTGTATTGAGCAGCATCAGGGACATGGACCGGTCCTTTGGTAAACCGCCTGCCTTCTGTCTGCTGATTGGAGCAAAGCCCAAAGGCTTCAAAGGGGACGACTTGTGTTCCGAACAGGCACAATAGATTGTGAACCGGACGGACAAATCGGAATGTGCCATCCCCCCATCGCATAGGCCTCTGAAAGGCGAGCTGTCCAATCAACTCAGGCAAATGGTCGGCCATGATATCGATCGTGGGTTTCCCCTCTACCCGCCGCTGCAAGAAAAGATAGGGAACGCTGTTGACCTCTTCAACGACAGTATCCTCCATCGTTGCCCCATTGGCTTTCAAGAATCCGAGCAGAGCGCGGGTTGGTTGACCCGATCCATCCAAAGCAACAGCCTGGGCGGGCCCTTTCTTTTTCTCGATATAGTCTTCTTGCCGCTCAGCGACATCCTCTACAAACACACCGATTCGACGGGCGCTGGAAAACGGATGGACAGAGAGGCTTGGGATTTGTTTCTGGTGAAAAAACGCGGTAAAGATGGAAAAGAGTTGTTCAATTGTGCTACGTATTTCTGAAGGAGGCAGTTCTTCCGTTAGGATTTCAAGACAAAATGGTTGACCCATTGGGACAGCCCTCCTATGATCAGCGATGAAAGATTTTGGTTCGTTGGATCTATTATATCGTATTTCCCTGTTCCGATTCCACTCGAAGGGGTTTTTGATTCTATCGAAGCGAAAAGGTGGGTTCGCAGACGATTGAAAGATTCGATCAATGGGTGTCAGGCCATGGCCCGAACGGGATCGACAACGATCCGCATCGATTTCATCATCGGCTTGTCCGATCCGCACACCCGTTCCAAGCGCTTCAGAGAAGGTTCTACATCCGTGGTCTTCACAATGGAGTGATAGCGGTACATCCCCGCCAATTTGAAGATCAAAGCGGGTACAGGTCCCAGGATGATATCCGTGGTTGCCTCAGAGTCTGATCTCAGCTTTTGTGTGAATGAGGTGGCCATCGACAAGGTCTGCGACGCATCATATCCTTCGAATTGCAGGGATAGAATGTGACAGAAAGGAGGATAGAGAGCCTCTTTGCGCAGAAGGATCTGGTGCTCGTAGAAACCGGGATAATCGTGAACCGCGCTGAACCGAATGGAGGGATGGGATGGGGATAAGGTCTGCACCACCACATGGGCCATTGGAGAACTGAGGTCATCCCGTCCGGCCCGACCTGCCATCTGGCTGATCAACTGAAAGGTTCTCTCGACCGACCGAAAATCCGGGAAATGGAGCGATTGATCGGCATCAAGGATTACGACCAGCTCCACATTGGGAAAGTCCAAACCTTTGGAAATCATCTTCGTACCCACAACGATATCCACTCGGTTTTGGCGGATTAAGGCCAAAGCATCTCGAAGGTCGGGGCCATCCTTGATCAATTCTCTGTCTATGCGCAAAATCCGCGCTTCCGGGAAAGCGTCTGCCAAGTATGCCTCGGCTTTTTCCGTTCCAAACCCCCGAAAAACCATCTTCCGAGATTGGCATTGCGGACAGGTTCGAGGATAGGGTTCTTCCAAACCGCAATAATGGCATTTCACCACAGAACGAGGTTTGTGATAGGTCATCGACACATCGCAATGGGTACAGCGATGGACATACCCGCATTCCGAGCAAGAAACGAAGGGGGCAAACCCTTTCCGCTGCACAAGGACAAAAGCTTGTTTCTTGCGCGCAAGGGTTTGGTCCATTCGTTGGACCATCTCTTTGGAAAAAAGCCAATTGGCTTTGTCCGAATGGATCAAATCCACGATCGAAACTTTTGGCAGGCTCATCCCCTGAGGTCGGCCCGAAAGGACATTGAGTTGGAAGGAACGATCTTCTTTGGCCCGGTAGAAACTCTCCAACCGGGGGGTTGCGGAACCGAACAGCACCGGTATCTCCATGAGGTCGCTCATCCATTGGCTCACCTGATGGGCATCATAGACGGGCGCGCTATCTTGTTGCATGTAGCTTTCATCGTGTTCTTCATCCAATACGATCAGGCCCGGATCGGGCAAAGGGGTCCACAGGGCGCTTCTTGTGCCAACCAATATGTTGATTTCTCCTTGTACGGCTCGCACCCAAGTTTGGGCTCTCTGCCGGGCGGGAATCATGCTGTGCGCCACGCCTACCTCATAGGCATCGAACCGTGATCGGATCCGAGCGATCATTTGGGGGGTCAAGGAAATCTCGGGCAATAGATACAGAGCTTGTTTGCCCTCTCGTAAGACCTCTTCGATCAAGGCAAAATACAATTCGGTTTTCCCACTTCCGGTAATCCCATACACCAGATGCTTGCGAAGCCCTTTCTTTATGGCTTTCTGCATGGATTGCAGCACTTCTTTTTGGGAGTGGGTCAACTCGACTCGGCCCCGGATTTCTTGGTATTCTTCTGGGGCACCTTGCTCTTCTTCCAGGATTTGGATCAACCCCTTGTTCTGAAGGGTCTGGATCGAAGAAGTGCTTTTCAATCCCAAATGCTGGCGCAGCGTATCCAAAGGGGCGGATTCGTGCATGAGCAAGTATTGGATGATATCCCAGGCCTGAGGGGAGAGATTCTTAGCCAAAAGTGTATCCACATCGCCGTTCAAACAGGCGGTTCGAATCATCCGTCCCTTTTGTTTGGGTATGGCAAGGGCAAAAACAACCTCGGCCCATCCCTCCTCGATTCCTTCTTGAAGAACCTTTTTGGCTCTCGCTTTGGACAATCGGCCCAGATACGCGCCCAGATCCACCGACACCTCTCCTGCGCGAAACCCTTCCAGAGGTTTGTCAGGATCGGTCAAGACTACCCGTTGTTTCACCCGGATTTTCGGGGAGCCGGAAAAAAAGAGATCCATAACCATGCCAATCGGGGTAAGGTAGTAGGCGGATGTCCAGCTTGCCAAATCAAGGTGAGAACCGTTTAGGAGCGGCTGATAGTCAACGATTTCTTCGATCGGTTTGATGATCAAGGAAGAAAGGTCAGGAGGTTCAGACGCTTCCGCCATAACATACCCGTGGGCCATCCTCCCTGAAAAGGGCACGATTACTCGGCTACCGGGTATCACCCTGCCTGGGGCGCTATATGTGAAAGTCTGTCTCAGAGGAGATTTGGATATGGCCACATTATAATACCGCTGGGTATGGACCGGGGATCCAATCATCGATCACTTTCCAGTTTTCTGCAGGAAATCGTAACAATCCAAACATACAGCCACGTACTTATCCATCCCTCCCACATCGATCTCCTGATCGTCCGGGTTGAGTTTGTACGATATTACGGCGTTGTATTCCCCACACTCGTGGCACACGGCCTTCTTCTTGACGATTTCATCCGCGATGGCCATGATCCGAGCGGAGGTATCGAACGGATTCTCCTTGAAACTCATGTCCAAACCAGCCAGAATCACGTCCCTTCCCTGATGCCGGAGTGTCTTGGCTGTTTCCAAAAGAGATTCGTCAAAAAACTGGATCTCGTCAAAAAAGACGGCATCCTCGTCAGCGACATGCTGAAAGCAGTCAACAGCCCGCTTGATCGGCAAAGCTTCCTGAGTCATACCCGAATGAGATGTGATGGTCGACACGCCATATCGCTGATCCAAAGAAGGCTTGAACACTTTCAAGCGTTTCTTTCCCAATCGATAGATTTCGATATAGGTCAGCAATTCCGTGGTCTTTCCCGAATACATGGGGCCCACCACAACAATGATTGATCCGGTTCGGTCTTTCAAATCCTTATCCCCTTTCCAAGATCCAACAAAGCCATGGAGATTCCACAGCTGCCTCGACAACAAAAAATCCATGACGCTTGGCCCACGACAGAAAACTGTCTTTTTGTCCTTCGACAACACCCGAAAGAACGATCCTTCCTCCCGGTTTCAAAACTCGGTTCCATCCGGGCGCATCCGCGAGCAGCCGTTTCAGCACATCGGCGGTGATGTTGGCCACAACGACATCAAACGAGCCCTCCACGCTTTCCAAAAGATCCGAACCGGAAACTTGGATCCGATCATTCATTCCGTTTCTTTCTACACAGGATCGGGCCGATTCTACCGCGACAGGGTCCGTATCCACCGCTGTCGCGCCCACCGCGCCCAGAAGGATTCCTGTCATTGCCAAAATTGCGGTTCCACAACCCACATCGAGCAATACTGAACCAGGACGGAGCACTTTTTGGAGCATTTGCGCGCTTAATCGGGTGGTTGCATGATCACCCGTACCAAAGGCCATTGCGGGTGTGATCTTCAAAAAGCCGATGGAACGATCTTCTTCCCTCGGATCGATCATAATCCGGTCGGTCAACCAGAAGGGTTTCAGCGAAGCCTTCCATCGGACGAGCCATTCTTGATCGTCCGATTGCGTGGGATGCTCTTCGATGGAATGGAGCGTCGGAAAGAGCGTGATCAACTGACGGCTCAGCTCTCTCAACGGTTCCGGTCGGGGGGCATAGAGGGTAACAAAGCAGGGTTCGTCAGCAGAAGCCCCCAAATCGATGGAATACCGACCTTCCAACTCCGGCGGAAGAATCCAGGCCAGCGCGTTTTCCAGATCCTCCAGAAGCTGAGGATCTTTTTGGGTTACAAACCGGAGATGATAGACATCCATATCCCTTCCCCTTTCCTTTGGGTGAAAATCCAGGGAGATTATACCACAGTCCAATCCGTCCAACGATCCCTGATCGATTAAGATCCGGTCCTATTTCCTGTTTCCAATCGTATGCGAAGGTATGCGTTGGTATGCGTTCCTTTGGAATCCGAAAGATTTCCGATATAATACTTCCAGATCGCCAAATACAGGGCGCACCCCAAAAGTAAGTCTCCCAACAAGGGCAGTTTTCGTGCGCTGTCTCTTTTTTGGTTTCTGATCCAACAATCATCTATTGGGATCAATAGGATCGATATCAATATTATATATAAGGAGGAATAGCATGCGCGAGGACGATTTTTCCACCCGGAGCAAACACTTGCAAAGCTTGAGCGATGAAGAGCTGAATCAGCGCTTCTGGGAAATGGCGGGTAGAGTGGTCGATCCCTTGGTTGATCTTGCCGCCACGCACACATCGCCATCCATCGAACGGTCGGTGCTCCTAAGGATGGGGTTCAACTCCCTACAGGCCAAAGCTTTGGTGCAACGGATCTTTGAAAAAGGCCTTCTGGGGAAAGGAGCGGGCCACATCGTATGGGCAATCGCGAAAGAGAAGAATGAAGATTATAGGACCGTAGGAAGGAAAATGATCGATGGCGCCTATTGGGAGGATGTCGATCGGATCTTCAAGGGGGTGAAGCCAGTATGAGCCTCAAACCCAATGAAAAGATTTCTGTGGACGAAATTCTGAAAGACTTGGACCAGTACACCCCAAAACGGAAGGGTTGGCACTGGAGAGAACCCCAAAAACCCGGCACCAAAATCGGCGGATACACCTATGATGAAGTGGCCCAACCTATGAAGCAGAGCATCCCCTTACCGGCGGCCAAATACTTCGACAACATCGATCCGCAGCCCAAGGAATCCATTACGGCCGAGATCGCCTCGGGCCGTTTCGAAGACGACATACGGCGGATGCGGATGGCTGCTTGGCATGGAGCCGACCACATCATGGTCATCCGCACCCTTGGTCAGTCGCACTATGACGGACTGATCGAAGGAAGTCCGGAAGGGGTAGGGGGCATTCCGATCACCCGAAAACAGCTCAGAGCCTCGCGAAAAGCCTTGGACCTGATCGAGGAAGAGATCGGTCGGCCTCTCAACTTCCATAGCTATGTATCGGGGATTGCAGGGCCGGAGGTAGCGGTTCTTTTTGCCGAAGAAGGAGTGAACGGGGCCCACCAGGATCCCCAGTACAACATTCTGTATCGGGGAATCAACCCCATCCGGTCTTTCGTGGACGCGGCCGTAGCCAAAAAGATCATGGCTGGCGCTGGGATCGTCCAGATCGACGGGGCGCACAACGCAAACGCTTCGGCGCGAGTGGCCTGGAAGGTGATGCCCGAATTGCTGGTTCAGCATGCCATTAATTGCGCCTTTTCTCATCGGGTGGGCATGCCCAAAGAGCAGATCGCTCTCTCGACCGTTCCACCCACTTCCGCCCCAACCCCCGAGTTTCGGTTGAACTTCGTGTATGCTGTGACTTTACGGGATCTGTTTCGCGACTTCAAGTTTCGAGCTCAGATGAACACAAGGTACATCGAGGCCGACACCTATGACGCAACCCGTATCCACGTTCTGGATACTCTGATCAGCCGACTTACCAAAGCCGACATTCAGTCCACCATCACCCCCGATGAAGGGCGGAACGTTCCATGGCACATCAACTCCATCCGTGGGGTGGAAACTGCGAAACATGCCCTGATCGGCTTGGATGGAATCAGCCAGATGGTCAAACCGGATATGGAGGTCTTGGGGCCAAGTGTGCGGGAACTGAAGATGCGGGCGATTCTCTTCATGGAAGAGATTTTGGAACTCGGAGGATACTTTGAAGCAGTCGAACAAGCCTTTTTCGTGGATTCCGGGTTCTATCCGGAAGGAGCGGGCGATGGGATTGCCCGGAAAAAGGACGGGGAAATCGGCGCAAACACGGTGGTCCCAAGAGACAAAGAGTATTTTGCGCCCGTTTGCGACCACTTCGGAGAAAACCACCCACCTCATCCCGTCCATACACCCTGCGATTTAATTGGGGGATGCACCCTTCAGAAGCGGGAAAAAATTCAGTACATCGATGAGTTGGATGAAGAGGACAATGTGTCGGAGCGAATGGAGCTCCACCGCGAGATGGACGGCGCGGACCGCTTCAAACCGGAAGTGGAATGGAAAAACGACGGGATCATCCAACTGGACATGACCCTGCCCGACAACCCGGATATTGCCGAAGCGGCTGCGTTGGAAATCGCCAAACGCTTGGGGTTGGAGGATCCGCATGTCATCGCCAAAACCATCCTGCATCCGGCCGAAGCCACCTATGTCGAGCTCAAAGCAAAACTCCCTTTCTCGATCCAAAGGGATCAATTGGTCCTGCCAGATAAACCGGTCGAGCTCAGCGAATCGGAGATTCGGGCCTTTGTGGAACACCACCCGATGAAAGTGGTAGCGGGAACGGTGGGAGAAGACGAACACTCGGTGGGTATGCGAGAAATCCTGGATGTCAAACACGGAGGCATCGAGAAATACGGGATCAAGTATGTCTATCTGGGGACCAGCGTTCCGGTCGAAAAACTGATCGACGCGGCCATCGAAGTTGGGGCTGACGCGATCTTGGCCAGCATGATCATCACCCATAATGACGTTCATGTAATGAATATGGAAAAAATCCACCAGCTATCGGTGGAAAAAGGCGTCCGCGAGCGGTTGATTCTCGTGTCTGGCGGTACGCAGATCAAAAACGAGATCGCGGTGCAGAGCGGTATGGACGCTGGTTTTGGTCGAGGAACCAAAGGCCATCATGTGGCCAGTTTCCTGGTCCAACGCAAGAGAGAAATCCTGACCGAAAAAGGAGGGGGATAGGGATGGAAGAACCGATCCGATGGGAAGTCGTAGACCTAAATGTCCCTGAGGAAACCAACCTGATCCTGGGGCAATCTCATTTTATCAAAACGGTGGAGGATCTGTACGAAACCATCGTGACCCATGTGCCGCAGATGCGGTTTGGGATCGCCTTTAACGAGGCGTCGGGACCCTGTCTGATCCGCACAGACGGAAACGACGAGCTGTTGGTTTCACTCGCCTTGGAAAATGCCCAAAAAGTGGGGGCTGGCCACTTCTTCGTAATCGCCCTGCAAAACGGGTATCCCATCAACATCCTAAACGCCGTCCAATCCGTTCAGGAGGTCTGCCATGTTTTTGCGGCGAGCGCCAATCCCTTGCAGGTGATCGTGGCGCAAACCGGCCAAGGTCGCGCGGTGATGGGGATTGTGGACGGGTTTTCGCCAAAAGGGGTAGAAACGCAAGCAGATGTGATCAATCGCAAGGGCTTTTTGAGAGAGATCACCAAATACAAGCGATAAAAAGGGTTACCCAGCCGGAATCACGAAGAAGAAGACAGCGAAGAAATGAAACAAACTCCCGCCCAAAACGAAAAGGTGCCAGACCAGGTGGTGGAACTTGAACAAGGGCAGCAGATAGAAAAGTGTACCAACCGTGTACAGAACTCCACCGATAACCAGCAGGACTACACCGGTCTGAGCCAGAGAATCCACAAGGGGCTGGAAGACGATCACGATCAACCATCCCATGGCCACATAGATCATCGTAGACAAGAAAACATAGCGATCCGACCAAAACGCCTTCATAAGGATGCCAAGGGCGGCCAAACCCCAGATCACCCCGAAGATGGTCCACCCCAAAACTCCTTGAAGGGTGACCAGGGTAAAGGGCGTGTAGGTGCCTGCGATCAACAGGTAGATCGACGAATGGTCCAGGATCTTGAACACCCTCTTGGCGCGTGTGCGGGTCAGCGCATGGTACAGAGTGGAAATTCCGTACAGGATCATCAATGTCGCGCCATAGATGGCTGTGCTGACGATATGAATCGCACTCCCTCGAATAGCGGAGAAGACCACCAGGAGCACCAAAGCCGAAATCGCCAGCAAAGCGCCGATTCCGTGCGATATGGAATTGGCGATCTCTTCGCCAATACTGAATTGTTCGTGATTTTTGGTTGACAGCCGTCGAAATCGGTTCATTGCTTCCCCTTGATCGCTCTTTTCATGAAATGGTTTGTCTGATTATACCATATTCGAGTTTGAAGAAAATGAAATCGAGCCTTGAAAAGTGTTGCATCAACAAAGGAATTATGGTATACTTAATACGGAGAATTCTGGAGCGTATTCTTCGCTTTTTTGTGTATCCTATACCTTTATCAAATAAGGCGCGTTTTCAATTTGACTTTCCTTCGAAAAAAGTAGTATAATTGCCTATGATGGAGAGCTATCTGTCCCAATTCGCCAAAAAGACGACGAAAGGCTTAAACACCAATACGAGGCATGAGATAGAAATTTTGGGTTTTTTATCAGAAGATTAGGATAATTCCAGAGGGGGGGTGCATGTTCTAATCTTTAGCATCAATGGATTTATGGGAATAGGAGAAAGGTACGTTTTCTTCAACAAAAGAAAGAACACATCGAAGGGAGGATTACAGGTATGAAAAAGAGTTGGGTATTGCTTGTCTTGGCCGTTGTTCTATCGACTTTTTTGATTGTGAACTGTGCCAGGCCCGTCCCTCAACCACCAGCGCCACCCACAACCCCCACCGCGGTAGGCGGCGTGGGGCAAGCTGTGTTGAACTGGAACCAAGTTCCCGGAGCAACCGGTTATCAGGTTCAGTATCAGCCTCTATTGGGATCGGGGCAACGCGGATGGACGACCATTGAAGTCGCAGCGCCGCCATATACATTGGAAGAAGAACCCGGAAACTACGAATGGCAAGTTCGAACGAAGAAAGGGAATCTATTCTCCGAATGGGTTAACGGACCCGCTTTCGGGGTCCAGGAAGATCCAGGACCATCTGATCTGATTCTCACTTTGAATGAAGTGCCTGCAAGAGGCGTTCCCACGATTTTTGTTGTGTCGGATAGTCCTGCAGAAGCAATCTCTGCTCGCGCAGCGGGGCTCACCAACATCAACTATCTTCTGGCCCAGGTCATCTCTACAGTGCCTGGTCTGGAAACAGTAGCCTACTACGTGCAGAAGGTTGGATCCCAGGATCAGAAACGCTGGCCCGATTCAGCCACCACCTATGAGCTCGATGAAGATGGCGAACATGTCTTTGGAATCAACGATCTGGGAGCCAATTTCAATCCCAATCTTGCTGTTGGACAATACTGGTTCTGGGTCCAAGGGACCGGCGACCAGGAAAACATCCGCAGCAACAAAGTCCGCTTCGATATCGCCCTTGTAGGCAGCGGTGAGATCGAGATCGTCAAGAAGATCGACGATACGGTGTACGAAGGAAAGATCTGCGCTCCTGAAGGCGAAGAAGTGGAAGTGGACTTTTATGTTGACTTCACCTTCGCCGACAACTTACACTTCCTTGAATACCTAATTTCCTTCCAAGCCAGTGATCCTTCTACTTCTGATTCGGAAGTCGGAGAAGGCGCACCCGAATCTGCGGTCTTTAGCGTTCTTTACGAATACGAATGCACGAAATACGCCACAGTTACCCTCGATGCGACCCTTGTTCGCGTGTATTGGGATTGGGTCCTGGGAGAAGTGGACGATGGCGAATTAGCGATCAAGATCCTAAAGGCTATCAGCTTTGTTCTGGATACGCAGGCGCCCACAGGAACCGCAAATGTGGTAACTCTTCCTTCTTCACTTGATGACCGAATTACCGCTGCGACCATCACCTTCGTCGCCTCCGACACCAAGTGCCTTCAGCCCTACGCCGAAAAGATCAGCTTCGAGTTCAACATCTACAAAGGCGAAGGAAGCTGGAATGAGACCGTTTGGTTCTATGATGAAGAGTTCATTATCGGAGAAGGCAGCGAATGGGATAACGAAATTTCCGTAACCGCTGCATATGATACAGACTTTGATGAGTTTGATCAAGCAACCGCGGTCTTTGTCCTACAATTTGGAGCCTTGGATGCGGCGACCGTGACCGCAACCATGACCGCTGCCGACTGCTGCGTAGGCTGCCTGGATTGTTCGATTCCTGAAGATCCATGCGAACCATGGGATATGGATGACGCGCATATGACCCAAGTAGCTATCGAACCCTTCTTTATCGACAACGTCTTCTTCTCGACCCTGCTCGACGATGATTTTGTGATCCAACATGATGGCTTCATCGAAGTCGAAGGCAGAGAAGTGCCCACAGTGCCCGCTTCCCCAACGGAAGCCTGGTTCCAACTCATCTTCGCGGATGCCAATTGGGATCCGGACGGTGATTGGGATGGCGCTTGGGATGATATTGATAATATCGAAGTCGATATCGATTTCGATGGCAACTACTGGGAACACTTGGTATTTGGTTTCTCGGCAACGAGGACAACCGAAGAAGCAGTGTGCGCCGGCTATTCGACCAAGATCGTTCTGATCCTCGAAGCCACCGTTACCGCTCATACTGAGGAGGAACCTATCGAAACCACTGTCACCTTCAACGCAACCGCGACAGATGACGCCGATAACGAACATGTCGTCAGCTTCACCGTATTCGTCGACACCATGCCCCCGACACTGACCTATTTCCGTGCATTCCGCAACCCCGATATCGACGAATCGAAGATCGAGTTCCGCTTCCACGAAGAACCCTTTGACGTGGAATTGGTTCTGAGCGATGGCGATGAAGAATTCCCGTTAGACTTTACCAATGCGATTCGCATCGGAAGTCCCGACGAGTTCATGTATCGATTGTTCCCCAACATAACCATTCAGTCTGGTATAGAGTATACACTGAGAGCCAAAGCCACCGACGCGGCGGGCAACACTGGCGAGAGCCAATTGTCGCACACAGCCGCTATGGCTGCAACGCGCTAAACCAGCTTTCGGACGCTCGTACCAAATCAAGAATTACCGAACCATTCTGTAACCAAACAACCGGCTGCCCAGGCAGCCGGTTTTTATATGCAATTTCTTTTTTTTTGACTTCGGTGGGAGGGCTTGTGCTATAATAGCTCCACGAATACGTGTTGCACGAAAAAAGCCTACATTTGAGGGGGGATGATGAGTATGAAACGATGGGTATTGCTTGCACTGGTCGTGGTATTATCGACCTTAGTCATTGTCAATTGTACACAACCACCCGTTCCCGTTCCGCCTGCCGATCCCACAACACCGACAGCAGTCGGTGGAATCGGTCAAGCGGTCCTGAACTGGAACCAAGTTCCTGGAGCGGATGGGTATCAGGTTCGATTCCAGGTGGTTGGTTCGGACGCGCGCGGATGGTCGCAAGAGGTGAATGTCCCCGCGCCACCCTACACCGTGGAAAAAGTAGCGGGAATCTACAGCTGGCAGGTGCGCGCTAAGAAAGGAAACCTGTTTTCCAATTGGATTAACGGGCCAAACTTTACGATCCAAGAAGATCCAGGACCCTCTGACCTGACCCTTACCTTGCAGGAAGTTCCTCAGCGGGGTATTCCCACGATCATTGTTGTACAGGGAGATTGGGTAGAGGCGCCAGAGAAAGTGCAGCCCCGCCTGCCTCTACTTGGATACACCAACATCAACTACCTCTTGGCCCAGGTCGTATCGACGGTGCCCGGGTTGGAGACAGTGGCTTACTACGTCCAAAAGGTAGGGTCCCAGGACCAGAAACGCTGGCCGAACTCGGCGACCACCTACGAATTGGATCCGAATGGAGAACACACCTTCGGGATGAACGATCTGGGAGACAACCTACCCCTTGCCCCCGGACAATATTGGTTCTGGGTCCAAGGAACGGGAGACCAGCAGAATGTCCGTAGCCAAAAGGTCCGTTTTGATGTTGCGGAGCTTGAAACCGGCAGCATCGAGATCGTCAAAGCGGTCGATGGAACAGTCTTCCCGGGCAAGATCTGCGCGCCCGAAGACGCATCGATCGAAGTGGACTACACAATCACCTTCACCTTTGCCGATGTCGACTTTATCAGCTGGGCATTCCTCTTTGCGTACAACCTGGACCAATCCATCGAAGACTCGGAAGAGGCAACCGGGGTTGGAAAACCGGAAGAACCCTTTGAAGTGACAGTGGTCTACGCAACCGAATGCACAAAAACAGCGACAGTGACCTTGGATGCCACGATCACCGCCTACCAGTGGTTGGGTGGAGAGACCGTGGAACTAGAGATTCCGATCCAACTGACAAAGGCCATCTCTTTTATCTTCGACAACCAACCGCCAGAGGCCGCAATCGAAGTGGAACCGGAGCAGGATTTGGAATGGGAAACACCCGGGGATGGAATGATCACCGTGGCGACCATGACCTTCCATGCCACCGATACGAAGTGTCTGCAACCTTATGGAGAAAAGATCTTCTTCGAATTTTTCGTTTGGAAAGATTATGATGGACTCGGAGGATGGTCTAAGACCCTGTGGTTTGGAGCAGAAGATGAGTTCCTGCTCGGAGAAGGCGGCATCTGGGACAACGCCATCGAGGTAACAGTAGCCTATGACACCGATAAAGACGATGAAGCAGACACCGCATGGGCGCAGTTCGTCTTTGAACTCCCCGAACGGTTGGATATGATTGTGGTAGAAGCCACGATGACCGTATTCGACTGTTGCAGCGAAGGGTGCATGGTTCCGGATGATATCTGCGATCCATACGAATGGCCTGATGGGCATTATGCGCAGGATACCGCTTTGTTCTATGTGGACAATGTCTTTTTCTCCGCGATGCTCGAAGAGGGAGGCCCGATGTGGGATGAGCTCAAGCCCTTGGCATGGGAAGGATTCCGAGAAGGGCCAGAGGATTTGCCCATGCTTCCTGGAGCCGATGCGGAAGAAAGCGTCCGGATCACCTTCCAGTTTGCGGATTCTTGGTGGTGGATCGATGAATTCAGTGACCTGCTTGACGCGGAAGACTTAATCGGAAGACTGTATGAGAACTGGTCTGCAATTGAAAGCGCATTTGATGGATACCTGGCTCTGGAAGGCGATTTCGATGGAGAAAGTTCAAACCCGGAAGAGTACTTTGCCATGGAAATCATCGAAGCGACAGTGACGACAGCGTACGCCACCTGTTCGGGATGGGATGAAAAAATCCTGCTCACCTTTACAATCGGAGCCACGGCTTTGGAAACTGCTCCGCCCACTGAGGTCAAAGTAACGATCACAGCGACTGTAACCGATTGGGAAGGAAACGAGTTTGCTATACCATTCGAATTCTGGCTGGACACCAAACCACCGACCTTGACCTATTTCCGAGCCTTCCGCAACCCGGATATTGACGAATCGAAGATTGAGTTCCGGTTTGATGAAGAGCCATTGGACGTCATTTTGATCCTGATCGACAACAACGACGACGAGTTCCCGCTGGACTTCAGCCAAGCAACCCGGATCGGAAGCCCCAGTGAATATATGTACCGGCTCTATCCGAATGTGACAATCCAGCAAGGGGTGGAATACACCCTGAGAGCGACAGCAAGCGACGCGGCAGGCAACCAAGGAACATCTGAGCTCACGCATACAGCCGCAAACGCGTCCCAAAGATAGAAACCGTTCCCAACCCAAGCGGATAGATCGCTTGTTGATTCGGATCAACCAAACGAAAAACCGGCTGCCCAAGGCAGCCGGTTTTTTTATTAGAAACGGGATCATCG
>CAZOJQ010000013.1:0-60178 GCA_964580185.1 uncultured Thermotogaceae bacterium
ATCCTTAACACCTCTGGATAACGCGAGGGAAGCGAATAAAGCTTCCCTCGCGAAACAAAATTACATTTCTACTCGGACACCAACGACAAACCATGCCCAATTATCGGCTGGATAAATATCCAGGATTTCGGGATACTCATGAAGCGGATAGACAAGTTTCACCGGCCCGCCTTGGCTTGCTGGAAGGGCTCGAACCGTTTCTCCCGATACGGTTCCATAGGTGAGGATGATCGGGTACTCGAGGACATGAGCATAACTCACGGTGAATTCCTTGCCATCGGAACAAACCAGTACGACGTCTTTTGCGTGAGCTGGCACGCCTACATAGGCGAGAAGATCAGAGATCGCGACTCCATAGTAATTTCTGCTCCCCAGCCAAGGATCGGTCACTGTATAGCCTGTCGCCGGAAGGGCTTTGAGTTCGTCGAGGGTGAAGGCACACACGCCTTCCTCATCTCTCAACGCAATCACTCCGCTCACGGTGAGCACGGTACTACCCATTGCCACTGCAGCTAAACTAAGAACCAGAGCAAGAACGATCATAAGACTTTTTTTCATGGTTGCTTCCCTCCTTATTATTCCTGAACGATCCCTTCGCTCAGGGTGATTTTCATAGGACTCGCCACACGATCACTGTGTCGGTAAATCCCGTACAGCGAGTATTTCTGATTTCTAGTGATAGGGAATGGAACATCCAAATCCCGGACTTGCACCATAAAAATGTCCGTTCCATCATTGAATACATAGGTATTTCCACTTTGGCCGGTATTTTCACAACCCTGAATCAGCACCAAAGACCCCGCAAAATACTCCGGATGGTCCTTCATCGTCTTAATATCCACAGGACTGTTTTGCACATACAGTTTTTTCGTAAAGATTTGGTCCCCGATTTGAACCCCGATCTCGTTCAAGCCGTCCGGACAGGCGGCAAAATTGATATTGAAAAAGAACTCGCTCCAGGACTGCAGTTGTCTGGTAAGAATGGGGTATTCATAGGGCACTCCATTGAGCAAAACCTGAATGCTTTCGGTCGTATTGGGAGAAACCGTCACCCGTACCATTTCGATTCCTGAATGAGGGGTCTTATTCGGAAGATGAAACCAGACCGAAGGCTCTGTGATCAATGGAAGGTAGGCATAGTTCATCACGCCTCTTCGGAATTCGATCAACGCAAACCCGTAATCATCGCCGTATGCCGATGGACCCTCCCACCACGCGCCAGAGACAGCGCCGGAGGTAAGGGCAAAATAGGGTTGTCGGAAGAACTCCATCTTCCCGTGCCAGTGCCCAGAAACGTGATAGCACGAGAAATCCGCAAGGATTTGGATCAACTGCTCGTTGTTATGGGTCTTTGCAAGATCGAAAATCGGTTCATGAGAAAAAACCATGATGGGGGTATTCGGGTCCACCATGTTGACCTTCTGTTTCAGCCATTCCAATTGCCGATCATCGATCTCATACACAAGCGATCCATTGATAATCTGATGAATATTCAAAACGATGAAATGGATTCCTCCACTGTAGAACGCGTAATAATCCGGTCCAAACACATTATGGAACAGATCGAAGGGATTTGCTTTTCTACGGTTGGTTTCGTGATTGCCCACGGTATAGAACACGGGGATTTCGGTCATTGAAAGATACGCTTCAACCGCCTCCAACCATCGTGTGCCGATCGCGTCGTCGATGCTGTTCACACTAGCTCCGATGTCTCCGTTGCAAAGGATGAAATCCGGCTGAATCTCAATCAGTTTGTGTACCAGTTGCTCCATCCATTGATCGGGATCATCGATCATTTCTCGATCTCCCAGCGCTTCCCAAAACTCATCGGGATCATCCGCATAATGAATATCGGCAACCACAGCGAATACCCCTGTCGACTGGGTGGGTTCAAGGAGAAAATCATGGTTTCCCTGATTTCGGACATACCATTCCGTACATCGATAGCCGTCAGGGACAATGAGAAAGACAAATCCTTGTTCATTGGGCGCGATCCGGTAAAAACCCGTTTCGTCGGTTCGAACAAAATCGGTGCCGTTCGAGATCAAAGCCCCCGATAAAGGCTCATCATGATCGATGAAGACATACCCTTCGGTCAGATTGGCCGCAAGACAAAAACTACCCAAAACCACCAACAAAACAAAGACAATTGACGCATTCCTTTTCATGCCACACCCTCCTTTATGGAGTTAGTCATGAACTACTTTCATAAGCGCTTGTACATATTCGGTTTGGTCTTCCGCTTGGAAGACATTTCGTCCAAAAGCGACTCCTTTTGCGCCCAAACGAATGGCTTCCTGGGCGACATCAAATAAGTTCTCTCCCTTTGGGCCACCCGCGATCACAATCGGGATGGGAACGGATCCGATCACGTTTGCGAACGATTCTTTCCCCGTATAGTATACTTTCAGCAAATCAGCGCCCAGTTCGTAGGCCACTCGCGCGCCGAGAGCAATACAATCGGGATCGGTGAACTTTCCTTCCGCTTGGGGAAGCATCTCGGCGATCAAGGGCATGCCTCGTTTGGAACACTCTTCCGCGGTCTTTGCGATGAGTTCCAAAGAAGGATTTTCGCCCGCGCCGCCCATGAACCCCATAACCACTACACCGTCGGCGCCTATGGCCATCGCATGCTCGACGCTTGTCGTCAATCGGTGGTAATCAAAGAGGGTCGAATAGTTCGTGGACGCTCCGGTAATTCGGCAGAGAATCGCGGTTTTCCCCCCCACAAGCGCGGCATTTTTCTCGATAACCCCAGGATTGAGGATGAGCCCGTCGGGTTTTGCGGCGATGATGTTTTCCAATGTTTTCCTAATATCCCGGATTCCGTCGATCGGTCCTTGAAATTGCCCATGATCCAGCGCAACGATCACGGTTTTTCCATCTTCCTTCAACAATCGATTGATTCTCACGATTTTCCCGTTCATCCAGAACCTCCTATCATTTGTTCAGAACATTGGTTCAGTAAAAGTATATCATACAGGTTCCGATTTGTCAAGGAGTATCGAAAGAAGCGATCATCCCATTCCTTTTCAGACCATAGAACATTTGTGCTATAATCCCCTAGATATGGTGCTTAGGGGGTATGAATCATGGATCATGAAGCTTTGGCAAAGCAACTTCGTGAATGGGTTTTGAATCGGGCTTGGGATCAAATCTGCTGCTTTTTGGAAGAAAGAGGGCAGTTGCTTTTTTCCGACCAGCATATCGCGAAGTATTATCACATCATTAAAAACGTGGATTTAGATGGTTCATCCCATTTGTTACCGAAGCTTATGATGGGCTGGTTGGCGTTTCTGAGCGGAGATCAACCGGCAGTGGTTCGTTTGGTGCGCCAGTTGGACCAGACTCCCATGGATCATCTTGTTCACGAGTACTCCTTCTTTCTCTCTTTTAAAGCGCTTGCGGCGCCTCTTGTTGGAGAATCCGATCCTTTGATGATTGCGGAAACGGCGATGTGTTGAGTATAGGATTTTTGTGTTCTGCATCGGTTATGAGTATGTTATAATCAACAAGAGATGGTTGATCATGAACCCATTTGAGCTTTGGAAAGAACAAGCACGATATGACTTAGAAACAGCTGAAGCCATGTTTGCATCTCAGCGATACCTCTACGTGGTATTTTGCGGTCAGCAAGCTGTTGAAAAATACCTTAAGGCTTTGATTGTTAAGAAAACTCATGAATTTCCTCCTAGAACGCACAATTTACCCTAATTGGCACAGTTGGTTGATAGCAGGATTTAGGAGGTAGTCCGTTGGCTGCTCTTAGTATCAGGGTGAAGAAAAAAGCGATTGAATCGATCAGGATTATTGAGCAGTTCCTTCCTATTCAAAAAGGGTACCTTTTCGGTTCTCAAATAGAAGGCTTACCTGATCATTGGATATGACGTTGAAATCCATCTTTTTCCAGCCGATGTCCTTGAACAATCTGAGGGAGGGAGCTTTGCCAATTACATCATTTCCCATGGTGTTCAATTGGATTCCTAATACTCGATGCTTTCTTCAACCGACTTGGCGTTTTCGGTAATGGAGGGTTTAACAATATGCGTGATCTTATTAATTCGGAGCTGCTCTTACTCATTGATCCATTTCCAATACCCCCATCCGTAGGGAGCCAAGCGGATGGTGTGATACAGATCCTGCACTTGCCCATCCAAGAGATTGATTCCGCGTCCAAAAAGATCATCTACATACACTTCTGATTCACGGTCGTCGGAGTTGACAGCGATGACAACTCGTTCTCGGTCGAGTCTTCTTTCAAAGACAAGCTGCCGATTGTTCAGGTAAAGGGTTCGGTAAGATCCGTGACATAAAGCCTTGCTCTGCTTGCGAATATTCGCCAGTTTAGCAATCTGCTCAAATATCGAGTTCCGCTGAGGAGCGTCGAAACTGGGGCGGATCAACGCGTCGGATCCATTCTCTTTTCTGCCCTTCGCGCCCCATTCGCTTCCATAATAGATGCAAGGAATCCCGGGCATGGCAAACAGGAGCGCATAGACCAAAGGAATGTGGTGGGGGTTGTTCAGGACGCTGGCCAACCGATGGACATCATGGTTGTCAGCAAAATTGAGTAGATGAGATCCTTGGTAGAGTCCGCCGTTCTCATTTGCAAAGAGCCGATTGAACGAATAGGCGATTTCAAATAGATTCTGGTCATTCATGCTGGAGTATAAGCCTTTGTAGCATTCGTAGTTGGTAGCAGAATGGCACCGGTCGGGTCCGTACACCTGCCTGTAGTCGCCATGAATGATCTCGCCGACAAGGAAAAACTCAGACTTGAAATGATCACATACTTTTCTCAACTCCTCTAAAAAACTATGATCCAAACAGTACGCCACATCCAATCGCAATCCGTCAATATCGAACCTTTCTATCCAGCTCTTCACGGAATCGAAAAGATGTTCGCGTACCTCCGGATTGGAAAGGTTCAATTTGACCAGATCATGATGTCCTTCCCAACATTCGTAGGAAAACCCGTCTTGGTACGGACTGTCCTGGTCGAATCGCAGGAAAAACCAATCCTTCCATCGGGAATCCTGTTTGTGCTCCCGGACATCTTGGAAGGCCCAAAACCCCCTGCCCACATGATGAAACACCCCGTCAAAAACCACTTTGATCCCTTGGCGATGGAGCTCAGCGCAAAGACTGGCAAAGTCTTCGTTTGTACCCAACCGGCAATCGATCTTTTGATAATCCCGCGTATCGTATCCGTGCGCATCCGACTCAAACAAGGGGGAAAAGTAGATCGCGTCTGCCCCCATCTCTTTTATGTGATCGATCCAATCGTATACTTTACGAATACGCGACACAGTGTGTCCGTCGTTCTTACTCGGCGCTCCACAAAACCCCAAGGGATAGATCTGATAGAACACGCTTTCATATGCCCACATGTCTGCCTCCTTATTATACCTACCGTTTGGTATATATAGAATCAAAAAAATTATACGAAGATTCCATGCATAAACTGATGAACGATCTCTCTCGACCGCTTCTCCATGTCTTCCTCCTTCCATTCGTCCCGATTCCGTACCTCCCCGCTCGATTCATCCATCATCCGCGCGATGTTTGCGTGAATGGTGCCCATTATACTGACTGCGATCTGAGACTCTTTTCCTTTGAGATTGGGATGCGCCTGAGCGATTATCTCGAACATCCGGACAAAGATCTGCTCGTTCCTATGCAGATAAGGCCCGTAGATCGGGCGGAGCAAAGAAACCGGAGGGGCGTAGATCAAAGAAAGCATCAACCGATAGAACTCGGGGTTTTGCCTTGCGTATTGAATTGAAAACTGAAGGACATTCGTTAAGAGGGGGAGCACATCTTGTTCATAGATCGAAGGATGGGCCTGATATCGACAAACTACTTCCAACCGTTCCAGAAACGGCTGATAAGACGCCTCCATGATCGCTCGCAACAAACCCGCCTTGCTATGGAAGAAGTAATACAAGGTGGGTTTTTTCACATCCGCCGCACACGCAATTTCATGCACGCCGACTGCATCGTACCCCTTTTCGGAGAATCGTTTCATGGCGCGATCCAAGATGATTTCCCTGCTGTTGGTTGGATTCATACCTCAATTATATACCAAACGGTATAGAAAGTCAAGTAGGGAAAGCGAGTGATAACCAATCGCGTTATCCTTACTTTCCCCCTTCTGTAACAAGCGTTCCTATGGTTTTTCCAACCTATCTCATCGCTTCTTCGATCGCCACTGCAACGGAAACGGTTGCCCCAACCATCGGGTTGTTTCCCATCCCGATAAGGCCCATCATCTCAACGTGAGCGGGCACTGAGGATGAACCGGCAAACTGCGCATCGGTATGCATTCTTCCCATCGTGTCTGTCATACCATAGGATGCAGGGCCAGCTCCCATGTTGTCGGGGTGAAGAGTCCTGCCCGTTCCACCACCAGAAGCCACAGAAAAGTATTTCTTTCCCTGTTCAATACATTCTTTCTTGTATGTACCAGCAACTGGGTGTTGGAATCGTGTCGGGTTTGTCGAATTGCCGGTAATTGAAACATCCACTTTCTCGTGATGCATAATCGCAACCCCTTCCCGAACATCGTCAGCGCCATAGCATTTGACTGATGCTTTTTCTCCCTTTGAAAAGGGTCTCTCTTCGATTACCTTTAGTTCACTATTGATGTAATCATACTCGGTCTCAACAAACGTGAATCCGTTGATTCTCGATATGATGTACGCAGCATCTTTACCAAGGCCATTCAAGATAACCCTAAGAGGTTCTTTTCTGACTCTGTTGGCGGACTTTGCGATCCCAATCGCTCCTTCGGCCGCTGCAAAAGATTCGTGTCCCGCAAGGAAAGCAAAGCATTTCGTATCATTTCTAACCAACATAGCCGCTAGGTTGCCATGGCCTAAGCCTACCTGTCTTTGATCGGCAACAGAACCAGGAATGCAGAAGACTTGAAGTCCTTCTCCAATTGCTTCTGCTGCTTCCTCTGCAGTTTTTTTCTCTTTTTTGATTACAATCGCTGCGCCCAATGTATAGGCCCATAACGCGTTTTCAAAACAGATCGGTTGGATCGCTTTCACGATTGCATGAACGTCAATTCCTTTATCGAAACAAAGCTGTTTCGCGTCTTCAAGGCTATTGAACCCATATTTCGCCAAAGCAGGATTGATATTGGCAATTCTTCTCTCATACCCTTCAAATGTTGGCATCGCACACCCTCCTCTTTATCTATTCATGTCTGGGATCAATGTATTTTGTTGCTTCGTCATATCTACCATATTGGCTGGTAGATTTGCGTAGCGCTTCATTCGCTTCCATCCCTTTTGCAACCATTTCCATCATTTTTCCCAGGTGAACGAATTTATATCCAATGACCTCGCTATTTTCATCCAAACCCATACTCGTGACGTAGCCTTCTGCCATTTCGAGGTAGCGTGTACCCTTTGCTTTTGTTCCATACATAGTAGCGACCTGCGATCTCATTCCTTTGCCAAGATCCTCCAAACCGGCTCCAATAGGAAGACCTCCCTCGGAAAAAGCTGTCTGTGTCCTACCATAGACGATCTGTAAAAACAATTCTCTCATCGCAACATTGATAGCGTCACATACAAGGTCTGTGTTCAATGCTTCAAGGATGGTTTTCCCTGGAAGAATTTCCGATGCCATTGCCGCGGAATGCGTCATTCCCGAGCAACCGATCGTTTCAATCAAGGCTTCTTCAATCATACCCTCTTTCACATTCAAGGTGATTTTGCATGCGCCTTGTTGAGGAGCGCACCATCCCACCCCGTGTGTGAGGCCTGAAATATCCTGAACTTCATAAACCTTTGCCCATCTTCCCTCCTGAGGAATCGGAGCTGGACCATGTTTCGGCCCTTTCGCAATCCTGCACATATTTTCTAGTTCATGGGAAAAAACCATTCAACACCACCTCCATGAGTGTATTAAAGAGCGCTTGCGAACCAGGTTTTCAATCTGCCTGTCTTTATTGGATTAGCCACAACGGGTAAAAATCTTTCGGTACAAATCTTCTCCGAAGGCTGTCTGTAAAGGCTCCCCGGGCAAGACCTTAAAGGTACGTTCGCCGCTTTCCAAACGCTGCGCTCGCAAGTACTGAGTTGCTTTGTCTTGTAGGAACGCAGTAGCATAGGTATATAGGTGCGTTACCGAGAAAACTTCAACACCACTTTCTACAAGCGCTTTTGTGATTTGCCGACAGATTTCCGAACCTTCGCGTTCGTTCGTAGAAGCAAACGACTCATTGAACAACATAAGAGAACCGTTTTCCAGATAGTTGGTTAGCTCGCCCATTCGGGCCAGTTCTTCATCCAGCTTACCGCTTTTCATAGTTGTGTCTTCTTCTTTCTTAAAATGGGAGAAGACCCCTTGGCGGATCGGTGCGGATAAGCTTTCGGCTCCTACAAACATCCCACATTGCGCCATAAGCTGCGCTTGTCCCACACTTCGGAGAAACGTGGACTTTCCGCCTTGATTCGCGCCGGTGATTATATACAACCCCTTATTGGAAGCAAACAAATCATTGCCGATGACCGAAGATTGTTTTGTCAACAAAAGGCTTACATCGTACAAACTCCGCCATGAACGGTCCGATTCTTCGGAGGGACGTAGGTTGGGTAAACATACCGGCATGCCTAAGGCCTGTAAACGATCCGATAAGTTAAGGCATCCGACATAAAAGGCAAGTTCTCCCCGAAGCAAGTCAAAGAAAGCCTCTAAATGCTCTGCGGCTTGAGCCAGAGCGTTTGTCGCCTCGTTTATGGCACGGTCTCGGCGCTTACAGAGGTCTTCGGCTCCAGAATCGTCTCGAGGGGGTATGGTGAAAGACGGAGTAAAGAGCCATTTTCTCCGAAATCCCTTTTGTGTTTTCCGTCGGAGCACATAATGAATCCCCTGCAGATAGCTTCCGAAAGTGGCACTGATTAAGACGGTATCTGGGTTTTTGAGTTCTTCCAGTAGATCGTGGATCTCGGCAAAATATTCGTCGTCCAGCTCTCGCTGGAACATAGTGAACAAATTGCGGAATCCCTCTGATTGGAAGTTGGATAAATTACGATCTGCGGTCAACCGTAGGTGCATCAGCATTTCGGTATATAGCTTCAAAAGGACAATGGCGCTTGAAAAATTGCTGGAAAGGTATGAGTAAAGCGATAACCAGTTCCATGAGCTTCTTCTTTTCTTTTCCGTTTCAATGGTTAACTCATAGAGTCTTCTGATTATGTCTGGGTTTTTAAGAGCATCCCGCAAGTTTTCCTGCCTATAGCGGATCTCTTCTCGGGATTTCAGGGGGCAAAAGAGCGCCGTACTGCAAGACTTGCCTATAATTTCGTCTTTCTGTGCCATAGTTGAAAGAATCCGATTCAGCTCCAGATCAGCGATCAGCGTATTTTTCCCAAAAAAGGGCTTTGTCTTGAGATCGAAATCTTTGTCCCGGAACATGAGATGCGCTTTCATTATTTGAGCTTCCTTATAAGCTGTTCGTAGGTTAAACCATGCTTTTCGGCGATAGACATGGCATAGGCGAGACCATCCGGTGGTTTCCTGACAATTCTGAATGTCCGTTCGGTTGGGTCTTCTTCCTTTACTGTACTCATCATGCTGATTGTATTCACGCCAAAGCAGGCAAGCTCATCAAGAAAGGTAACGATAACTGTGGGCGCGGATAACTCCGAGATCGCATCCATCATGTGACTGCCAAGGGAAAGCGCATCCGAAAGCGTGGTAGATGCAAATATCTCGTTGATGATGAGGATGCTTTTGTTTGTCGCTTTAGAGAGCAACTCATGGAACCGCACAAGGTCGTCTTGCAATTTTCCGTTCAAGGTGGACAGGTCTTCCTCCCGGGAAAAATGTGTGAAAACCTGATCGAAAAGGTACAGCATCGATTTGCATCCCGGAACAGATAAGCCAAGCGAGGCAAGATAGTGTATTTGTCCAAAGGCGCGGGCAAAGGTAGTTTTCCCGCCCTGGTTGGGTCCGGTTACGACAATGATATGCTCAGGCGCGTTCAGTCTGAAGTCATTGGGCACTGTCTTCTCCCGCGCTATAGTAGCTAGAGCGAGGTCGAATCCATTTTTGCAGAAAATGTGATCGGTTGTGTTGCAGAATTCAGGATAATGAAAGGGCAGTCCTGCTTCTTTGAGAGGAGTGATGTAGTCGAGCCATGAAAGGTAAAATTGCACTTCACGAGAGAATCGCAAAATGGTTTCATCTTCGAAGTGAATATACCTTGAACAAAAGTTATTGAGATCTGCAAAAACATCCTTGTAGAGCTCAGCAAGCATTTTCAGTACAGCAGCCTCCACATGCTCCGCGTGGGGTTCTTCCCGAAGCTTCTGACGGTAGTCCTTCACATTCCCCTGCCTGAATTTTTCGAAAGTTGCGAGTATCTGCTCTGATAAGTCAGCCTGTCCCTCGTATTTACGAACCCGGATCGTTCCGTTTTTGATAAGCATACAGTACTCAAGAGAGGATAGATCCTCGCGAAGTCGCCTAACACGCGCATGAAGCCCATCAAAGATTTCGGATGCACAATACGCAGAAAGGTATTCTGCAAAATTGCGGAGTCCGGATGAACGAAGAGCCATTTTTGGAAGACCTTTTGCAAGCGCGGAAACGGAGAGGCAATACTCATCCGCGTTTTCCAATAAACGCCCTCGGGCAAGGTAGTTGTTGTCCCAACTGTTCATCGAGCTTAGCGCCTTTCGAATCGCATTCATGTAACGGCCCAGGTCGTAGACTGTTTTGGAAAACTCGGTGAACAGAACCCGAAGCGCTCCATTTTCCAAATCTCTCATCACATCCTGTCGGTACGCAATGATCTCTGGGTCTTGCAGCACAGTGTGAAAATCGCTTTCGAGTTCGAAATCCTCTTTCGATTTCAAAATTGGCGCAAATACTTGGTCAAGGTTCAAGTCCTTGAAGCAATCAGGGGCGTCTTTTTTTCCTTTTTCTTTGGGATGGTTCTGTGTAGGGAATAGTACACTGTAAAACAAGTATGGACTCCCTTTCTTTTCAGCGGTGACGAATGCCTCCGAACCTATCATAAACCGGATAAGGATTACAGGGGAAGTTTTTCTGTCGCATTTGCCACCCCAAAAAAAAGCTTCTACAAGAATTTTGTAGAAGCCATCAGCTTTTCAGCGGTTTATGAATTACATGGAGAGCTTCATCTCCCTTGAAACGAGTATAGCATCATTGGTCTTGTTTATCAACCCACTTTCGGAATCGAAAAAATTCGAAAAAACCCCAGTTCGGTGGTGTTGTCTTTATACAGATTGCTCTTGAACATATAAAAATTAGATTTATTAAGAATCCTTCGGTTCCTGTTGTTTTGTATAGTTTTTCATCGCAGCATGACTTAGTTTTTTTAATGAAATCGCATGAAACAAATCTTTTTGCCAAGAAGTGTAATCAAAATCCTCTCTTATAATACTGGAAATAAATCTCTCTGTATCCAAAGGTCCTAATTTTTCAATTAGTGCATTAATTCCCTCAGATCGTAGCGAGCTATCTGTTTTCATTTTCATTCCTCCACTAATTTTACAAAATCCATAGGGTTGATTATTTGAATGCTTTGGACTTTCTTTTTCAAAATACCTTTATCTGTAGTAAAGAAAAAGTCACAATTTGCATATTCTGCACAGGAAATATGTAATGCGTCTTTTGGGCTCAATCCTTTTCTCAAAAGATATTCCGCAGTTGAAATTATTTTTTCATTTTCTTCTATATATTCTGATGCAAGTTCTTTCCATCTCAAAATTGCATTTCTTCTATGTTCGAAAGGATTCTGTTCGTTTTCATACTCTAAAATATATGACCACACTAACTGGTATACTTTATCGTATATTTTCTGTTGAATAAATAGTTTGGCATGAGTTTCAAGGAAAATGGTAATTTGCTTTTGATTATCAAAGGGTCTATTAAAACAGCAGTTATCCAAATATATTTTCATTTTTTTCATACTCCGATTTTTAGCTACTATACAAAGATGCATTCGGTTTTGCCACATTAAAAAGAAAAATTTTGTTCCCTTGTGTAAAGAATTTGTTTTAGAAAAAAAGCAGGTTCGTATTCATTTCCACAAACATTATAACACCTTTCCTTCGAAGATGCAAGGCGTTGGGTGTGCACACATTGAGGTCAGGGATGAAACCTCTACCCGATCAGATATCCGCCCCCTTCCCCGCCTTCATATCCCAATTGGATTTCATAATCGCACCACCGGATAAAATCGGGATTATGTTCAACGGCAATCACGGTATTCCCTTTTGCTACCAGTCTTCGCAGAACACCGATCAGGTTTTCTGTGTCTTGGACATGCAGGCCGGATGTGGGCTCGTCAAGAATATACAGAGTATCGGTCGAAGACCCGTTGGTCAATTCCTTACCCAACTTCAGCCTTTGCGCTTCTCCTCCACTGAGGGTGGTAGCGCTCTGGCCCAGCTTGATATAGGAGAGCCCCACATCATTCAAGATAGACAGAATGTGGGTGATTTTTTCCGATTCTTCGAAAAGCGTAAGCGCGTCTCGGACTTCGCAATCCAGAACGTCGAAGATGGATCTGCCTTTGTATCGCACCTCGAGGATTTCTTCGCGGTACCGGCGTCCATGGCAATGGTGGCACAAGACCCAGATATCATCCATGAAGCTCATGGGCACCTTAATCTGTCCAAGCCCGTTACAGACCTCGCATTGTCCTTTTTTCCCGTTGAACGAGAAGTGTTCTTCCGTCATTTTGTGTTTTTGGGCATCCGATGTCCGAGCAAACTCCTCACGGATCAGATCGAAAACCCCGGAATAGGTGGCTGGCGTGGACTTCGGGGTCCTGCCAATGGGTTTCTGCGAAACGAGCACAACCTCCCGCACGCGATCGGCTCCGGTGATCTCATCGTATGACAGGCATTCCGCCACTCTTTCACCCAAACGGGAAGCCACTGCCGGGTACAGGGTTTGAGAAACGAGCGAGCTCTTTCCGCTTCCGCTCACGCCTGTGACGCAGATGAAGCTTTTGAGTGGAAAGAATACATCGAGGTTTTTCAGGTTGTGCCCTTTGGCCCCTTTGATTCCGATTGCATCCGTTTTTTTGACCTTTTTTGGCGGATGGGATTGGGTGGGTTTGTCAACGAACTTCGCAGTGATGGATCGGGGATTGCCCCGGATTTCTTCAAGGGTGCCACATGCGATCACTTCACCCCCATATTGCCCTGCCCCTTGCCCGATATCGATGATGTAGTCGGCTTGGCGGATGATCTCGTTTGAATGCTCAACCATGATGATGGTGTTCTTATTGTCCCGCAACTCTTTGATCTTCTCCATCAGTTTCTCATAGTCTTTGGGGTGAAGCCCTTTGGTTGGTTCATCCATGACATACATCATGTTGGACAGGTTGGTGCCAAATTGAGAAGCCAACTGAAGCCTCCGGATTTCCCCTCCGCTTAGAGTGGGAATGGGTCGGTTCAATGAGAGATATCCCAATCCCATACTGATGATTCGTTGATTCTGCTCGACGATCGCTTCTCGGATGATTGCGACTCGATCATGCTTGGGTCCAGCCAATGAAAGGGTTTCAACCCATTGATTCAGTGCGGTGATGCTGAACTGTTCTACTTGAGGATACCTCGTTCCGTTGATTTCAACCAATCGCCCGGTCAATCCGATTTTCTCTCCGTTGCAGCTGCTGCAGGTCATTTGCTCCACAAACGCTTCAACAACCGCGCTTTTCCGCTCACTGGCGACTCCTTCGATCAACAGCCGTTTCAAGGTGTTCACAGCTCCGGCAACTTCTCTTTCGATCGTCCCTCTTCGGCCATTGGGATTTTGATAGGAAAAGGAGACTTTTTTCCCTGGGGTTCCGTAAAGGACTTTCTGGCGGTAGGCTTCGGGCAAGTCCTTCCAAGGCAATTCAAGATCAACCCCCATCTCCTCTGCCAGAGCGAGTACTTCTCCCTTCATCCAGTTGGCATTCGGCTTTTCCCGAAACTTTCTCATATCCCCCCAAAAAAGGGAGGCTCCATCCAGAATCGATCGATCGGGATTGCTGACGACCCGATCGGGATTGACGGTCATTTCATACCCCAAACCTTTGCAAGTCTTGCACATGTATTCGGGGTTGTTGGCGCTGAATATGGCCGGGTTGGTGTCGAACATCATCCGGTTGCAGTGATAGCAAAAGAGTTTTGTCTGCAACAGATAGTCCTGACCGTCGATCATGACCAGAATTGCGCCTCGACCTTCTCCCAACGCTTTTTTCACCATTTCTTCAATGAGAAGGTTCGGGGTGGTTTTATCCTCGGAAGCAAACGGAGTCACAACCAGATCTCTTTCTTTTTGGAGTGTTTTGAGGGTGCTGATGATGGCGCCTTCGCTCAGCGCTTCGATCGGCCGATGGCAATGTTCACAGTGTCGAACTCCGATCGTTGTAAACAAAGATCGCAAAAGCTCGGATACGCCACTGAAGGTTCCAACTGTCGAACGCGGGTTCAGGGATGGGGTTTTCTGACCGATCCCCACTGCAGGCTGCAAACCGGTGATTTCTTCCACTTCTGGTTTCTGAATGCTGTGGTCGTTGTTCATTATGCTCAAAAACTGCCGACTGCTTTCGGTATAGAGGGTGTCGAACGCCAATGTGGATTTTCCACTGCCGCTTACGCCTGTAATTACCGTTATCTTGTTCTTAGGGATCATTACGCTGATATGTTTCAGGTTGTTTCTCCAGGCGTTTTTCACCATGATCTGTTCATCATTGGCGCTTTGTGATGAGACCCCAATGGATGAAACAGGCCACTGCCTTTTTTGGGAAATAAAGGTTTCCATGAATCGCTCGGCATCACTGGCTTGGAGCGACATACTCTCGCTGATCGGCCTTTGGGAGTCGAAACTTTTGTGGGATTCCCAATGAGCCAGCCACAAGGGAACCGTCGCGTCTTCCACCTTCTCCTGATCGGGATCATAGGGCAGAACATCCAAGACAACCGAGTTGTCGAACCCATCAAATCCATCTACGGCGATTCGATTGCCTTTTTGCTTTACTACCTTGACGATCGTGCTGGCAATGGGATTGGGGCGAACGGGCGATCGGGTTGCGAAGATTCCGCATTCTGGGGCCTTTTCATACGGGGGTTTGCACGCCATTATTCTCCGGTATCGGCTTTCATCGAACCGGTTGAACCACCATATGACCCGGATAAATTCGCAGGTTTCTTGATCCCTCCAATCAAAATCGTCGTTCATGATCAGTGTTCCTTGCTCGCCCAGGTGTTTGAACACTCCTTTGGGTTCAATGGCGATGGCCTGGGGCAGTTCTTCCTTTTTCAGCCTGTTCTGATAGGATCGGTCGATGGCTTGCGCTTTTTTGGTCCCTTCGATCCGGTGTTCCATGGGCTCCAATCTTTCTTCGCATGGGAAGTAGGGTTTGATATCGTAAATGATGGCTTGATCGGGGATATCGGTGTTGTCTGTGATCACGATGCCTGCTGGTTCGTCGATCCCCGCAATTTTGCACAGATGATGCGTAATCCTTTGGTTATTATGGGAAAATAGGATCAGATGGCTGAAGTGCCCTATATTTTTGAGCGCTTTGTGATACGGATCGACCATCCGTAGGATCGCTTGACGGTTTTGGATCGTGACATTTCCTAACGGGTTGAGCAGACAAGCATCGCTTTTTTTCATGAAATCCCTCCAAATAGGACATTTCGTTCCCCCATAAACCATCGACCTTTACCCGGTTTATGTCAACAGGGTATTATAGCAAAGAATTCCTCACTTTGGTTTCTCCGAATTGCTTTCTGAATTTCCGGTATTGCGGTTTGATCATACCAATTAAATACGAGTTTTCGGTTCATGTGGAATGGAAAAGAAATAAGAAACTTCATTCTTCATCCCACTTCCGGTTTTGGGTTTTTCCCAAACCGCCAAAAGAAAAGGGTACCGATTCCTCCGAAAATGCAAGCAACGATCAAGTTCAGTTGAGGAGAGACACTCCAAAGGAATGCGCCTCCAAAAGCAGCGACCGAAACGATGACGTCTCGAATCAAGTAGTACATCCCAAAAGTCCCGGCTTTCTGGCCTTCAGGCGCAAAATCCATAATGAGAGATTTTCGTGTTGGCTCTCCGAATTCTTTCAAGCCTCGAATGATAAAGGCAATGACAAACCCTTCGAAAGTCCGTGTAAAGATCAGAAGCAAAGGAAAGACAGAAAAAAAACCAAAGGTGATGACAACATAGGGTTTTTTGGCGTGCTTGTCAGCGAGATAGGCAATGGGAATGTAGATCAACATCGCTGTTACCATTTCTACGACGGTAAGGATCCCGAACTGAAACGCTGTCAATTGGTGCACATTGACCACCCAGATCACTACAAAAGCGTACGGGATCTGCTCCGCAAATCGAATCAGAATATCCGAAACCAGCAAAATACGAAGATCTCCCGAAATGTTTGCGAGCATTCCCTTAAGTTTCGGCGGTTTTTTCCTTTCAAGCATTGTGTCGCGAATGAGATAATGCTGGAGGGCTAAAGACAAAGTACCCAAAGCCAAAGCAGACGCAAAGGCGATCCGAACTCCGAGTTCTGTCCCGAAAACCCCCATGATCCATCCACCAAGAACTGGTCCCAAAGCCATCGGAATCCTTCGGACCAATGAGTGGATGGTTACACCCATCACCCTTTTATTCTTCGGAACTGTCTGGGAAACCAGGCTCATGATGGCGGGAAGGGAAATTGCAGTCCAAGAGATGAAGAAGAAAGAGCCGAAGATAACCGCTTGCCATGTTGGGATCAGTACAACGATGCTGTACCCGATCATCGCGATAAAGGTGAAAACCATGAGCGATTTCTTATACCCCAGCTTTTCCGCCAGCCATCCTCCAGGAAAGGAATACAAAGCGCTCAGAAAGTTGTCCAACCCGTTGAGAAAGCCAACAGAAAGAGCACCTCCTCCGAGCGCAATCAGGTATAAAGGAAGAAACCGCTCCGCCATCTTTTCTCCGAGCCCAACAAGGATGACCATTCCAAGCATACCTACCATGCTGGAGTTGATCGCCCAAAACAGGAACAAGCCTTTTTTCACCAGTGATCACCCTTTTCCATTGGATCCATCCCTTTTTTGAACAGGATATCGCGCTAGTTTTCCTCGTTTTCAGAGATCGGTTGGTATCAAAAGACAAAGCGAACTTCCAAGAATAGGACAAGAGTAGCGATCAGGATCACGAAGGGCATGATGGAGATTCCGTATTGGAAAAACCGACGGTACGAAACAGTGATCCCTTTTTTGGACAGAATCTGAAGCCACATAATGCCAGCAAGAGCCCCCAAGGGGGTAAAATTGGTTCCGAAGTTGCTTCCAAAAATCAACGCAAACATGCTCCCTATTTTTTCTGCTTCGGGAACCTGGAACGACGGACTTACCAAGATTTGCGTGAAAAGGATCGTCATCGGTTGATTGTTCATAAGGTTGCTAAAGAGGATGGACATCCCCATGAATACGACCATTGCCGAAGGTACGGTTTGGGATGCCAGACTCAGCCCCTTTGCCATGACATCTACCCATCCCGCATGAACCAACCCTTCCACAAGGATAAACATACCAAGGACAAAAGGAAGGACTTTCCAGGGCATAAGTCGAATCACGCGGTAGGTGATAAAAGGAATCTTCACCGAATCGCGCGCACCCTTCGCCAGTCCTTGGGTTCGACCACCGATTGGGAAGGGGACGAACCGCAATCCAAAAGTGTTTGTCCGATAAAAATCAAAAATCAGGTCTTTCGAAAGCATAATTGAAGCGCTTGACAAACAGATGATCCATAAAGGAGCCTTGAAAAAATGGTCTAGAGAGAGAAGTAGGAGACACGAAAGGAGGACAAAGACTCCAATGACCGCCCCAGGTTTATCTTTCAGAACCGTATGGGGCGAAAGATCCGGCAACTGGATCGGTTGGCGAAGCTCTTTCCGAAAGACCCAAAGCATGATCAACAAGGAACCGATCCCTGCGGCAATCGTTGGTAATACGCTCCAACGAAGGTATTCCAGAAAACCCAAATTGAATGCTTGAGCCACAATGATGTTTGTGGGGTTTCCTATATACAAAAAACAGCTCCAAATGTTTGCAGAAAAGAATTGGGCAATAAGAAATGGGATTGGGTTGATTTTCGTATATTGGGAAAAATAGATAATAATAGGCGTAAGAGTGAGAATAACAATGTCATTAGAAGTAAATATTGTCAAACTTCCTGATAGAATAAAGAAATAGAAGAATAATTTTTTGATCGATTTTCCTGAATGTGATGCAACTTTTAGGGCAATATAGGAAAATAAACCCGTAGTATCTAAAGATATACATATATACGCTAATGAAAAGAATATGATAAGAATCCCATACGGATGAATGGCTTGCGATCCTATGATTCCTCTCAAAAGAACTTCATTGTTTAAATTGAAAGTTAAGATGAGGATTAATACGCCAATTATGGGTATGGTACCGTAATCGAACTTGAATTTTTTCAGTTTAAAATCCTTATGACTTTTATTATTAAAACTTCTAATAATAAAAAACACAACAGAAATAAATACAATTAGCGTCCAAAATGCTTTCAATTGCTCTAAAGGAAAAAAAACGGAACTCAGATAACCCGACCTGCCCTTTCTCGTATCCGAAACTCCTTGATTATACTCCTTTTTTGAACAAAAAAGCCCGTTTATTCAATCTTCGATCAAAGTATAGGCGCATTTAGCAGTCTTTCGAGTTGTTCTTCTGAAAACCCGTATTCCGCGACTGAGTAATCCGCTAGGGCCGAACCGGATCATCTTTCCTTTCTTGGCTTGGTTTGATTGATCATATCGGTCCGATCAATTTGGGGATGATGGTAGTCCTTCCCGGGAGTTTTGCACCAATGGTGGATTGCCTTTTGAGGACACCATTCATCACACGCCAGGCACATTTCACAGCGATGGGTCCATGTCGGTTTTCCATCCGCCATCTGGATGTTTTTTGCTGGACAAACCTGAGCGCAAATCGAGCAACCAATACATCGATCCTCAAGAAATCGGATGCTTCGATCCGAATGGCCGATGAGATTAAAATATCCCACCGGTGTGTCTTTGGTCAAATGGGCCATCTTTCGAAGGTGGCGTACATAGAGGGTTTGGATAGATGCGTAGAGGGGCTTCATCATCAGGTTGAACATTGATTTCAGCCATTTGTATGGTTCGGGTTTTACCGCTAATATTCGGTTACAGATCGCTTTGGTTTTTTCTTCTGCGCGCTGGAACATGATCTCTTGGTTTTGATTGATGAGCGGACTGGGATAATCGAGATTGTTCATCGGAAGTTTGATGGAGAATGCCCCGCGTAGGTTTTTCGCTCCGTGGTTTTTTAAGACTCGATTCAGTCTTTTCAAGGTCGGAAGGGCATTCACCAGCTCCCACCCACCGCAAGTGCACACGGCGAACACTTCTTTTTCATTCAGATCGGAGATTTTCTGGACAAAATCCTCCACGATTCCGGGCAAACCGTATCGTTGCGCCAAATAAGCGGGAAAAACAAGGCAGAGTGTATTTGCGCCTGTGTGAACCACAGTTTCGTGGATTGTAGAAGATATCGAGACAAGATTCGCAGATAGACAAGAAGAAAGGGTTTTGGCTACCCATAATGAGTTCCCAGTACCGGAAAAATAGAAGATGTCCGTATGCATCCTCCCCTTAGTAATTGTTCCCTTTTCGTAATGCTGAATCTATCGTCTTTCTCCTCGAAATGTCAGATATCCGATCAACGGAATCCATATACAGGAAAGGGCAAAAAAAACCACGATGATCCCCCAGTATTCGCTCATAGGCATGATGTCGTGTCCTAAAGAAAAGCGCATGGTTCGAGCGATATGAATCATGGGCAAGAACTGAGCGACATTTTTCAGCCAATCGGGAAGAAACTCTAAGGGTACATAGACCCCGGAGAAGAAGATCATGATGTTGGTCACTACTGAAACAACGCCTGTAGCAACGGAAGGTTCTCGGAAGAAAAGCAAGAAAAGCCCCCCGAAAGCGATCATGATCAAGTTGGCGGCGATGAAGGCTAAAGAAAAATAGAGCGGATGGATAGTAAAAGATATGTTGAAAATCGTGGTGGATAGGACCAAAAGAATCATGCACGAAATCGCTGATATCACAAATGTGCTGACTACATCGGCAAAAATGAAGGCGCTTCCTTGTGCCGGGGTAGCGATAATCCGTTTCAAGACTCGTTTCTTACGCATCAACCCCAAACTGGTGATCAGAGAGAAGGCCCCGGACATAGAGATGGAAACTGCCAACACGCCGGATAATAAGAAACCCAATGGCGTTGTTTCCTGTTGGGTCAGGGGGACTTCGCGGAACTCGATATCCAAAATCTCCCGGAATCCGCTGAGAGAAGTGATGGCTCGTTGAAAAAAGGTTTCGCTGATGGATTGGTAAAAGGGGTTTTGATTGTCTCTTCTTGCATCCAGGAGAATGGTCAATCGAAGGTCCTGATCGGATCCATTGAACAAAATCCCAAACTCGATTTCTTGACCGGTTTCCTGCAGGGCTTTCCGAAGCGCTTCCGACGATGGAAGTTGCTCGGGAGCCAGATGCATCACCTCCATCAAGTCAATCAGTTTGCCTTGGGTAGAATCGCTGATTCCACCTTCAAACCAGATCCCAACCGATGTTGTTTGGGTTTCCACATCGGATCCGGCATTGGGGGTTCTTTGAACACCGGTCATTACCAAACCGAAAATGACGAGAAAAACGCATGGGAAGGCCAAACTCCAAAAGAGCGCTTCTTTATCGCGAAACCGGTTTTTGCCTAAAGCCACAAAAAAGCCGAAAAACTGCCGGATCATCTCATTTCACCTCCAGCCTGAGTTTCCGTAAGGATATCCCTATTGTGACTACAATCCAGATTAGAGGGACGAGAACATGGAGATAGTATTGGTCTGCGTGGGGAGAATTCATGATCCCAAGCTCGTGGCGAATGCCATATCCAATCCATGTCATCGGATTTGCGTTCATGGCCCACTGAATGGGAGCTGCAAATCCTCCGCCCACAAAAAAGAGACCACCCAAAAAGAGCAACGGGAAGAAAATGAATTGGCTGAGGGACTCGGAGGCTTTGGCTGTTTTCGAGACCGCTCCGATCAAAACTCCCATAGACATACTTGTCAACACCATGAGCAAAAGGTACCCTAAACTCCGCGGATGAAAGATCCCAAACCCCACTTGATCCTTGACGTTTGCGATAAGCGCCAGTAGAACGATCGCGCATACAATCGTAAAACATTGCTCCACAACCAGGCTGAAGAGGAAACTCACTGGTTTCATCGGAGTTACCTGAAAGCTTTTGAGCACTCCTTCCGACCGAAACCACGCCAGGTGCCAGCTCATATAAAAGACACCTACCATCAAGATCGTCATGAGGACTACGGAGATGAGCATGAACTTGTTGTAAGAGAAGTCTTCGGACCTTCCCAGAACCTCGAATTGCCGTTCCATGTCGATCAGGTCCCACTGAACTTGGCGAGCCGCTTCAAGGTTGATCCCGCGCAATACTTGTTCCATCACTTCCCCTGCTGTATGGGAAAATTGACGCGCGCTGATCCTATGAACATGAACAAGAGGGGGAGAAAGCCGATCCCCCATAAATCCGCCCAAAAGAACGAGTTGGTTGAACCGTTGGTTGAAATCTTCCGGGATTTCTACATAAAGAGAAACCTGTTCCATTCGGAGCATCTCCATCGCTTGCTCTTCATGATCCACCACGATAAAGGAAAAGAGCGGTTTTTTTCCTTCTTCCGCTTGAGATAGTTCGTCGAAAACCGAATGCAATATCTGACTCCCTCGATACATAATCCCTTCCTGCTCTTGCGCAGAGCGATCATTCCACCCGGTCCGATCCAGCAGAGCTACCTGAAACTGAAAACCTTCCGCGCCGATATTTCCAAAAATCACGGAAAGGATCAGATACAGGAGAGTGGGAAAGAGAAAGATCCACAGCTTCATCTCGGGATCACGAAAAGAGCTGCGAAAACGAATTCTGGTAAGGGTTCGATTGATCATTCTCGAAGGCTCCTTCCGGTAAGATGTAGGAAAACGTCCTCCAGATTGGGTTGGCGTACAGTGATGTTCGCAAGCTCATGACCCTGTTCTTTTGACCAATCAAACAATAAGCTCAGGGTTTTGGTCAGGGCTTTGGTCTCGATCAAGAGTTTTCCCTCTTGATGGTGGGCTCGTTCCAAATCCCATGTTTGAAAAAGGGCCAAGTCTTCTTTGGAAGGATCACAGGAGCATTCGATAAAGCTCCGTTCTTCCAATTGCTGGATCAGTTGCAGAGGACTGCCACTTGCGATAATTTTCCCGTGGTCCATGATACACACCTGGTCAGAAAGGATTTGCGCTTCTTCCATATAGTGCGTGGTAAGCACGATCGCTTTCCCCTTTGCTTTGAGTGATCGGATTAGGTCCCAAATATTCCGCCTTCCATGGGGATCAAGTCCGGTGGTGGGTTCATCCAAAAAGAGAATCTCCGGATCGTTGACAAGAGCGCAAGCAATGGTCAGCCTTTGTTTTTGTCCACCGGAGAGTTTATCGACAAGATGCTTTTTTTTATCGTTCAGAGAAACCGTCTGGATCAGATCATCCACGGGAAGGGGGTTGTGAAAAAACGAGGCCATCATCTCAACAGCCTCCCGGACTTGGATGAATGGCATATACTCATGGTTTTGCAGGGAGACTCCGATCCGCTCTTTGATGCTCTCATCAATCCGTTCGAGGGTTCGACCAAAGTATTCGATGGATCCTTTATCTTTTCGGCGCAACCCTTCCACGATTTCCAAGGTTGTGGTTTTTCCTGCGCCGTTTGGCCCCAATAGGGTGAATACCTGACCGGGGTAAATTTCGAAAGAAACCCCATCCACTGCCCGAACCTGATCATAGTATTTATATATGTTCTTCACATGCAAAACGGGCTGTTTCATTCAGACCCCTCCCGACTTGAAGACTTTCACTGGCGGGCGTTATTATACCATACTTTTTTCGGTCACCGAGAAACTGTTCGGATCTGCGATCGCACGCTTTCTCAAATTGCCCTTGAAAGTGGTATAATGAACAATAATCGATCAAACGGGGTTGAAGAATGGACCGTGGCTGCTTTGTTCTCTTCGAACCAAAAAAAACCGAATGGAGGATGGCAAATGCAGTATCTTGTGATTACGCGCGACAACGGAGCGATTGATTGGGCGAGCGTAGGCCCTTTGCTCAAGCAAGAAGCGAAGCATATCTGGCATCTCCAAAAATCGGGGATCCTTCGAAATATCTGGTTTACCAAAACCAAAGACGCGATATTGATTCTGGAACAAGAGAACGAAGAACAAGTGCATGCGCTTTTGGCTTATTTCCCACTGATTCAAGCCAAATTGTTAGATTACTCGATTGAAGAGCTGCATGCCTATACAGGGCTGGAACGAATCTTTGACCCGACAGACCGAGAATGAAACCCTTTTTCAGCTCAAACCGCCATCGATCTGTTGCTCTTCAAGCAAAAAGAAGGGGTATGGTTTTTAAGGTCCCCGGGAAAACCCAGCAAATGGAAGACCTTGAGAGCATCGCGCGTTTTGGAATGGTGGAACCAAAGGTAATTTATATCAGATCATTGCAAGGAACAGATGAATCGGGATCACTTTTATCATCTGGTCCATATCCATTGTCTGCTTCGAAACAACAATCCCTCGCTTGAAGGTTTTGCTTATGGTGGACAGATCGCTTCTTTGGATATGGTTCTGGTATTTCAGCTCGATCGGAATCCTGTCAATCAGCAGATCCACTTCATGCCCTTCCTTTGAATACCAGTACCCGCAACCGATGATCTCATCGAGACCATTCTCGAGTGATTGGTTCAACGAGAATAGACAGTTTGCGGCAAACAGGTTTTCGATGATCGCGCTCTCGCTGAGTTGAACTCCCAGTTTCTGTTGCATCACATCAAGCAAAAACCGATCGCAGAAGTATAGCTTCTTCTGTTTTTTCTCAGCCGGAAAACCCGTGTGTATATCCAAAGCTTTCATTGTGATCAGAATGAAGTTCTTCCCCAGCGCTTCAACATATTTTTGGAAGGTTTTGGTATCGATTTCAATCTCGGAAGCAGCCCCATTCCATGATAATCGGCTGGTAATCCTTCTTCCGATATAGGTAAGTACTTGGATCAGTTTGGACCGGGATAGTCCCAGCCTTTCAATATCGCCAATGAGGATATCCCAAAAGACTTGGATCAGAGACTCGGTATCCTTTCCGGTCAAGCAGGCCTCGATCACTGAGGGAATGCCACCGGATCGCTGATACTGCGCCCATTCGACCTTCAATTTCTCTTCAATCAGCGCCCATTCCATCATTTCTCCTTGAGAAAGTGTGAGAATTTCGTTCAGGCTTTTTCGGGGGGGCAGCGGTCCTAGTCTATGGGACAGGTATTCTCGAAAGGTAAGAGGAAGAAGGACATGGTCGGATTGAATATCTCCTTTCCTTCCTGGCAATCGCTCTGAATCGCGTTTCAGATCCCATGCTGAAGAACCAGTGAGCACAAATACATCCTCAGACATCAGCGTGTTATCACGAACCTCTTTAACCGCCCTCTGCCATCGATCCACCATCGTAATCTCATCGATGAACACGTATCTTTTTTCCTCGTTCTGCGAAAACTGAAGAAACTGCAGCAACAGCGTCCGGAGTTGGGCAAAAGAAGAAACGGTATCCAATGGCAGATACATCACTGCCCTTCTCGGTTGTACCCCGATCAAGGAGGCAATGGCAGTTTTCATCAGCGTAGATTTTCCGATCTGCCTTGGCCCTCGAATGATCGTCACTCCATTTGAACTCAAGTCAAGACGGTTCAGGTAATCCCTTTGAAACTGCTTGCCTTTGATCCCTTTCGTAAGCATAGTGTTCAAGCTCTCCGAATCGCTATCTGTACTCCACCAAGGGTTGTACAAAGCCAAGGTCGGGAAGTCCACTTCCTCACCTCCTTGTATGATTATACCACAAAATGCTATTTTATGGATTGATAATCCATAAATATTCTACTTTATGTGGATTTCCAATCCACATAATGCATGTAATTCTCAAAATCAAATCCAACTTGGCCATTGCGATCGGAACAATCCATGGTATGATAGAAAGGACGGATTCAAAGAACATCATTGCCAGAACCCGATACAAAGGAGCTGACTGAAAGTGCAAAACCCAGAGGACTATTCATCGGATATTGAAGAAATCCTTGAAAAGAGATATGACAACGGATGGGATTTTTGGACAACTCCGGATAAGCGATTGAGCAAAGGGGGACCTTTTTCCGCTTTAGAGAGCGCTCTTCTTCTCCATGAACTGGGTGTGCCCTCTTCGAATCCGATTTTGCAATCCGTTGCGAAGTTGGTTTTTGATTCTTTGCGCCAAGACGGGCGGTTCAAGCTCTCCCCAAGCGGCGCGATCTATCCATGCCATACCATACACGCAGCCAATGTTCTATGCAATTTGGGGTATGCGGCTGATGAGCGACTTCAACAAACGATTCGACATTTGTTTGATATTCAATATACCGACGGGGGTTGGCGCTGCAACAAGTTCTCCTATGGTCGGGGACCGGAAACCGAATCCTCCAATCCCTTTCCTACATTGATTGCCCTGAATCTGTTTCGTTTCACTCCGTATGCGAATCAAGAATCCGTTCTTGACAAAGCCGTTGACTTTCTGCTGAACCATTGGGTGATTCGCAAGCCAATCGGTCCATGCCATTATGGAATGGGTCGATTGTTTATGCAAGTAGAGTATCCTTTTTCCAATTATAACCTGTTTGTGTATGTGTACGTTTTGTCTTTTTATCATCGCGCGCAGAACGATCCTCGGTATCTGGAAGCGTTACAAAGCCTGGAGTCAAAAATGGTAGAGGGAAAGATCGTGGTGGAACGAGTGAATCGGAAGCTGGCCCATCTTTCTTTCTGCAAGAAAGGTCATCCAAGCGTCCTGGCGACAAAACGGTATCTCGAACTGAAAAGAAACCGGACTGGAGCGTGACAGGCTACGTACCCTGTGGTCCTTCTGTTGGCATCAATGGGGATGCGCGCTCTCGAAACGCAAAGGAAGGGGAGAATCATGAATACGCGAAAAAAAAGAGGATGGTATGTCGCAATTGCAATTGTGGCATTCGTATTGGGGTTGGTATTGCTTCTGAACCGCGAACGGATCGAGCTGGCGGCGCTGGGAGTGTGGCCTGCTGAAGAAATCCGTTTTTCCGGATTCTCCTTGGAAGCCAAAGACTATGTGGGAGAACTGGAACGAACATTGAAAGCCATAGACCGTTGGTACGGACTGAAAGAAGCCAAAGGGCTACAGATCGACACGCTCCGAAACGAGTTTACTCCTCTTATGAAAGAAGCGCAGAAAGAAGAAGAGTTTTTCAAAGTGATGACAGCATTGTTTGCTCGACTAAACAATGCTCATTCCAATTTTCTCTTTCGCTCCCTAATGACAGGGGTCCGGATCGACGCGCAGCAAATCGAGGAAAAGATTGTTGTGGTAGCCAACCGGGAAGAACAAGAGGCTCTGGGGGCATCCATACCAAAAGGGAGTAAAATCGTCGAGGTGGATGGAATGCCGATTTCTGAGTGGCTGGCATCACGGAGGCAATGGATCTCTGCTTCGACAGATCACTGGTTGCTTTTCCGCGCTACCGAGGAGCTCTTTCAACGATACATCTTTGAAGAGACCGTTCGAACATACCGCGTTCTGCTTCCTACGGGAGACGTGAAAGACTATTCGGTAACCCTGAATCGTCCATTCGCTCAAATATTTGCCGACCACCAATTGCCAAAAGTTGGTTCCAAAGGGTATGGGGAGATCGCTTACATTGCGATCAACACAATGGAAGATGGGGTGGTCGAACACTTTGATCGCGCTCTGGATGAAATGAAAGATTACGAAATCCTGATCATCGATGTGAGAGAAAACGCTGGAGGCAATTCTCTGAATGCCGTAGAAATCATCCGTAGGTTGATCCAAGAACCTACACCCGTTTTATGTCCCCACATTACCGTCGAACCCTACGAAACAGTCAATTTTTCCGGGCGTGTGGGCGTTCTCGTGGGCCCCAAAACCCTCTCTGCTGCGGAAAGCTTCGTGTTCTCCTTGCAAGAATCGGGTTTGGCCGTTTTCTTTGGAGCCACTACGGGGGGAGATTCGGGGGGAGGGCCGGTCACTTTTGAGACCGTCAACCGCATGTACTTCCGGTTTCCGACCCGAAGCGCCGATCAGACATATTCGGGTCAGTCGATGGAAGGATATGGATTGAAACCGGACTATTTTGTGGAACAAACCGTTCCAGATTTCCTAGAAGGGCGAGATACCGTTTTGGAGTTCGCGCTAGCCTTTTTTCATGGGGATACCCGCTGAAGGTGTATGGGATCCATTGGTACATCGGAAGGCTTATTCCGTTTTTAGTTGTTTGGAGATATCGGAAATGCCTTTCAATTTGTGGCGTTTGAGAAATGAAGCGATTCCTGAGCCGATTGACATGGGTAACTCAGGATTGACCAGATTCATCGTTCCGATACTGATTGCTTTTGCCCCAGCCATCAGGAACTCAATCGCGTCATCCGCGCATGCAATCCCTCCCATTCCGATCACCGGAATATCGACAAACCGAGAGATTTCATACACCATTTTCAATGCGATCGGTTTTATCGCAGGGCCGGACATACCCCCTGACAGAGTTCCGAGAGACGATCTGAATCGATGAATATCAAAGCTCATCGCAGGGATGGTATTGATCAAAGAGATCGCTGAAGCCCCCGCTCGACACGCTGCTTCTGCAAAAGAGGTATCTACGGCTTGGAACGGGCTTAACTTAGCGATAATCGGAAATCGGCTCAGTTGTACGGATTGCTCAACAACTTTTCCCATTCGATCTTTGTGCATACCAAATGCCAACCCTTCGTTGTCAACGTTTGGGCACGATAGGTTTAGCTCAATCGCAATCGGCCCATCGAGAGCGTTCAGTTTCTTTACCATTGCGCTGAATTCATCTACTGAATGACCACTGATACTAACGATGACAGGAAAACTCACTTCCCCATATATCTGAGCGTACTGATGGACAAAGGAATCGATTCCTGGGTTTTCGAGTCCGATTGAATTGATGAGCCACAAAGAACCCTCTCTAAGACGCGGTTGAGGATTTCCCGGTTTGGGTGAATGGGTAATGGTTTTGGTAACAACTGCGCCGATGGGTTGATCGTTTAGGAGCTCAAGATAGGGATTTGGGGTCCCAAAGGTTCCGGAGGAAATGAGGATCGGGCTTTTCAGGATCCCCAAAGCCCCTAGATCTGTAGGAAAATCACATAGCATTCCAATCCACTTCTTTCATGTCAAATACCGGCCCATCAGAGCAGACCCTTTTTCCCCCTGATACGGTGGAGATCGTGCATCCATAACAGACTCCCAACCCGCATGCCATTTTTGCCTCAAGCGATACCTCCGTAGATCGTTCCGAAAGAAAGGGAACAAGAGCTTTCAACATACGGATTGGCCCGCAGCAGTAGAAACGATCATAACGGTGGATCGGTAATCCTTGAAGCTGATCGATCACGGTTCCGATTCTTGGATGACTACCGGATTCAACGGTTGTAATCATCTCTGATACTGTCTGCGAAAACGTACGAATCACCTGAATGGGTATATCTTCGTCCTTTTTGAACCCCAATAGCGCGTCGACTTTCTCGTTCTTTTGATGAAGAGCTTTTGACAAAAGTTGAAGAGAAGCTAAACCACACCCACCACCAATGAGCAAGTTTCCTCGTCCATGGCCAACTGTAAACCCTCTGCCTAAAGGGCCAATCATTGGAACCTGTTTGCCTACCTGGATATCGTTGAGCCAGTTCGAACCTTTCCCCGCCCGTTTAATGAGTAACGAAAGAGTTGATCGGCTTGAGTCGTATATTGAAAAAGGCCTTTTCAGAAGGAGTCTATCCGGGTCACACGAGACTTCCACAAATTGGCCAGGGATTATATTCCTCGCAATCTTCTCTGAATGGAAGACCAACACATGCATGTCCGAGCTGACGGGTTCATTGCTCAAAACCAAGCATTCTTCAGAAACGATACTCATAGGGCTCCTTCAAAAGGGAAAACCATTTTCCCCGATATGATCGTCGCTTTAACTCGTCCGGTCAGGCGCTTCCCAATAAAGGGTGTGTTTTTTCCCTTGGAGTGCATAACAGAGGGTTCAACCATCCACTTCTCTTTGGGATCAAAAAGGAAGAAATCCGCGCGTTCCCCTTCTTGGAACCCCAATGGTTCCATACCCAATAAACGGGAAGGGTTTCGGTGCAGCAAATCAAGAAGTGTATCAAGGGCCAATTTCTTCGATCGGACCAGAGCGTCAAAACACAACGGGAAAAGGAGTTCGACCCCAGAAAACCCTCGGGCAGGAGTTTCAGCCATTTTTTCTTCAATCGTATGCGGAGCATGGTCTGAAGCGATTATATCCATCCTCCCCGAAATGATTGCCTGCAGAATGGCTTGCCTGTCCTGCTCATCGCGAAGAGGAGGATAGACCTCATAAGCTCCTGAATGAAGCGCGGGCTCGACTGGGATAAAGTAATGCGGGCATGTTTCTGCTGTGAACGGGATATGTCTTTGCTTTGCTAAATCCATCCATTCCAAAGATTTGGAGAGACTTACGTGTTGGAGGTGTAATCGCCCTCGGACTTTTTCATTTAAGAAAAGGTCTCTGAGAATAACCACCGACTCTGTTTGATCGATTCTCTCGTCCATACCCCTGTTTTCGGGATGATCAGCAACGACAACTCCATGATCTCTCGAAAACGTCAAAATCGCTGCCAAATCTGACATCGAATCTATGGGATACCCGTCATTGGTAAAAAAAGAAGCTCCCATTTCCCGTAAACGAACCCAATCGCTTCTCTCCCCGGTAAGGCTACAATTCACTGCGCACGACTGAATGATCGAAATCGGCGCATCCTTTTGAAATGTACGCACATGCTGAAGGGTTTCTGGGTCGTCTGGGCAAGGGATCAGGTTGGGCATTGCGCAAAACGCAGTAACCCCTCCGGAAACCGCTGCTTTACTTGCCATTTCGACGGTTTCTTTATAGTCATATCCTGGTTGCCGCAAATGGACATGGGCATCGACGATACCGGGAACCGCCCATAAACCATTTGCGTGAATCGTTTGGGCTTGGTCATTCTGGATATGACTCCCTATTTGGGCGATCGTTCCGTCGACTATGAGCATGTCGTACCGTGATGGATCCGATTGCTTCCCGTTATGAATGAGAACATTTCGAATCAATAACATGGTGCCCTCCAAAGTAGGTTGAGAAGAAACCGATCAGCTTCGAAAAAACACTCAAATCCAAGCTTTCTTTCGGTGAGTGGCTTACTCCTGATTCATTCGGAATCAACAGGAGGTTCACCGGGTAATAGTGAGATACTTCAGCAATATCGTGCCAAGACATACAGGGCATGAAAATCGATGAAATGCCTTTCTCTTTCAGCGCTTCTTGAAGCAATAGGCCATGATCCGAATCCATGATCGCGACTTTTTGCTGAGATACCATAGTTGATTGCACATCAATCCCTGTATTTCCAAATGTTTGATTGCACCAATCCTGGAAATCTCTATGATATGCCTTCAGAAGGCTATTGTCAAAACCGCGAATATCGACCGTCAGTTCCGTGTTACCAGGGATCATATTGATCACGTTCGGTTTGTTTTCGATCTGAGTAACTGTACCCACCACGTTTTCTGGTCCATACGTTTCCACCAGTTCACGAACTTTCATAACCGCACGAGAGGCCGCGAGCAATGAATCCTTTCTTTTGGAATGATCCATCAGGCTCGAATGACCTGTTTCTCCATGGAAACCCAGTGAAATGCGGATCTGCCCGGCAATGGTATTCACGATTCCAACCATGGATTGCGCATTGAACAACGCCTGCGATTGGTCTACATGGATCTCATAGAAATGGGAATGGTACGGGATTTTGGGCTTATCCCCCTGAGAAAGAGAACTATATTGACTTTTATGGATTAAAGAACTGAGTCGATCCCTTTTTCCAATCCGCGTTTGTAGGTCATCGACGCAGTCTGGTCCTTCAAAAAAAACTTTCGATCCGACAGATGCTTGGCCAAAGAGCGATGATTCTTCGCAGTTAAACGCGATGAGGTCTATTTTCTTTCTCGCGTCGGGTTTTAAATGTTCCAGAAGGATCAACCCAAAAACGATTCCGGCAATCCCATCATACCGTCCCCCTCGGGGAACTGAATCATAGTGGGAAACAAAGTAAGTTTTCTGGGAGACAGAAGAATGGTCTTCCCGATCCGAGCTGAACACATTTCCCATAGAGTCGATGAAAACCCTCTTGCCTAAGGAGTTTAGAGACTGCTGTAAATATCGAATGCACTGATCATTCTCCCTGGAAAAAGGAAGGCGCGTTACGCCAATCGGAGAAGATGAGATTGAAGCCAATCTCTCAAAATACTGAACCGCTCGCGTGCTGATTTCGTTCTCCATAGAATACCCTAACCAACGGATGATTCATGCCATGCCAACAGTTTTTCCTGAAGCTTTTTCATTCCCACATCCAAGAAAAAACTCAGGAAACTGATAACAGTGATCACTGCGATAAGCAAGGTGATATCATACATTTCATTGCCAAGGATCAACAGAAAGCCAAGACCTGCTCTTGAACCCATCATTTCTCCGATCACGGCTGCTGTAATGGATAAAACAAGTGCAACCCGCAAACCAGTCATTAGATACGGAAGCGAATTCATCATTTCCAGTTTCAGCATGACTTGCCAGGGTTTTGCTCTCAGCACTTTCATCAGATGGTAGTAATTCTTCTCGGTTGATCTGACGCCCAAAATCATATTAATCATTACCGGGAAAAGCGTGACCAAAGCAATGAGTACTACTTTGGACCAGATGCCCAATCCGAACCATAAGACAAAAAGAGGGGCTAGGGAGATCTTGGGGGCGGTTTGGAATATGAGAATATAGGGAGAGAACGCCTTTTCAAGGATTTCTACCTTAGCTAGAATATATCCGAAGACAATACCCAAGCCCGCTCCAATTGAAAAACCATATACAATCTCTTCCAAGGTTGCCATGAAATTCCTTTGAAGAACTGATGTTTGAACCAATTGAATCAGTTTAAACAGAATATCTTCAGGAGGCGGAAGGATATGGGTCGGTGTATTGAGCACTGTCACCATCAGTTTCCATACGATGATAATGCCCAAAAAAACGGAAAAACTGAGTAATCCAGATCGTATCCCTTTTTTCATACCTTTCCCTCCGCCTCTTGAAATCAGACTTTACATCCTTGGAATGACGAAATCTGCGGCATTAACCTTTGTGGTGATCGTTTGATACTCCAACATGATATCGATGGTGTTCTGCCATCGATCAACATTACCAAAACCAAATCCAAAGGCTTGTGTATCTTCGCTTAGCCATAAGTAACCCGCATAGATGTCGGTCAGGATTGCAGCCATATACTCTTCCCGGCCTACATAGGTGGGCGAATACTTGGCAATCGCTATATAGGTAGCTTCCAGCATGTTATCTGGGTCCGAAAGGTATGCCATAACTCTGCTGAAGGCACGGGTAAACTTAACTGCAAGTTCTGGACGTTCCTGTAACAAACGATCTCCAGTAATAATCACATTTCCGAATGAGGGTAAGAATTCATCGGATCGGAATTCTCCCACTTCGATTCCTTGATAAGCCAACTCAAAGGTCCTCAGCATTGAAAAACAAATCGCATCGACTCGATTGTTAACTAGAGCTGGCACGATAGCCTCGGTTCCAATGATTTCCAGACGAATATCGTCGAGGGTCATTCCATTCTTTTTCAGAAGGACCTGCAATTGAACGAAATTCGGGCTTCCGTAAGCCGTGATCGCAACCCTTTTTCCTTTCAGGTCTTGAGGAGTTTGAATGCCACTTTCTTTTAGGAAGATTGTTGAACCCAACCCACGCTGGTAGGTCGTATGAATTACATTGACAGGGATGCCTTGTGCTCTGGCTGTAATTACGGGTTCGCCATTGGGGAATCCAAACTCGACATTTCCGACAGCCGTGTTTCGGATTACATCCGACGCGCTGCCAAACAAGTAATCCACCTCTAGACCTTCTTCTGCAAAAAATCCCAGTTCAATGGCCATATAGATGGGTATGTAGTATGGAACAGCCGACCCCTCGATTTGGATCGTCACTTTTTCTGCGAAAGCAAAAACAGCGACTAACAATACCATCACCACTAATACTGCCTTTTTCATACCGATCCCTCCTTAATTTGGATGTAGTTCAATTGGATTGCTCTTCATACCTGGTTTGAAGAGCGATTTTGATCGTTTCAAGTTGCGCGCTTCGAAAGTCACTCAACCATAGATTGGTTGCCCGATTTCCATGAACGGTAAGAATATTGGCCGCCTGCATACCCATTAAATTGGCCAGGGTAAATATGGTCTCAGTTTCCATATCAAAGTTGAGGACACGAAGGGATTGCATCTTTTGGATCCATCCGGAATCGACCAGATTTGCGATACCAGGAACCGATCTGCCCTGTCCTACGTAATACGAATCGACGGTTGCTCCAATCCCAACAAAAGGGGTATGGCCCCTTTCAATGGCGCTTTTGTACAGGGCTACAAGCAGAAAAGGATCCGCGACCGCTGGGTACTCGGGCATTGCATAGGGTTTTGAGCTTCCGCTCAGACGTACCGCACCCGAGTTCATAATGACCTCCCCACATGGAATCCTCTCGTCCAAAGCGCCGCACCCACCTACCCTGATGACCTTACGAACCCCTAACTCCCTCAGTTCTACCATCACAATCTCCGTTGACCCTCCGCCAATGCCTGTAGAGCAAACACCGAAGTCCTTCCCCTGGTATGATCCGACCCCTATAGAAAATTCTCGATTCTCGCTGAGGATCGTGAACGAATCGGCCAACTCCGCAAACAGTCCAAGTCTTCCTGGATCACCAGGGAGGAAAAACAACTCCGGGACGTCAGTATTCACATGAACTTTCAGATGGGGTAACATACCGTCGTCAATGGGGTTTTCGGCAATTCGTTTCAGCGGGGTTTTCCTCATCACGTACCCTCCGTAAAAGCGAGTTTGGATTCATGCCAGAAGAGCAGCTTCTTCTCCAGGAACTCGATGCTCCAATACAGGATCAGGCCGAGAAATGTCGTTGCCAAGATTGAAGCCATGAGCAGGTTCGCATCATACATAGCGCTCCCAAAGACCAACAGATATCCCAATCCATTTTCACCCGACATCCATTCCGATACAATCGCTCCGATGACCGATTGAACCATAGCTATCTTTAGTCCCGCCATAATCAGAGGCGTAGCCAACGGAATCTTCATTTTCAGCACACGTTGCCTTTCCGATGCCCCAAGAACAGTCATCAGGTTCTCATAGTCTTCAGAGACAGAACGCATACCCAGAATGGTGTTGATCATGACAGGGAAAAAAGCGGACAAAACGATTAAAAGAAGCTTCGAAGGCATACCCAAACCAAACCAAATGACAAAAAGGGGAATTAATGAAATTTTGGGTGTTGCTTGAAGAAGCATAACATAGGGCGAAACGATCTCTTCAAAGGTTCTGTTTCGCGCAGAGAAGTATCCCGCAAAAAACCCGAGGACTGAGCCAACAGAAAATCCAATCACAATCGTATAGAGAGTAATCCATCCGTGACGAAAAAACGTTCCGTTCGTCAGAAGATCCCAGAATTTCTGTCCGACTGTTTCAGGAGTAGGCAATATATAGGCCGGCACATTTTGGATGATGATATATCCTTTCCAAAACCCCAGAAAGAATACAAGGAACAGGATGGAAAGCGCGGATATCAAGATTTTTTTGCCCACAGAAACCACCTGCAATCTTTTATTTAAGGAGTTCTCGTAGCTCTTTCACCAAACTATAGAATTCTGGCGAAAGCTTGGTATCTTCCGTTCTTGGCCGCAGGAGTGTTACTGTCAGATCTTTGAGGACCCGACCAGGTTTTGTACCCATCACAATAATCCTGTCAGAAAGATATAACGCTTCACTGATGCTGTGGGTGACAAAGACCACCGTCTTGCGGGTGGATTCCCATATCTCCAAGAGTACGTTGTTCAAATTATCTCTTGTAATGGCATCCAAAGCGCCGAAAGGCTCATCCATCAACAGAATCGGTGGATTGTAGGATAACGCTCTGACAATCGATACTCTTTGTTTCATACCCCCTGAAAGCTGACGGGGATAGGAGTTTTCGAAACCCACAAGTTTTGCCATCTGAAAGAGTGTTTTGACATGCTCTTCATCTGCTTTTTGACGGTTTCCCATTATTTCGAATGGAAACAAGGCGTTATCGATGGCCGTTCTCCAAGGTAGCAATACGGAATCCTGAAACACAAAACCAAATGGTGGAGTTTGATCCTTTCGCGAAGCTTCAATAGTGACTTCTCCGGAAGTTGCCGGCAAAAGATCGGAAATGATCTTCAACAAGGTGGATTTCCCACAACCAGAAGGCCCCAGAAGCGTTACAAACTCTCCTTTTGATACGGAAAAAGAGATATCTTCCAGTGCTACAAACTCCTTTTTGGTTTTTTTGCTCCCACTGATGAAAGTTCTTCCTACATGCTTTACATCTACGATTATTTCGCTCATAGGGGCTCCTAGTAACTATATTTGCTGATTTCCAATGCAGCTTGTCTAAGAAATTTGATAATGGGATCTTTGGTGGACTTTTCTGTGAACCGTTGACCCGGGGCAATGGATGTAATGCTTGCAGACACAAGACCCCGGCGATCAAACACAGGTACAGCAAGCGCTTGTAAACCAGGCTCGTATTCTTTATCGCAAAAGGCATACCCATCTTCACGCACTCTTTCCAGTCTCTTTGAAAAAACGTCTACCGGACACTCGACCGCAAGATCATCCCCATTTTGGTGGGAAAGACACATAAGTTTTTCTGCTTTCGCGGGATCGATATACGCAACTATGGCAAGCCCTGCGGCTGTGCAGTGTACAGGTAGATATACCCCGGAGCGCGCCCGAAAGCGAAAAACCCGATTGCTTTCTACAGCCATAATCGATGTCACACCATTATCCGTTAACTCACTCAAAAAAACCGTCTCGTTAATCTGATCCCGCAACTCGGTTAGGATCCGTTTCAACGCATCAAGATTCATTTTCCAATAGATCTCTTGTACAAGAGGGACAATCCTGGGGCTCAATCGATATTTCCGGGTATCATCATTTTTGGTCAAAATATCACATTCAACAAGATCATTAAGAATCCTGTGCGAGGATGACATTGGAATGCCCGATTTTTCAGACACTTCGATTACACTACCCCCAGTGATATCGCCTTGGGCAACAACGTTGATCACATTCAGTACTTTTCGAAGATAATTCAAATTCCACCTCACGGAATAATGATTCTATATTATGGGATTATTGTATCCCATTTCAAAAAAAAGCACAAGTGCCATTATCGGGGTCTACATATAAATAATCGCGAAAGAATAGAGAAAGCAATCGTTTTCGGGGATTTTTGCACGGATTCTTCACAACTCGTACGAATAGTCCAAGATGATTCAAACGAAGGGATGGAGCAAAGATGATGTGGGGAAATACCGATTAATGAAGAAAAAAAACCAGGATCTGGATATCGGTAATGATTGCTCCAAATCGTTTCCTAATATTTTTACCCTATGGTTTTATTAACGGAGCGATAACCCCTCTTATCAGTCCAACTTGTTCCTCGAAGTCTTCCCCAAAGTCAGATAGGAAATATCCGAATCCGAAGGATCACGATTATCCTGTTTTCAATCGATCGCTCTAGGTTTCCAAGGGTTTATACGGAATGGCTACAATCGGGAAAATTTAACACCTTCGGATGATTGACACTAGTGATTGCTCCTGCATCTTTCGGAGCAAACCTTTAAGTAAGTTGATAAACCAATATTGATACTCTCATCGTTAATATCTTCTACAGGATTAATTATGATATAATATATCTCTATATATTTATTTATATAGATATATAATAATATGCTTTATAGGAATAATATTATTTATAATATAAGGTTTATTCGTTTGATTATTTTATATATTATTTAGAATATCCTTTATACTCATTATTTATAAATCAAGTCGAACATCAAATAATCTATTAATAGCTTTTTTGCATTCTATATCACAGATCGAAATATATTTTAAACGAATAGCATATATCAACTCTTCAATAATGAAAATATCATCTAACAATTCAGGCGTTGTACTTATTCCCAAACGACTATGCGCAATTCCGTTACGAAGGTTACCCATATGAGAACTAATTTCTTCTATTGCTGCTGAATATGAACAACCATATTTATGCTCAACAAAACAGTTCATAATTTCTTTATTTTCTTCTAAAGATTTCTTTATTTTCTCTTTGAAACCAATATCTCTTTTATTGATATATTTTAATATTTCTTTTACATATTTGCGTTTAATACCATTTTTTGACAACATATGTTCATGTATTTTTGCAACTATTTCGTTCTTAACTTCCATGTATTCATCAGATCGACTTTCTTCCCCATATATATTCCTATACTCTCGTTCAAATTCTGCAAAAATCATGATTACTCGGCTTGAGCTGTAGTTTTGTCTATCCTTAATCGAATCACATAAGTGCTTGAAACCGATTTGATCCTTTTCTATGGCGCTAAGCAATTTTGAAGAATGGTCCTTAAGCAACTGATAGGTGATAATTTGCTTGTTTGACCTTTCATGAGTTTCGTTCTGAAATACTTGGGGAAAAACCAAGACACCAGATTTTTTACGTTGTCCATTTTTATCAATCAAGAAAAGATATGCGTTTCCAATATTGACATTTTTGCGATATGTTATATACTGAAAAAAACCTCTAAGAATATTATACGTTTTAATAATATCATTAACCCCACATGGAGCAGAAAATGTGGTTGTTAGACAACTACTAGCGCTAATTGGATGTATCCAATTGTTGGGACGAGCAGTTGTGTATGCAGTTACTTCTACATCTGCTTCAACACTCTCGCTTATGCAAAAACTCCCACAGGAGAACGTATCAGCTTCTTTGGAAGATACTGATATTCCTCCAAGCTTCTGTTTGACATTGTTGAACTCGATTGTTCTTTCTAAGGCTATTAAAGGTGGAAAAAATAAATTAACATCATTCTCTTCAATCTGAAATCCTTTCACTTCACTAATTTGTATTGTTCCAGAATAATATATAAACCAGTTTACTTCTAAGCTGATAAAATCATTATAATATGACGGATTATCTAATACATTAAAGATAATATTATTGCCTTCTAATGTCATTCCTTTGATATTTATATATTTAATTTCTACTAATTTGTTATATTTATTATTAAATATATCTAATGGTATTTCAAAGCGATTATCTTCTCGGTATTTTTTTGCTGGAGGATATAGCATAATCAAGAAAGATTCTTCATTTAATTCATATGCATATTCGACATTATTGTAAGAAACATACCCGGCTATTCTTACAGGAATTTTCATATGGCACTTCCTATTTTATAGATATATATATATCAATATTTTTATGAATATTTGATTGAAACAGCAACACGGATATTATTTTACCTATAGAATACTTTTTTAAAAGAAGAGTGTCCAGAGTAATCATTATATTTTTACATGTTTGTACTCCTTTTCTGTTTTGATTGTACATCTACATATTATCAATCTCGAATATGAACTTGCTTGCTCTAAAGTAAGATAGTACCTTCTTATTCAATCGTCAATCCGAAACGGTCCATCCTTGTTCAAGGTCGGACTTAATCGATCGGAGACGGATCCGTAACTGACGAAGGAGCATTCTTTCAAGAATAGGCCCGGCTAGTTTAAGCAACCCCTTCATATGGAGGCTCTCTTCTTGGATCAACTGGGTGCCCACGCCTACGGGGCTTGGAGTGGTTTGTTCCAGAATTAGGACAGGAGAATTTTTCTTTTGCGGATACTTGTCTTTGTCTCTCAGAAACCGGAATACATCTTCGGGTGAGCGTTGGATGGTCACTGAAAGATTGAAGCGCATGATGCCATTTCCTCCATTGCAGTCATTCAAGGTTTGATAAGAAAAGACTGAATCCGCTTTATCACGATTTTCACATTTTCAATCGATTGCTCAAGGTTTCCCCGAACTTCGAAGGAATGGCCACAATCGGGTAATTCCATTACCTCCAGATGATCGACGCTTTTAATGGTCCCTGCGTCTTCCGAAGAAAACCGTGGATCTGCCGTACCGTAAATTAAAAGGGATTGATTGGGCAACTGTTGAGCGTAGGCATAAAAGGATTTGATGGGATCGGCTGGAGTCAACCAGACAAGCCGATCGCTTTCTCGAATGACCCCTTGCTGAATCTGATTCTTCATGTGATGGGTTCCAAGGGATTTTCCGATAAATACCGCTTCCTTGTATGGCGCAATCCATTCTTTCACATGATCGCCAATGATCTGGGAATCCGCATGTACCCACTTTTTTCCTTCTTCCTGAGAAACGCCTTTCATTGATTCCGCATATCGAAGATCGATTCCGTAGCTGTCAATCTTGAGCATTTCCAGCATAGGGAAGAAATAGAAGAAGATCGGGCAAGTCAGGGTGTACCCAAACCCCGGATATACAATGCATAGCTTTTCTTTGTGATCAAGGGATGGACGCACCGAAATCGGATGATCCTTATACCCCTTTATATTCATAAATGATCCCTCTCTTCATGCTCGCCCATGAGCTCTGGATTCATATGATCCTCATTATTCTATTGTACGCGATCCTATAGGGAAAATCAAGGCGCCCGTTTCCCTCCGAAATAGGGCGAACGAAGAAAATCGAATCGAAAAAAACTGACTAAATCTGTTTTACCGATTGACGCTTAATGATTTTTGTCGGTAGGATGATGTTCTTAAACAATCCAGAGCGTCCAGTAGTTACCCGTTCGATCAGAAGTTGGGCTGACAATCGGCCCATTTCCAAACGCGGCTGAGAAACCGTGGTGAGCGCCGGGATCGTATACAGCGAGAAGAGCGAATCATCGAACCCCATAACCGACACGTCATCCGGAATTCGTAGATGATGATCAGCAAGCGCTTTCATAGCGCCCATGCACACATGATCATTAAAAGCGAACACTGCCGTGAAATCCGTCCCGTTGGTTTTAATATAATCATGGATGGCAGCAAACCCGTGTTTTGGCTCAAACCCTCGGACTTTGGTGAATTTCAAGGAAAATCCGGGATGCGTATGGGAAAAGTAGAGCAATCCCTTTTCCCGATCCTGAGAAGAATAGACTTCTTGGGGACCCGCGATGCACAAGACCTCTCTATGCCCGTGATCGTAAAGAAACTTAGCAACAGAGTGAGACGCCGAGATGTTGTCGATATTCACGGAATCTGCTTTAATCTCCCCAACACGATGGTCAACTGCTACGATTGGGATCCCGCTTTCTGTCAACCGATCCAGGAGTTGTTCGTCAGACTGCATCGTGCAAACAAGAAGCCCATCGACTCTCCGCCGAAAGTAATCTTCCACGATTTCTGTCTCTTTAGCCTCTTTGTGTCTGGATGCAGAAAACAAAAGATCATACCCCAGACCAAAGCTATAGGACTCGATTCCCATGGCAATTTCCCCATAATGATTGCCCATCAGGTTGGGGACGATCAGTCCGATGGTCTTGTAAAATTCTTGATTTTTCCCCGAAGGGGGTAGCTTAAACCCCAACCGCTTAACAACCCGCAGTACCCTCTTTCGAGTGTCGGGGGCTACATTGGCGGTATTGTTCAGTACTCGGGAAACTGTCGCGATTGAAACGCCCGCTTCTTGCGCAACTTCGCGAATGGTGATCATCCCGACTCCTTTCCAACTCGGATTTGAAAAACCGATTTGTTGTTCATCTTTTAATCGGCAAGATACGCATCTTCCCAGATAAGAAACGGGTGACGCAGGTATGAGTGCCATGACTTTGTGGTTCTCGATTTCACGATTTCTCGGAAGAGGTAATAGCTCGGTCGAGGGGTGATCGCTCCCGTATCAAAATCCAAACGGGCCAAACCAAACCGCATCGTTCTTCCCGCAGCCCATTCATAGTTATCAGTCAACGACCAATGGAAATACCCGCGCACATCCGCTCCCATTTCTAAGGCCCGTTCAACGGCATAGAGGTGAGACACCAAAAAATACGGGCGATAGCGATCTCCATCGTCAGCAATGCCGTTCTCCGTAATAAAAAGGGGCAGACGATAGCGATCATGCGCTGATTTCAGAATCATCGCTAACCCTTCGGGAAAAATTTCCCATCCAAAATCGCTGGTGGGCCTACCGTCTGCCGTTACATCATTGATCGGTCCTCCTTGACCAAACCCGGGCAAAGCCTCCCATTGGTCTCCCCGTTCAGCTACCTTATTCCGGGAATAGTAATTGATGCCCAAAAAATCCATTGTTCCCTGAAGTTGATCCAAAAAACGCCATGTTCCATCATAAAGCGCGGCTTCTCGGGCCTTGTTTGGCCCGGTTGTCCATCCGCTGGCATAGATGATTCCCACTGGTTTGCGGGTATGTTCTTTCATGGCATGAAAGGCGCGAATGTGCGCTTGGATTTCATTCCCTACTGCTTGGTTCAAAAAATCGGGATGAATGATGGCAGGGGGAAAGCCTGCGGAATGGAAACTATATCCCAGGAGCGCAACAACATGTGGTTCGTTTAGCGTCGACCAATAATCCACCCAAGGATCCAGAGCGCGAACGACGATTGCTGCATACTTGGCAAACTCCTCAGGGATCCGATCATCCACCCATCCAACCTGTGTGGATCGTTCTCCTCGATTGACCGCAATGGGATCATGCAACCATAAAGGAAGAGTAAAGTGGTTCAGGCATACCATCGTTGTCATCTTTCGGGTTTTCAGATCCTGCAATATCAATTTATAGCGCTCAAGGGCCGTATGATCCACCATATCATCCAATCGGGGCCCAGAAATTCCAAAAGTAGGGTTGGGGAAGATCCGGGACCACTCCACACCGATTCGGAGCGCGTTCATTCCCGCATTTTGAGCAAGTTGGTGCATGTCCGGATACCCGTTCCAATAGCCAGCGCTAAAATCGGGATCATCACCAACAATCAGACCATTTTCCCGGTTTTCTCTGTTTTTGAGCCAAACATACCAGTCGGAATTCGGATCGATGGTTTGATCTCCACTCATTTCAAACTGAAATCCAGACAGCGATGCACCCCAAAGAAAGTTTTCTTGAAACATTGTCTTCCTCCCTTAATTATGATTGTGAAAAGGCGACAAAATGATCGGGTTCGATTTCTTGGAACACAAGATTTCCTTTGCTCTTCTCTGGAATGTACAAATTTTCGTACACTACAGAAAGAGAAGGAAGAACAACATCATCCCATTTCATATCGAGACGAGGGACCGAACTGAGCAGATTCCGTGTATAGGGATGGATCGGATTGAAAAAGACCTTCTCAGGACGCCCCATTTCAACAATGGCCCCTTTGTACATAATCAAAGCTTTATCGCTGATATAATACCCCAAAGATAGATCGTGCGTGATGAAAAGGACCGATAGTCCCTTTTTCTTTAGCATCCCCAAAAGGTTCAATACATCGATCCGAGTAGAGGCATCGAGCATGCTGATAATCTCGTCGGCGACAAGAACTTTCACATCCAGCAGAAGGGCCCTGGCGATAAGAAACCGCTGCAATTGACCTCCACTCAGCTGATGGGGGAATTTGTTCAGGACTTCCGGTGGGTTCAATCCTACCGAACGAAGGCAAGCATCCCGTTTCTCCCTCCATTGAGCTTCTTTTTCATGAGGAAAGAACTCTCTTTTGATCATCGAAAAGACCCTGTCCGCTTTGAAAATCGGATTGAAACTGCTGAACGGATCTTGGAAAACGCCTTGGACATAGCGATAGTATTCCTTCAGGTTTTTCCCCCGATGATGAGAGATATCTTTCCCCTGGAACAGGATCTTTCCGAATGAGATATCGGTCAACCGGAGAATCATCTTCCCGATCGTAGTTTTTCCGCTTCCGCTTTCCCCAATTAGGGAACAGATTTCTCCCGGATTCAGAGGAAAGCTAACCTGATCCACCGCTTTGAGTTTTCCTTTTCCGAAGGCTCCAGTACGGTATTCTTTTGTAGCCCGCACAAGTTCAATCATCGGTTTCACGCGCCTTCCAACAAGCGACTTGGTGGCCCGGTTGAATCTCCTCAACGGGGGGGTCTTCGCTACACTGCTTATATGCCAAAGGACAGCGTTCTTGAAACCGGCATCCTTTCGGAGGGTTCAGCAATAGAGGAGGCTGTCCCGGAATTCCATGCAATGGTGTTTTTTCAAAAGTCACCCCAACCTCCGGCATAGACGAAACCAACAATTTGGTGTACGGATGGCAGGGTTGGTTGATAATCGTCTCCGTCGGCCCTAGTTCAGCCAGTTTTCCCGCGTACATAATGAGGATCCGATCCGCAATCTGGTATAACACAGAAACATCGTGTGTGACAAAAATCACTGACTTCACAAATCCCTGGTTTCGAAATTCTACAAGTAGCTTAGCTACTGCTTTCTGAGTAGATACATCCAAAGCGGAGGTGATTTCGTCCGCCAGAAGCAATGAAGGGTTTAGGAGGGTCGCAATGACCATGACCACTCTTTGTTTCATCCCTCCGCTCAACTCGATGGGATACAAATCGAGAATTTTTTTACTCAGTCCGACAATCTCAAAACGGCTGTAGAGCGCGTTCGTGACTTTTGAGAAAGAAATTCCCCGACTTTCAATAATTGATCGGATAAATCGCCCGATCTTCACTGTAGGATTCATGGCATTCATTGCGTACTGAGGGATGATCGATATAAGCTTGTATCGGAAAGCCTTCATCTGGGAGAAATTGCCAATCGGCAATGGCGTCCCATCCAATTCAACGTGCCCACCAACCAGTTCCATGGGGGGCTTGAGGAGAATCAACGCATTGCTCAAAGTGGACTTTCCACACCCCGATTCACCTGCCAAGCCCATAATTTCACCATCGGGTAGATCAATGGTCATTCCATCCAGCGCTTGAACCATACCCCGTATTGTCTTATAATAGACCTTCAATTCTACCATTTTCAAAGACATCCCATCACATCTCTCTCAATTTGGGATTGAAGATCTCATCCAATCCGGTATTAAGAAAGTACAGCGCGCTTACGATCAAAGTGATCGCAAGACCCGGGGGCACAAACCACCACCACATTCTTAGCTGGATCGCACTCCATAAGTTGGCGTATTGCATCATCAGACCCAGTGAAATTCCAAGTGTAGGGCCAAGTCCCATGAAATCCAGAGCTACTGCAGCCAGAATCGCCCCACCAAACTGGATGATGAAAACCATGAAGACATACGACATCATGTTAGGGGCAATCTCTTCCAGGATGATCCGTGGGGTCTTGCATCCGCTGATTCTTGACAACGCGACGAATTCTCGTTGTTTTAGGGAAAAAGTCTGCGCCCGTACAGCCCTAGCTGTCCATGGCCAGGCGGTCAATCCGATGATAACCGATTGAATCCCCACTCCCCGATAGGGAAGATACGCGGCGATGATGATCAATAGAGCAACCGAAGGAATCACCATTAGAATATTGGTCAGCATCATCAAGATCTCATCGAGCCAACCCCCTTTGTACCCTGCGAAAAAGCCGATTATCAGTCCAACGAGCGTTGCCAACCCTCCGCCAAAAAACCCAACGGCAAAGGAGGAACCAAGACCATGCACGAACTGGGAAAAAATATCCTGCCCAAAGGTCGATGTTCCCATCCAGAACTCCGTGCTGGGCGGCCGATATCCCGGACCGGCATAATCCAAAGGATCATGTTGGGAAATCAAAGGCCCAACCAAGGCAAGGATTCCAAAAAAAGCCAGGATGAAAATTCCGATCCGGAATTTGATGTTTCGAAGCGCAAAAAACAAAATCTCATTCTTCTTCTTTTCTGCTTGCTTCGCATGACCTTTTTTCATCGGGCCGCTCGTTTTCATGTCTTTTCTCCTCCCATCGACAACCGTACTCTGGGATCAATCAATACGTAAACAATATCGATGAAGAAGTTGGCCAGCAAAACGCCAATCACAACAAAAAGAAAACACCCCTGGATCAGAAAGTAATCTCTTCTCTTGATGGCCTCAAAAAGGAGGTTTCCGATCCCAGGGTATGAAAAGACTATTTCTGTGGTAAGAGCCCCTGTAACAATCACACCCAGTTGAACTGCCAAACCCGTAACCTGAGGAAGGATCGCGTTTTTGTAGGCATATTTGCGGATGAGTTTGCTGGGTGCCCCCATGGTTTCCATAAATCGCGAGTAATCGGCTTCCAACTCATAGATGATCATGTTCCTCATCCCAATCGCCCAACCACCCAATTGAACAATGAAGAGCGATAAGAAAGGCAGAACCCAATGACGAAGGTAACTGAGCACAAAGGTTGACGTCCATTCGCGCCGGACCTGATAACTGTATGCGCCGGCGATCGGAAAGATGTTCAAAACAACCCCTAATGACCATGAAAGAAGGATCCCCAACCATAAGTAGGGCGTTGCGGTCAACACATACCAAATTGGCAAAACCCAATTGTCCATCTTCTTCTTTCTTGCGGCGAAAGCTCCGAACTTGTTCCCCACGATCCAACTCAGAAGAATGGCCGGAATCGTGATCAGCAAAGAAAAAGGAAGAGCGTCCGTAATGATCTGCGTTACCGGCTTGGGGAAATGGGTAATGCTTATACCCAAGTCTCCTACAAACATGGATCTCCAAAAGGAAAAATACTGCTCATACCAGGGTTTGTCAAGTCCGAAGGATTGTTCAAGAAAGGTATGGACCCGTTGGATCTGTTGGGGTTGGGTTGCCAAACGGCTGAGTAGCGCAAGAATGGGATCCCCTGGCATCATTCGCGGCAGTATCCAATTCAGGGTAATGGCGAAAAAAAGAGTCAACAAATATATGGCCACTTTGCGTCTCAGATATCTTCCCACTGAGAAAGACCTCCCATCGAAAGCGATCTCGTTGAAAAAGGCAGACACGCCCTACGCCAAATGGGCGTGCCTGCGGAAATCACGATTCTATTGTTTTGGGTAGATCTTCGTGAGCATCTGAAGCCCACCGAGCTGCCAGGTTCCTGCCCAGGTCGTTGGGTAGGATTTGTTTTCGTTCATTTCTCCTGGCCAATTCTGCCATACATTAGTGTTGGCCTGGAACCACATACCATTATACCACAACGGAATTGCGGGCATCTGAGTGAGGAACAGTTCCTGAATCTGGGCCATGATCTTTCTCCCCTGCTCCAAATCATCCATCTTGATCTCGTTAAACTGGTCAATCAGATTGGGGATGTCGTCTTTCATGTATCTTTGGAAGTTTCCGCTGGTTGCGCGATCGTCGAAAATGTCATGGAAAAGCCAATTGTAGAGGGTCCAGGGAGTGGACGAGAGTCGGGAGTTGAAGTTATTGATGGCAAGATCATAGTTTCCTGTCGACAATTGTTCGAAATACCCGGCGTAATCTGGGAATCGCGCTTCGGCGTCAATACCAACCGCCCGAAGGTTGATGGCAATGATCCGGATCGATTCCATCCAGTCTGTCCATCCAAATGGGACGATGATTTCGAGTTTGAAGGGTTTACCATCTGGCGTTACGCGCATACCGCCTGCCGCAACGCGATATCCCGCGTCGTCCAGAAGTTTCTTCGCGATGGCGGGATTGTATGAGAATCCAAAAGCTTCGGCGACTTCTTCGATGTAATACTTCATCCACCCTTCACTGGGAAGGAATCCCATGGTATTGGATGGAAGAACCATTCCTTCGAACACACGGCGACAAATCTCTTCGGAATTGATGGCAAACGCAATGGCCCTTCTGAGAATGGGATCATCGAGAGGAGCCTTGGTGTTGTTTGCAAAGAGAAAGGCAGTATTATCCGAAAGCATGTATGGCTCGCCATCATACCATGTGTGGATATCGTATGGCCCTTTGATTGCGGGAATCCCGGGAAGGAAGAAATTGCTGACATCCAGTTCTTCCCCTTTCATAATCATTCCCAACATTACGTTGTTGCTCAACGCGCGGATGTATACGACTCTCTTTGGGGCGACTTCCATCCCCAAATGCGTTTTGGCCCACCAATTCTCATTTCTCAGATAGACCATACGATCGAGATCGTACGTCTCAAATAGATACGCTCCGCTGCCGATCACATTCCCTTCGTTGCTTGCCGCGAGAACTTGCGTTTCTGTAAGGTTTTCCCACAGGTGTTTGGGAAGAACGGGGATTTGGTAGAGTTGCCACGACCATTCGTGATATCGAGGGTTGGTAAAGGTGAAATAAACGGTGAGGGGATCAACTGCGACGACGGACTCGAATTGCTCCCATAGGCTCCGGAAATGAACGCTGGGGAACTTTCCGGGAAGATTGAAGGTAAAAACAACGTCGTCCGCAGTCATGGGTTTTCCATCGCTCCACTGGATGCCGTCGCGTAATTTCAAGCGATAGACATGGTCGCTTACCCATTCCCCTTCTTGGGCAAGCCAAGGAGATAAGTTGTCGGTAATTGGATCATAGGTAAACAAGGTCTCATAGATTAGTCCAATCGTGCCCGATACAGCCCCCCACGGTTGCATCGGATTCCAATTGGAAGGCGGTTCCCATAGTCCCCCACCCGCATACAACGTTTCGTGTCGCTCATACCTTTGCGCGAAAGAGGATACGGCGAGTACCATAACCAGGATTAGACACAATACAATTCCTTTTTTCATTGCATTTACACCTCCTATAATCATGGATATTTGGTACAAAGGTAATAATACAATGAAACAATTTACATGTCAAATGTAAATTCTCATGAATCACCTCTCTATACTTTCCGGTCCATGGAAAACCTGAATTATTCTTCCACTAGTCAATGAAATCTTCCATTTCCGGTATACACGATTTGTAGATATTCCGTTGCTTGTGTGTGAATGAACTGCGAAAGAGCGCATTCCCCGCAGTGATCCCGGCTTATGGTTTGAGAAGGATTCCGTTCAAAAAGGGCGTTTGATCGAGTTAATGGAAGAGGGGTTGGATGGGAAAGCAGCAAACAATCTTCATGAATAGGGGAGTCGTAGTAAGGGGAGAAGAAGGATTACCGGGGATTGTCTGTAGCACGCGCGGTACCGAAAGAGAAGTGATCGGTTTTCACGGATTGGGATCAGGGTTTTCGCGCTGTTTCATGATATTCGGCGAAACGTTGAAACCGATCTTTCAGATCTTTGTATAACTCCTGATACTGATGAAATTGCTGGGTGTATTGCTCCATATGCTCCGGTATGGGGTCGAATTCTTCTCGAACTGATACCCAACGTAGAACCTGAGTTAAAGTGAGTCCGGTTCCCAAAGCGGCGAGCATGGCTGCTCCGAATGCGCCCCCTTCGTCCATGGAAGGCACTTGGATCGGGATTTGAAAGGCATCGGCAATCATCTGGCACCACACGCGATTTTTTGCTCCTCCCCCAACGATTCTCATGCTTTCGATCGAAGTATGAGTCTGAATCCGTTCAAAGCTTTCTCTCAACCCGAAAGTGACGCCTTCGATCACCGAACGGAGAAGATCGGCCCGATTCGTAATTGTTGAGATTCCAAAAAAGACACCGCGCGCATTCGGATCTCGATGGGGCGTTCTTTCGCCTTGCAGATAAGGCAGAAACAGCAATCCATTACTGCCGATCGGACTTTCAACCATCATCGTTTCGATTTGCGACCAGGAACAATCCTTCATGCACTGGTTGCGAAACCAGTTCAGTGATTGAGCCGCAGAAAGCATAACGCCCATATAATAGGCAGTGCCACCAACTACATGGCGGAAATAATGGATTTTTCCTTCAGCATCGGGTTCGGTCTGATGGGTCAATGCCAAAACGGTTCCTGAAGTACCCAAACTGACCATCCCTTCGCCAATTCGAGCCAACCCGATTCCCAAAGCCGCGCAAGCGTTGTCCGCGCCTCCGGATACAACTTGGACATTTTTCCATCCCAATTCCTTGGCTAGCTTCGGATCCAGTTCCCCACGGACGGTTGAAGAACCCGATATCGGAGGAAGGATCGATCGTTCAATACCTAAAGGCTCCAGGATGTCCGAAGCCCATCTTTGCTGCATGACATCAAAACAAGCCGTTCCAGAAGCGTCGGATGGCTCAATCCCAAAGGAACCGGTCAAACTGTATACCAAATAATCTTTGGGAAGCATAATCCGATGGATTCGCGTATAACAATCGGGCTCTTCATCCCTCATCCAAAGAAGTTTTGGAAGGGTAAACCCTTCCAAAATCGGGTTTCCGATCTGACGGATTACCGGTTGTTCTCCTCCTAAGACAGCCGTTGCCTCTTTGCATTGTTTGGTCGTCCTTTGATCGCACCAAAGAATGGCCGGACGGATGACTCGATCCGCTTCGTCGATTGCAACCAATGAATGCATCTGTCCAGAGAAACCCATGGCTTGAATGCTATGGGATTGGCTCACCCTTCGCATCAGTTCGAGAACGCCCGTTTTCCAAATTTCCGGGTTCTGTTGCGCCCAAGCGGGTTTCGGAACCTCCATCTGAAGAGGAACGGATTCCGTTTGCAGAACCGTTCCCAATTCATCGATTACGATTGCTTTGATCCCGGTGGTCCCGATATCGATGCCTAAGTATTTGGTCATTTTCTCCGGCCTTTCATTGAAATCGCTCGTTGGTGTATGCGTTCATTGCCTGTAACGTGCACCCGCGAGAGCAAGCGCTGAGTATGTCTAAACTGGCTTTCAACACTTTTAGATCCTTTGCCGCTGGTTTCAACGCGCACGACTTTACCTGTTGCTCAATCTGTTGCACGCAAGAATCCGGAAGCTTGTCGCCCATTCCGCCTAGCATGACAAAATTGGGGTTTAAAATGTTGCAGAGGTTTACAATCCCCGTGGAAAGGTCTCGGGCCATTTGGTCAAGCACCTTTTGCCCAAATGGGTCTTTCTGCGCGCGTTCGATCATTTCCACAAATTTCTCAAACAAGTTCATCTCTTGGGGAAGCGGACCGGACAATTGCTCATATGTCTGAACGGTATAGCTTACAGAGATGGTTTCTTCCCAACAACCCCGATTCAAGCAATAGCATGGGGGACCCTGTGTGTTGATGCTCATGTGTCCCACTTCACCTGCCGAGAACGAAGAACCCCGGTAAAGCTGCCCATCGATCATTAAAGCGCCTCCGACCCCTTCGGAGATAAAAATATACAGCCCTTCGGAAAACTCTTTGATGGAGGGGTTGTGGTTGATCTCCGACGTTAGAGCCAGTTGGGCCTCGTTGGCCAGAAGAATGGGCAAATCCCATGATGGATCCTTCTGAACGAAGAACTGAAGAAGATCCACTTCTTCCCAATGGAGATGGGGAATATTTACCATGACCTGCCTGTTTTGATCCGCCATCCCCGGTAGGGAAACGGAAAAACTGGTGATCGGGCGGTTTTTCATTTCAAGGCGGGTTTGGTGAACTTTCTGATACACCGTATCCAAAAAACCGTCTACTTTCGGATCGGTGGGAAATCGCTCCAAGATATCAAAAGAATTGTCCAAATACCCCAAACCAAGGATGCACTGTTGTGTTCCAAATACCAAGTTGATCGAAATGGCCGCTTCCTTGACCACCTTCAATGAGATCGATTTTCGGCCGGGTTTTGAGGATTCGGTTGCTCCTTCTTCCTGTACCAACCCTTCCGATAGCAAAGAGAAGATTATGTTGGTGATGGTGCTCGGATCCAAACCGGTAAGCCGGGAAAGAACCCTACGGGTAATCCCGGGGTTCAAGCGGATGAGATTGAGAATCAGCAATCGATTGCTTCTCCCCATTTTGGGCGCATTGATCTTCTTAGTCCGATACGGCATCATCCCACCTCAATCGTATCCCTCCGATCGTCGCATTACATGATTCTTTCCGGATCATTGATTCTCCATTGATCCGGGAAATCCTTGATCGAACCTTCCCTCTTGTATCTGATTCTGATTCAACCCTTCTCGAATCCGGGGTCTGGTGGATTATTCCGAAAGATAATCATTGAGCAGGTGTTCCAAATGTTCCTGTTTTCCCGATCCTTTCGCGCATACCGGTTGGTCCATCATCCTTTCCTCAAGGGTTTTCATAGTATGCCGGTTTTCGAGGATCGACCTTCCGAGGTCGGTTTTCCATGATTCGTACCGTTTGTCGAGAACCAATTCAAATCGACCTTCCCGAAGAATCCGGTCCGCGATTTTCAATCCCTGAGCAAATGCGTCCATCCCAGCGATATGCCCAATAAAGATGTCTTCCAGATCGATCGATTGGCGACGCAAATGGGCGTCAAAATTCAATCCCCCAGAATGCAATCCGCCGTTTTTCAGAATCTCGATCATCGCAAAAGTCGTATCATACAGGTTCGTGGGGAAATGATCGGTATCCCATCCCAGGAGCAGATCACCCATGTTGGCGTCTACACTCCCCAGTTTTTCAAAAATCCGCGCGTACATCAGTTCGTGTTGAAAGCTATGACCAGCCAGAGTGGCGTGATTCGCTTCTATGTTGAATTTGAAGTGTTCATCCAACCCGAAGGTTTTAAGAAAAGCCATCCCATGAGCCACATCAAAATCATATTGATGCTTGGTTGGTTCTTTGGGTTTGGGTTCGATCAGGAACTGTCCCGTAAATCCGATCTCATGGGCATAATCCACTGCCATGGAAAGAAAACGGGCCATATTCTTGAGCTGGAAATCCATTCGGGTATTCAGAAGGGTCTCGTATCCTTCCCGTCCACCCCAAAAGACAAAGTTTTCTCCTTGAAGCTCTTTCGTTATCTCCAACATCTTTTTCACCTGAACGGCCGCATATGCGAAGACTTCCGCGGAGCACGAAGTCGCGCCGCCATGGAGATACCGCGGATGGTGAAAGAGGTTGGCAGTCCCCCACAAGAGCTTGACTCCCGTAGACTTCATAAGGGGCTGGATATAACCGACAATTTGATCCAATCTCCGGTTGGATTCTCGAATGGTCTCCGCTTGCTCGATCAAATCTCGGTCATGAGTGCAAAAATACTCCACCCCAAGTTTTGAAAAAAACTCGAATGCGGCATCTGCCTTTGCTTTTGCGCCATCCAAGGGATCAGAAAACCGGTTCCACGGTCGGTCCCATGCTTCCGAACCGAACATGTCGTCGCCCTGAGCGCAAAACGTGTGCCAGTAAGCGACAGAAAACCGCAAATGCTCTTTCATCGGTTTTCCCCCGATCATAGCCTGTGGATCATAATGATGGAACGCAAGGGGGTTCTGGGAGCGTTTCCCCTCATACGGAATGGACGATATAGCCGGAAAATAGGATTGCATGATGTTCTCATCTCCTCTGGTTGGACTCGTTCTGTGGTTCGGGCACTGCATAAAGGAAAAGAGGGTATATCCCAAAAGATATACCCTCTTGTTCCGGTCTTAATAGATGGAATCAGGGGTGTAATAGTCTGCTGCGTTCTCCTGCGTGACAAGTTCGGCGGCCAGGATGATCCGGGAAGGAATTTGCCGTTGATAGAACCCATTGAGGGGTTCGTGTCGAAGAGCCATAACGGCCATGCTGATTCCCGTAGCGATCATCGAAGGAGGATAGGTCACATTTGCGCGCACGAGGGGGTCTCCGTCCATGATCATCTTGATGATATCTTTGGACCCTGCGCCACCAAGGAAGAGTTTAATATCTCTCCGGCCTGATTCACGATAGGCCTGAAGCACTCCTTTGAGCACATCGTCATCCTGCGCCCATACGGCATCGATCTCTCGATATCTCTGGAGATAGTTTTCCATGATCTCCAAACCCCTCTGGGTGGACCAATATGCGGGCTGGGAGTCCAGAATTTCAATTCCGGGGTAGTTTTCCATAACTGCCATGAAGGCTTCCACTCGTTCAGTATTGATTACGGTCGGAATGCCTTCCAAAACCACGATTTTTCCTTGGCCGCCCATCTCTTTGGCCATCCATTCCGCAGATACCCGTCCCAAACCGGGATTATCCCCTGCCACATAGATATGTTCTACCGGTTTGACAAGTCCGCGGTCCACAGAGACGATCAGAATCCCGCTGTTATACGCTTGCTCCACAATCGGGGTCAACGATGCCGAATCATGAGCCAAGATGACAAGAGCATCGATTCCGCGAACCATGAGGTCTTCAACATCTCCGACTTGAGATGCGGGCGAGTCGGCGGTTGTCAGATAAAAGCGAACATTGGGATCCTTTGCTTGCCAGTCTTTAATCGCCTGTTGCGCCCACCATACAACGCCACCGGTCCATCCGTGGTCTGCGGTTGGAATTGCAACGCCGATCCTGATTAAGTCTGCCGCAAACAAAGAACCGGCTAACGCCACTACCATTACCACTGCTACGATGAATGCCATGCGTTTCATTGCAAACACCTCCTTGGATTCATTCCCTTTCGGGATATGTTAAATCGAACTACCTCGTTTCCGTTGCACCAGAACTGCGCCAATAATCACCAAGCCCTTTACGGTTCCCTGAAGATAGGGAGAGACCCCAAGCATGTTGAGCATGTTGTTTACAATACCCAATATGATCGCTCCGACCACCGTACCCCAGATGGAACCCGTTCCTCCCGTCATCGCTGTGCCTCCGATAATGACTGCAGCGATGGCATCCAGTTCATAATTGAGTCCCGCATTGGTGGAACTGATTGCGTTCAGGCGAGAGCCCAAAAGGACCGCGGAGACGGCAACCGTAAACCCGACGACCACATAAGACAGGAACCGAATCCAATTCACTTTAATCGCGGAATAGGCAGCAACGCGAGAATTGGAACCTACTGCGCAAACATGCCGGCCAAAACGGGTGTGGTTCAGCACAATGCTGAAGATGGTCGCAAGTCCAAAAAAGATCCAAACCGGAATTGGGATCTCAAGGAAAAACCCCATACCCACCTCGGGAAAGAGCCGGCTGGATGACCGAAATTCCCCCGCATTTCCGATATAGAGGGTTAAAGAACGAAAAATCGCCATGGTTCCCAATGTCACGATAAAAGGAGCCACCTTTCCCTTGGTGACAACCAGACCATTGATCGCTCCGCACCCCATCCCCATGAGCACACCGAGAATGATGGCGATCCAAATCGCATCCACGCCGCCGCCAAATTGATTCAGGGTAAGGATGACAATCCCTCCGACGAACGCTGTCATAGACCCAACCGAAAGGTCTATGCCCCCTGAGATAATGACAAAAGTCATCCCCAGCCCGATGATTCCTGTATAGGATACCTGTCGAAGGATATTGAGAACATTCCTTAATTGCAGGAAATAGGGACTTGCCAAAGAAGATGCGACAAAAAGGATCAACAAAGCGACATATGGACCCATTTTGTCATACGGAATCTTCTTGAGAAAATCACGAAAAGCCATTATGCTACCCCCTTCAACCCTGTGGCGTGAAGCATGATTTCATGCTCGCTGATATGTTCGTCCGAAAGGATTCCCGTAACTTGACCCTCTTTCATAACGACAACCCGATTGCACATGCCAATAATTTCTTCCAGTTCCGAAGAAATCAAAATAATGGATATTCCCGTACACGCAAGCTGATTCAAAAAGTGATAGACTTCTCTCTTAGCCTGTACGTCGATCCCCCGAGTCGGTTCATCGACAATCAGGATTTTGGGATCCACATCCAAACTCTTGGCCAACGATACCTTCTGCTGATTTCCCCCGCTAAAAAACTCCAATTTGGTCTTCAAAGAGGCCGCGCGAATGCCGAACTCCTTGACATATTCAGCGGCCTTTTTTCGCGCGCGCTTGTGTTGGATTAAGAATTTACAGTAATCCTTCAAAGAAGAAAGAGTGATGTTGGATATGATGTCAAAATTGGTGATAATCCCAATCCCCTGGCGATCCTCGGAAAGATAGGAGATCCCGTATCGATGTGCTGCAGAAGGATGATGGATGGACACTTCTTTTCCTTTGAGCCACAGAGTGCCCCGCTTTTTCTTCCGAATGCCGATAATCGTCTCTGCCGTTTCTGTTCGTCCTGCGCCGACCAAACCCGCGAACCCCAAGATCTCCCCTTGGTGCAAATCAAACGAGACATCTTTCAAAATCTTCTCTTCGCTCAGATTCTTCGCCTCAAAAACAACCTCTTCTGCGGGTTGGATCTTGTCCGGGAAAATCTGTGATAGCTCCCTTCCCACCATTCGTTTGGCCATAAGGTGTTCATCCACCTCATCGATCGGATCCAGGCTGATCATCTTTCCGTCGCGCAAAACCATCACTCGGTCGCAAATCTCCTTGACCTCCTTAAGCTTGTGCGATATGTACACCATGGTCACGCCTTTTTCCTTCAGCTTTCTCATGAGGTTGAAGAGAATTTCGATTTCATGCCTGGCCAAAACGGTGGTTGGCTCATCCATGATCAACAGCTTGGACTCGAAAGCCAAGGCTTTGGCAATTTCGACCATCTGCTTCTGGGCAACGCTCAGCGATTGGATTTTGGCTTTCGGGTCAATCTTCGTTTCCAACTCGCGCAAAAGGGTTTTTGTTTTCTGAATCATCTTCTTCTTGCTGAGAAAGACTTTTTTGGATCGTTGCTCCTGGCCCAGAAAAATGTTCTCAAAGACATTCAGATGCTGGATGAGATTGAACTCCTGGGGGATCGTGCTGATCCCAAGTTTTCGGGCGGCCAACGGGTCCTTAACGGTTACAGGATTGCCTTCGAAGACAATTTGGCCTTCTGTCGGATGGTAAATCCCGCTCAGTATCTTGATAAGCGTGGATTTCCCCGCCCCATTTTCTCCAATAATGCCGAACACTTCCCCAGGAAAAATGTCGATCGATATCTGGTCCAACACGCGGACGCCCGAAAACTCCTTCGATATTCCCTTGGTTTCGGCGAGAGGGCTATTGGAAGGCTTTGGGTCCAGATTCATATCCATGCTTCATTCCTTTCTCATTGCGTCGTCAAAAGCGATCGAGGAAGGAGCAAAGTCAACAGAGCGTACGAATTCTTGGGCTTCTTTGGCTCCGTATTCCCTATCCATACCGCTGTCTTCCCATTCAACCGATAAAGGCCCTTGATACATAATCACGTTGAGTTCCCGGATGATCTCTTCAAAATCAACATCGCCATGCCCAAGGGATCGGAAGTTCCACCCCCTGCGCACATCTCCGAAGGGGATATGCGAACCCAAAATCCCTGCTTTCCCATCCAAGCTCACGCCTGCGTCTTTCATATGCACATGATAGATCCGATTCGGAAACTCGCGGATGAACAGATGAGGGGTCATCCCTTGCCAAAGCAGATGGCTGGGATCGAAGTTAAACCCAAATGCCGGTCTGTGTTCGAAGACCTCGAGCAGTCTATGGGAAGAATAGATATCAAAAGCGATCTCCGTTGGATGGACTTCCAGGGCAAATCGAACGCCCGCCTCATCAAAGACATCCAAAATCGGATTCCATAGGTCCCGGACTTGTTCAAACCCCTTTTGAACCATCTCTTCGCTCGTGGGTGGGAAGGAATACCAGAACTTCCAAATCGGAGAGCCCGTGAAACCCGTAACAACAGAACATCCCATATTCTTGGCCGCTTGTGCCGTGTATTTCATTTCTTTCACAGCCCATCGGCGAATCTCTTCGGGATTTCCTTTGCAACGGGCGGGAGCGAACTGATCCAGTCGCTCGTCATACAAATCTGCCACACACTGCCCAGCCAAATGCGCTCCCAAAGCCCACACCTTCAACCCATGCTTCTGCAGAATCGCTTTGCGATCTTGGACATACGCCGGATCGGTCGCCGCCTTCTGAACATCCATATGATCTCCCCAGCAAGCGATCTCCAACCCATCATAACCCCATGACTTTGCTTTCTCACAGATCCCCTCGAACGGGAGATCGGCCCATTGGCCCGTAAAAAGTGTAACCGGTCGACTCATAATAATTCCTCCTTTGATTCAAAGGGCACCCATGTTCCCCCTTGTTGCGCGCTTTCCACGCAACGATGCACAAAAGCCACACCTTGAAGCCCATCTTCCACATTCGGAAAATCTAGGTCCTCTTGCTCTAGAACTGCCCCTGTTTTCTTTTTGATGAGCGCGTTGGCAAAAGCGGTGTAAATATTGGCAAATGCTTCAAAATACCCTTCTGGATGACCGGCCGGAATTCGACAAAGTCGGGCCGCCTTTGGATCCAAGTACCCGCTGGATCGTGTGAACCGTTGTCGCGGGCCATCCAGATCCGTGAAGGTCAAATAGTTGGGATCTTCTTGAGCCCATTCGATGGATCCTTTTTCGCCAAAGATCCGAATCTTGAGACCGTTTTCATAGCCGATGGCAATCTGGGACGCCCAGTACATACCTCGAGCTCCGCCATCATAGACCACATGAACAGACGCGTTGTCATCCAAGACCCGATCGGAACCAAAAGAATCCAACACGCATGAAAGGGCTTTGATCTGAAGACCGGTCATCCTCGACACGGTGTTTTCGATGTGGGTTCCGATATCACCCAAACAATTCGCGATACCGGCCAACTCGGGGTCCGTTCGCCAAGTGGCCTGTTTTTGACCCGATCGTTCGATGGTCTGAGCCAGCCATTCCTGCGGATACTCCGCCATAATCATCCGAATCGCCCCAATCTTCCCTTGTCGAATCATCTCTCGGGCTTGTATGACCATCGGATAACCCGAATAGGTATATGTAACACAGAACAGCAGGTCTTTCTCTTTGGCAAGCTTTCGAAGCGTCTTTGCTTCCTCGACAGTTAAGGTCAACGGCTTATCGCATACGACATGAATCCCTTGTTCTAAAAAGGCTTTGGCGGCAGGAAAATGCGTCGAATTGGGCGTAACAATCACTGCGTAGTCGATCCGATCCACCCGCTGGGATTCCTTATGCGCCATCTCCTCGAAGGTCCGATACAATCGATCGGGTTCCAATCCAAGAAGGGCTCCCGTTTTCTGAGTATTTTCGGAATCCCGGGAAAAACACCCGGCAACCAATTGACTTTTTTGGTCAAAAGCCGCGGCCTTTCGGTGCACCTCTCCGATAAACGCTCCTTGGCCCCCTCCAACCATACCATACTTCAATACTGCCATGTAGACACCCCCTCGCAAAAGCTTGGCCTGTTTGCATAAATCTTACCAAAATCCCAAGCCAAAAATCAAATGTTGATTTAATCAATAAACTACCAGAAAATGATCAAATCGAGAGCAATTCGCGACCAATCAGGTGGGATCCCATGAGAGAATCCCTCATGTCATTTCCGTTCATCGATCATTCACTTTTCCGCACTTCCGAGAAGCTCCGAACAATTGGGTACGAAGATCCGTCCATCATGTACAATACGGATAGAAAAAAATGATTCGGGCCCAGGTATTGAATGGGCGATCGAACCATAGTTTTTGTTCGGATTTGTTTGGTCATCATTTGGGGAGGAAGGAAAATGATCCGTCAAACAAGGGGAACGGAAACAGAGTCGCGGCCCAAGGTGGTAAGCATGGGAACGCAGACGATGTTGCGCGGAATGGCCATCATGATGGTGGTTCTGGGACATTCGCTCGCTTTGATCATCGACGATCTTACAGGTGGTCAACAGATCGCCGCTTCGATCGCAGCCAAGTTTACCGCGCCGTGCGTCTTTTTTTTCGTTTTTTTGATCGGTTATGGCCAAGGGGTAAAAAAACACCGATTGTCCAAACCACAGCTGATACAAAGGGTGCGGACCGTTCTCTATCCCTACCTTTTCTGGGCAAGCCTTTCTTTTCTTTTATACATTCTCCTGAAAGACCCCTACTGGCATCCTTTCACAGGACAAGACCTCTATGGCGGCTTTCCTGTTCTGGTTCAGTATCTTTTTTCCCTAGGCAGCTTCACGGTGAGTTGGCAATACTACTTTCTTGCCCTGTTCCTTTTCTTTCAATGGTATGCCTACCGGATTCGATCTCACAGCGAGCGGAAAATCAACATATGGTCACGGAATTTTCTCGCCTTTCACATTGCTTATCTCAGCGTGATTTCCTTCCTGCTCTGGTTCGCTCCTCGGGAAAGCCTTCCTCTTGGAATGATCGGCGTAATGATCTATCCCAATCCCATTGCTTGGGGATTGGTCTTCTATCTTGGGTTCGGGATGGGAATGAACAAGGTCCCGATCATCCCATATCGCCGTCTGTTCCTTCCCTTGTATTTTGTTTTATGGGCTTTCGGATCGTTTGAACTGGCCTATATGCTTCAAAAATGGGGAACGGCTCTTGTTACCGACCAATTCACTCTCTCAGGATTCCTCTTTGCATTGGTCTCTTTGTCTCTTTTCCTTCGGATTGCCACTAAGTGGTCCAATCGTCTTTCCAATGGAGAGAAATCTTGGTGGAGGAAATGGGTTATGCGGTTCGGAAAGCACTCGCTACTAATCTTCATGATCCATCTCCCGTTTCAATGGTTTATTCTCCTGGCTCTGGAGCAATGGAGTCAGACGGAATTTCCCGGTCTTCTTCGTGTCGGGATTCTTTTTGCCACGGGTTTGCTGTTACCGTACCTTATCGGAGAAGGATCCAAGAAACTGCCAATCCCTTTCCGTAAAGTACTAACCGGATTCTGAGGAAGGGATCATCATATGAATAAACAAAGATTTCTGATCTCATGGTCTTTCCAGATCTTGATTCTTCTCCTATCCGCTTGGCTTGGATTCATCGCCACCTTTTTTCCCGTCGGGATCTTTTGGATCGGGTTTGCGATCATCTTAACGGCCGGTTTGTCATGGGTGCTCCCCAGAATCAAGAAAAAGATGGAACAAGAGCGGGCCCATTTTGTGGATTCCGAGAGCGACCCGTCCACAATCCCAGTAGTAATCGTCACTGTCCAGCACAACGAAGGAAAAACAATCGTGGAGAACATTACCCAATATCTCCAGTATTCGTTGAACCTGAAATGTCGGGTATACGACGACGCTTCGACCGATGGGAGCTTTGAAGCACTCCAAAGGATCCAAAACGAATACCCCGACCGACTGGAA
>CAZOJQ010000014.1:0-1458 GCA_964580185.1 uncultured Thermotogaceae bacterium
ATTCGAATCCCTTTGATTGTCTTTCCATTTCCATCAAAAACTCCGATAAAGGAATTGGAATAGTTTCCTGCCGCTATGAGAGACCCAATCGGCATCCACCCTTTTCCCCCATCCGCGGTTGCTGCGGCATACGTATCATACCCGGGGGAAGATTCATCCAGATTGTTCTCAAGTCGATAATGCGCCGATAGGTTATTCCGGACGTTATGCAACTGTTCCCAACTAGTGATAAGGTAAGGTTGGCTTTCGCTGCCGTCTCCCCCTCCGAATTCGGATGGCGCGGCATATTCGCTTACAGAAATCGTTGTGGTTTCATCGGCGGCCCCTTTGGCGATTCTGACATCGTAACTGCCGCTCCCGGCATTCCATTCAACAGCGATGGTCACACCCAAACTCGACATGCTTGCTAAGCCTTCGAGATACTCCTTAACTGCTGCTTCTTTTACTGCTTGACTAGCCCCATCGCCGCCAACAACCTCAAGCTTTTCTATTGGATCAGCATCATTTACTTTATCTATGGCTTTATTCACGTCGGTTTGGTCTGGATCGCCATCTTTATATTCGGTAACCGCAATCGTCGTGGTTACTTCTGCAGTTCCTTTTGTGATTGTGACGTCATAACTCGCATTCCCGGAGTTCCATTCCACAGCGATCGTTACGCCCAGATCTTCCATCCCGGGCAGTTCTTCCAAATACTTCTTCACAGCCATTTCTTTATCAGTTTGATTGGCCGCTGCCCCTCCGCTCACTTCTAACTCAGGAATTGCGTCTGCTCCATCTACTTTGTCTTTTGCTTTGTTCACTGCGGTCAGATCTGGTGTGGAATCCTTGTACGAAGTGACGATAATCGAAGTTTCCTCTTCTGCGGCTCCTTTAGTTATGGTTATGATATATTTGCTATGAAGCGCATCCCAGGCAGTTTCAATTGATACATTCAAATCGGCCATTCCATCCAATGCTTCCAAAAAAGCTTTGACAGCATTCAACTTGTCTGCTCGGTCGGCTTCTGGACCCCCGCTTACCTCTAGCTCCACAATCGGGTTTGCTGCTTCCACTTTGGCAAGAGCAGTATCCACTGCCGTTTGGTCTGGATCGCCATCTTTATATGCCGTGACTACGATCGTTGTGTTCTCAGAAGCGTCTCCTTTGGTGATTGTGACATCATAGTTGTTGTTCCCGGCATTCCATGTCACAGCGATCGTTACTCCTAACCCATTCATTCCCGGCAGTTCTTCCAGGTGCTTCTTCAACGCCGCTTCTTTTTCGGCTTCGCTTGCGCCCGCTCCTCCAGGCAGTTCCAGTTCCCCGATGGGATCTGCATCTTCGACCAGATCAATGGCGGCATCCACTGCTGTTTGGTCTGGATCGCCATCTTTATATGCCGTGACTACGATCGTTGTGTTCTCAGAAGCGTCTCCTTTGGTGATTGTGACATCATAGTTGTTGTTCCCGGCATTC
>CAZOJQ010000014.1:1558-59723 GCA_964580185.1 uncultured Thermotogaceae bacterium
CCGGGTAGTTCCAGTTCCCCGATGGGATCTGCATCTTCGACCAAACCAATGGCAGCATCCACTGCCGTTTGGTCTGGATCGCCATCCTTATATGCCGTGACTGCGATTGTTGTGGCCTCAGAAGCGTCTCCTTTGGTGATTGTGACATCATAGTTGTTGTTCCCGGCATTCCATGTCACAGCGATCGTTACTCCTAACCCATTCATTCCCGGCAGTTCTTCCAGGTGCTTCTTCAACGCCGCTTCTTTTTCGGCTTGGCTTGCTCCTCCCCCTCCGGGTAGTTCCAGTTCCCCGATGGGATCTGCATCTTCGACCAAACCAATGGCAGTATCCACTGCCGTTTGGTATGGATCGCCGTCCTTATATGCTGTGACTGCGATTGTTGTGGTCTCAGAAGCGTCTCCTTTGGTGATTGTGACATCATAATTGTTGTTCCCAGCATTCCATGTCACAGCGATCGTTACACCCAGATCACTCATCCCTGCCAACGCTTCCAAGTAGTCCTTTACTGCCGCTTCTTTTTCGGCTTCGCTTGCGCCCGCTCCTCCAGGCAGTTCCAGTTCACCGATGGGATCTGCATCTTCGACCAAACCAATGGCAGCATCCACTGCCGTTTGGTCTGGGTCTGAGTCTTCAAATGAGGCTACAGTAATCGTTGTCCTCTCTTCGGCATCGCCTTTTTTTATGACAACGTCGTAATTTTCTTTATCCTCATTCCAACTCACTTCGATCGTTACGCCAAGCTCAGCCATCCCTTCGAGGTTTTCAAGGTATTCTCTGATCGCCCTTTCTTTTTCTTCTTGAGACGCGCCCGCTCCGCCGGGCACTTCCAAGGTTTCGATGGGACCGATTTCGTGAATCAGCGTAAGAGCTTCATCGACTTCCTCTTGCCCATCGGGAAGCGGCGCGGCGAATGTTTGGAATGTTGCCTCTATGGATGATCCCATCTGGTTGTCATTTTGTATGGCAACAACTTTCCATTTGTATTGCGTGTCATAAGCTAAGTCTGTTTTCAGCATTGTCGTGTCGGTAGTGGCCTCCGGTTCAGGATAATCTGGTTCGGCCACTGACGCAAAGAACACGAGGTATTCCACGATCTGTGGAACTGTCCTGGACCGAAGAGGGCTATCAATAACCCCGGGAACCCCTTGCCATTCAAGGTTGACTTGAACCGCTTCTATTGTTGAACCTGGCTGGGGATAAATAATTTCAACAGAAGGCTCAGAAGGCGCTGTTCCTTCGAAGCGTCCATTTCGGATCAGTTCCCAGGAAGAAGTAAAGGAGTATGGGACAACAATTTGGTAAATTCCGGATTGATCCAGTTGCTCAAAAATAAACCCATTATCTCTTATGGTCGCTTTCCAGTAATCAAAATTTTGATAGATCTCTGGCAGATTTGCTTTTTTGAACTGGACCAAAAGCTCCGCATTCGTGTCGTTATCGATTAGGGTGTATATATCTTCCGCTTCATGAAAGCCTTGTTCTCCTTCTTTCCCCAATTGGCGGATCCGTTGACGCAAGTCGGGTTCAAGGACTTGAATTGTGCCATTTATGATTCTGACCCGATTTGGATGAAGAAAGGAAAGTATCTCTTTGTGCTCTTCTTCCGTGCGATCTTTCAAACGCATAAACGCCTCACTGACACTGCTATCGTCGGAAATTCCCTTTGCTTCCAAGAACCGATGGATCGTGTATATGTTTTCTTCATTGGAATGGACAAATGATGGGGTAAAGAGTTGATTGTTCTGAAAGACAAAAAGATTTCTGGGTTGCCGAACTCGGATGTAGTCATCTAGAGACATTTGGTATTGATTCGTCCCATGGACCGCTTCAGGGAGTTCGATAGTGACCTCAGCCACTCGTAACGGCGGGGAATGTCTTAAGGAAGTATGATCCTCCTGAAGGGAAAACAAAGAGACGATTGTGCTGCCAAGAATGGCCTCATATGGAACTGTATCAGGCAGGATCAGTTGAAGGATTCCCGGAGCCATTGGATTTGAAAGAATCGGGAACGTTCTTTCTAGAACTCGAAGCCCGTAGAACGGAGTTTTATGTATGTGTTGATTTAGGCTTCTCTCACGGATTCCGATTGCCCAAACGCCAAGGTCCGTATAATCCAAAATCTGCCAACAATTCGGAGCCAAATCAAGCTCTCCTTGATTCCCGATCTTGTTCAAAGCAATTTCCGTAGGGTGCACGACTGGTATTCGAACACACCCAGTTATGAAAACCAAACCAATAAGAACCATCATCGCGATAACCAACAATCGTTTCCTGTTGTTCCCCATTTTCTTCATCGCCTCCGTCGGTTTTTGAGAAAAGCGATTAAGAGCCTATTTCCTTATTGTGCCCCCATTTCCTAGATCGGTGCCGGCGAACTCGGGTATGCATAGCTTTCGATAGATTTTTTTTTGGAAAAAAGAAGGAAATATCTTTCTTTCATTACTATAATTATACAGGTTTCGTGTTTTGAAATCAATATGAGTCTTTTTTCTAGTCCAATGGAGGCTCATTGACGAATAGAGGCATATGAAAGGATAGACAGCCTGAAAAGCAAAGAAAATCATTGGGAAAAAGTGATTGCGCCTACTGGAGTATTCAGGAAAGACCCTAGACGTTCGAATTCTTCACGAAGAATGGACTGCTCACGATTTGTATGCCTTTGAAAGGGGAATAATGCAACATGAACCTTTTTTCCTGAAACTTTTTTTCGCCAAGTCCCACCAATTGATCCATTCAGCAAGTAAATAGCCTCTATGTGCCCAGCGGGACGATGAATCTTTTTGTAATCGGCTTGGGAGATAAACCGAGTCCTGTCTTTATACCCAATCAATATAGCATCAAACTTCGGTAGAATCGAACAGGACGGGATGGGCGCATTACCATTTCTTTCGATTTGGTCGGTAAGCATGTACACAGGGTTTGGGGATGAAGGTATGGAACAACAGGTTGTTTCGTTTTGGAGCGCTTCAAATACCTTTCGCGTAACCGACATTGGTAAAGCAGACCAATAGGAGAAATCTTGCATGGTTGCCGGCGCATACCCTCGAAGGTACCGTCTTAACAACTGCTGTTTCGCATGAAATGGATCCATTACCGGCCATTTCACGTCAGGAAGCCATTGAAAACGGCTAGCAAAATGAGCATTGACTCCAGTCCCACCGGCGCAGACAAGGAGTCCCAAAAACGCAGCCGATTTCATATCTCCACCCCAGGCTTTACTAACAAACCGAGCTTCTTCCAGATGAGGGTCCATTTCTTCCCGTGTTTTCGGACCCGATTGGAGTACTCTCATAAAAGCGGCATTCATTGCGTCAAGTTCTTTCTGTCCAGCTCCATACTCCTGTTTGAAATACCGCATAATCCGCTGATTGTGCTCTTGACCGATTGCAGCAGTGATCAGGGACCAATCGTCTTGGTGAAAACCATGAAGCGTCCATCGGAAGCTCCACGTTTTGATCCACTCTTTTTTCTCCCATAGAAAACGTTCCGCTTCTTCTTGGGTGAGAGAAGGACACCGGGACCAAATCGAAAGCAAAAGCGATTCGTGATATTGGCTCTGCACAGCGACGAGGCTCCGTATAGCCTGAGAAGGATCCATATGAGAGAGGACCAATCCTTGATGATACAGCGTCCAATAAACGCACTCTCCGGGAAGGATTGCTTGAGTCATATTCGCAGGTCCATCATATCTGTTTCGAAAACCCTTTTTCTAATCTCCATTGTGGGGCTTCTCCATCCTCACCCCAGTATTCATGGATTTCCGAGATCTTCCCCCGATTGAACCGAAAGAACGATACCGCGTGGAACGATTGATTGTTTCCTTCCTGATAGACCCGGGTAATTGTGATAATCTGATCATCCAGGGTATGAAGCTCTTTTAACTCAATTCGCCAATGACCCGGATATTCTTGGTTCATCTGAATATAGGGTCGACTTCCTTGAAATACCTCTCGGGTATTGGGATACCAAACCATCAGATCATCCGATAACAAGGATCGAGCTTCTTCAAAATCTCTTTGATCAAAATACGCGAAATATGCTTGCACGATGGCTTTATGATCCGTATGCCTTTGGGGGGATTCCATTAATAACCTCCTTTATTGCCGTGATTATTCGCTGTTCCGAACCAACCAAACCCTTCCGAATTTCGGCCAGGAATAGGAAGATTGAAAACAATCCCCCCGGCGGGAAAAACAGGGGTCAACCAATTGAGAAATCCTGAATCGGGATCGATCTGGATTGGGCCTTCCGGAGAGTGTCTGTGCGTTGAAGTATGATTATCGGATTGAAGAAACGCTTCTACCATAGCTTTGGTGTGGATCATCCCAATCATTGCCGCTTTCTTACCGCCTCCGCAATCCTCCGAATCAAAGGGGAATTCGTTTGAAACAGGAGCACTGAAGAGCTTTTGGGGCATTTGCGGTATTCTATGCTTTATTATACCAGAAACCACCGCTGATGCCCAATGTTAATGGGTTGTAAAACCCGGCATGCTCAATCAATAGGAACATGGAAGGGATCTGAGCAGCAAGGGTTCAGTGGATTTGACTCTTGGTACGGATTCGTATATAATAGGATGAATTGAGAATCGGTTTTTTTGCGAAGGAGGCAGAAACCATGAAAATCCGTTCCCTCAAAGCTAAACTTTTCGTTGTGTCCATCCCCCTAATGATTGGAGTCCTAGTTGTGAGCGCGATTCTTTTGGGTATGTTTTCTCAAAGAGTCGTTTTTGAGACTTCCAGCAATTTGATTACTCAAAACGTAACTTCGATCCAATTGATGATGGAAGAGTGGATGGGAGGGATCCAAAAACAACTCTTCGATTTCGCCAATTCGAGCGCGGTTCGATCCATGAACCCTCAACTGTTTCGATCGCGATTGGATGAGTTAATCGCAAACAGCGATGGTTTATACGATTATGTCTTTGTGGCAGACTCAAAAGGAGACTATCTCAATCGGGAAGGGAACATCGCCAACATTCGAGACCGGGATTATTTCCAGGATATCTTTTCTCTTCGAAAAGAGGTTTCTGTAAGCAATGCCACCATCAGTCGGGGTTCAGGAAAACCCATCATTGTCATTGCCTACCCTGTGCGTAATGATCGAAGGGAATTGGTGGGTTTGATTGCCGCTACGGTGAATATCGATACCTTGAGCGCACAAATCTCAGAAATTGCCTTTGGTCAGGGCGGATTTGCGTACATTACCGATGGCACAGGATTGTGCATCGCGCATAGCACTCATCCTGAGTATGTGATGGTCTTGGATCCACCCAAGACTACAGAAATGGGATTCAGAGGTTTGGAAGATCTCGGATATCGGATGACACGGGGAGAGTCGGGAATTGGGCAATACCATCGTCCGGATGGAGAACTGATCCACTTCTTTTTTCAACCGATCCGAGGAACTCCTAACTGGGCTTTGGGCGTAGCGATCCCTGACGCGCAGATGACTGAACAGAGCTTCCGGTTGACTTGGATCGTCGTTTGGGTCTTTCTCGTTGTAATTGGGACCATCTCAGTTATTATTTTCTTCGTTGGCCGTATGGTCTCAAATCCTGTCCGCGATGTTGCCAGTGAGTTAGTGCGCTTTGGAGAACTAGATCTAACGAAGAAATCAACCCATGCGGATGTACATTTGCATAGAACGGATGAAATTGGTCAGATGGCGAACGCCTTAGTCCGGATGGTTACCGCTTTCCGGGAGTCGTTGTATTCGCTCCGTTCGACTGTTGTGGAACTGAATCATTCAGCTTCTGATCTAGCCGCAATTTCCCAAGAACAACTGGCTTCATCCGAACAACTATCGGCTCAAGCCCAAAATGTGGATACCAATGTCCAAAACACCTCCGCTTCAATTGAAGAAGTAACGTCAGGAGTTCAAGAAATCGCTTCCAGCGCTCAAAATGTCTCCAAGACCGCACAAGACTTATCCGAAGAGGTTGAGAACACCACCAGCGCTGTCCAAAATGGGATGAGAGCAGTCGAAGCGGCAATCCGAAGCATTGAGGATGCTCAAGTCCAAACTCGGCAGACCTCGAAAGTAACAGCGCAAGTAGCGGATCAAGCCAAGAAGGTTGGAGATATCGTGGATTCCATATCTTCCATTTCGGAACAAACGAACTTGCTTGCGCTTAATGCCGCGATTGAAGCAGCAAGAGCGGGAGAAGCCGGGAGAGGATTTGCTGTCGTGGCTGATGAGATTCGCAAGCTTGCCGAAGAGAGCAAAGGAGCAACAACCAACATTATCGGGATCCTAAAACAGCTCTCCGAAGGGGTCCGAAATGCTGATACCGCTTCCAACAAAACGGTAGAGTTGGTGGGAAAAGTCCAGGATGAGGGCGCGCGGATCGGAGAAGAATTCCAATCCATAACAACCAGCGTTGAGAAAATAAACTCCATGATCGGGAACCTAACGGCTACATCTGAGGAACAAGGCGCTGCAGCAGAAGAAATGGCTAGCGCGATGGATACTTCCGCGCGTTCGATGACAGAAGTTGCCGAAGATATCAGGCAAATGACTACAGGCGTGGAACAGCAGGCAAAAGGAGCGCAACAAGTCAGTCAATCCGCCGAGCGATTGAACGCTCTGGCAGAAAAGCTAGAAGAAGAAGCTCAGAAATTCCAATTATCGTAAGTCAATCTTCAGAACCCATCTCCTTTAAAGGGTATAAAAAACGTCTCCCAGAAAGCATTCCTTTCATTTCCGGAATGCTTTCTGGGAACGGTACTTGAATATATCCGACCAAGCGGGCTTCTATTTGTGTTCGGTTGCATGAACAAGGGGATTGGTCTTTTCGTACGATTGACGAGCGAGGAAAAAAATGGTATAATCTCATTGTCATTCGTGAAATGATTCACCACATGGTTCGAGGGCATTGCCCTCGATCGTTTTATGGAAGGAAAACAAGAAAGATGCATGAGGAACTAAAAAAAGCACGGCCGGAGATTCAAGCCTTACTCGACAAGATGGGGCTTGTTTTATTTGATATGAAGTCCCATCGGATGGGGAAGCAATTGGTTTTCACAGTGTTTATCGATCATCCGAGCCGTTCCATCTCAATCCTGGATTGCGAACAAGTTTCTCGCGCTCTGGGTTGCCTTTTGGACGGAAAGGATCTCTTTCAAGGTTCCTATCTGTTGGAAGTCTCTTCACCGGGGGCAGAACGAATTTTAAGAGGGCCTGAAGACTATCAACGGTTTACGGGTTATTTAGTAAAGGCAAAATTGAAAAACTCATGGGAAAACCGATCTGTAATCATTGGGGTTCTGGTGCGGTATGAGGAACCCATAGACCAATTGACAATTCGAGAATCAGAGACACAAAAGGATGCGATCATCTCTGTAAGAGATATTTCGGAAATCCGATTACGCCTGGAGGTGTAGAATCAATCATGAACGTGCACTTAATAGAAGCCCTAGAGCAGCTACAAGAAGAAAAAGGGATCTCGAAGGAAGAGACGTTGATTGCTTTGGAAACCGCTTTACGAACGGCTTATAAAAAAGCGTTTGGAAACGAAGAGAACGTAGAAATCCATATTGATCGCCTTAGTGGTGAGATTTCCATTTTCCAGGTTTTTGAAGTTCTAGAAGAATGGGATGATATCGAAGATCCGGAAGGCAAGCTTTTGCTTGAAGACGCGCGGAAAATCGACCATCTTTGTTCTGTTGGAGACAGGGTGCGACAGAAAGTAAATACCAAGAAGTTCAACCGGATAGCCGCTCAGGTTGGAAAGCAAGTGCTTGTTCAGAAAATCCGCGAACTGGAAAAGGATTCGTTATTCCAGCAATACAAAGACTTAGCAGGCGGTATAGCTACTGCTGAAATCATGCGCTCGATTCCGGATGGTTATGAGATTCGGATTGGCAAACTAAACACCATGATTCGTTCAGAGCATATGATTCCGGGAGAGCGATTTCGAAATGGAGAACTGATCAAAGTGCTCATAGAACAAGTGGAGAAGAAAACCCGAGGCGCAATCATCAAAGTGGATCGCAGTTCTCCTGCTTTTGTTGTCGCCCTGTTGAAAAAAGAAGTCCCTGAATTGGAAGAAGGGGTAATCGAAGTCAAAGCCATCGCCCGAGAACCAGGGATTCGAACAAAGATCGCAATTCATAGTCATAACATGCAAATCGATCCTGTAGGCTCTTGCGTTGGAGAAAACAGCACAAGAGTCTCTTCCATTTTAAGAGAACTAAAAGGGGAAAAGGTGGATATATTCCCTTGGTCAGACGAGATCGTAGGCTTAATAAAAAACGCTCTTGCTCCTACATCGGTTGTCGAAGTAGAAATCGTGGATGAGGAAAACCGGATCGCTCGGATCTGGGTCCCACCTACTCAGCTTTCATTGGCAATCGGAAAAGGAGGCCAGAACGCGCGCCTTGCTGCTAAACTGACTTCTTGGAAAATCGATATAAAGCCCGTACTTGAGTAATACACCCGTCGCATACTTACGCATACTTACGCATACGCACCAATCGGAAAGATAGGCCCTATTCTCGGGTTATATCTTCTTCAGAACGCGGTTGATGAATGAACCGCGTTCTGATATACTTCGGCTCGATAACCTATCAAATCCAATCGGGAGGTGTCTTATGAAGAAAAAAAGAGTAATCATTCTTGGGGCGGCCGGCAGAGACTTTCACAACTTCAATACTTGCTTCCGGGACCGGGAAGAATATGAGGTTGTTGCATTCACCGCTGCCCAAATTCCTGACATAGACGGGAAAAAATACCCTGCGGAGTTAGCCGGAAAACTGTATCCAAACGGGATTCCCATTCTCAGCGAGGCAGAATTGCCGAATCTGATTCGGGATCACGCGATCGATACAGTGATCTTTGCGTATAGCGATGTTCCGTATCCATATGTCATGAATCGGGCTGCATTGGTCAATGCCATGGGTCCTGACTTTGTCCTGTTGGGAATGAACGCAACCATGCTGGAGTCGACAAAACCAGTGATTGCTACCGGAGCGGTTCGAACCGGTGGCGGAAAAAGCGAAGCGTCTCGGAGGATTATCGATGTCCTCAAGAAAAGAGGATTAAAGGTCATAGCAATCCGACATCCAATGCCTTATGGAAACCTTGTTAAGCAGGCAGTCCAACGGTTTGCCACTGTTGAAGATTTGAAGAAACACGAGTGTACCATCGAAGAGATGGAAGAATATGAACCCCATGTCGTTCGAGACACCATCATCTATTCGGGGATCGACTATGAAGCCATTTTGCGTTCTGCGGAAAAAGAAAATCCCGATATTATTCTATGGGACGGGGGAAACAACGATTTTCCATTCATTCGCCCAGACTTGATGATTACTATGGTTGATCCGCAGCGAGCTGGTCATGAGCTGAACTATTATCCAGGGGAAACAACGCTTCGAATCGCCGACGTTGTTGTGGTGAACAAAATCGAAAGCGCAGATATGGCTGATCTCCAACTGGTCCGAAATAATGTGGCTGCAGTCAATCCAAAAGCGATCGTAGTGGATGCCTGTTCTCCAACCTTTGTCGATCATCCAGAGCAGATCCGGGGAAAACGAGTGCTCGTTGTTGAAGAAGGTCCTACAGTTACTCATGGAGAGATCAAACTCAGTTATGGATCGATTACTGCCCAAAAATATGGCGCTTCAGAACTCGTTGATCCAAGACCATATGCCGTCGGAAAAATCAAAAAAACCTTCGATACATACCCCAATTTAGGCCCTATTCTACCATCAATGGGTTATAGCGAGCAACAGATCAAAGACCTTGAAGAAACCATTGAACGAACCCCTTGTGATCTTGTTGTTATTGCAACACCTATCGACATCAACCGGATCATCAAAATCAACAAACCGACAGTTAAGATCGGTTATGAACTGCAGGAAATCGGAAAACCCGATTTCGAAGATATCTTGGATGAGTTTGTTCGAAAGCATAGACAGTAAATTAGAAATAACGCTCCTCATATGAGGAGCGTTTTTTTCCTAACTCTCATTTTCTTTGCCTAGAACCTTAGTGTCCATAAAATGGTTGCATACTGGTCAGACCAGAACAGAGTCTCTTCAGGGGAGGAGAGGGGCGCAATCCCGAAGAAGATGAAAAATTCCCCATTACCAAAGAGATCTGAATCAGGGCTTTCTGAGTAAAAAACGAGCCAACACGCATAGTCGGGGAAATTCAAACGCCAGACGTTTACACTATCTTCCGTAAAACTCCAGCTTTCATGGTCCACCAACTGATAGGCCCCTAAACCAGAAAGAAAGAGATCGATGATCTCAATGGCTTCTCCTTCAACAGGAACCATTTCTGCTAAGTACCCAGTAACAATCTTCCCAACGATGATATCTTGATACGCGATATCACTTCCTACCAATCCAGTTTCTGTATCAAAATAGTACGCGTCTAAAAATGGGGGTAAGGCAAACTCGATATGTAAATGCTGATAACTGATCCAATCCGTTTCCGGTTCTTCAAATGTACCAAGCTCCAATGCCTGGGCAAATAACCCGATCAGAGGATCTCTTCCGTTCGCTGCGACTTCAATTGATATGGTTGATTTGTGCTTCCAGGATTCCATTAGGCTTTCGGACACTCCGATAATCCATTCATTCATTGTCTGAACTTGCTGGGGATTCTCATAAGGCTTGGTATAAAAGATCATAATCACCATTTCGCCTGCTTTCATGGACTCTTTGGATGAACCTTGTTGATAGAAAAAATACAAAGGCAATCCTCGGTCATGATCAAGCAGACCGATTTTTGTTGTATACGCTGCTTGGAATTCGCTCAAAGCAATCCACTCTTCATATAGACTCTCCTCAGTCGTCTTTCCTGGAAACAGCCAATTAACCAGATCTTCTACCATTTCATCGGTTGTATACGACTCTAACAAATAAACCAAAATATCGCAGAAGAGATTTCCTTCCTCATCATAAATCGCGGCTTCTATTTCTCGACCCGTTTGGGAAGACGAAATTCGAAAAGAATTCGGTATATGAATCAGATACCGACCAATCGTTTCTTCTCGCCACCCTTCTTTTCGATCTACCGATTCAAAGGTAAGAAATGCGCGAACCAACGGATCCATAGAACGGAGTCCGTTCGCTTCAGTCTGCGCTTCCGGGATTGTTGGCGCTTGCTGTGTGATTGTGCGCAATCCAGTTGTTTGTCCCATCACAAATAAACTCCATGCAATGCCAATTACCATCACTACCATGATCCGTACCCTTCGATTCATTCCAACACCTCCATAAAGTCATGTAAGGAAAACCGTTTTTATATCTCTTTATTCAGAACCGATCGCAACGCGTCAGGGTTTCTTACGGAAATCGTTTTTCCGCTCACTCCAATCCAGTCCATCCGAACCATATCTGAAAGAACTCGAGATAGAGACGGGCGTGTTACCCCGAAAAGGTCCGCCCATTCATCTCTTGTGAGAGAGAGGAGGATCGATGGCCCCTGTTTCTCAAATTCCGTAAGCAAGAAATGAGCGACTTTTTGCTGAATCGTGAAAAACGAAAAAGCCATCACTTTTTCAGCCAAAAAAGCGAATTTATCGCCGATATCCTGCAAAAAACTCTCCAGACAAACCGGTGAACGATGCAATAGACGGAAGATAACTTTCCTTGGAGCTTCCAACACCAACACTTGATCAGAATGGGCTATAATATCGATTGGGAGTCTTCTGTGCGATGAAAACACGAATGCGGGCGCAATCATTTGCGGACCATGCAAGGTATCGATTCGTACGACTTTTCCTTCGGAATCCTGCATCTGGGCTCGGATAGACCCTTGGAGTAAGAACACTAAAAAATCGATCCGCTCTCCCCGAGTATATAGCCATTGCCCCTTTGTGTAGGTTCGGATCCAATGGTGCAATTCCTCTACAATCGAATGGATTTCCGAGCGGGGCAACCCTCGAAACGGTCTGCATTGACCCAATCTTCGGATTACTTCATCTTGGTTCATTCTTTCACCTCAAGCGACTCAAAAAACCACGGAACATAGCTTTCCAATTATACAACAAATCTTCGTGGTAATTCCACAAAAATTGTTTGACATTGTCTTTTGCTTGTGCTATAATACGCCTACTTACAAGACCATAAAAGGAGGGAACGGTATGTGTACAAAGGGATCTTTTGATTCCATTCGTTTTGTTCCGTTTCAAAACGCAACATGCGTTTCGCTGCGCCCTCCGCACCGATGGTTTCTTTGGGGTCCATCCTAACCCAAACGTACCAAAATCATGATTTAAAAGAGGTCGTAGCGGAGAGGTACGACCTCTTTTTTTGCGCCACCCATACCCTGGAATTCCAATTTTTCCCGAGAGGAGGAAACCAATGCGAAAACAAAAAAAAGAATCGGCAAAACCTTTTTTGCATCCACCCATTGAGAAAGTTCGTAAAGATGGCGTATGGACCCAGTTGAAATTTTGGGCATAGCCATCGAATCGTGGGAAAGGAGGAAGAAAATGCATAATAATGCCCTCGACAAGCAAATGAAAAAAAGAAAGAAGAACGAATTTATCCCGATCCATAACGAGTTGGTTTATTGGTTGAATATTCGAAGCTGGTAGGAAAAATGGCTCGAAAACCCATAGGAGGTGTATCATGGCAGATCAAAGAAAGCCTAGAGAGGTTCAAATCGAAGGAATACTGAAGAGAATCGATGGTCACATACCAACAATTGATTCTCAAATTTCCTTTTATGGAATGATCCTTCATTTCTGGACATGAGCCCCTCATTGGGGTTCGTGTCCAACATTCGACTGGAAGTTGATACCACTTTGTATCAAAGGAGGATGAACATGGAACGAATAAGAGAGGCATTTGATCTTGTTGTGATCGGGGGTGGACCGGCGGGATATGTTGGAGCAATTCGGGCCGCCCAATTGGGAATTCAAACCGCGCTTGTGGAAAAAGACCGTTTGGGTGGGGTTTGTTTGAACATAGGATGCATCCCGTCCAAATCGTTGATCCACCAAGCAGAAGTTTTCCGATCCATTTCCGATTTGGAAAAAATGGGGATCCGAACCGACCGAAGTGAGTTCCAGTACGAGAAGGTCTTTCGCCAGTCAAGGATCGTTGCCGAGAAGCTTTCCAAAGGAGTTCAGTTTCTCATGAAGAAAAATGGAATCCAAGTCTATCCTGCTTCAGCGCGGTTTGTTTCGCCAAACGAATTGGAACTGGATGGAGCGGGTTTGATTCAAGCCAATCGGTTTCTCATCGCAACGGGTACTTCTCCACGGACCCTTGAGGGTTTTGAAATGGATGAAAAAACGATTCTTTCTTCAACCGGAGCCTTGATGCTCCAAGAGGTTCCCTCACGGCTTTTGGTCATTGGCAGTGGAGCAATCGGTATGGAACTAGGGGATGTATTTTGCGCATTCGGGGCAGAGGTTACGATTGCTGAAATTCTTCCTTCCATATTACCGACAGAAGATCATGAAATCTCCCGTTTCGTCCATCAAGCCTTCCAAAAAAAAGGAATTCGGATATTGACGCAAACAAAGGTGATAAACCACGAATCATCCGATTTGGGCTTATCAGTAACTTTTGAGAATTCCGAACTTGGGGTTTGGAAGGAATCCTTCACGAACGTATTGGTTGCTGTGGGGAGAAAACCCAATACGGAGGGACTGGGCCTCGAGCGATTGGGGCTCCAACTGAACCAAGGGTATATTCCCGTTCATGATTCCTACCAAACTACCGTTCCGCATATCTATGCAGCTGGAGATGTAACTGGTCCTCCGCTTCTTGCGCATTTGGCATCGAAAGAAGCAGAAATCGCGGTCGAAGCAATGGCAGGGCGCCCAACCATTTCGAAGGTTTCTCACGATAACGTCCCGGGAGCAATCTATTGTACGCCGCAAGTAGGAAGCTTTGGAAAGAGAGAGAGAGATTTAGAACGAGAAGGGGTTTCATACAAAAAGTTCGCCTTCCCCTATCGAGGGATCGGGAAAGCCGTTGCTATAGGGAAATCCGACGGGATGATCAAACTCTTGTCAGACCCGTCTACTCACCAGCTTCTTGGGGCGCACATTGTTGGCGAGCAAGCTACAGAGCTGATTCATGAACTCTTACTATCCAAAACAGAAGGCATTCCCGTCGATGCGGTCGCCCGGATGATCCATTCCCATCCAACGATTTCGGAAGGAATCATGGAAGCATGTCGTGGATTGGATGGATGGGCGATTCATATGTAGTTCTAGACTGTGTTCACAACATTTTTGGCCCATTTCCGGCTTCGAAATCGGGCCGTGATTATCAGCAGTTTCACCATTTCCTCAATGATTGTAACTCCAAAAACAAAGGGGAAAGGCCATCGAAGAACCAGTCCGGTGATCCCTACCAAAGGCACACCGATCCCCCAGAGAGTTAGAGATTCCACGGCAAAAGTAAAACGAGTATCGGCCCCGGACCGAAGGATCCCTACCACAAGAATGCAATTGAGGTTTCGGATCGGGAAAAAGATCATGGCCATGATCAGAATCGTCCAAGCCAATTGATGCACTTCGGGAATTACGTTGAATAAAGAAAGCAGTGGGTTTCCAGCCAGTAAGATCAACAAAGCAAGACCAATTGAGATAACGAGAGACAATCGAAGCAGGCGGAGACCTTCTCGCTGGGCTGTTTCAAATTGCGAAATACCGATTGACTTTCCCAACACAACTGCAGTAGCTGTTGCCAAAGCAAAAAGAACAGAAAACGAGAGACTTTGGATCGCTTCGATGATCCGGTTCACTGCGACAACTTGTGTACTTATGTGGCCATAAATAATTGCATAGGTTGTTACTCCCAAGGACCATACAAACTCATTTCCGATTGTTGGCATCGTATAGGATAGAAATCGGCCAACAAAGCGTCTTTGAATACTCTTAATATGGACAATCCCAAAACTACCTGGGAATTTTTTGCATCGCAGCAATACCATATAAATAACAAACTCCATCGATCGAGAAATGAGAGTTCCAATACCCGCTCCCATCGTTCCCAATTCAGGAGCTCCAAAGTTCCCGAAGATAAAGATCCAATTAAAAAACACATTGCTGAGCATAGTGACTACACTGATCAGCATGGCAACAAAGGCATGTTCTGTGCTCCGCATTGTTGTAGCGAAGATAAGCGAAATAGCAGTAATCGGGAAAGAAATTGCAACAATCTTCAGATACTGGGCCCCTTGTTCGATAACCAATGGGTCAGGAGTAAAAATTCGCAGGGTGACACTCGGAAAGAATACCCCCATTATGAAAAAGAAAACCGAAGCTAAGATACCAAAGATACTCATCAAGCAAGCAGTCTTAGCGATATTATCAAGTTCCTTTTTTCCCCAAAACTGAGCAATGAAGATCGCTCCACCCGAGCTTAATCCAAACAACAAGAGATGAAAAAGGAAATAGAACTGGTTGGACAATCCAACCGACGCGATTGCTACTTCTCCAAGCTGTCCGATCATCAAGGTATCTACGAAATTGACCGCGCTAAAAATGATCTGCTGAATTGCAATTGGCAGGGCGATCGCAAAAACTTTTCGATAGAATGATTCTAAGGGCATGATCCGGTTCCTTTCTCTCTAAAAAGGAAGCGGCAAACTGCCGCTTCCTTTTTTGCTTTCGTAGGTTGTTTTTATTCAGATGGGCTTGGTATGTCGGTTTCTTCATCAATCTCGCTGTATAGAAAATCCGGTTTCACCAAGGGAAACGGAATCACGTCGCGGATAGATGAAGCATTCGTCAAAAACATAATCAACCGATCAACTCCAATACCCAATCCACCAGTAGGAGGAAGCCCGTACTCGAGGGCGCGAATAAAATCCTGATCCATCATTTGGGCTTCCTCGTCTCCTTGATCCCTGAGCTTCATTTGAGCCTCGAAACGAGCGCGTTGATCGATTGGATCGTTCAACTCGCTAAAGGCATTGCCCAACTCTCTTCCAAAAACAATCGGCTCGAATCGTTCGGTTACTCCTGGTTTTTCTCTGTGTTTTTTCGCTAAAGGCGAGATAGAAATGGGGTGTTCGGTGATCATGGTTGGTTGTATGATCCGGTCTTCGACAAGCCCCCATAACGATTCGATCATATGACCCTTATCCCGAATCATTGGCACTTCTCCATGTTCTCGAAGAGTTTGGATTAGCTTCTCTTCTGGATCATCAGCAATATCGATACCCAAATGCCGGTGAATGCACTCCGCCATGGTCATTCGTTTCCAAGGAGGTGAGAAATCGATCGTGGTTCCCTGATATTCCAACTGATACATTCCTTTGATCTGAAAGACTACATAGGCGATCATTTCCTCGACAAGCTCCATAATATCCATATAGTCCGCGTAAGCCTGATATGCTTCTAGCATTGTAAACTCCGGAGAGTGTTTATAGCTAACCCCTTCGTTTCGGAAGTTCTTGTTCATCTCGAAAACTCGTTCAAAACCACCCACAACCAACCGTTTCAAATAGAGTTCCGGGGCAATGCGTAAATATAAATCGATATCGTACGTGTTCATATGCGTTACAAAAGGTTTTGCAGAAGCCCCACCAACCAGATAATGCAACATTGGTGTGTCTACTTCGATAAACCCACGCTCTGTCATGAACTCCCTCAACAGTTGCAGCGTTTTGAACCGTACTTCAAACCGTTGAAAACTCTCATCATTCGCAATCAAATCAACGTAGCGTTGTCGGTATATGACTTCCTTATCCTTGATTCCATGCCATTTTTCGGGTAAAGGACGAATGGATTTGGATAAAAGTTGGAAGTGATTGACGAAAACCGACATTTCTCCCGTTTTCGACCGGAAAGGAAATCCATCCACACCTAGAAAATCCCCAACGTTAATAAACCGTTTAAAAAAATCGAAGGAAGATTCCCCCACTTCATTCTTTCGGATATAGGATTGAATGGCTCCGCACCCATCCCGAAGCTCAAAAAAACAGGACTTGCCATGATCCCGAATTGCCATAACCCGACCGCAAACCGACAACGACACATCCTGCTGTACTTCGCCGTTCTTCAATTCGCGGAAGTCTTCGTTAACCTGTTTTGATGAGTGCGTGCGCTCAAAACGATAGGGATAGGGATTATGTCCCATTGATTGAAGATCATGGACTTGCTGTTCTTTATAGTCTCGGATGGGATCATTCATTGCAGCTCCTAAAATTCGATTCCAAGGATTTTGTATTTCTGTGTCCCTCCCGGGGCCTTCACTCGCACTACATCGTCCACGCGACTTCCGTACAAAGATCGACCCAATGGGGATTCAACGCTGATCTTGTTATCAAAAATATCCGCTTCTTGAGGGTTCACTAGTTTCATCCGTTTTTCTTCTCCGGACTGGATATCTTTTAGCAGAATTACCTGACCCAAGGATATGGTGTCCCTTTGGAATTCATTGGGGTCTATGATTTCCGCTTTTCCCAGAATATTTTCAAGCTCCAAGATCCTTCCATTTACGCGACCCTGTTCGTTTTTGGCTTCTTCATACTCGCTATTCTCACTTAAATCTCCAAACTCTCTTGCTTCTTTAATCCTTTGCGCAATCTCATACATAAGTTTCTCTTTGAGCATTTTCAGCTCTTCGTTCATCGCATCAAAACCCTCTTTGGTTAAGTAGATGACATCTCTTTTCATTTATTTTCCTCCTTGCCGCAATTCTTCGACCAGATTCCGAAATTGGTCAATATCCCGAAAATCTTTATATACCGAGGCAAATCGCACATACGCCACTCGGTCCACTTCCTTCAACTTTTGAAAGACGAGTTCTCCGATCTCTGAAGAAGGGACTTCGGTTTTTCCTCGTTTCTGAAGAAGAACTTCCACTTCAGTGATGATATGATTCAGAACCTCTGTGGAAACCTCTCTTTTTTCACAAGCTTTTAGCAAACCGGCCATTACCTTTTCACGGCGAAACAACTCTCGACTTCCATTGCGTTTTACAACCGTAATAGGCTCGGTTTCATACCGCTCATAGGTGGTGAATCGATTTTGACAATTAGGGCATTCCCTTCTCCTGCGAATCGCTTGGTTCTCTTCAGCGGGCCGGGAATCAATAACTTTTGTTTCCGGCGACAAACAGTAGGGACATTTCATGGGTTTTCCTCTTCATCCGATAGTTCTCGGGCAATTTTCTGGATCTTTTTCATCCGATTATATACCGCAGATTTAGTGATGGGAACCTTCATCCGTTCACCCAACTCTTGAAGCGTCAAGTCCTCGTTTTCCATACGAAGCTGAGCAAGTTCTTTCAGTTCAGGGTCAAGAAAATCTAATCCCATTTCATCACCAATGGTTCGAATGGCTTTCATTTGAGCAAAACTACTATTACCGATTTTGTTCGCGTTGGCCAAGGTAAAGTTGATTGATCGATTGACATCGCTCCGGATTCTCCTGGTTTCCACCATTTGCTCCATCTGAACCGAGGCTTTTTCTGCACCAATTAGGTGGAGTACTTCAACAATATCCATGGATCGCTTGATATAGAGTTTATACCCTTTGGGACAGGGATATAGACCGCTGTGAATGTTCATTAGATGGTTTAGGGTCTTTTGAACTCGTTTCAGGAGAGTAAAGGATTCCTTTTCAAGGATTTCGAAATGATATTCCTTCAGAGGATCAACGATTGAACCGCTAACAAGAAACACACCTCGGAGAAAATCCCCAAAAAAACCCAAATCTTCTTCAAATAATGGAAAAAACGAACCTTCACCCTCAAGGAGGAATCCATAACGCTCCATATGATACCATATTTCTCTTCCGAATGCTTCAATCCGATAGCTTTTTCGACGAAATAAATATGGATCAACAGAGTAGGATGCCGAAAGCTGATCTGCTCCTACTTGCTTGAATAGGGAAAAAATCCTCCGTGCAATGGCTGATTCTGCGGTGTGTAAGACCAAGGATTGACTGTTTAGTGCTCCTTTCCCTTTCAAGACTAGAACCCCCCTCATTTTCAACATACCACCCAACTCGTAAAAAACACCCATTTTGGTTCTGAGGGGGTGTGCGCTTAGCTCTTTTTTTACTTCCGAACTAAAACTCACCGTTTTTTTCCCTTATCAAAGACTTCGAAGATCAACCGGGACAGTTCGATTTCGTCATGACGTACTTTGATCAGTCTATCCCTTGGGTCTTCGACAAGCTTGACCAACTGCCCGAGAATCACTTCCGCATCCAAAGGCGCTCCATTATTCAGGACTGGCTGAGCATACTCTTTCGTATAGCGAGACAGGATCTCATCTGGAATCGCTTGAGCATTTGCAATAACGAGATCAGCTTTATGACCCAAGTATTTGCATATTTGACTGTAATGATCCAATAAAGAAAAGCCTACAGTTTCCCTGGGTTGAGTCATGATGTTGGCGATGTAGATTTTTTTCGCTGTTCGATTCCTTTGAATTGCTTCTGTTACCCCTTTTGCCAAAAAGTTTGGGATAACGCTTGTAAACAGACTCCCAGGACCAAAAAGAATCCCGTCGGCAGCTCGCAGGCAGTCGATCACTTCAGGGATCGCTACCATGGGTTGGTCCGTTGATAAATGGACAATCCGGCTTTGGGTTTGAGCGATCTCTTCTTCCCCAAAATACTGGTTGCCTCTTTCATCAGTCGCAACCAAATGGATCATCTGATCACTGACAGGTAGGACTCTCCCCTTAATTGCCAACACTTCCGAAAGTCGTTTCACGGCATCAGGAAAACTTCCCAAGATTCGGGTCAAGGCAGCAAGAATGATGTTCCCCACAGAATGGCCCTCAAATACTCCTTCGTCTCGAAATCGATATCCGATCAGTTGAGTCAAGAGGTCTTCATCTTTAGCCATTGCCACGATATTGCTACGCACATCTCCCGGAGGCGGGATGTTCATTTCTTTCCGGATTGTACCCGAGCTGCCGCCATTGTCTGTAATGGTGACAATGCCGGTTAGGTTCCAATACCCATTATAGAGCTTCAAACCCCTCATCAGAGTCGAAAGCCCTGTCCCCCCACCAATAGCAGCAATCTGTATCATATGTTCCTCATTTATGCGTAATGCAGATCCCGATGCTCCGATTGTACACGATACCCTTTCGCGCGATAAAACTCAGCGAGTTTCTGAACCAAATACACTGAGCGATGTTGACCCCCTGTACAACCGATACTGATACTAATATTCCATCTGCCTTCTTCTTCATATGCCTTTAGGGCGATTTCGAGCAATGCGATTAGCGTTGTCAGATAATCGTGTACGATTGAGTATTGCTCCAAATACTGTGCGACTTCAATATCCATTCCAGTCATTGATGCGATTTCGGGTACATAATGGGGATTGGGCAGGAAACGGCAATCGATTAGGTAATCCACATTGAGTGGGATCCCATATTTATACCCGAAGCTGGTTAAATGAAGCGTGATGAAATGGGTTCCCGCTTCTTCAGAACCCGACAAAAACGAAACCAATTTTTCGCGCAGCTGGTGGGTATTCAGTTTCGACGTATCGAGAACCACATCGGCGATCTCTTTAAACGGAGCAAGCATTGCCATTTCTTTTTCAATAGCCTTTGATGTATCCCCGTTCTCTGCTATGGGATGCTTTCTTCGAGTCAACGCAAACCGATTGACAATCGCGTCCTTCTGGGCTTCTAAGTAGAAGACTTGCAAAGAAATTTTCGTATGTTTGGTTTGAAACCGTTGAATCATTTCAACAGCAAAGCTAAGGTCCTTTTTCCAACGGGCATCAACTCCAAGAGCCATTTTGTTGATATCCATATGTTCAAAAAGACTCATGATATCCCAGAGCATCTGCTGAGGAATGTTATCGACGCAATAGAAACCAATATCTTCCAAAAGACCCAAACTAGTGCTCTTTCCAGCACCCGATAGGCCTGTCACAATAATCAATTGCTTCTTATCATCCGGTTTTGACGCCAAACGAACCAACCTCCTCGGGCACGATGACTTTTCTGACCTTCTGAACCCAATCGACTTGGAACCTTTTGAGCGTACACGCAAATTGATCAGGGTTTCCTGTAACCATAATTTGCATCTCTATTTGCGTTTTTTTGCCTTCATAAGGAATCATCATCTGGACCAATTCGTTTGCAACGGCTTGAGCAGGATCAAAAAATTCGATAGAGGTGACCTGTTTCATAATGCTCGCAAGAAACGGATAATGAGTGCAACCAAAGACGATCATTTGAAGATCGTGCCGTATCAGGTCTGTGAGGTATTCTCGTGAAACTGCATACAAGACAGAAGGATCTTCTTCTCGCCCTTCGATCAACGGAACAAAAAGAGGACATGCCTTTTGATAGATGCGAGAACCCAACGGGAGAACCGCTGAGAGTTTTTTTTGATATGAACCACTCTGCACTGTCCGTTCTGTAGCAATAATACCAATGTTTACGGGGTTCACAGAGTATCGGGATTGAAGAGACCGGACAGCTGGATCGATTACACCGAGAACAGGGCAGTTCGATTCTTCAACGAAGATATCCATGGCAACAGAATGTGAAGTATTGCAAGCGATAATTAAGTGGTCCAATTGAAGTTGGTTGAAAAACTGAACATTTTTGTGCGCAAGCGATCGAAGGGTTTGGATCGATTTCGAACCATATGGGAGGTTTTCTGTATCTCCCAAGTAAAACATGGAAAAACCTATACCAAGCTGAGAAAAAGCTCTCATAATGGCATCTGCTACCGATATTCCCCCCACTCCTGAATCAAAGATACCAATCCGTTTAGCTGACCATATCACTTCGGTCTGCTTTTCTCCCTTCCATCTCAAGCAGCAAACGTTCCAAACGTTCTTCCAAGTCTTTTTGATGCTCTTCCAATTGACCTACTTTGGAAGAGTAGATGAGAAGAAGGAGAACCAGGATTTCATCGAATGTGGAGGATTCGTTGGAATCTTTGAACTTTCCGAACCGCTGGAAATCCATTTCCACCCGTTCTATTGCTTTTTGAACCGCTTCGGGAGATTCATCGGTCTTGAATGCGTATTCTTTTCCACCAAGTTCAATACTGATCCTTCTCTTCAATATCCCTCACTCCCCCGGGGAACCCCCATATAGAATTGTATCACAAACCCTCGTGGAAATCAAATCATTAAAGGTTAGTCACTTGTTTCCCATATTTCTCTTCTAATTTGAGGTAAATTGATTCCGATGGAATCGGTCCGAAATGATCCATGGCACTAAGAAATGCTCCCGTGACTGGTGGCATCTTTGCAATAAATACATTCGCTCTTGGAGCGGTTTTCCGCAAAACCAAGGTAAAACTATCGATCAATAACGGGGAGGATCCGAGAAATACACTTCCACCCAAGACTACAGTAAATGACTCTTCCGTTATTTCTACTTTGTGGATTGGACCCGAGGCCATTGTTCCCAATTCTCTACCCATATTAATCAATATCTCTTGGCAAACAGCATCCCCTTGATTTGCAAGCGTAAAAACCAACGGAGGGATTTTTTTCATCGTTTCGTACGTAGTCGGTTGATGCTCCGGATAAAAAAAACCAATCACAGAAGACATATCAGGCACTGAGAAAAGATCAGGAATCCGTTCAGCTAGCATTGTGAAAGGACCTGTTTGCTCATCATGCCGAAACGCGCGGTGCAAAGCTTCCCTAGCCATCTCCATTCCGCCACCGCATCCACCCAGAGTATAGGATAGAGAACGCAAAATCGCTCGGTCTCCTTTGGGGTTGCATGCCGCCGCATTGGACCCGGCACCGCAAATACAAACAGCTCCCCAATCGTTCTGAAGGCCACTTCTCATAATGATCCATGCGTCATTATCTACTTGGTATGGAACTCCCGAGAACAAAGAATCGCAGACTGATCGTAAAAGCTGAAAATCGGAAGGTAAATCTGCTCCAGCAAGACCCAAATACGCTCCATTAAGATCTGAAATCTGAATACCCGCTTCATCTAAGCTAGTTTGAATCAAGCATTTCAAAGTATCCTGGACTCTCTGCGCTCCTAAGGATTGATGGTTGGAAGGACCAGTCAGCTGATCTGCAAGGATTGATCCTGACTCATCTCCAATCAAGCACCGCGTTTTGGTGTTTCCCCCATCAACGCCTAAAAAAATCCCCATTATTCCTCCCCCTTTGGAAAGAATCGAAAGAGATGCTGCTTATTCTCTTTCAAAAGAGCATCCATTAGGAATGGGATTTGGCTTGTATGATGAACCAAAGGGTTCGTCAAAAGGGCAAGGTATGCTTTTTGTTTGCATCCTTGAATTGCTGCTTCAATAGTGTATGTTTCATATTGCTTCGCTCTCTGAATCAAAGGCGCAATCGAGTCAGGCAATTGTCCGATCGAAAGGGGATGAGCTCCTGATTGATCGACATAACAGTTTGTTTCAATCACGGCATCCATGGGCAACCCTTTCACAGATCCCTGATTGGGCACATTCACTACATGGATTTCTCCGAGATTATTTTGAATGCTGCAGATTAGGGATATCGCTGCTTCCGAGTATAACGATCCCCCTCTTTTTGAGAGTTGTTCAGGTTTACAGTCAAGATTCGGGTCTTCGTATAACTGAAAGAGATCCTTTTCCACCTCCATTACTTGCTGCGCCCGAGTTCCCTTACCGGATCGAATATCGGTTTGAGCCTTTTCGATGGCTTCTTTTTCAAAGTAATAGTAATACAAATAGGGAGAAGGAATCATTTCGAGCGCTTGGATCAACGACTCGGAACCAACCGAAGATTGAAGATATTTCGCTACATGGTTTACAAACAAAGGATCGCGAAGGAGCGTGGGTAATTGGTTCTTGTTACGAAAGACCACCTGATCAATAAAACTGAGATGGTTGAGTCCAAGGAAACGCATGGAAAGCTGGTCCGCTGGTATGTTGAGGAACGATGCGGTATTTCGATGCATATTGATCGGAACATTGCACAAACCGATGCACCGGATCGCAGAATGGTTGCACAGTGCTTGAGTAACCAAGCCTGATGGGTTTGTGAAATTGATTAACCATGCTTCCGGGCAAACCTGTTCCATATCACGCGCGATTTCCAAAGCAATCGGGACAGTTCTTAACGCTTTCGCAAAACCTCCTGCTCCCGTTGTCTCCTGTCCCAACAACCCAAACTCCAATGGGGTCTTCTCATCCCTTGCGCGGGCTTCTAAGCCACCGACCCGAAACTGGGTAATGACATAGGAACATTCCTTCAAAGCATTGAGCCGGTCGAAACTAATTGATACCGAGATTCGAAGTCCCGCTTTTTGGACCATTCTTTCGGTTAGAGCGTGAATGGTTTGCAATTTTTTCTCTGCTTGCGGCAGATCGATCAATACCAGTTCATCCACAGGAAGAGAAGAATAGTTTCCAATAATCCCATCTACTAGCTCAGGAGAGTAGCTACTGCCTGCTCCGATTATCGCCATTTTGAGTTTTGCCATAACCCAATCTCCTTTGATTTCTCATTTCCGAGCAAAACGAAATGATGTGGATTGCAAATATCCGTGGGAACGATTTGTTTTGTTCATTTTCCGTTGCTTCTGGAATGAATATGATCAAAACCAAGAGGGTCCCGCTCTGTATTGATATCAGATTATTGTCGTTTAGATTTTCTTGATCTTTTTCTTATTTTCAAAGGATAATAAATCCTGAATAATCGTATTTTTTTTGGATAATCAAAAAAAACGAAAAGAAAGAGGGGTATTTCTTTATCTATTATACCATATTTCGCATCTCTTGAATACCCCATTTCTTTATGCTATAATGAATCAAAGAGATACCATATTTCATCCCGATTTCATCCCCTTTATTGAAAGCGCGACATCAGGGAGGAACGATTGTGCAAGCCGCTTATCTATATCAAGGACACCCTTCATCAGGAAAGACACAGAAGATGGTTCGCGAGGTTGTGCGTTTGCATCAGGAGAACGGCCCTTTTTCCTATCTTTGGCTTGGACCGTCTGGGGGATCTATTCGTCAAATTCGCGAGCAATTGCTTCACCATACCCAAGGGCTCTTCCCTGAGCAATTGCGAGTTGTCGACCAATACACCGTAGAAACTCTCACTCGGATTGAACCAAATCGGTTTTTTATTGACAGAGACTTCCTTTCCGCTCTGATTACTGACATAATCACGGATGACTCATACCTATTCGAATTGCTCAAACGAGGAAAAGGGATTTTACAGCAGTTCGTCGATTTTTATTTCCTCTTCCAAGAACAAAAGGATATCGAGCATGTAAAAGCAGAAATTGATGCCTCTGAAGACCAAACCCTAAGAGACTTCAAGGGTTTGTTTGACAAGTTGGAGAACCGATTGGAACAGCTTCAGGTGTATACCATTACCCATGGATATTATCACCTCTCCGATCTATTACGGACAGAAAAAGAGTTCTTTCAAACGCTATATCAACCCATTCACGCCCTATTCATCGACGGATTCTTGGATCTGCCCCACCCCATTCAAGAAATGATTGGAGAAATGGCTTATTATATACCGAATATCCATGTATCCATTCCGATGGAATCAGCTCGCGAATATTCAGATCCCTCCTGGGAGCATTTTCTGCAAATGCTGAGTATCCATTACCCCTTAGCGAAGGTTGAAAAAAGATCTCATGCTTTCTTCCCCCAAAAATCCACCCCAGTTGCCCGCTTTGCTCATTCAATTCACGGGAATCGCACGTCCCCGTCCGCGTTTCGGGAAACCATTCGAGTTCATACCTTTGAATCTCCCTCAGTAGAAGTCCAATGGATTTGCTGCAGAATCAAGGATGCTCTTTTGGAAGGGGTACTGGAGCCGGACGATATCGGGGTAGTTATCCGAAATCCTTCGGTATATCTCCCTCTTTTTGAAAAAGAAATGGAAGAGATGGGCATCCCATGGAGATCCGACCAAAACCTGCCCATTTTGGAAAGTGTAACAGTTCACCGGTTGATCCTTCCCTTTATGGCGTTTGGTAGAGGGTTCCCTTCGGACCTTCTCTTGATGATCATGGATAGTGGTCTGGTGAAACCACCCACATTAAGCTTTGGCGATAGAGAACGAATCGTACGGGAGGCCGGATTAGATTACTCTTCATTGAAATCGTTCCCATTCAAAGATTACCCCAAAGGCTTAAGAGAACGAAAAAAAGAGTGGGAGGGCAAGATCCGTTCATATCAAGCCTTCACAGAACAAAGGATCGAATCGGCAAAGTATTCCGAGGACTTCGAAGAGATTACATCGGAACTGCAAGACCGGTTGAATCAGATTGGCCAATTCCGATTAGGGGTCTCTTCTCTTTTTCTTCTCTTGGAGTCCTGCTTTGCTCAGCAAATCCAGCAACCGGTCCAAGCATACCGGATCCTGTTTGAACAGTTTCTCGAGTCCTTAGATCGCTCGAACATGATTAGCAATGAAGAAAAGGAAGAAGCAGCGGTTTGCTTCTTTTTTGATCACGTCCTTACAAAGATTGAGAGGCTGTGCCATATTGCACACAAAAAGAATGCAGGTGCTGTAAATCCCTTTACTTTCTGGTTTTATCTGAAAACCCTTCTGGACTATGTCGGGTTCCCTCCGAGCATGAAAATGGATAATCGAGTGCGAATAATGGACCTTCAATCCAGTCGATTTCGTCAGCACAAGTTCCGATTTTATCCCGGTATGGTACATCAAGACTATCCAAAGATCCCTTTTCAGTCGTTGTTGTTCCATGATACGGTTTTCGGCAGCGATAATAGACAAAGGATTTTAGACAGAGAAGAACGGGACTTTTGGAGTTCGGTTCGGCAAGTTCATAGCACCGCTTTTTTTTCCTATCCCCTTGGAGATATCACCGGAAATCCGTATATCCCTTCTTCGTTTTTTAATCGAATTTTCCGATATGTTATTCCCAAATCCAAAAATCGTTTGGAAGCGACGCCAAAAGGGAGCTCTTGGCTATATTCCCCTCATGCGTTTCTTCTCCATTATCTTCAATCGATCCAGACTCTTGATACATTAGTCTTATCGCCATTATGGAGAGAAGTATACGAACCCGATACGGTTGAACGATCCATCGCCCTGGTACGAATGATTCAACAAGCGGAAAACGAGAAATATCAGGTACATGTCGAAGATCCTGAATCACGGGTTCAACTCCACTCACTATTTGGGAATACCTTCAGTCCCTCGAAATATGCTTCTTTGAAACAATGTCCGACCCGGTTCTTTTGGGAAACCATCCTGAAGGTCCGGGTTCCCTCAGAAAGCGCACTCGGATTTGATCCCCTGCAAGAAGGATCCATTATGCACGCTATTTTAAAAAAAGTATTTGAATCTCTGAGCTTGGAGGAGTTCCCATTAATCCAGAACTGGACTGAGGAAGCCCTAGAAAAGTATGTGAATACCCATTTACGGTCTATTGTTGAAAATGAAGTGATTTCTCGAATGTTTCACCCATACAAGATGATCCAAGAAGTGGAGATCGACTTTTTCCACAGGGTTATTTCCGATTTTTTGCACCGATATCATCAGTCTTCTGTTCTAAGCCCCTCGGGCACTCAAGCAAAGTCATTTGATACCGTTCCCTTCTTGCCGAAAACCTTTGAAATGATGATTCGGCCCGACCATCACATCTGTATTCTTGAGAATCCGAGAATTCTGCTCACGGGAAAAATCGACAGGATCGATCAAACTCCTTCTGGATCAGAATTCCTGATCGACTATAAGCGAAGTCCTACCTCAGCAAAAGAGATGGATCAGCTTATGTTCTATGCCTTAGCGAGGAATCGGATGCATAATTCGCAAAAAGTGGTAGGAATGGGGTATATGACCGTCCTTCCCGATAAAAAAACCCCAAAGAAAGTTACTCAGAATCTCTATGTTTGGGATGAAGAGACAGAAGCATATCTTGCCTACGATTCTCGAGGGAGAAGAAATACCCGAGCGAAAGACCTTCGGATGGAATCATTTGTTCCGGAAATGAAGGAGCGGATCATGAAAGCGTTGGACGGAATCTTTTCTCCCGAAGCGGGTCATATATACCGGTGCCCATTTAAGGAACATGGGCTTTGCCAATTACGGTCCCAAGCCATGAAAGGATAAAATCGGGAATGCAAAACCCTGAACAGAACGCAATCATCGAAGCCAATGGAAATGTGTTCGTTAAAGCAGGCGCAGGAACTGGGAAAACCCATACGATGATCCAGAAGTTGATCCAAACGTTACTAAGAAACCGGTGGGATTTGCACCAAGTTTTGGCCATCACATTTACGGAAAAAGCAGCAAATGAAATCCGAGAACGGATCCTCTTTGATATGCAAAAACAGGTTGAAAACCCTCAAAACCGTCTTCAGGTCCGTCAATTCTTCCATCGGTGCATCCAACGGTTGCCCTTTGCGTGGATTTCGACGATTCACGGGTTTTGTTCGAGAGTACTACGTGAATACCCCATTCAAAGCGGGCTTGATTCTTCTTTCGAAATCATATCTGAACATGAACAGAAAGACTTGATTCGAAGAGCTTGCTTAAAGTACTTCTCAGAACCAGAAGGTCATGCCCACTTACAAAAGGTAACCCCATTTCTTAAACTATATCGATATGAGGGCTTGATCCAAATGCTACAAGAATCTTTGCTTCGAAAACGATATGAAATCACCACCGTAATCAATCGCGACATCAAGACCGGAATGGCCGATGATTCCTTGCAGGAAAATCTCACACAAGCAATTCCCGGTTTTCTGAGCGCCTTTCAAGAGATCCTTAGTATCTATATGACGGAGAATCGTTCGATGAATGGAATCGACTATGAAGACTTGCTTTTGATGACCATCCATTTGTTGGAAGAGAACGATTCCGTACGGAACTCTCTTTCTGAACGATTCCAGTTGATCATGGTCGATGAGTTTCAGGACACAAATGAATCGCAGAAGAGAATCATTTCTTTACTCCATTCCCCAAAAAATCGAGTCGTCTATGTTGGAGACGGAAAGCAATCGATTTATCGGTTTCGTGGGGCAGATGTCCGTGTGTTCAACCGTACGATGAAGGATTTTTCCCATTCCAATATCTTCCTTTTGCAGAAAAACTACCGGTCGGAAGCTTCATTGTTGCATTTTATCAATTTGGTCTTTTCTCGAGTGATGGGTGATCTAAGTCCTGACTATGCTTCGGTTTATGATCCCCTGATCCCAAACCTTGAAAAAGCAGCCGATCCAACAGAATCCCCCAAAGTTCATTTATTGCCTGCTTCAAGTCGTTGGGAGGAAGAAACACGCGTACTAGCCGCATCGATTGTATCCATGGTTCAGAAAGGAAATGTTTATCGGGATATGGTTATTCTGCTCAGAAGATACTCTTCTCTGCCCTACTTGGAAGAAACATTAACTCTTTGGGAGATCCCGTACTATATCGTAGGAAGCCGTCAATTCTTTCAAAAACCCGAAATTATCAGTTTGTGCAGCTTAATCCGCGTTCTGGCTGATCCTTTGAATGACTTTGAGTTTCTTTCTTTGCTACGTTCCTATTTTAGCCCATTTACAGATTCAGAAATTGTTGCGATCCGGTCAAAAGATCCGAAGTGTTTTTTCCACGCGTTGATCGAATTCGCAAATGAAAACCAAAAAGCCAAAACGTTCCTCGGAATTCTGGAGCAGCTCCGAATCCAGTATCTTTTTTCATCGCCCGCGAAACTTGTCCAAAAATGTATTGACTTTTTCCACTACGAACTAACGCTCAGCATGATGAATCATTCTCGGAGAAAACTCTTGAATCTTCAGAAATTCCAGGAATTCGCTTCTCGTTTTAGCCGTGTCGTATCATGGAAGGATTTCTTGTACCATATTCATCAAAGAACAGAAATCGATGAGGGGGAAGCGGTTGAAGAGTCGGAACAAAGCAATTTGGTTCGGATTATGACCATTCACAAATCCAAGGGGCTCGAGTTCCCCATCGTTTTTCTCCCTGAACTGGGTTGGCAAAAAATGAACATTACGAATGACCAGATCCTAGTAAATCCAGGGAAAGATCAGATCAGTTTCTATCCCCCCATGGGTATTCCTGTTGAGGACAGTTTTTTTGGCCAAATGCAAGAAGAAGAGCGAGCATTGATTCATGAAGAGGAAAAACGAATTCTGTATGTGGCGATGACTCGGGCCAAAAAAGAACTGGTTCTTAGCCACTCGGTTCCTTCCAAGAAAAACAAAGGTACTCCCGTTTTTTTGCATATGCTCCAAAAGGCGAAATTGATGAACACTGATTTTTTATGGAATAACCCTCCAGAAGCCGAATACGTGGGTTTGGTAAAAGAAATTCCCTTTTCAGACTTGCCCGAGGAAAACCCGTTTCTCCTACAACCCGATATCGAGGAAATACCGATTGAAATGCCTGCGACTGTGCTCGCAGTTCAGAAGGAACCGTACCGAAAGTATGTCAGTCCGAGCCTTCTGTTACGCAGTACTTATCACTCTTTTGACCAAGAAATTGAGGAAGAAACCAATCAACCCTGTTTTCATGAAAGGGTTCAGAAAAAAGCCCAGCTAGGGAAGATGGTCCACCATGCCATGCAACAAATTGGTCACGTTCCCCTCAATTCGATCACAAAAGAGGCCTTGGAACAACATGCGTATTGGGAAGGTATCTCGAAGGCTGATGTTTTACCGGCATGGAACATTATTCGCTTGTGGGCCAACCACAGGCCTTTGTTTGTGGAAGAATTGGAGCAGTGTTTAAAAAAAAGGAATCCCGTTTTTTCGGAAAAACCGATCATGAGACAACTGGGAACCCATGTCCTCACAGGAATCATGGATAAACTCTACTGTTATGATGGCGTTTGGAAGGTCTTGGAATTCAAATACAGCCAGTATGATACTCAGGTTTTCCAGGAACGGCATCGATTTCAGCTTCAGTTCTATCTCTACTGCCTTCAATCCGTTTTTCCCGATCAACCGATCATGGGCACTCTTTGTTATCTGCTGAGCGAAAAGGAAATCAACCTTTTCCTCGAAAAGGACGAAATCCCTGGATTTGAAAAAAAACTAACTCATCTGATCCAGGCTTTCGAATCTTCGGAAGCGCCCAATTGAGAACCAACAAAAGCGGAATCCTTTTTTTCCATTCATAGATCCAGAGTTCATCCATGAGCCGTTACATCGATGAAGTGCTGAACCCGTTGATCTGGTTCCAAAACAACGACTACATCTATTCGCACTGCTTGAAACGCATTTGGATGGATGTTTCTAGAGAGGTATGCATAGATTGCTCGACTCATCTTTCGGATTTTGGATTTTGTGACTCGGAGCTGTGGTGGGGGATCTGTTTGGCCTCCTTTAACTTCCACGAAAACAAGCTCGCCTTCTTGGATTGCAACAATATCAATCTCACCCAAACGGGTCCGGAAGTTGCGGTCCAATATCTGGTATCCCTTGCTCATCAAGAAATCGGCAGCGATTTGTTCGTAGGCTTTCCCTGCTTCAATCTCTTTTGGACACAAGAATAAAGCCATCTTTCGTAACAGGATAGTTTTGAAGGATCAAGCGGGAAGAACCGTCATATTGATCGTCTCCGTCATGGTACTTCGTATCGGTTTCAAATGGCAGAATCATCGGAAGTTCATTACGGACAGGAAAGGTCTTAATGGCTTTAAATTCTTTGATCCATACCGATATCTGATCCATCGCTTTCTGAACCTCTTCATCACAAAGAAGAATTCCGGAAAGCCGTTCCAATTGATGGATCCTTTCCCTATTCATCTTTCGAACCTTTTTTCTTCATGAGCTGTTTTAATACATCCAATGGAACCTCGTTCATGGACTCAACATTTTCTTGGTAAATCCGGTCGTATAATTCTTTGCGAAGAATCAGATACTTTTTTGGCGCTTCAATCCCCAATTTTACGCTTTTCCCATCAATATTGAGCAATCGAATGATCACTGGACCTTCTGGTGTTTCGATGATGAGTTCTTCTTCTTCTTTACGATTCAGTACCAGCATCTGCTTCTCCTTTTTCTTCGTCTTTTTGCTGGTTTGCTACCTCTTCGACAACATTGTGGCGAATGCTGTATGGAGAGTTTTCAAGCACTATCTGGACACCCATTTGGTTTTGTAGGTTGATAATAATGGGAGCCAAGAAGTTAACTGTCATACCTTGCGGATTGTTTTGGGGAATTCTCAGAATACACAAGACCATAATTTGGGTTTTCTCTTTGATACCCAATACTTCCACAGCGATCTGCGGAAGCTCAAAAGCATAGTTGCTTCGAATCGACCATGGATCGATCAAAGGAAAGGAAACCTTTTCTTCTTCCAAAGAAAGAAGCCATTGAACTGGTTGCGAATCAGGCACTGAGAAAAGCGCGTACTTCTTTAACCGGTCGAATCCAGGAATCCCGAATGGAAAAAAAAGAACATCCTCATCAGGGACATCCAACTCCCCTATTTTCGTCTGATACTTCATTAATCTATCGACCTAGTTTCTCAGGATTGTTGATCAGGTCGAGGGTTTCCACCACCAGCCAAACTATAGCCGTTGAATACTGCTGAATCCGGAAGAATTGCTCCTCGGTAATGCCTGGTTCCATCGTGGCAATGACCAACACGCCGATGGGAATATCTCCATTCAACAACGGATAGGCGAAATATCCTCGGACTCCTGATTTTTCTTGATACTCTCTTGCTTGTTGATGGAGTTCTGGGTACTCGATCAGTCGCCGAATATTGGTAGTAAAGAACGCTTGCTTCTGATTATGCGCCTGAGCAATGATACTCTGGTTCAAAGAAAGATCAAAGTCCCTTTGCTGAAGGTTTTCGGGATCTCCGACTGGATTTGGAGGGGCAAAACGACGCTCGATATAGATGTATGGAACGAGCTTCATTCCTGCAACATGGTCTTGGGTGTAGATTCCCACGAAACTATACCCTTCACGGTGCAACAAAGAGGTGATCACGTGTTTCAGTTGATTCCATCGTTCCACAAAGTAGGCCCCTTGCGGAAACTCTGGAGTATACCAGATATAATTGTTGGGATCGTCATATGTCGCAATATCTTTATAGATAACATCGAGAATGAGTGCAAGCTCTAGTGGAGGATTCCGCTCATACTCGAATCCTTCAAATTTTACCTGAATCAACCAATCTGACATTGCAATCACGCAAAGCATACCTAGGATTACCGATACGAGAAAACCCTTTTTCATGCCGCACTCACCATCCTTTTCTTTTGATCAATTATAACATACCCTTGCAGAAAAAACCGTACGAACCCACCCATTTGTGATCTTTTGACGAGAAGACTAGTGGCTTTCTTCTGTCATAAAGGACCGTCTTTTGCGTCTATTAGAATGACATAATAAAGCCAAAGGAGGAGTTATTTATGATGAAAGACAAAGTATTAGAAGCGCTCAACAGACAGGTGAATGCCGAGTTATATGCTGCGTACTTGTATCAGGCGATGTCGGCTTATTTTGAATCAAAAACTCTACTCGGTTCGGCAAAGTGGATGACCTTGCAAGCAAAAGAGGAAATAGAACATGCCTCGAAAATGTACCATTACATCATAGAACGGGGCGGGAGGGTTGAACTCCTCGAAATAAAAAAACCCCCATTTGAGTGGGATTCTCCATTGCATGTTTTTGAAGAAGCGTATAAGCATGAGCAATTCGTTACAGCAAGCATCAATGAAATCACAGACCTTGCGCAAGAAAAAAAGGATTACGCGACAGTCTCTTTCTTACACTGGTTCCATGACGAACAGGTAGAAGAGGAAGCACAGGTCGACGAAATCATCCAAAAACTGAAATTGGTTGGCAGCGATGGCAAAGCGTTATATCTTATCGATAAAGAATTGGGTCAAAGAGAAGGATAATCTTATCAAACCACCAATCAAGCGCCCTTAGGGGCGCTTTTTTCAGGAGGGGGCTCATGGTATTGACTGCAATGATTGAAATTCCCAAAGGAAGCAGGAATAAATACGAATATGATAAAGCTTTGAATGCGATTCGGTTTAATCGAACCCTATTCTCGGCCGTCCATTATCCCTGTGATTATGGGTTTTTTCTCGATACTTTGGCTTTGGATGATGATCCCTTGGATTGTTTGGTTCTTGTGTGGGAACCAACATTTCCCGGTTGTGTCATCGACGTCCGGCCAATCGGAGTTTTTGAGATGTGGGATGAAAAAGGCCAAGATGAAAAGGTTCTTTGTGTCCCGTTACAAGATCCCTTTTGGAATCATGTGGAAGCTTTGGAAGGTGTACCGCCCCATCTGTTAAAAGAGATTGATCATTTCTTTCAGGTCTACAAAGTCCTAGAAAACAAACCCACCGGGAGCGAGGGTTGGTTTGGAAGAGATGAAGCTGAACGGGTGATTATCGAGTCTCAGCAAAGATACATCGCAGAGCGCGATATGAGTAGTAAGGAAACGGAATCATGATCGAACTTCCTGAAGCAGTTGTCCTTTCCCGGCAAATGAATCAGACGCTTTCAAACGCTGTGATCACTCATGTAACTCCCAATCATTCTCCTCATAAGTTCGCCTGGTTTCATAATGACCCTGAGAAATACCCCACACTACTTACCGGAAAAACCTTCGTTCAAGCCTGCCATCAGGGGGGCAAGGTCGAAACTCAGTGGGATGAAGATACGATCCTTCTCTTTGCTGAAGGGGTCAATCTGAGGCTTTTCTCTCCTGGAGAAACCCCGCCAGATAAGCACCAGCTTCTTCTTCAGTTTTCCGATGGCCATTTTTTAAGCGCATCTGTTTTAATGTATGGCGGTTTATGGGCTTTTCGCTCCGGTACATTCGACAACCCCTACTACCGCTTGGCGCAAGAACGCTGCAATCCCTTTTCTTCTGGATTCTCAGAATCATACTGGTTAGACCTAATCTGCAGAGAAGACATTCAAACCCTCAGTGTCAAAGCCTTCCTTGCAACGGATCAAAGGATACCGGGGCTTGGGAACGGTGTTTTGCAGGATATCCTCTTCCATGCGCGGATCCACCCCAAAACAAAAGTACGCGATTTATCCGATCCAGTCCGCAGCAAACTATTTCAATCCGTCAAGGAAACATTGAAAGAGATGGCGGTCAAGGGTGGGAGAGATACGGAAAAAGACCTTTTCGGCCAAAATGGTCGATATGCCACCAAAATGAGCCGAAATACCTTGGGAACCCCTTGTTCAATCTGTTCAAGTCCGATTCAGAAAAGCCAGTATCTAGGAGGGACAATCTATTTTTGTCCCAACTGTCAGAGCTGAACCAGATCTTTTGTGGAGAGGAGAAAGAACATGAGAAAAGTCCGTTGGGGGATCTTGGGTACGGCCAGAATTGCATCCAAAGCCTTTCTTCCTGGTCTTCAAAATGCAAGTAATGGTGAAATGGTGGGTATTGCCGGGCGGTCAAAGGACAAAGTGCGTCAATTCGCCCAGCAGTTTCCCGCTCTGACCCCTTATTCTTCTTATGATGAACTCCTTTGCGATCATCAGATCGAGGCGGTGTATATTCCGTTACCAAACTCCATGCATTTGGAATGGACACTGAAAGCTCTCGAACATGGGAAAGCGGTATTATGCGAAAAGCCGCTCGCGCTTCATTCCGAAGAGATCAAGTTGATCCAGAAGGCATCGAGAGAACATAACAAACCAGTGATGGAAGCCTTTGCCTATCGCCACAATCCGTTGATTCATGAAATCAAAAAGGCGATCGACTCGAAAGAGATTGGAGATCTTCGCCAGATGGTCTCCGTATTTACTTTTCCCTTAATAAACAGGCCGGATGACATTCGCTTCTCTCCAGAGCTTGGTGGGGGCGCGACCTATGATGTCGGATGTTATCCGATTCACCTTATGCGGACCCTTACTTCCCAAGAACCTCTGAATGTACATAGCAGAGGAGTCATCAAATCCGGCGTTGACCTTTCTGCTTCGGTTATGCTCGATTTTCCTCAGTCAGTTTCTGGGTTTTTTCACTGTGGGTTTGACCAACCCTTTCGGATGGTTTGCGAAGTGTCGGGTACAGAAGGAATTTTGTCTACTGAAGTGCCCTTCAATCAGCAAGGTCGCTTGAATTACCGGATTCGCAAGAATAACGAAGGATGGGAAGAGCGATGGGTTGAAAGCCTCAGCAACTATCAACTGGAAGCAGAACAATTCGGCCGTGTTCTTTTGGACATGGAAGCCCAACTAATTTCTTTGGAGGACTCGTATCACAATGCTCGGGTGATTGATCGGGTCTTGCAAGGGATCCATTGATCGGTGGATGCTTATCGGTTGGGTAAATTGGAGTTCGCTCATCGGCCCTTTAATACTGCGATTGTTTCGAAATGTGCTGTATGGGGGAACATATCAAAACCCTGTACTTGTTCTACCGAAAAGCCAGAATTTATGAGTAATTTGAGGTCTCTCGTCAGTGAGGCAGGATCGCACGATACATAAATGATCCGTTTTGGACGAATCCGGATAATCTCCGATAGACCCTCTTTTTCGACACCGGATTTCGGTGGATCCATGATAACCGTATCCCACCGATTCTGCGGTTGAGATCGTAAAAAAACAGCGCATTTGGCTGCTTCTGTTTTGATTCCCGGTATGTTGTTGGCTTTCGCATTTTTCCGAGCGGCAGATATCGATGCCTGATTCTGTTCCACCGTCACGATCTCTCGGACCAACGAACCAAAGAACACAGAGAACAAACCAACACCACCGTATAAATCCAATACTCTTTCTTTTGGCGTTGGGTTCCAAAGGGTTTTGATTGTGTTCAACATCATTTCTGCAACAGGTACATTGATTTGAAAAAAAGACGTGGATGGAATGAAATATCGAAACCCGCAAACGGTTTCTTCCAAGAACGGTTCTCCGATGAGAGGTACAGCACGCCCGTCTAAGACTGCTTTTCGACCTGAGTGGATGACATATATAACCGATGAGAGAACCGGAAATCGATTCGCAATTCCTTGCGCGGCCCTTTCAATCCGTCGATCTGGTTTTTTCAATCCAACCCAAATCAGCGCGATTGTACCGGTTGATTTTGATATCCGCAACACTGTATGATTCGTTTCAGCCAGTTTTTGGAAATCTCCCTTTGATAGTTCTTTCAAAATCCGCCCGAAAACTTTCGGGGCGACTTTGCAGCCTTCCGGTTTGACACCACCCAAACCATTTCTCGCATGAAGGCATATTCGATATCCAGAATCTGTTTTCTGATGAAAGTATTCCATCTTATTCCGATAGTGATGAACTTCGGGAGAACTGGCAAAAGGAAGAAGGAATGGGGTGCGATCTGTACTCAACGTCCGTAGAAACTGTTCTTCAAGGATTTCTTGTTTGGCATGAATTTGGCTCGTATATTCATAGTCCAACCAATCACATCCACCACATTCGTTCCAAACGCCACATACGGGCCCCAAACGCTTTGGAGATCGATAAATAAAGCTACGGATCTTTCCAAATCGAAAATCTTTCCGTTCACGGGTAATTTCTACATCAACGATTTCCCCTGGGTAACCCCGATCTATGAAGACAATTCGGCCTTCCGGGTCTCTTCCCATACCTTGCCCACCATGAACCATCTTTTCAATGACCACTTCCATACGAATCAAGAACGGCTAGACTCAGCGCTCGTAAGGTGATAAAACTCCTGAACGGATTGGAGGATGTTATCGGAAAAAAGGACTGCCTTGGAAACGTGTACAATAAACCGGTCATAGTGCGGTTTTCGTTTTAGGGAAGCAACACTGCCTCCTTGCTGACCCAATCCCGGTAGCAAGACAAGCCCGTCATTTTCCTCTAATGCTTGGATGATCTCGATCTCATTCAACCCCCCCAATACCATACCCAAATTATCGAAGGATTTCCTCCAGAGTTGGATTTTCCGAGCTACTTGAAGGGATAGCATAAATTCCTTGGGGACTCGTTCAAAGTCCTCCGCTGTTGCATTGCTCGTCATCGTTAGGACAAAGCAATACTTCCTTCGATCTTTCACAAAGGGTTCAATCCCATCCCATCCTACATAGGGATTTGCGGTAACTGCATCCGCATTCATGACTGTAAAAGCAAACTCGGCCCAAGTATCCGCTGAAGGGGGTGGTTCTCCAAAATTCCCATCCAAAATCCACGGAATGGTATCGGGTATGCTTTGAGTAATCTGTTGCATGAGTTTCAATCCTTCAATACCCCATGAAAGAAATGAGGAAAGCTTCAGTTTATATGCGCATACATAGGGGCGCGTTGTGTCAATGACCTTCTGAGCAAACCCCAGATGATCCCTTTCCTGAAGCTCGGTAGAAAAAAGGTCAAGCCCTAGGCAAAGGTGTGATCCATTATCTCTTTGGATTTCTTTGATCCGTTCGAAAAAAGTCACTTTTTCCCTCCTCTCCATTGGATTACTGATCCGGATATCGCTCAAAGAATTGTTGGACTGACAAAACCGGAACACCACTGCTTTTTGCAATCGGTACCAAATATTCATAATCCTGATCCAGAACAACCAAATTTGGTTGATAGGCAAGGCTGTCACGAAGATGAAAGTGGTATTTTTTCGCTAAGTTTCTTGCTTGCTCGAATAATTGTGCATTATCGGTTATCATGGAAACGATCAGTTCGGGAACCCCCCCATGTTCTTGCTCTTTTTTCGGTGTGTTGATTGGTTCGGGGGATATAGGTTCTTTTGATTCTTCCTTAGTCTCAGTACCTGATTCCTCCATATGATCCGGTTCTATAAAACCAATCAATAATTCCTGGAGTAAGTCTTCCTTTTCGTTGGTTTCGGTAGGAGATACTACAAACTGATCTTCACCGATTTCTTCTGAGGGTTCGGTTTTTTCCGCTCGTGAATGGTCCGTTTCCTCAACAATCATTCCTTCCAGTATCTCAGAGTCTTCTGGTTCCTTCGGATCTTCTGGTTCCTTCGGATCTTCTGGTTCCTTCGTTTCTTCCGGTTCTTCTATTTCTTCTGACCCTTCGGGTTCTTCGTCCTGTAATTGGCTGCTTCTATCAGGCTCAGATGGGTTGGATGAGTCAAGAAGCTGGCTTTCTTCATGTTCTGCCTGCTCAAATGCTTCTGCTGTTGTCGAAAATTCCGATTGTTCAACGGGTTCATCCCCAGTCGGATTCTCCAATAGCTGAACAGAATGGACCATGGGATTCCTTTCTTCAGTTCGAACTCCTTCCATGATCCAATGGATTTCTTGTTCATTGAGAAAGGGATGTCGTCCGCGTAGTTCTTGTTCGATTTCTTCTTGAGAAAGGGAACCCGTCAATCCTTTTTCATAAAGTTGGTTTAAATCCAACCACATTTCGGGAAAAAAAGACCAGATGTCATTAACCCTTTGAAATAAATCCGGATATAGGGATCGGAAAATATTGAAAGTTTGCTGGGGGTCATCAATGGAAAAGTATCGTTTGAAATGAATGGATTGTAATAGGGAAGCTGGGAAAACCAAAGACCGGATATCCTCCAGAAAACAAGATACGGCAGAATAAATGGTTTTCTTTGGATCCTCTTCTTTCATTTTTTCTTTCCGGAGTTTTCCTTTTCCGTCGGTTTCAGGACTTGCAGTAGATTGCATCATATAGTGGTTGAAAACAGAAGAGGTGATTAATAATCCTTTTCCTGGAAGGAGATACCGTCTATATAGGTTCAGGGCGATCGGTTTTCCACGCGATCCCTGATCAAACCGAATCAATGCTGTCTGGGAGGAAATGGTCCGTATCAAAACCTGCTCATCCACTCGATCCATACGCGAAACAGACTGCAAGGCTTGCTGAACCTCTGTTTCCGAAAGGATAAAGGGGAGCGCGCAAAACACTGACTGAAATTGGACCATGAGATCGTTTTTTGAAAGAAACATCGGAAGATTATCTTTTGATGTTCCCACCCCGATAAAATTAGAATGCTCCGATAGAAAGGCTTCTTCCACAATTGCTCCAAAAAGCTGTTGGAATTCTGTGCTTTTCCAAGGAATCTTTTTCATCAACTCTTTTACGGAAAATGGACTTTTTAGGGATTGTGTGTGTTGGATAACAAATTCGTGAAATCGTTTGATCAAGGCTTTCTCCATTCGATCACATCCTTTTTTCTTGTGTTTTGTCTCATTCAGGGATTCCAGGTTCCGGATTGCTCAATAAGCGCTCCAGTTCTTGTTCGGATACCCTTCGGAACTTATGACGGAACTGATCGGGGTTTTCAAGCCAATCTTTCACAAGAGCAGTCGATCGACAATCGTCTTCATTATATTGGATGATGGTTTGCAAATGGGTGGGATTTCCGGTATTTTTCCACCTACGAAATTCGACAATCGAACCTTTTCCATCCAATGGCATTCTCCATTCAAAATCGAGCCATTTCGATACGGACTTGAGAGAATAGGTCTTAAGAGGGAGAATCGCGCATTTTCGCAAACACTCGTAGACGTCAAAAAAAACAATCCCATCCATCGAAATGCCACAAAGCTCTTCCATATGCCTCATAATCCGTGTTTCATAGTCGTAGTAATGATAAACCGTAGCTTGAGATTGGGAAAAAAAACGGATCACCTGTTTTCCTATTTCCCTCAGTTCCGCTTCTTCGTGAGCGAGGAACGAATGGTAATGATTCTCTTTTTGATCATAGACACCAAAAAGATACGGATACTGATCCGCTTCGATATCAAAATACAAACCGGGTTTCCCGTCTTTGGGAATCATCTTCTGAGGATCGTCATAAAAGATGGCTTCATTTCGGAGAAAAGCAAAGGATTGCACTTTAACCCGCTCAATCCCTCGGTATTCCTTCTTTATCTCCTCCGTAATCTCCATGCGAGATACATCATGAATGGTGTATACCTTTTTTTCTTCCAGAGAGGAGGCCATTTTTTCTCCCACTCCCCGTAACTCCTTGGGAGAAGCCAGATGGATCTTTTTCATTCCTTCAGCCAAACAAGCTTTTTCATGAGGACACAAGTGGCAAAACCGTATCGAAACATTCCGCTGCGGTGGTATTTCCAATTCCAACAGATTCGTTATCTCATCCAAGAAACCGGGGATGTCTTCCTCGGGCGCGATCGATTCAATCGAATCTTGATAATAAAACAAGTTCTTTGGTTCAATCGGGATTTTGTTCATTTTCAATACATATCGATTCCAAGAGGCGAGCATCCGATGGCGAGAAAGGTTCTTTCGAGAAAAACGGACCATGATCAGTGAGTACTCGTCCCTTTCGAGAACCCGAAACCCCCATAGCAATGCATGGGGGGTTGCTTCCATGTGTATTGCTCTGTGAACCCAAGTTAATCGGGGACGGAGAACGGATTGGTGCCTTCTTAAGGTTTTACGGGTTTTTTCTTCATCCCAACCCATGTCCTTATAAGGATAAGTACCCAGATATCTTTTTAGTTCCAGAATACGGTCTTCTTCTATGGCGCGTTCTCTTTGCGGATCATATGGTGTTGAATTTCGTAAATGAAAAAACAACCACCGTTTACAAGTGTAGAAATAGAATAGTTCATTGGCTCCGATCTTCCACCTTGGGCAGATAGACATCATTATTTCCCCACACAAAAGTGTGAAAATAGATTATGAACCAAATCTTCCGTATACCTTCGGCCTGTCATAATGTCCACGAGGGCGACCGCTCTCCGTAGTAAATCACCCAAACAGTCTAAATGAGTTTCTTCGTCCAGCGCCGAGAGAAATGCGAGAAGAATCTCTTCGATTTCTGCTAATTGATCACAATGTTGTTGTAGCGTAAATGCAGGTACTGTTTCTCCGGGAAGCAAGGAGCTGGCTTGGGAAATAATGGCTTCCTCCAACTCTGTTATCCCAGTTCCATGCAAAGCAGATACTAGTAGGATATTCCCATAAGGAGCCAATTGCCGTAAATACCCTCGTATATGCTCCGGTTCTTGCAAATCGGGAATCGTATCGGTCTTGTTCAAAATTATCAAATGGGGTTTGGTTCGAACAAACTCGAGAGTTTCTAAATCTTCTAACCGGATCGGCTCTTGCGAATCCAACAGGTATAAAACCAATTCAGCTCGTTCGATCCATTCCCTGGTTTTCCGAATGCCCATTTTTTCTAGAGATTCTGCTGTTTCTCTGATTCCTGCTGTATCAACCAAACGAATCATTACTCCCTGTATGCGTAACATCTCTTCAATATAATCTCGCGTAGTGCCCGGTTCTGAAGATACTAACACTCTGTCTTTTTTAAGGAGTTGATTCATTAGGCTTGACTTACCAACATTTGGACGTCCAGCAATAACAGTAAGGATGCCATCCCTCGCACGGATCATCCTCTTTGAATCGACCCGCATCCTTCGGATGATTTCGATTTTTTCCCTAATCGTCTCATGGATTTTGGCTCGATCCCAACTCTCTTTCCCTTCATCAAAGGATTCCTCTGGGTCATCGAATTGGATCTCAATGGATGATGCAACATCTAGGATCGTTTGGCGAATTTCGTTTATCTGTCGGGAAAGCGCTCCACGAAGAACCTGTGAAAAGCCCTTGGTTGATCTTGGTGATACGGTTTGGATCAGGTCATGGATTGCTTGTGCTTGGATCAAATCCACTTTTCCGCGCATGAACGCGCGGAAGGAAAACTCTCCTGGCCTCGCGCTTCGAGCTCCAAAATGATGAAAACAATCCAAGATTCTCTCTACAACACCGTATCCTCCATGACAGAATAGCTCAATCAGTTCTTCACCCGTAGGGGAAGAGTCCTCTGCATATTGGGTAATTTGTGCTTCATCAATAGGTTGCATGTCTTGATCAAAAACCCATCCATATACCATCTTCCTTGGTTCAACGGAGCGAAACACAGTACCATTGGTTTTCCGAAAGAGTTCTTTGGTGATCTCCCATGCGTTAGCTCCACTGATCCGAATCACAGCAAGAGCAGAAACCCCATTTGGGGTAGAAAGCGCAACAATGGTATCGCCTAACCCACTAATCAACCGTTCTTACATCCTTTCTGGTGTGGATACACCCAAAAGGGTGAGGCATTCCGCAATCATCTTCTTTACTGCCCAAGCCAATTGCAGTCGAGCATTCGACCGATCCATTTCGGATGGATCAACGAAAACGTGATCGGTGTAGTATTGGTGAAACTTCGTAACCAAAGCAACGACATACCCGCAGATTTTGTGTGGTGACAATAGACGAATCGTTTCTTCAATCACCTCAGGAAAAAGCATCATATCACGGATCAGCATGTGTTCCGCGTCCCCATTCAATCGGTCCAAGTTTTTCCCCAAAGAAAGGGCTACGCCTTTTTCCTGAGCGTGTTCCATCAACCGACATATACGTGCATATGCATACTGCACATAAAAAACCGGATTATCGTTAGTCTGTTTTTTTGCAAGATCAATATCAAAGACCATTTGCGCATCTTTGTCCACCATCGCATAGAAAAAACGCAATGCGTCCAGACCCACTTCATCGAGCAGTTCGTCGAGGGTAAAGAATTCTCCCGATCGGGTTGACATTTTAACCATCTCCCCTTCTTTACGAAGAGAGACCATTTGATGCAAAATAACGTGAAAAAAATCATCAGGGATATCAAGAGCCCTAAGAGCAGCTTTCATACGCGGAATATGGCCATGGTGGTCCGCGCCCCAAATATCGAATACTTGATTGAAATCTCGAAGGAACTTTTGATAATGATAGGCAATATCCGTAAAGAAATACGTAGGCGTACCATCAGAACGGATCAGAACTTTATCATCTTCATCTGCAAATCGGGACACTTTCAACCAAACTGCTCCATCTTTCTCATACACCATATCGGCTTCTTTCAGGCGATCAAACACCTTCTGGACCAATCCGGAGGTGAATAGTTCCCCTTCGGAAGTGAACACGTCAAAATGGATATGCAACAGATTAAGAGTCTCTTGAATTACCTCAAACATCCGTTCTTTTGCTTCTTTCAAAAAAAAGGTTTCTATAGAGGTATCCCAGCGATCAACATACTCTGCTCCGATTTTTCCTGCAAAGGATTCGGCCATCGTTAATAGGTATTTGCCATGATACCCTCCTTCCGGAATCTCGTGGATTACGCCAAACACCTCATTATAACGAACCCAGAAAGATCGCGCCAAGAGTTTCATTTGTTTTCCCGAGTCGTTGAAATAGTATTCTTTGGTTACGTGCACTCCTGCTTTTTCCATTACTTTTGAAAGTACGTCTCCCAAAATAGCTTGACGTCCATGTCCGACCGTCAAAGGCCCCGTAGGGTTGGCGCTGACAAACTCAAGTTGAATCTTTCGTCGCTGTTGACTTTTGTTCCACTGAAAGGGCGCTCCAAAAATCAATTCTCGCAAAAAATCCCGATAGATGCTTTCATGAAGTTTCATATTCAAAAAACCCGGTCCATCAATGCGCACCGACGCAAACATTGGATCTTTCGCCATAATCGAAGAGAGTTCTTCTGCAAGCGCTTTTGGACTCCTTTTAAGGGTTTTTGCAAAGATCATGGCGATGTTGGATGAAAACTCTCCAAATTGGGGTTCAGGAATCTCGACCCGAAATTGGGATGGATCAGCAAATACACCCAATGATTTCATAGCAGATGTAAGGCGACTGACAATCAAATTGCGCACGGACGTATGGGTCATCCTTCTCCCTCCTGGATTACAATACCGAACTCAAGGGAAAAAGGAAATCTCGAGGATCGGTATTCATAGATACAAACCACATAATCTTCTCCTAAAGCGTATCTGCGCACTTCACACACATCGGGATGATCGCAATACCCTTGGATTTGCGCTTTTCGGACGATATAATCAATCTGGTTTCTCTCTTCGATGATCAAGGATCTTCGGATTTGGATATTTCGGTTTCGTTGCCCGAAATCCATTACGATCATAAAAAACACCATGGACACTCCCAAAAGCGCAATCACATCTAAAAGCAAAACAAAACCCTTTCGGTGGTTCATAATGGTTCTTTCGTTTTTTTCCAGATTTCCTTTCCATAGAGCTTGAGGGACTTCACATGATCAGGTAGTATTATATCGGGATGGCTAATTGCTTCTATGACCAAGTCCAGGGGAAGCGATGAATTCACCCAAACTTCAGTAATATCGACTGAACCGTCTTCTTGCGCAGAGACCTTTGATATCGAATTGGTAACTGCTTTTAGATACCGCTCTAAATCTGCTTCAGACCAATTTGGGTTGGTTTTTCTCTGAGATATCTCTAGTTTTCCTTTGTTTTCCGAGGACAGAGGATTCGGTTTTCCTTTCCCTCTTCTACGCCTCGATGGGTTTTTCTTGCTTCGTTTCTGATTCAAATGAATGATCCTCCTTTATGCACAAGAAGAAAAGAAACTACTTGAGCAGTGAAATCCTTTGAAATGGAGACGGTCTAGAAAACACTCATCTTTCTTTCTGATTATCAATAAACAAGGATCCAAATCATCCGATCGGACCCTTCCCATTCCCGTTCGTTGAGGCGACCACTTCAACTTCCGCGCCGACACTCCGGAGTTTCTCCATAATCTGGTCGTATCCTCGGAAGACATGATCCACTTCTTGAACAACCGTTTCTCCGTCTGCATTTAAACCAGCCAATATTAGAGCTGCTGCGCAGCGTAAATCAGTTGCTCGAACGGGAGCTCCGCTTAATTGTGGTACTCCTTCAACAATAATGCTCCCGTTTTCTATGTGGATCTTTGCGCCCATCCTTTGAAGTTCAGGAACATGCATATGCCTCGTTTTGAAAACAGAATCGGAGATAAATGAAAAACCTTTGGATACCGCAGCAACAGTCGTCATTTGAGGTTGCATATCAGTGGGAAAGCCTGGATACACTTGAACAAATGTTTCAGAAGACTTAGGTTTCGACAGACACCGAACGAAAGCAATTTCATTCTCTATGTCAATCTCACTCCCAATTGAACGCATCTTTTGGAGCAAGCTTTCATTATGATCCGCGCGGAATCCGTGGATTTCTAATTCACCCGATGTGACCATTGCTGCCATCATGTAGGTTCCTGCCTCCATACGGTCTGGGATGATTTCATATTCAGCTCCATGCAGTTTGTCCACTCCTTGCACACGCAGAGTGGATGTTCCAATTCCTTCGATGGAAGCGCCCATTGCTCGAAGAAACAAGGCCAACTCTTGAACTTCTGGTTCCAAAGCCGCATTGTTGATTACGATATTGATATTGTTCATTAACACCGCAGTGCTCAGAAGCTGTTCTGTAGCACCAACACTGGGGAATTTCAATACGATATTAACAAAATTGGGTTTCCATCTCCTGCGGGTCTGAACAACCCCATGTGCAATATTCGCTTCAAACCCCAAAAGCTTTAATCCTTCAATATGCATGTCTACGGGTCGTACCCCAATCGAGCATCCCCCGGGTAAAGGCACATCCGCTTCATTGGCTCGAACTGCTAAAGGTCCTAAGATATTAAAGGACGCGCGCATTTTCCGAACCGCTTGATAGGGTATGTTTTTCGTGTTCAAGGTTCCTGGTTGTACCGTGACTTGTCCCTTATGAAACGCGCATTGATACCCCACCGACTCAAGGATTTCGAGCATTGTGCGAACATCGAATAAATCAGGCACATTACGAAGAACAACCGGTTCTTCGGTTAGCACAGTTGCTGCCAAAATTGGTAATACAGCATTCTTCGCTCCAGCAACTCGAATCGTTCCCTTTAATGGTTTCCCCCCGATAATCCGCATATCATGCATAATACAACCCCCTCACAGAATAAAAATCGTAACTCCCGTACCTCCTTCTTGTGGCTTCCCGATTCGGTATGAACGGATTCTCGAATCGGAGGACAAAGCTCTCCAAATCCCCTCAGCCAGCCTTCCTGTTCCTTTCCCGTGGATAATCCTCCCCTCGGTACGATGATCCATGATCAAAGAACCCATGAAAAGATCCACTCTTTCTAAAGCCTCTTCGACGGTACATCCTCGAACATCAATCTCGGCGAAAACACTGTTGAGGGTTGCTATTTGAGGAAAAACAGGTATTGGTTGGCTTTGATTGTTTGCTTTTGGTGGGTTGGTAGGGCTTAATCGTGATGAATCGACTTCAAGCCTGATTCCATCAGAATCGATTGTTACACGGTTATCTCGAATCTCCAGAACTTGGCACAAAGATTGGATTCCTTCCAATTGAACGTACTCCCCAACATGAAACCGGTATGGTTCTTCATTTCTTTGCTCTATACGAGGAGCCAGCTCATTGATCTGATCTTTCATTGATGAGAAAGCACCCGTTTCCATCCGATGCAATTGCTGGTTTAATTGCTCTACATGGATTAACTCAAGTTTTTTTTCTCGCCTCAACTCTCCCAAAATCGTTTCTACGCTCCGTTTGAGTTGTTTTAGCTCCTTTTCCATATCGGAAAAATCCCGCAAAAACTCGTCATACTTCTTTTGCCTTAGTTTATCAATTTGACTGGATAATTGATGCTCTTTGTTTTTCAATGAAATGAGCAAGTGTTGACTTTCTTCTTTTTGCTGGGATAATTGGATTTTCTCTTCGTGCAAGTTCCGGATGATCCGCTCTACTTCATCAAACTCTCTCCCAAAGTGCGTTTTGGCGCGTTGGATAATCTCTTCCGGAAGACCCAAGCGCTGGGCGATTTCCAAAGCGTTCGAGCTACCGGCTACCCCTACCATCAATCGATATGTTGGAGATAGTGTATCAAGATCGAACTCGACCGCTGCGTTTTCGAGCCGATTGTTCGCGTACGCGTACAGCTTAAGAGGTGTTAGGTGGGATGTAACCAAAAACGCACATCCCTTTTCCAACAAAGTATCGATAAGACCCAAAGCTAAGGCAGCCCCTTCAATTGGGTCCGTCCCGGCGCCCAATTCATCAAGAAGCACTAATGAACTGGGGGTGATTGTTTGCACAATGGATGCGATATTCTTTAAATGTCCGGAAAAGGTGCTTAAACTCTGTTGGATTGACTGTTCGTCGCCAATATCTGCCAAGATATGGTCAAAAGAACCCAGCTCCGTTCCTTGTTTTGCTGGGACTGGAATCCCGCATTTTCCCATGAGATGGAGCAAACCGACCGTTTTTAAGGTTACCGTTTTTCCTCCGGTGTTGGGTCCAGTAATAATGATCCCTCGAAACTCATTCTGAATACGGACTGTTATCGGAACGCACTCCTTTCCCAACAAAGGATGCTTGGCTTGAATCAGAGAAAAAGCGGAACCAGATGTCATCTGCGGGATTATGGCTTCTTGGTTCAGTCCATACCGGGCACGGGCAAAAAGGCCGTCGAAATCGATCAATGCCTTAATGGTTTGGTCGATCTGATGAATACTACGCAAAATCCTTTGAGAAAACTCCCTGAGGATTCGATTGATTTCTTCGATTTCTTGAGAGCGTAAATCCCTGATTTGATCGTTTAAACTGAGCAATCCTTCTGTTTCCATATAGACTGTTGCTCTGCTGGCGGAAGAAGAATGGACAATTCCGCGGACTTGCGATCGACTGCTTGTCTTAACGGGCAAGACATACCTGCCATCTCTCAAGAAGTATACTTGGTCTTGTAAATGATCTTTCAGTGATCCGCCCATACTTTTTTCGAGTTCTCGCTTGATCTTTCGTTCAGAGGATTTCAGTTCTGATCGAATGGTTTTCAAATCCGGTGAAGCGCTGTCTTTTACAATGCCTTCCGGATCTATGGCTTTCCATACTTTTAGCACAAAGTCTTTTTGTGGATGCATCTCTTCAATACACAGCGTAATCGAGGGAAAGGACTCTTGATAAGCCCTGATGCTTTCCTGCAACCTTGAGACCCCATCCAAGCAACTGGCCATACGCAACAACTGGAGCGGAGAAAGGATTTCTCCCTTGCGGACCCATTCCACTTCTGGACGAATGTCAACGATTCCTCCCAAAGAAGGCTCTCCAACGTCACGCAAGTATTCGAGCATTTGGCGAACTCTATCCAACTCATCAAGGGGATGAGAAAGCGGTTGAAGATTTTCAATCGCACTTTTGCCATATTCAGAAAAACAGTACTGCGATATCACTTCTGTTACTTGACGAAATTCCAGCTTCTCAAAGGAATACGTGAATAGCCACCACCCGTAATAAGAAAATCTTCCAACGCTATTATACACGATTTTATTCGCTTTGTTCATCCGCAGGTTTTGTGGTACAATATTTTACAACCGTTTGGGAAAGCAAGGAGATGATCCCATGAGCATGGTTCGCGTCCGTTTTCCAAAATCTGAGCAGGAACTATCTACCATGATCCAAGAACCTGGCGCAGTCATCATAAATGGCGGAACGGATCTGATGGTTCAAATGAGAGCAGGGAAAAAGAAACCCGCTTTGCTCGTTTCATTAGAACATCTGCCAGTGGGGCAAGGCATCTATGAAGAGAAAAACTGGATTGGAATCAGTTGCCGGACGACTTTTGCTGATATATTGCGATCCAAAGTAATTTCCCTTTTTTTTCCTATCTTGACTCAGGCAAGCGCAGAAGTGGGTTCTTCCCAAATCCGGAACCGGGCCACTTTGGTGGGTAATCTTGTCAATGCTTCACCGGCTGGTGACGGGATCTTAGCGCTCATCCTTTTGGATGCGGAAATTGAAGTCCATCGAGAACCCGAAGATTCCTACAGAACCCCTTTAGAGCAGTTCATTCTCGGTCCGGGGAAAACAATCCTTCAAGCGGGGGAATTTGTTCACTCGATCCGAATACCAAAACCGCTTCAACCTAACCATCAGTTCTTTGTTAAAGTAGGCAAACGGAAAGCAATGGCGATTTCGATTGCAAGTATGGGAGCAGTCGTTCGGGTCGAGGATCAAATCATTCAATCTTTGCGTCTGGGATTTGGGTCGGTCGGTCCAAAGGTAATCCAAATCCATGAAGCAGAAGGCTATGCGAGAGGTACTCGTTTGGATCCAGATACCCTGAAAGTGATCGGAGGCATTGTCGGCCATTCTATCCAACCGATTGATGACGTGCGGGCTACCGCAAAGTACCGCAGAATGGTCTGTGAAAACCTCGTGCAAAAAATCTTTTTCAACCCAAGTAGATATGTTTGACAATTTCTTCAATCCCTGGTTCTGCAATGTGAAAATCCTGGATATCGAACTGGGATAAAAGAAACCGAATGATCTCTGCTGGATTCTTTCCTTGCGGAAAATCGATGATCATTTGCCGGCGCGATGGTTCATACGTGGCCCCAACCCTCTGAATCTCAATGAATTGGTGCTCTTCGATTTCTTTTTGTGCTTGGCTCAATGTTGCGATTAAGCGCCGCTCTAGAGGAATGAATTGCTTAAGTGATTCCAAGGAACCGTGGAATGCAATCCGGCCTTGGTTGAGGACCAGAATGCTCTGACAGAGGATTTCGATCTCGGTAAGATCATGGGTTGTAAGGAAGATTGTCGTCCCTTCTTTGTGGATCTGGCGTAAGAACTCCAGGACACGCTGTTTCGAGAGCAGATCAAGACCAATCGTTGGTTCGTCAAGGAAAAGGATATCCGGTTTATGAAGAACGGCTGCGCCTAGTTCAGCGCGCATCCGTTGCCCAAGACTCAACTGCCGTACAGGTTGATGAAAAAAAGAATCCAGTTCGAGCATTTCTCGCACCCAGGCTAAACGGCGCCGAAAATCCTCTGGCTGGACCCGGTAGATGGATCGAAGCAATTGGTAGGTGTCATGAACAGGAAGATCCCACCACATTTGAGACTTTTGACCGAATACGACGCCAATTTGCCGAACAAATCGCTTCCGGTCTTTCCAAGGGTACAATCCATTGATCAGAACCGTTCCATACTCCGGTGTCATTATACCCGTGAGAATCTTAACAGTGGTTGACTTCCCAGCCCCATTGGGTCCTATATAACCCAAAAAAGACCCCTTTTCAAGAGAAAGACTGATCCCTTGTAAAGCATGAATCGTTTTTTTGACTCGGTGAAATCCTTTTCGTTCGTAAATGATATACTCTTTCGTAAGATCCTGGATCTGAATGTATTCCTTCACCTTCTTTTCTCCCCCTTCATCCCCGTCTTCTTCGTGATTGGGTATCCATTATGTACCGGTACTCGCGTATCTTCTGACCCCTAGTTTCCATATTCCCAAGCAGACTGGAATCAATCCACAAATCGCAAACCATGGAGCAAGCAAAGCAACCAACGAATCGGTCTTTCCAAAATGGTATGCCATCGGATAGTACCCCACTGTGGCCAAAGGGATGATAAAAGTCAACAGATGCCGAACTACAGAAGGATAGATTGAAGCAGGATAACTAGCGGCGGTCCTTGTTGCATAAAAAGCTAAGACAGTCAAGTCAGAATTCTTGATTGTCCAAAACGCAATTGCAGCCAATATCAGATTAATCAAGAAGTTAATGATGATCGAAGCAATAATCAATAAGGCGTATAATCCAAGAAAACCCACTCCCCAATCGGGAATTTGACTTAATCCAAAAGCACCGATCGCAAGGCCTTCGAAAATATTGCCCATCCGTTTCCAATCAACTTTTTGCAAGAGCAGCTGCAGAATCAAACCCATAGGCCGAACCATTAACCCATCAAACCTTCCGGTGATCAGGAGTTCTTCAAAACGATGAACCCCTTCTCCAAAGATTCGATATGCGCCATACCCGACTTCCATAATCGAAAATAGAAGAGCAATCTCGCCTAGACTCCATCCTCCAATGATGGGAAATGAGCGCATCACAAAATATAAGAGAAAAAAATCCGATGCCATCATCAGACCGTTGAACACCATTTCCATCCAGAAATTCGCCCGATACTCTCTTTGCATTTTCCAGCTTATCCCAATCAAGCTCAAGATTATTCGCATATCATCCTCCCTGGATTTCCACTCTTCGAATCAGTTTTTTGGTCAGAACCCAAGCCAAAAGACCCATCACCAGGATCCAAAACCCTTGAATTGCCATAGCCTTTCCAGGGCATTCAAGTCCAAGGTACACTTGGGCTGGCAGGTAAACTGTGGCAGCAAAAGGAAGGTAGGGCATGGCGTGTCGGAGAAATCCAGGATAATATTCTGCAGGTACATATGAACCGCTCAGAAGATTGATTAAAAAAAGATAGAATGTATGGGCTCCGATATGGTTCAGAAACCGGATGGCCCACAAACCCACGAAGTAGTTTAGAAAGAAGGAAATCAAAAATGCATGAAATGCGCATATGCAAAAAAACACCGCATTAAGGGGAAGAGGAAGCTGTACCCCGAGAATTAAAACTCCTAACAGGAAAATGGGTACAGAACGAAAAAGAAAATTGTACAAGGCGTGTCCGAAAACCTCGCACAAACTACCCGCCATTAATGAATATGGCCGAAGCATATCGAATGCAATAGACCCTTCACGTACTTTCTTAGGCAAGAAACATCCAGAAGGAAGGAACATAGTCACCCACAGAATCGATTGATTGACCAAAACGTACGTAACCATTCGGTTCGCTTCCGAATCATTTTGAAGGATGGCTTTCCAAATCATGGCGTAGATATATCCGAAGAAAAAACTCCCAACCGTATTGATCGCATGGTTGAAAAAATACGCTTTGTTCCTCCGAAAAGCCATCATGCTCAATGCCAAAGCATACATGATCACCCCTCCCTTTTATTATTCTGGTGAACTCAACAAGATTGTGGTGTTCAAGAGAACCATAAGATAACGGAAGATTACCAGGAAAGCAAGAAAAGAAGAACCATCGGTTCTTCCGGGGAAAAAAGAGCGAGGTATTATACCAATTCCTTTTAAAAAAATCAAGAGCCGGAATTACTTGATAAAAAAGGAGAGGCGTTTATGCTCAACTATCATGATAAGAGAATCTGGATGCGCTAGTTGAGCTCACGAAGCGGATTTTTGCTTTTTCAGAAGATCCCCGCAAATCTGTATTGAACTACAAAGAAAAGCTTCGATGGGATTTGGGAGTACAATGTGGATTCCAAGACAAATAGGTCTTTGAGAGCATGGTTACTCCTGATTCAGGCGCATTTGATACGAACAGGTAGTAAAACCCAGCAAAGCAGTAAGAAATGCCTCGGGCTTTTCCAAGAAGGCTGCATGACCCGCGTCCGGTATTTCCAGATGAACGGCTCCAGGAATCAGGGAAGCCATTTTTTTCATTTGCTCATGAGGTGTGAGAATATCTTTTTCCGCGCTGATCAACAGTGTTGGGACCTGAATCTGGCTTAGCCAGTCTTGCATATCGAAGTCTTTCGCGCTCTTCGACAAGCGGATAAACCCTTCAAACCATTGAGGTGTGAGCATCTCTTTGAAGAGCTTTTGCCTTTCTTTCAACCAATCCCATTTTTCGGCGTAGAAGCCATCTGAGTAAATAGGAGGTACGGCCAATGAGAAGAAATCTGAACCGTTGTGGTACTGGGCAGCAGTTTCCCAGCTGTCTCCATACGCGTGGAGATAAGGTGTGATATAAGGCATGACAGTGACCAATGAGAGAGAATGCAAACGCACCTGATGGGCTTTGGAAAAGGCTAGAGCCACCTGCCCTCCGTATGAGACACCCATCATATGCACCCGTTCGATTTTCAGGTGATCCATTATCTCGATCAGATCTGGGATATGAGTGTCGCAGCGATACCCTTCCTGAAGCGTGGATGATTGTCCCTGATCTCGGAAATCGACAAGAAGCAAACGATGGAACTGGGTGATCTTGGGAATGAACGAAGCCCAGCTCATGCAGTTCATCATGATCCCGTTCAAAAAGATCATCCAATCTCCTTTATCTCCGTGAGTCTGGTAGTACAACTTTCCACCGTCGCTAAGCTTCAGTTCCATTTTTCCCTCCCTGATCTCCCGTTTTTCTAGAAAAAAACTCGTCTATAATCTGGACCAAACGATCTGGTGCTTCCACGTTGATGCTATGGCCCAGATCCTCAAACTCCTCGACTGTAACCTGGGGTAACTGCTCAATCGTCTCTTTCAGAAGTGTCCTGGTTACTAGAGGATCTTTCTTACCTAGCAAGATCAAGATAGGAAAGTCCAGCTTACGAAGATCTGAAAGGTTCAACGGCTGTTCAAGGGCTTTTGCGTTGTCTGAAAAAGCGCGTCGATCCATCATCAAAGCATCATCCACAAGCTTGTGCAGGACTTTGTCAGGATCTTGATTCACGATCTTTTTGAGGGCTGAGTAGAGCAAGCCCCAATTCCTTGGGTAGAGTTCCAAGATTGGATAGTATTCCTGAGGCGTCAGTAACCCATCTGCTGGTCCTGGGGCAATCAAGATCATTCTTTCGATCCTCCCGGGATTCTTCAGCGCATAACGCCATGCGACCGCCCCTCCGAGCGAGTGAGCAATCAGTCTGACCTTGTCTTCCGGGAAGGTATCGATAAACGCTGAAAGCTCATGGGTATAATGGTCGATCGTGATTGGACGCTCCGGTTTGGTTGAGTCCCCAAATCCTAGTAAGTCCATGGCAATCCCTCGTTTCCCAATGGACTTCATCCGGTCCATGACTGGCTTATACCATCGCCATGATGCAAAGTTGCCATGCACCATGAAGATGGGTGAACCTTTGGGGTCTCCCCCAATCTCATAGTGCATTCTTTGCTCATCAATCTTGACATACATGGATTTGTCTCCTCTCACCCCATACCTTCGAATCCATTTGCGCAAGAATGTATAGGGCCATTGGAAGAACCGTAGATTCAGAAGGTAGAGTCCGTACCCCAACCCTTTGGGGAAGAAGAGCAGAATCACCAGTAAAAGAATACCGAAAATCATGGACATGGGGATCTGAGCCCGGCTGATCATGAATGGAACAGCAACAATCAGAATCGCTCCGATGAAATTCCCGGAAATCGATGCCAATCCACCAACCATGATCATTGCCAGTAGATCGATTGATCGCCCCAACCCAAAATCCATCGGGTTAACATAGTTGATCGTATGGGCATATAACGCTCCGGAAATACCTGCGTATACTGCGCTGATCACGAATGCGATGAGTTTGTACTTAGCAAGATAGATTCCATTGGAGCGCGCTGCGAACTCGCTTTCTCGAATGGCTTTCATTGCACGCCCTGTTTTGGAGCTCAGGAAATTCAGGGCAATAATGAAGAGAATGATTGTTATCACAGCGATCAGGTAATACTTTCCTATATCTGAACGGATGGGAACACCCAAGAGATCAGCAGGAGGTATATTGCGGTATCCTGTCTGACCCCCGACAAAACCCCATGCACCCAAGAGCTGTTCAATGGCTACACCAAAGGCAATAGTAGCAATCGCAAGGTAAAACCCAGTCAATCGCAACGCTGGGAAACCTAGAATCAGACCAAATGCACCCGATAAACCCGCGGAAAGGAATATTGTGACCAAAAAAGGGAATTGATACTCTTTGGTCAGAATCGCGGATGTATAAGCGCCAATAGCCAAAAAAGCACCATGCCCGATCGAAATCTGACCTGCATATCCCATGAGGATATTTAACCCCATCGCCGCGATGCTAAAGATCAGAACCTGGCTAAAAATACTGATCAGAAAGGTCTGCTGCATAAAGAAGAGGGGTAAGACCAAGAGGATGATGGAGAAGATCAGGAAGTTTTTCTTGACATTCATGAATCAGACCCTCCTTCTGCTTGCTTTGCCCAAAAGCCCAGCAGGTTTGATCAGCAACACGACAATTACCACAACCAGTGCAAAGGTGAGTTTCAGTTCCACAGAAATATAGCTTCCGACCAGTTGTTCGATAATTCCAAGCAAAAGACCACCCACAATTGCCCCTGGAATGCTTTCAAATCCCCCGAGCACAGCAGCAATCAGCCCATGGATCTGAAGGTCGATCATCATACTGGGATGGATCTGAGTGCGTGGCGCTGCAAGTATGGCTGCTAGAGCACTCAACGCAGCTGCCAAACCCCAAGAAAAGGCATAAACGGTGTTGACCCGGATCCCCATCAGCCTCGCTGCCTCTTCTTTTTGGGCTGTTGCACGAATTGCCAACCCCATTTTGGTATATTTTAAATATAGGAAGATACCCAATACTGCAAAGCCTGTGACCCAAAAAATGAGGATATCCTGTTGGGGGATGACGAGAAAAACGTCAGCAAACCGGATTGTCATTGGTCGTCCAGTAACTAAGGGGGGAATCTGTCGATAGTCCTGCTTCCAAATTTGCAAAGCCAAACCTTCCAGGATCATGAGCATACCTAGGGTAATAATCAAAAGCGCAGATCGAGAAAGGTGTCTGATTGGCCTGAGTAAAAAGCGTTCGGCGGTTAGTCCAAGGGCAATTGCGAAAGCCATTCCGATGATGACCGCTAACCAAAGAGGCGCAGAGACAAACACCACGAATGTGAAGACAATATATGCGGCAAACATACCCATGGAACCATACGCAAAGTTCAGCAGACCGGTGGTTTTGAAAAGGATTACCAGTCCGATGGCAACCAGAGCGAATAGACTTCCATCTCGCAAACCTAGGATTATCTGCTGGAGAATCACATCATCACTTCCTTTTCATCCGCCCAGGTATTTTTTCTGTACTGATGGATTGTGGAGGAGGGTTTGTCCATCCCCTTCCAAGGTCACATTTCCCACTTCAAGGATATAAGCGGAATCGCAAATTTGCAAAGAAAGATTGGCGTTTTGTTCGACCAAAAAAATGGTCTTCCCCTGCGACTTGAGCTTGATTAGGATATCGAAAATTTGTTCCACGATCTTCGGGGCGAGACCCAGTGAGGGTTCATCCAGCATCAGAAGATTGGGAGAAGCCATGAGCGAACGCCCGATTGCCAGCATCTGTTGTTCTCCTCCCGACAGGGTCCCGCCCAACTGTTTTCGCCTTTCGCTCAAGATGGGAAATAGAGAAAAGATTTCCTCTGTAGATTGCTTCACTTTGGATTTGCTTTTTATGGTGTATGCCCCAGCCAGGAGATTTTCATGGACGGTCAGTTCAGGAAAGATCTGTCTGCCTTCTGGAGTCAGGACAATCCCCATGTTGACTATTTTGGAAGGCTCTGTATTCTGAATCTCTTTTTTTTCCCCATCATCGAAAACAATCTTCCCCCTATATGCCCGATTAAGACCGGAAATGGTACGCAAAGTCGTTGATTTTCCAGCCCCATTCGCGCCCAAAAGGGCAGTAATCGTATTAGCCTCAACTTTCAAACTGACATCTTTTAACGCAATCATATATCCGTATCTCACTTGAATATTCTGGAGTTCAAGCATACTTCTTTTCCCCCAAATAGGCTTCGATTACTTTCGGATCATTCCGAACCTCTTCGGGACCACCTTCGCAGATCTTTTTCCCGAAGTTCATCACCGTAATCTGCTTTGAAATATCCATTACCAGATTCATGTCGTGTTCCACTAGCAATAAGGTTATCCCAAGGTCGTTTAGCCGATGGATGGTCCGTTTCAACTGAGTAGTTTCAGCGTTGTTCAAACCCGCAGCAGGTTCGTCCAGGAGAAGAAGCACAGGATCACTCATTAGGGCCCTCCCGATCTCGACCATCTTCTGCAGACCATACGGTAGCATTCCGGCAAAGCTGGAAAGACGATTGCGAATACCCAGAAAGTCGGCCACCTCAAAGGCTTTTTCCACACCCTTGATCTCTTCTTCTTTCTCTTTTCTCGTTTTTAAGCACTCTTGCCAGAAGCGAACAGGAAGGTGTGAATGATATCCTACCAGTAGGTTATCCAACACAGTCATGAATTTGAAGATTTCAAGATTTTGAAACGTACGGCTGATCCCGTACTCGACAATCTGATGAGCCATCGCTTTTCTCAAGTCGTGACGATCAAAGTTCACTTGTCCTTCGTTTGGTTCAATGACACGCGTAATAACGTTGAACAACGTGGTTTTCCCTGCGCCGTTGGGACCGATCAAAGAATGGATCGCGCCCTTTTCAACCACCATATCCATTTCCGAAACAGCAACTACTCCCCCGAAACGTACTGTACATTGGATTATTTCGAGCAATCCCAAGATGATCACCCCTAATCGGTTTTCATGACTTTTTGTAACCCTTCTCCACAACAACCCAGACTCATCACACAGCATCAAGACTGGAAGATGTTTTGGAAAAAGGTCAAAACCGAAACAAGGACTGGCGATAGGCTCGCCAGTCCTTAAGACTACGGGTTAGGGAAGGCTGATCCAGTCGTGTTCCCACTCCCACACACCGTTCTTCACTTCCATCACGTACATTGATGTGACTCCAAGGCGTGTTGTATCATTTCCGTCTTCCAACGGACCGTAAAGGATTGTGGGACTGATCAAACCTTTCCAGTTGTACATCGTTTCCAGGGCATTGACGAGTTTTCTGCGAGTAGGCATTTCCCCCGCTCTTCTCAGCCC
>CAZOJQ010000015.1:0-57048 GCA_964580185.1 uncultured Thermotogaceae bacterium
TTCGATGCGGGCTGTGGCGATATCCATGGAACTTCCGTCTTCCCAATGGATTTTGGCTGTCATGAACTTCTCGTGGCAATCCATCTGCGCCTTTTCTTGCCGGACCACTTTTTGCGCAAACTCGATTGCGTTGTTTTCTACGACCAAATCCACATCCTGGTTGGGGTACCCGATGAGCAAATCTCGGACGAACCCACCCACAACAAAGAGCTTTGTTCCCATTTCATCGGCTTGTTTCCCCAAACGAAGGATTTTTTCATAGGTATCTCTCGAAAGCGCGCGGATCAGGAGAGACTTGACATTATACGGCGAGACCATCTCGGATTCTGTGATGAGGGCGCGTTCGTCAATTTTGTAGACACCCCGAATGATGTCAGAGCGGGTGACAAATCCCACCAGAATTCCCTTCCGAATCACGGGCAATCGACCGACCCCATGGTCGATCATCAATTGCCGGGCCTTTTCCAACGAGTCTTGCTCCTCGACAACAACCAGATGAGTGGACATGATCTTTCGGACGGGTTCATTGCCCATGCCATGATTCATCGCTTTCTGAATATCTCTACGGACAACCACTCCAACCAATTGGTTGACGGAAATGACAGGAAGACCCCCAAAACCAGTTAACTCCAAGATTTTGTGGGCTTCGCGGATTTCCATCTCAGCGTAGACTGTTTTTACCGGCGCGCTCATGATGTCTTTGATTTTGACCGATGGACGAATGTATGTGGGAAGGATACTCCACAAGGTCTCCACCGCTTCATCCAAAGAGACGTCATTCAGTTTGCACGCTGCGGCCTTTTGGTGGCCGCCCCCACGTAAAGCCCCCATCATCTCGCCCAGGTTCACATCTTCGGACATCGTGCGTCCAACGATATACACTTTTCGTCCCATGCGAATCACACCGATAAATGTATCGTACCCTTGATGCATCCAGATTTTGCTGACGATCAGGTTCAACCCGCCCATGAACTTTTCTGTTTCGTGTGTGGCAACAGCGATAGGGGTTCCCTCGATCTGACGGATCACCACATTTTTGATTAGCTCTTCCATCAGAAGCTTCTGGTCGATGGTCATATCCGTCTTTACGAAAGCCGAGACCACGTCAAGATTCGCCTTCTGGGATAACAACCATGCGGCAGCTTCCAAATCTTCTTTGGTTGTGGACGAGAAGAGAAAGTTTCCCGTGTCTTCGTAGATTCCGATAGCGCACAGGGTCGACTGGACATAATCCAGAGGAACCCGTTTTTCTGCGAGCATTTGGACGATAAGGGTGGTCGTGGATCCGATTTCTCTAACCGTGTAGGATTCGATCTCCCGATCAGGCGGGGTCACATTGGGGTGATGATCGTAAACCCGAATGCGGAGAGAAGGGTTGTCGAAGACGCGGGAGAGAATCGGCCCAGTCCTTGCAAAAACCGAAACATCCACCAACACAACTTCTTCTACAGCTTGGGGATGAATCTCGGTATCCATGTAAAAAGGGAGTCGTTCTTGATAAAGATGGAGAAACTCCTTCAAATTCTGGATCGGTTCTCCGCACAGGACAATCTCATAATCAGGTTCCATCGCTTTGATGGCAACCGCCGACGCAAAGGAATCAAAATCTGGGTTTTGATGCGAGATAATTATCTTGCGAATGGGTGTTTTGTCATTCCACCGTTTGGATGAACGAATCCCGTTTCGTTTCATCTCAGAACTCCTTACTGCTGATTTTGTGGCATCGTTTGCGCCAAAACAACAGCATCGATCGTTTGGACATGGGTTTGCAAAGCGAAAGCTGCCGCTTCTAAAGTGGCTCCGCTGGTACACACGTCATCAAATAATACGATATGTTCCGGAAATGACTTTCCTCCTACTGCTTCAAAGGAACTCATCACATGGGTCTTTCGCTCTTCCAAGTCTTTGAGACTGGCTTGGGGGCGGTAGGGAACAGCCCGGTGCCGGAGCAAAGGCAAAATCTGTATATGAGGGAGACCCAATTGTTTGGCGGCTTTCAAAAGAAGAACGGTATGAGAAAACCCGCGCATCCGAACTGCCGCTGGATGCGGTGGTACGGGCACAACGAAGATTCCTCTCGGTCCCAACTGCTGATACACCTGGACCAAACACCAAGCCAGTACACGCTCCAGACTCAACAGGGATTGATATTTCAATTTTCGGATCAGATCCCCCAGAATGGAATGATACGGACCATAATACCACAACTGATCAATCCGACCCAAACCCTCTTGATGATCCGAAGAAGGTCCCACTCCCATTAGTTCGATCAAGCATCTTCCACACAGAATAAACTGGGGCTGAGTTTCCCGATGGCATCTTGGGCATTCATTCGGGAAAAACTGATGAAATAAGGCGCCCATAAACGGCGCCTTGGAAAACCCTTTTCGTTTGTTCCACGCGTAAGTTGAATCAGCTTCCTTTTGGTTCTTGCCGTTTAAAGTCAAGAATTCGCTCCACTTCCTTGATTCGGTAGAACTCTAACTCGTCCCCTTCGAGCACTTCATCGAATTTCTCCAATCGGATCCCGCATTCTTGAGGCGCCTCGACCATTTGCGTATCCTGCTGAAAGTGCTTGAGTGTGTGTATTGTTCCATTAAAGACCTCAATCCCGTTTCGATAGACTCGAACCCAGGAGTCCTTCTGGACATACCCGTCGATCATCTGCACGCCGGCAATATTGCCCACCCTCCGAATTTTGAAGATCTGGCGAATTTCCGCGTGTCCTTGGGTTTCTTCCACCTGCTCCGGTTCGAGCATCCCCTGCAATGCTTTCTTCAGATCATCGACCAACTGGAAGATAATATCATAGGTCTTGATCTGAACCCGTTCCTTTTCCGCTTCCTCATCGGACTTTTTATCCACTTTAATCCGAAATCCCAAAATAACAGCATCGGACGCGGAGGCAAGGAGGACATCTGAAGGAGAAACGGCTCCAATTCCTGCATGTACAACATGGATTGATATTTCCTGGGTTTGAAGCTTGGCAATGGCATTTTTCAAGGCTTCAACCGTTCCGAAACTATCGGCTTTCAGTAGGATTCGCAGTTCCTTTTGATCGCTCTCTTTGACAATATCATAAAACTCTTCCAGTGAAAGGTGTTTGCGTTTCAACTGCTGGGCCTTTGACTGGAGTTTGATCTTCTCGACTATGCTCTTTGCAAGCTGTGGGGATTCGACTACGTAGAGGATCGAATGAGAACTAGGGACATCACTGAACCCCATAATTTCGACAGGTTCCCCCGGGCGCGCTTCTCGTACCGGTTTTCCCACATCGTTTTTCAGGGCTTTGACCTTCCCGCAGGTATCCCCGGCGACAAAATGCTGGCCCGTGCGGAGCACTCCGTCCTTTACGATCACGGTAGCCGTAGGCCCTGTTTTCGCATCCAGACCCGATTCGATGATAATTCCTCTCGGTCTCCCTTTTGGATAACAGCGGATTTGGGTCATCTCGGATACCAACAGGATCATCTCCAAAAGATCATCGATTCCTTCCCCTTTTTTGGCAGATAACAAGACGGTGACTGTATCGCCGCCCCAATCCTCAGGGACCAAACCCAGCTTGGTTGCCATTTGCTGTTTGGTGGTTTCTATATTGGCGTTGGGTTTGTCGATTTTGTTGATCGCAACGATAATTGGTACTTGAGCTTCTTTGGCGTGATTGAAGGCTTCGATGGTCTGCGGCATAACACCATCATCGGCTGCGATAACCAAAATCACAAGGTCAGTTGCTTGCGCGCCTCTTGCGCGCATCTCAGTGAAGGCTTCGTGACCAGGCGTATCGATGAATGTGATCTTTTGATCCTTATACACAACCTGATACGCGCCAATCGCCTGAGTAATGCCCCCCGTTTCCTGGTCCGCTACGCGAGCCGAACGAATCCGATCCAAAAGAGTGGTCTTCCCGTGATCGACGTGCCCCATGACGGTCACAACTGGGGTTCTACGGACCAGCCCAGAATCCGGGTCGTTATAGAGATCATCGTAATACTTGCGCAATTGCGCGTCAAAAGCCTCTTCCGGTTTGGTTTCTTCCTCTTCGCTTGAAGGCAGCTGCACTTCGATGTTGTATTTTTTCCCTAGGGTAATACAATCATCCACATCCAGGGTTTGGTTCGGATTGAGGATCTCCCCCTGAAGAAAGGCGTCTTGTATGATCTTATTCAAAGGGATCCGGACCAGTTCTGCGAACTCTTTCAGCATGACTTCCAATTTTGACAAGACAACCGTTCGGAGTTCAATCGGAGATTCTACGGGTTTTTCGGCCTCTGGTTTCGCTTTTTCTTTGACCGATGCAGATTTTTCCAGTTTATCCGCAGCGTGTTCTTCATCTTTTTCTTTGCGAGGCGGTTTGCTTCGAACCTCCTTTTTATCTTCAATAGAAAACAACTCGGTCAACAAACTGACCGTGTCGTCTTCCAACACGCTCATGTGGTTTTTTGCCTCTACGCCCAACCCTTCCAACTCCAAAAGCAAGTCTTTGCTGGACATGGAAAAGGCCTTGGCCAGTTCATATACTCTAGTCTTCGCCAATATCGGTCACCTCCGTCATTTGATTTGGCGTGATTCCATGAGATTATACCACAAACCCTGGTGGTTTCAATCGAAAACGAGACGAATCATCCACCCACGCGCGTGAGGAATCCGCCGACAATAGCGATCAAAACGCTCATCAGAGTCCCGATGAGATAGTATTCCGCAAACCCTTTTTCGTTCAGATTGCGGAACCGAGCCAAGGATTTGGCGGCAATGATCCAAGCGATGGCAGGTACCTGATTCATCAGAAAGAGCGCAAAGATAAGGGTGCGCTCGAGGATTCCAATAATGCGTCCGGTTCCGATAACCTGAAGCGATGGGTCTTCAACGCCTCCAGAAAGGATAATGGTTTTTTGGTCTTCTGGTAGCTTCTGATAGATGACCTCCAAAACCATGCGCATAAAGACAGCGCCACCAAACGCAACATACACATAGATAACCAGGCTCGAAAGGATGCGAACCCATGGCAACTCTGTGAAAACCCAAGGGTCCAGCCCAAAGGACCGCATGAAATTCAGGAATGCGGGCGTAAGGTAAAAGTGGAATCCCTGGGCGATCCAAGCGATAACAAACAAATGGAGCGCTTGATCGATCAGAAATGCGCCAAGTTCGAATCCCTTGCCCCTTTTTTGGATAAGGCTTGCTTTGAGCATGTCGATGAGAAAATGAGTCAATCCAACCAACAGGCTGAAAACAAGCGCGTTGATGAACCCATATCCAATCATGAGCGCAAAGGTGATCCCGGTTACAATGATCCCATGGCGGGCAATACAACGGATATCAAGGATTCCTCTCTGTTTCGGGTTGGGTGTTCTCCGAAAGACAAAATCAGCAAGGGCATGGGCCAAAAAAGCCATTAGCAAACCTTCCATCTGTCTCCTCCTTTATGGTTCCCCATTACACCATCAACGGGGTTTTTTTATGGCGCAATCAACTGACCCAAGTATTGCTCGGCATAGGCAATGCTTTTCCAGTGAGCCTTCTGGCGTAGCTTGGAAACATTTTGGAACGCAATGCCCATCGACTGACCTGCTTGAGCCAAAGTGCCGTACGCTTCATACGCATGAACCGCTTCCCATTGACGAGGGGTCCAATTTTGCAGATGGGCATCCAACAGTTCAAATACCACATTCACGGTGTTCTGGATGGCTCTATCTGCGCAGCGCAGGCGAGTTCTGGGTTGTTTTTCGCTTTTCAAGGGATCAAGCGCTTCTCGGGCGAAAAAAAATGCTTCCCCTGTCGATTCCCAAGGGTTATCCGATGGTGGCCGATCCTGTTCGTCGATGATTCCGATTCCAATCCCTATGCGGAGCTTTAGCGGTCTACAGGCATATCGCAAATGGCGGATCATTTGTGGGAATCGAGGATTGATGCGAAACAACCCTTGGATTTCATCCCCGCGAAATACCGCAAAGGGCATAACCGTATCAGAATCGCGCATCTTTTCAAGTCGTTCGCGCAATTCGGATCGTTGGGCCGCTTTTCCGCTCCCCAAAAAGGCGCGGGAATCGATGATATCCGCTGTAATGGCCATATAGATAACGGGTGGATCCTCACGCATCATTTCACCTGGTTTCTCTTGGTGAATCCTCTTCCGGATGTGATTGTAGCATATTTTCCGTTCGGATCTCAACAGATTCTGGAAGGGAAAACTCCAATTGACAAAGATCACGAATGGTATTGCGTTCAATCCGCTGATCCGATAGAATCAAAAAAGCAGGTTTGGAACGAATCTGACCCATGGCGGGAATCCGTTCACTCCTTCCGCTAAAAATGGCTGAAGTAAGGCGTGGGCCAACTGACAGATATCCCCGATCTGCATGATCATTGGCAAAAAAGATGGAGATCGGAATTTGATCGCTTTCCAGGGAAACATGCAGACCTTCGGTTTCTACCTCACGGTAGGCATACCCGCCATAGGTTTTGGACGCCCCTTCAAAAAGGTTTTGGTGAAAATACTGGTTTCGGTGTTCGTCCATCCCAAAATAGGCGCGCACAGTATACTCCCGACTGTGGGTTTTTTCAACCGTAGAAAGGACTTCATCCCATAAGGCGATCAGAGGGCATCCTTCCAATGTGACAAAATACGAGCGATGGACAAGCCCTGCATAGGTTGGGGCCTTATGATAACGGATGGTTGTTCGAATCCCTTGCCATTGGGTGCCAAATTGATCCGCGCATGAATAGAACTCGGCAGAAATGGCTTCCTTCATGAAGTCTAAACGCCGAGCCAATGCCATGATTATACCCCCACACCAGGGATTTTCCCATTGACGTGGACCGGGTTGGGGAAAGGAATGGTCAAGGATTTCCCGGTCTTCATAGGTCATCGAATAGATCCCATTCGAAAACCCCGGAGCAACGCGAAACTGTAACGCATCATGCATCACTTCGTAAATCTCAAGCCCTTCGGCCTCTTTCTGAACGCGTTGGATCGTCCCTGAAGGACGAAAAACCAATCGCTCCCGCAGGAGGGATGGTTGATGCGTATCGGCTTGCATGGTCATTCGATTCAATCCAGGGCGAATCTGACTTGTCAGATCATGCTTCTCATCGATCGAACCAAGGATCGCGCCATTCAAACGGATTTCCCCTTTGGTTTCAATATTACGAATCTCGGAACACTCCAATTGCACAGGGGTTTCCGTAATAATAGGGTTCTTTTTGTTGATCAAGATTTCAAAAGGTTCGATCACTGGTTTCTCGGGGCCTTTTCCTCCCAGCGCATGAGACCGCAAAGCCTCCCAATCCCGGAAAATCGAAAACCCCAGCCAAACTGGCTTTGAGACGAAACGGCTTCCTTCGGGCATCCGCCCAATTTTCTCTTCAAAACTGAACAGCCAGTCTGTTTTCGTCACGCTGAGATCCTTATCCCACCACATGGACAAGGGAAAATCCTTTCCTCCCCATACTCGGGCATACAACCAATTTTCGTCAATCGCCTCAAAATCCCAGTCGGAGCTTTCATCCGCAAAGGAACGATTGGTTTGGATGATCCTTCCTTTATAGGGTAGGAATCCATCATGGATATGCGGGATTTGATTCGCCCGCAAAACCAGCTCATCCGTGCAATGAAGGGCGACAATCTCGAACCAGGTCCGGATCCGACCATCCATATGAACCAAAAAATGGTGTTCCACCTCGACACCTTTTTCCCCTTCTAGAAAGCAGGTTAGCTCCATAGCGTCTTTATGCTCAGTAATAGCGAAGGTTTTTGCCTCTCCGCGGAAGAATTCTTCCGAGATTTGGCCATTGTAGGAGATGTTGCAGCTTGGAAAGCGCATCCGGACGCGGTCTTTGAGGATTCGGATTTCCCCCGAAACCCAACTCAGCTTTTTGTTGTATACAACCTGAACCCCGTTCACAGAGATCAGCGCGCCCTCCTTGGTCACTCCGCCATACATTCCAAACTGTGTGCATAGATCGATCGCCATCTCTTTTTGAAATTGCACGGGAGGATCTCCATCTACGGAGACATCAATGGTTTGGATGTAATAGCTTCCCTTGCGAACCTGAACCGGGATGGATCGGCTTTTTTTTGCTTTTGACGGGATGGGAATCGAAAGATCCGGTTGATGGAAGGTCACGCATTCCGAAGAGGGTAGAGAGAACCGAAATACACGGTCGGAATCATAACTGTTCTCCAAATCAAGGGAAATAAACCCTTCCGTTTGCTCGAAAAATAGACCGTCTTGCTCTTTGACCGTCCATTGGAGCGGGTACACGGGATGAACTCCGATGGACAAAACCCCTTTTTTTCCTTGGATTTCCACAACGGCCGCTATGGTGGGAAAGCCTCCCTGCTCATCGTCTTTGTATTCTTTCCTCGGTTCTTCCAAAAAAAACTGACCTTCCAGCTCGACCTCTGTATCGACCTTTGCGACCAGATTGGTTTCGTTGCGAACGCATTCGCGGTCCTGACCTCGAATGGAAACAGCCAACGGATGGTCGGTATGGTTTTGGATCCGATATCGAATGGGATGCGATTGGCCCCACACCTTTTTGGGATTGTCTAGAATGACCTCGATTGAAAAATCAGGGCATACGATCTTCCGCAATGCTCGGCCCATGCGTTCGTATTCGACTTCCAATCGCGTGTCTTGGTTTTGCCAAACATAGGAGAAATACTCGAATTCTCCCGTTTTCTGCCCATCGGGAGTTGTGCCGATCTCCCGTTGATTGTCGCGAACCCAATCCAATTGCTGAAACCAATCCTTTGTAAGCCCATGATTCGCGATCTCAGGGATGAAATTGCAAAAATGCGTGCGTAGCGGGTTGTACACCCAGAAGAACCCGCATTTCTTGTATAAAGGGACCGCTTTGACATTTCCCGGCCATGTATACAGGTCTAAGCGGGGGAACCCAAGTTTCATTGTCTCTTCGACACACATCAGGACAAAGGTTTTGCCGATCCCTTTTCCCTGATAATCGGGATGGACATTGACCAGATGAATGTATAAGGTATCTTTTTCTTCAGAAAAATCCGAGAGTTTGCAGTATCCTACGGCTTTTTCCCCGTCCATTGCCAGCCACAGCTTTCTGTGATCGCTGCTGGACTCTTCTCGGATCACGGCTTCCGAGGTAACGATTTCGGAGAAACCGCCAAAATTGTCTCGGCTTTCATTCCAAAGTTCTGCCAATGCAACCGCGTATCGATGATCGTATGCTACATACCGGATGGGATTTTCACTGGATTCTGAATGGCTCATGGGTCTGCCTCCTTTTCTCCTATTTCTGAGAGAATTGTATCATATTCGCTAAGAAAGTGAGCAAGCATGAGTACGAAGCCATTTTATACGGAGAGTTGTCAATTTCAGCTTAGCGAGAAGTCTCCCGATGGATTGCGAATACTGCTAGGGCAATACTCAACAAAGAAAGAATCATTAGCATTGTAACCGTCCCAGCAATAGAAATCCAATGGATCGTCTTCTCTGTGATAAGCATTCGCAAGGAGTTAATTATATATGTGAATGGATTCAGTTGAACTGGGATTCTGAATCCTGGAGGCATCTGATCCAATGGCATCAAAGCCGTACTGACAAAGAAAAAGGGAAGAACGCAGGTGTTTACAACAGCGATAAAGCCATTCTCGTTTCTGATTAAGAGGCTTAAAAAGAAGGAAAACCCTGCTACGAAGCAAACACTGGAAAATAAAATCCCGAACAGAACAATGATACCGACAGGACCGGACTGAATCCGAACCGATAAACCATAGGAAGCAGCCAATACAACGAAGGATTCAATGAAGGCCACCACTTGCGCATCGAGGAGATGACCAAAAACGATCGAACGTTTTCGAACGGGAGAAATGCAGATTCGGAAGAAACTACCGGAACTCTTCGAAGCATAATTGGCGATGCCACTAAACCCTCCTGTGGTTATGACCACCATCACTAAGATTCCTGGGAGCAAAAATGTTGTATACCCCCCAGGTAGATCAGAAAAGACTGTGCTGGATCCAAACAGCGTAGAAAAGAAGAATAGCCAAATCAAAGGTTGGACTAAAGTCATTATGATGGTCTCAGGATTAGTAAACCTCCATTTAAGGCTCCTCCAGAAAAGACTCAATACTTCCATAGGTGTTCAGGCCTCCTTTTGTTGGTATAAAAGGTACACATCTTCAAGGGTAGGTTGTTCCATTCCAATCTGAAAAAAAGGGATTCTTTGATCAAGCAGGAACTGATTTAGAGCGGGGAAATCCCTATCTGCGTCTTCGACTCCGATCCAGAGAACGGAGTCCACATGGCGGAAGGAAAGGATAAAGGGAAGTTGGAGCAGTTCTTCCTTCCAAGGAATTAACATTCCTGTTTCTGGTAATACCAATTTCACCACAGGATTTCTTAATAGACTCAAAAGGTTCGTGAGAGAATCTTGAACAAGGCATCTTCCTTTCCTAAGGATTCCCACAGTATTGCTGAGGTTCTCTGCTTCTTCCAAATAATGAGTAGTGAGCAGGACGGTTACCTTCTCTTCGTTTTGTAGTTCATGAATCGTATCCCATAGAGTCTTTCGCGAAGCGATATCCAACCCGAGGGTTGGTTCATCTAAAAAGAGGATTTCCGGACACGAGACCAACCTCATCGCAATGTCCAAGCGTCTTTTCATGCCACCCGAAAGAATTTCTGTCTTTTCCCGTTTGTAATCAGAAAGCTCGAAAGTATCAAGCAAAAAGTCGATTCGTTTTCGCCAACTTCGCGGAGCACAGCGATGGAGCCTTCCCTGAAACGCCATGTTTTCCTGAACAGTTAAAAACTCATCAACAGTTGTTTGCTGTGAAACGCATGCGATTGAGGATCGAATTCCTTTTCCATGGCTGAAAAGATCCATCCCAAGGACAGTTACTCTTCCGGATGTAGGTTTCCGATACGTAGTTAGGATCTGAATCAAAGTTGATTTTCCCGCGCCATTTTCTCCTAAGAGAGAGAAAATTTCACCCCTTCGGATATTGAGGTCCAACCCCGAAAGCGCTTTTGTTCCGTTACGGAATGTCTTTGTCAGTCCATGTACTTCGATTGCGTGCATTGCATACCCTCCTATTCTTTTTTGGGGAGAATACACTATGACATTGTGGAAGAGTCAAGAAGGAAAGAACATACGCGAATAAGAATAAGAATGCAAATTCCAAACGGGCGAATGGAGAGATGAACCTGAGGGAGTTGGAAAAAACGCGGGAACTCGATGTGCGGATCCAATGATCAAGCGTAAGGGCTGGAAAAATGAATCGGGAAACACACCTGAGTAATCCAGTTCTCTGACCGTGGTTCAGTTTCTGGAGAAACATGGTAAATATTGAAAAAAGAATCCGATAGGAAGTACCCATTTTTGCAGATCCAATCAGAAATGACCTGATTTGCTTCGGCCAGCAGTCGGTACCCTCCTTGAAAAGTCAAAGAGGCGACAAACGTTTGCTCGATGAAGGAAAAATTTAGGTGGGGAGAAGTGGGGAGCTCTTCCTGCACTGGTTTCTGGACTTCTACATCGATCCCAAGCTCATCGTGATCAAAATGATAGACAGCAACTGAGTAAGAAGGACTGACCCACCGGAGTAGCGTGTTTTTCGTTGTTCGAGCAAGCTCTTCCCACAGAACGGATTCTTGATCGTACGATGGAATAACAGCTCGCACATACACTACTGTACGCTCAGGGATTTTCTGGATGGCGATCTGACACGGAGAAAAGATTGACGCCCTATGAAGTTGTTCGAGAGATGATTCTAGCTTCAACAGCTGTTGTTGGATCTTCTTCATCTCTTCTTTCTTTAGGAGGATCTGAATCGATAAAAACTGTTCCAAGCTTTGTTTATCTTTATATTCCTTTAGAATTTCACATACACAAGCAAGAGAAAACCCCATATCCTTTAGCGCCTGGATTTGGTTTGCCAATGGCAGTTGCTCTTCGATGTAGTACCGATAACCAGTCTCCGAATCTACCCAAGCAGGTTGCAACAGCCCCATTTTGCTATAATGGCGTAGCATTCTCACACTGATTCTTGTTAACCGTGAAAAGTCTCCAATTTTGAGCATATGATTCCTGCCTTTTCTCTTCGAAATGATCCTGCATTCTATCATATACCATACCATTGTGGTAGAGTCAAGAGGAGTCAAGATAATGAAAAGGAAAAAAAATCGCCTGAATCGATAAATCAATCTTCTATTCATGGAAGAGATCAGAACAATGATGAGGCAATCCGCGTGCTTGCGAAAAAGAACAAAGTATGATACAATAACGTGCACACCATGCTACGTGGGGGGCTGGCGGTCCCCTGTACTCGACACCCGCCTTAGCGAGACGGAAGGCTCCCTGAGGCCTGCGATTCGCATGACCTCTTGGCGGATTTGGATGTTGATGGTCGGGTCCGGTGCGACGAAAGCTCGTGAACCGGGTCAGGTCCGGAAGGAAGCAGCCATAAGCGATCTCTTTCGGGTGCCACCGGGTCGCCCGGCTTGAGTCTGGAATCCGGCAATGTCTTTCGGATTAGGGTCGAAGGGAGATGCATGGTGTGTTTCTTTTGATGAATGAAACGGAGGCATCCAAATGTTTGTACTGGGAAATTTCCTGATCGCGCTTTCTCGCGTTCTGCAAATGGTGATCTACGCCTACATCTTTGTTCTGATCATCAACTCGATCCTCAGCTTTGTTTCTCCCTCCTATTATTCCCCCATCCGCCAATTTTTTGCCACCTTGGCCAATCTAACCCTCAACCCATTGCGTCGGCTGATTCGGCCGATCGGAGGCATTGATCTTGCTCCTTTTGTTGCCGTTTTGATCCTGATCTTCATCGATTCCTTCCTAGTGCAGTCTTTGGCGCATTTGGGGATGCGCTTGCGGTAACCCATGATTCGATGCGGTGTTTTTTATAATCCCCTAAAACAGGGCATCAAAGAAAAGGTGGATCAACTGCGCAAAGCCCTCTCGGATCATGGCATTCGTTTGGTTTTTTGTGTAACGACCGACCCCCAGGATGTTCCCAGAGATCAACCCCCAACGCATCTTCTTGTTTTGGGCGGGGACGGGAGCGTGCTCAGAACGCTGCAATACGCGTTGGAATGGAAAATCCCTGTTTTGGGCATCCACTTCGGAACCTTCGGGTTCTTGACCCGATACGATTATCAACAAGTCCTTTCGGATCCCACGGGAGTATTCACCCAGCATCTCTGTTCACCGAGAACCCTCCTTGAAATCCAGACAGATGCTGATCTGACTCCTGTTCGCTTGGCTTTGAATGATGGAGTCATTCACCGTCGATTGTTCCAAGGGGTAGAACACTACCGCCTGGAAATCAACGGGACAGAGCTGGGCGAAATCGTGTCCGATGGCCTGATCATATCCACGCCCACCGGATCGACCGCATATGCGCTCTCAGCGGGCGGTTCGATTCTGTGTCCCAGCTGCGAAAGCATTCAAATGGTCCCCATTGCCCCCCACACCCTATGCAGTCGCCCTTTGATCCTTGGAGCAGAATCAGTTCTCCAGGTTCGCTCCGCAACCAACACACCCCTCAATCTCACAATCGATGGAGCCCCGCCCATTCAAGTATCGTATGCGCGTTTCTGCGTTGCGGCGGACCGCTTTCTTTTGGCGCATCCCGCCTCTGACTCCTACTGGCAAACCCTCACGAAAAAAGTCCTCTGGGGGAAGAGGGGGTAGTATGCTTCGGGAAATCCGAGCGCGCAACTTTCTGTTGTTTCGAACCGTCGAACTTTCTTTCCGATCGGGAATGTACACCATTACCGGAGAAACGGGCGCGGGCAAATCACTTTTCATCCGATTGCTTCGATCCCTATCTGGCTGTTATCGAGCCAAAGAAATGATGGGTCCCTTTGAGGATCGGTTTTCGGTGGAAGGGGTCTTTGACTCAGACTCCGACACAAACAAAATACTGGACCAGCAGGAAATACCCACTGACGAGCAGCTTGTACTGGGAATTACCGGAACCGCGGAACGGTTCTCGGCTCGAATCAATGGAGTTTTAGTGCCCGCCCAAACCTTAGCCCAGATCCATGCCATCCTGATGGAGATCCATTCTCAACAAGCCCAGCAAAACCTTATGGATCCCATTTTCCACACCCATCTCATCGATCAGTTCGGATCCGATCTTCCGGGGATTTTGTCTGAGTATCAGACGGTTTATGAGCGATTGCAAGAGGCATTGCGCATACAGAACCGTCTGCCCGGAGACGCGTCCGAAATCGCGCGAAAAAAGGATTTTCTCCAATTCCAGATTCAAGAGATTGAGTCGGTGCGCATTCAAAAGAACGAAGACGAGACGGTTGAAAAGGAGCTGCAAGCCCTTCAAAACTACGAAACAATGAAAACCCGCTTGATCCAATGTCATGAGCTGCTTCTGGAAGGTCATGAAGGCGCATCGGTTCAAGAGGCGCTTGGGACAGTTCTGGATTCGTTGGGAGATGTCATGCGCTGGGAGACGGAAGCGGAAATCTGGTCCAAAGACCTGTCATTAGGGCAAGAGATGATCCAGGAAGCGGGACGGTCCATCAAACGGTTTTTGGACACGATGGATTTCGACGAAATACGGATGAACGCGTTGGAAGAACGATTTGGCTTGCTCCAGCGGATGAAAAAGAAATATGGGCCCCGATTGGACGATGTCCTGGCCTTTCAAGAGCGATCTCAGAAGGAACTGGACCGCCTCAACGAGATAACTCAGCAAGCCCAGGACCTGGATCAAAACATCCAAACGCATCGAGCGGAACTGGTAAAGATCGATCAGGCTGTGCGCGAAGCCCGAAAGAAAACGAGCCAGTCTATTGAAGCCTTGATCGCGCATGAACTGACTGAGATGAAAATGGACCGAGTGCGATTTGGTCACCGGATCGGAGAACACCCGGATTTCCAATCCCATGGGAAGCATTGGGTAGAATTCATCGCCGCGCCCAATCCGGGTATGCCCTTGCAACCCATCGTGAAAAGCGCTTCAGGAGGAGAACTTTCGCGAATCTTTTTGGCCATCGAAATGAGCACGCGCCAAATCCTGCCCCTCAAGACCATCGTCTTCGATGAAGTCGATTCCGGTATTGGCGGGCGGTTGGGCGATGTGATCGGAGACAAGCTGCGGGCCTTTAGTCAAGATCGACAAGTCTTTGTCGTGACCCACTTGCCCCAAGTGGCTTCTCGCGCAGACCACCACCTGAAAGTGGATAAGGTTCAATCGTCCGATCGAACGGAATCGACCATTGCCCCGGTCGAAGGAAAATCCCGAGATCAAGAACTCCAGGAGATGATGGGCAAACTCTGACATTGCTCAAGTGAAGCAACCTTCTGTATATATCATCGATATCAAACTTCAAAAGACTTTCTACCGGGCGGGATTTCGTCTTTCTTATGTTCCGGTTTTTTAGTAGGAGTGCAGGGATACCCCTTTCAGGGTTTCTCAAAGAAAGGAGACATTTCATGCAGATTATTAGGACCTTAGTGATGAGCCTCGTGTTGTTGAGCATGGTGGGCATTGCTGGATTTTCAACAGAAGGATCAGACCTTGATCAGCTCGCAAGGGGGAATGCGGACTTTGCCATTGCCTTGTATCAGGCTTTATCCGAGCAAGAGACAGGCAATCTGTTCTTCTCCCCGCACAGCATTTCGACCGCCCTTGCGATGACCTATGCCGGGGCGCGGGGAAACACGGAACAAGAGATGGCGGAAACGCTTGGATTTTCGATGGGTCAAATAAGGACGCATGCCGCGTTTGCTGAATTGGAACAACAGTTGAACCGATTCGAGTTGCAGGGGTATGGGGAAATGAGCATCGCAAATTCGCTCTGGCCTCAGGTCGGGTATCCCTTTCTTCCCGAATACCTTGCCCTTCTTTCGGAGTACTATTATCCTTCGGTCACACCGGTGGATTATCGGTTCGCCCCGGATTCAGCCAGGGATATCATCAACAAATGGGTGGAGCGAAAAACCAAGGATCGAATTCGGAACCTGATTCCTCATGGGGTTCTGACTCCCTTGACGCGGCTGGTTCTGGTGAACGCCATCTATTTCAAAGGAGATTGGAATCTGCCCTTTGATCCCGATTCCACAGAGGATAGCGATTTCTTCATCGCTCCGGGACAGTCGGTTCGAGTGCCTATGATGGCCCAGCAACAGCGGTTTCGCTATGCCCATACTGATGGGGTCAAGCTTTTGGAACTCCCCTACGCAGGAGAAGAGCTGTCCATGATTGTGTTGCTGCCTGAGAGCACCGCGGATCTTGCGAATTGGGAAAGCTTAATCAGCGCGGAACAGATTTCTGGATGGTTGGATCTCATGCGAGTCCAACCAGTGCGGGTATTCCTACCGAAATTTGCAATGACATCCACCTTCCGACTGAAAGACATTTTGATTCCTATGGGGATCATCGACGCCTTCAGCGATCACCGGGCGGATTTTTCGGGGATGGACGGTCAAACGGACTGGTTGTACATTGGAGAAGTACTCCATAAAGCCTTTGTATCGGTAGGCGAGGAGGGAACGGAAGCTGCGGCCGCTACAGCCGTCGTGATCAAGGAAAGAAGCGCGCCCTCCCATGAATCCCCGCCCCCGTTGTTTCGGGCAGACCGGCCCTTCTTGTTTATCATCCAAGACAATCAGACCCGGAGCATCCTATTCATGGGAAGGGTTTCTGATCCCACAAAGACCGGAGATTGACAAAGCAATCGTTTGTCATTGCGCGCCGAGGGAGCGCAAAAGCGAAATAACGGACTCGTTTTTGAAATGGATGGCAATATCCATTAGGGTCCATCCATCTGCGTATCCTTGTTGAAGATCGACATCGCATGCGATCAAGGCGGCCAAGATGTCTGGGTTGTTGTTGAACCCGGCCGCATAGATTGCGGGGGCGTATCCAAGATGATCCAACGCATGGATGTTGGCTCCGGCTTCGACAAGGGCATGGATGATCCTGGGATTGACGCTGGAGCGCGCGGCATGGTGCAAGGCCGTTTCTCCGTTTGCCCCCATGGCATGAAGGCTAGCGCCATGTTGGATCAGGGTTGTGAGCGTTTGAAGGTTTGGATTGTTGCTGGCGGCAAACATCAACGCAGTCATCCCGGTTTCATACCGAGCTTCCAAACACGCTCCGGCATTGATCAGCGCCCGCACGATTTGGGGGTTTGGGTTTGAAGCGGCCGCATGCATCAATGCAGTGCCTCCTGAAGGGGTAGTGGCATGGATGTCAGCTCCAGCAGCGATGAGGGCCTGAATGACCTCTGCGCTTGAATTGCGTTCGGATGCAATCATTAGCGCCGTTCTTCCCATGGCATCTCGGGCCTCGAGGTCGGGAAGAATCGCAAGGATTGCCACCGCTTGTTCGAGAAAAGTCTTATGGGCCACTTGGAGCAACAGGTCTTTGGGCACCTCTTCGGGCTTTGATATATCCCACTCTCCCGCTCCCAGATACCGATAGGTTGCGGTGATGTCATAAATCAACGCAAAGTTGCTCAAGCGGTACTGAGGCATAATGTGAACGATCTGGCCATTTCGGACTGAAACGGACTCGCCCCGGCTATAGGTGCTGAGCAAAGGAACTGGATAGGAGACATATCCCTGTTCCTTCTTTTCAAAGATCTCCATGTTCGAAGCGCTGGACATCCCCGATTGAAAGGCAAAGAGGATTTCCATATGGCCATCTCCCGTGAAGTCTTCGACCCATACATTTTCGAAGGTGTGTTCAAAGGGAAGGAGGAAAGTTTTGTCCGTTTGGATCCGCAAGTATCCTTCTCCCCGAAAGGTTGGAGAATCGAAGACATCGATCCGGACAAGCGACGAATTCTCTTGGACGAGCTTTGAGACAAGCGTCTCGGCGCGGTTCTCCATAATGTGGGCTGTACCCTGGTATACTTGGTCGTATATCTCGACTCGGGCAACGAAGACCCCCAGTTCTTCTTCTGAGAAATGGGCTTCAACGAAATGGGGTTGGCCCACGATGGGTTTATGGTAAATGTCGCATACCAATCCCTCTCCACGAGAAGTGAGAGTCGGATAAGTGTACCAGGAAAGACACGTCAATTGGCGTTCGTAATCGCAGAACAGAAGGCTGTGCCCGTTGGAACCGATCAACCACCATCCCTCCTCCTGAGAATAGGCCACCAGGTCAAGCCCCAAAATCCCCTGGTCAGGCCGGGTTTCTTCCACGGAGATGGTTGATGAAACGATTGCCGAGATCAAATCCCCTTTAGTCGGACAGGTTTCGCTTGAGCCCCGGAAGGCAACCAAGAGCGGGAATCCCGGAAAGTAGGCATATCGCTCATACAGATCGATCAATCGTCCTGCTTGCTGGATCGCCGGTTCGGAGATCAAGTAGATGGTTCGTTCCTTGTCATTCAAAAGATAGAACTGGTCTCCCATAGGAAAGAGAAATCCCTGAAAGGCTGATGGAAAAACCAGAGCAGAGAATCCAAGGAGAAGAACTGTGAAGAATGCCTTCACCCCTACCCACCTCCAGGTCTTATCGAATCAACAACAAATCGCTCCATAAAATCGGATTTTACGCCGACTTTGAGATTGTTGCTTCATACCCAGATAACAATCCATATACATTGATCCCCAGCGCTTCGATCGCGTACCCGCCTTCTTGGATAAAAAGGGTTGGCAAAGCCATCTGGGCGATTCGTTGTCCAATGATGGGATAGATGTCCGAAGTCAAATCAAATCCCCCGAGTGGATCATGAATATAGGTGTCAAACCCCGCAGATACGATCAACGCGTCCGGTTTGCATGAGAAGGTATAGGCCAATGCTTCATCCAAAGCCATCAGATATGCTTCATTCTCGGTATGTGGAGCAAGGGGCAGATTCCGATTACATCCGATTCCGCCGCCCGAACCCATCTCGTCCGAGTACCCCGAAAAATACGGATATTCAACCTGAGGATCGATATGCAAAGAGGTATAGACGACATCACTTCGAGCGTAAAAGATTTGCTGGGTCCCGTTCCCATGATGGATATCGATATCCAGAATAGCCACTCTATGGATATCGGATTGGTCGCACAGGTATTGTGCTGCAACAGCGGCATTGTTCATGAAGCAATACCCGCCCGCCAAATCGATCCCAGCGTGATGGCCGGGCGGTCTACACAAGGCATAGACCGATTGTACGCCCTCTTCCAGCATTTGGGCACCGGTAAGGGCAACATGAACGGCGGACAGCGCCGCTTCATAGGTTCCCTCCACGATCGGGGCGCTCAAGTCGAAAAAGTAATAACCAGGAGACGCGAGTGGGTTATCGGTCTTTCGATTCATATGCCTTACTGCCAAGGCGCTCGGGAAAATACCGTTCGGGTCTCCACCCGCTTCTACCCATTTCCGGTATCCTTGATTCAAAAAACTCATGTATTCGTTTGTATGGATCGCTTCGATCCACTTCAGATCAAAGGGTTCGGGGGATTGGATCGGACCCAACCCATGATCAGAAATGGATTCGAGAATAATGCGGATCCGTTCAGGAGTTTCATAATAAGGAATCAAAGTCCCATTCAGAAACTCCATCGGGGGGTTGTGTTTTTGATGAGTTTCAGAGTAGAGGGTGATCATGCGACATGCCTTGCTGGTTCCGGAAAGTGGGCAGATGAATAACCTGCCCGATTTTTCGAGACTCCTCGGCCGCGAAGGCCATTAAATGACTTTCCAGCGAATCGCGAGGTGTGGTTAGGATTCCTTGATAGTCTTCTTGCGTCATATAACGCACAAAACTGTCCATCATCTGAAAGTCGCTTCCATTATGTCCACCAATCTGATATGGTGATACCGATATCATCTCTGGTTCAGATGTCCCAAACTGATGGACTTCCATCTGATTCTTTTCAAAATGGCCCCGGATCTCGCCGTGGGTTCCAAAGACGCGGATCGTCCGCGTATTGGAGGCTGTAAACCCAATCATCATCATATTGACCAGAATATCCGCCCCAAAAACCATAGAAACGATCTGATGATCGGGGACATTGTTGTCACACATATACACACACCTTCCATACGGGCCTTCTCGGAGGGCGTGGATTCTTCCTTTCTCCGAAAGGTCATCAGTAATCACCGAAACAGGCCATCCTGCTGGGGTTCCTAGATAGATCTTTTTTGCTGAATATGGGCAGGTAGGTTCAATCGCGCAATCCAGGCATCTATCGGCTGCCCCTTTGGGGTGATTGCTCCTGTGGAAGTGGGATAGCATCCCAAAAGACGCAATCGAGACGCATTTCTCCCCAAGAAGCCAGTACAGAAGATCCAGGTCGTGACAGCTTTTCGCCAGGAGGATGGGTGCGCTTTCCTCGGCTCGCCGCCAGTTCCCCCGAACATAACTATGCGCTATGTGATAATACCCGATATTTTCTTTGTGCTCCACAGCCATGATCTTTCCGATCGTTCCTCGGTTCATCTCTGAATGCAAGCGGGAAAAAAAAGAAGAGTATCGGAGGACGTGTGCCAGCATGACTTTTCTCTTCAAACGCTCTGCTGTTTCCACAATCTGGATTGATTCGGATTGGGTTGGAGCCATCGGTTTTTCCAATAGGAGGTGATATCCCATCTCCATAAAGCGAATTGCGGGTTTCGTGTGCTGGGTATCCATTGTAGCAATGATGGCGCAATCAGCCACTTGTTCGGACGGCATGTCTTCCCAGGAAGAAAACCGCATCATTGGAGAGATTCCCAACTTGTCTCCCAATGAATTCCTTCTTTGTGGATTGGGTTCAGCGATTGCAGTAATGGAAAGTCGGTCCGGGTTCTGTTGCGCATAGTACCCATACGCTTCCGTTCCCCGGTTGCCAGCGCCTATGAGGATCGCGTTGAGCAATGCCATCTAATCCCTCCAGTCGGATTTATAAATTTTGAATCATGATTTCGCGCAATTGAGCATACTGTTGCCTGGCTTGGTGCGCAAAACCCTCTAGTTCGTTTTGCATCCCTTCTCTTGCTGCCTTCTCAATCCGTTTCGCCACATCCATCAAAGCGAACCCGCCCACACTGCTCGATTCCCCTTTGATGGCGTGTGCATGCTCTTCCACGGAATAATAATCATGCTCTTGAATGGCTTTCGTTAGCTTTTGAAGAAGAACAGGAATACTGGAAAAAAAGACTTCCGCAACGTATTTGGCAGTTTGTGTGTCCTGTAACACCTGATCCATCAAGCTTTCACGATCAAAAACCACTGGAGGTTTCTGTGGATGGCTCTGATCAAAAGGTTTTGATATGGATTGAGAACCGCTTGCTCGTCCCAGCCAATGTTCGATCGTATTGGCCAATTCGTTTGACCGGACTGGTTTGACAAGAACATCATTCATTCCTGCTTTCAAGAAGTCGATTCGATCCGTTTCTGAAGCTTTGCCTGTCATTGCGATAATTGGGACTTCTGGATTCAAGACCCCAGAATGCGAATCTCTGATGATCTGTGTTGCTTCGAATCCATCCATCTGAGGCATACTCCCGTCCATCAATACAAGATCATAGGGAATCCGCTGCAAGGCAGAAACAGCCTCCAGTCCATTTGCGACAGCTTCTGATCGATATCCCATTTTTTGAATCATCTTTGTGCTAATCAGTTGATTGGTGGGATTGTCTTCGACAATCAGGATGCGAATCCGAGTTTTTTGGGCTTCTGTTAACGAATGCCGGGTAATTAAGGAAAACTCTTTTTCCTCTACCGAGGAATCGGATCCTCGGCCAAGGACAGCAGCAATGCACTCCCGGAGTTGGTTTTGCCGCAATGGTTTGGGAAGATAAGCACTGAAACCAGCCTCAGACAGCCGAGCTGCATCCCCTCGTTGAGTCCAGGAAGTCATCATGATGAGCGAAAGCTCTTTCGATTCAACCAGAAGTTGTTTTCCCAGTTCCAATCCATCCATATCTGGCAAATTCATATCCACGATTGCGATTTGAAATGGATCGAACGCTTCTTTTGCCTCTTTCAGCATCCGAATCGCCTCAATTGGGTGACCCGCTTCCCCCCAACGACATCCCCACTTCTCCAATAAGGTCTTCACCAAAAGTCGGTTGATGGGATGATCATCAATTACCAAGATCCGAGCATTCTTCAGTTCTCCCATGGGGAACGGTTCGGGCTGCTCTTTTACAGCTTGCTTTTCAAAACGGGCTGTGAACCAGAAGGTCGATCCGGATCCCTCTTGACTATGAACACCGATCTCTCCCCCCAAAAGTTTAACCAGTTCGTGAGAAATGGCCAATCCCAATCCGGTTCCCCCAAACTTACGAGAGGCTGATGGATCCAACTGCGTAAAAGGGAGAAAAAGCGAATCGATTTGATTGGGTGGAATCCCAATCCCTGTATCGATAACCTCAAATCGAACATCCACATGATCCGAATCCTCTTTTTCTAATCCGACACGAAGGGTAACACTGCCTTGCAATGTAAATTTAACGGCATTTCCGCATAGATTGATCAGGATTTGCCGGAGTCGGCCCGGATCTCCGCGAACCAACAACGGGATTTCAGGATCGACAATGCATACGAGCTCAAGCTCTTTTTCCTGCGCCTTGATCGCCAATAAGTCAATGATGTCTTCTAGGGTAGTTAGAAGGTCGAAGTCGAGAATTTCGATTTCCATCTTTTTGGCTTCGAATTTGGAGAAATCCAAAATGTCGTTGACCAACCGCAGAAGCGATTCAGCGCTCGAACGGACAATTTCGGTATACTGCAGTTGTTGGGCATTTAGGGAGGTGTCCAAGAGCAGGCCAGTCATACCGATAATTCCATTCATGGGCGTCCGGAATTCGTGGCTCATATTGGCCAAAAACTGGCTTTTGATTTGATTGGCTTTTTCCGCTTCTTCTCTTGCTTGATTCTGCGCTTGTTCGGCTTCTTTAATCTGTGTGATTTTCTGGAATACCAGCATTGATCCCACAATCCGGGACTGATGATTCTTCAACGGAAGGTAATGGTACTCGAACCAGTCGTCCTTTGTTGCTGACCTCTTTCGAAAATAGAATTGGTTTTTCGGGGAAGAAAGGTCAGGTTCCAAAAGCAAGGTTATGTTCAGATGGCGTAAGGCTTCTTCCAAGCTTCTTCCCAAAGCAGATCGATCAATTCCGAAATAATCATTCATAAGGTCATTCAAATCAATAATCGCACGGGATTGATCTAGCAGCAAAAACCCTTCAGGGAATTGCTTGAATAAGGTATCATGAGCGATCGGCCGGAGATTGAGCAGTTTGTATCGGATAATCGCCCAATACAAAAGAAGGGCTGAAGCAGCAAATGCGTAGGGAGTCAACGAGATCTGCCACAATCTACGAACAAAAAGATTGTCCATGATCACTGAAACCATGGGAAAGAGAGGACAAATCATGAGAACGGCCATTCCTTTTTTGATCATCCCAGAGATCTGTTTCCACCGGATGAAGGAAACCCAGATAATCAAAAAGCCCATTAGAAGCGCGTAGGCATTGTATGACCAGTACCAAAGATATCGAGGCCAACCAATCTGAACCGCATCGGAAGAAATGATCCCGTAAGCAGCGATTTCTTGCATCCGAAACCAAAAATGATTGAATGGATTGGGCAGTTGAATGATCAGCAACGCGAAAGGTATGGCGAAGATGAGAAGGTTGGTTTTGAGATGAATCCAATGGTCGTTGTGGGTGTATGCCAAAGCAAACAGAAGAAAAAACCCCGGGATAAAAGGAAATCCAAGGGACTCAAAAACAAACCAGAACATACCGAACGAAAGCTGTGTGGAGGAAAGAAGCCCTGCGTTTCCGATGAGGTAGAGAGACAAGAATACCAAAACTGCTAAGAAATACTTGGATCCGGGAACAATTAACCGGTTCCAAGCCCATAGAAAGAGGATGAAACAGATTGATCCAACAAAAAACAGCGGTATTGCAGGTGCAAACAGATACAAACCCACCCTACTCCCTTCGCTCGATGCGAATTGCATTCCATTGTACTGGGATTATATCATGAGTGAAGGAATAAGCAGGGTATGAATGGGTAATTTGTAACCAGTTCCTAATTGAGAAACTTGAACTTGACCAACCAGTAGTCTGCGCTTCCAAAGTTGGTAGGCACATCTCCATCCGAAGAATAGGAGTACCCCCCGACAATAAATCCAAGATCATCGGTTTGTTGAATCGAATAGGCAAAATCATATCCGCTTCCACCAAGGGCCCGTTCCCATTCCAAAAACCCTTCAGAGTCGAGTTTCACAATCCAGTAGCTATGCTTACCGGGATTGTTCGATACATCCCCATCATGTGAATTGGAGACCCCGGCGACGATAAACCCGAGATCTTGGGTTTCCTGAATGGACAGAGCAATATCTCGACCGCTTCCGCCATAGGATCGCTCCCATTCCAATCTTCCATCAGGATCAAGCTTCACGATCCAGTAATCAGCGCTCCCACGGTTCTTCGATACGTCATAGTCATCCGAATAGCTATATCCTGCTGCAACGAATCCACCGTCATTGGTTTGCTGGACGGAAAAAGCCCGATCGTCGCTGCTTCCACCCAAAGCCCGCTCCCATTCGATCGCACCTTGCTTGTCCAATTTGATAATCCAAAAGTCGGAATCTCCTCGATTGGTTGAGACATGACCATCCGATGAATTGGTGTATCCGGCGACAATGTACCCGCCGTCTTTGGTAGGACGAACGGAATATGCGACTTCATCTCCGGTTCCACCAAAAGTCCTTTGCCATTCGAGCGCGCCAAGATCATCCAGTTTGATAACCCAAAAATCAACGCCCCCATGGGGTTGGGTGATATCATGATCGCGAGATTCCGTATCTCCCGCTACGATAAACCCGCCATCCTTCGTTTGACGAATGGAACGGGCATGGTCATTTCGACTTCCACCAAAGGATCGTTGCCAAACCAATTGCCCAGAAGAATCGGCGCGCACAACCCAAAAGTCGTTCCAACCCAAACTTTCAGTGATATGACCCGTACTGGAGCTGGTATAACCAGCGATTGCGAACCCATGATCTGCTGTCTGTGTCACAGAATATGCGAAATCGAAGAATTGGCCACCGAAGGGTTTTTGCCATTCCACCAATCCTTCAGGATCCAATTTGAGCACCCAATAACTGTATGCGCCCGGATTAGTAGAAGAAATACCCTCTCGGGAGTCACTTGTACCAACGACTACATACCCGCCATCGGCGGTTTGCTGTACGGAAAAAGCGCTGTCATCTCCGGATCCTCCGTACGTTTTCGACCACTGAATGTGAAAAGCATCCACAAAACGGGCTTCCAGGGAAAGAGAACGGTTGATCAGTGTTGAGTAGAGAAGATCCTGACTAATACGAACTCCCTGTTCGTACCATCCGTCAAATGCGAATCCCGGTGCTGGGTTAGCTTCCAAAGCCAAATTCGAATCTCCTGGCCTAACCAATCGAACATCATCCGTCCAAGCTTCTTTCTCCCACCGGATCATACCCGCTTTTGAGTTGGAAGAATGGGCGTGGATGGAGTACATCGTCATATCCCGAGGTCTGGTGGAAAAAGACCATAAAGGACTTTTTTCCAATAGGGTTCCGGTATGATCAAATACGCGGATCTGCCAATAGTAATCTGATCCAGGGAGCAGATCTTCCAAAATCAGTTGATTTTCGGAGGATTGAACCATGAGGTTCAGATGATTGGGCGTTCTACCGACATACACTTCATACCAGTGCGTATCATTCGAAGAAAGGATTGAACAACTCCAGCGCAAGGTTGGGGCAAGAGAAACATATTCCTGTTGGTGCAATGGCGTGGGAGAGTGCACCAACTGGGGCAAATATTGAATATCCACCTTTTTTTCTTGAAGCTGCTGAAGAACATGCAGGTTTTTGCTGGTTTCGGACAGATCCAGAGAATTTCTCCATAGCCAAACGAGGGATAGTTCGGGTAAGTCGATAAGAGGCGTCAGATCTTTCACTCCGGTTTCAAAAAAATAGAGCCGTTTCAGGTGGTTTAGGCCCTGGATGGGAGTGAGGTCTGAAACCGGATTATCCCAAATCGATAACGATTCCATATTCTGTAAGGAGGCAATAGGTTCCAGATTGACAACAGCATTTGCGCTGATGTCCAAGTATCGAATTTGATCCAGGTTCTGAAGGGCTTCGAGGCTAGAAATCTTATTATCGTGGAGTTCGACCCATCGAAGGTTTTTCAAAGCATCCAACCCAGTGAGGGATCGAATGCTGCTTCCAGAAGCCATCAGGTATTCCAAATCCTGGACTTCTTTTGAAAAGAGATAGGGTAAGAAAACGCGATTCCCGAGGTGTTGGACAATCACTTCTCGCAAATGGAGATCTTGAATCATCACAGGTTTTCCCAAATTCAAACCTTGAACGATCTGAACATCAGTAATCCATGCGCGATCATCGCTTTCTCCATCAAAGGTCCATGTGAAGGTATGGGTACCTTCAGGCAGCGCGCGGATTACTTGCTGCCAATCGCCCGAGGACCAACGGCCATATTCGATATCATTCACCAGGAACCGAAGTTGGGGCGGGTTCAACGGATCGGTATTTGGTTGGATTTTTTTGGTGAACCGGATGGCTGTTGATGGTTCGATTTCCAAGGCAAACGAGAATTCCCCGGGAACTACTCCACCCTGGAAGGCAAGAGCATTTGCTCCGAAATCCGTTATGCTTTTTTGCACATAAGGCACGGGGGTCCCAGTTATTGTTGCATTCTCTATGGTAAAGGAGTGGGAGTCGAAAGATTCGGTTTTCAGAATCCGTTCCTGTAGATCCAAAAGGACCGGCGGGCTAAAAAAATCTCCCGCTTTTGCAACCAAAAAAAGGTATGGATGTGGGGGTTCTAGTTCTGCATTGGTTTGTTCGGCACCGAAATGGTGAATAAGGATCCCCTCTTCCGGGATTCGGGCTTCTGCATGGGGCGCGGCATAGATCAGGTACTCGTTGGAGATATCTTCATCGAAGGGAACGGACCATTCCACCAGATAGGTCCCGTCAAAATGGAGAAAACGATCGAACTCGGGCGGAAAAGGGGTATTGATGAGGGGTAAAGTTGCGCCATACGCTTGAAGGAGCAATTGTACATCCCACTGATCTACGATGCCATCCGGTCCAAATTCTGGATGATCGACGTTTGTGGAAAAAGGAGCTTCTGGAGGAAGAATGACGTGAGATCCTTTTCGACCGATATCGGCAAGGGGCCAATCATCCCCCGCGTTTCCCAATCGTTGAAGCAGAAACAACAGGTCCCATTCATCGATGATTCCATCCGGACCATCATTAATCCGGCCCGTTGTGCTCAAATCTCCTATGCTTTGCAGGGTTAGAATGCTGTATATTCCTTTTCGTCCATTAACCGGATGAATGGTCAATGTTTTGGGAACCTCTCCTCGTTTGTTCAAAAGGGTTCCATCAAACGAAAAACTCTCCAAAGAATGAATCCGGATCTGATCATCCAAGAGGGGTGGGGCAACCAACGGATCTTCTCCCACCACCCAAAGATATACAGGGGCACTTGTTTCGTCAGGGGTTACATCGAGCAGCATGAGTCCCGAATTCGAGTGAATGGGCTCATTGAGGACTAGATATGCGTAGAAAACTGAATCATCGGCATCGAGGAAGGAGGAAATATCCCCATCATGATCAAGGCGCTGGACAACCGAAATGCTCCCTGGTTGTAACCAAGTGTCCAGAATAACGTGGATAGGCGTATCGCCAGGCCGTCCGTGGAAAACCGCTCGCGAATACAGAACACCATCTTCGATATATAGATGGTATTCTCCCGCAGGGAGTTCTGTTTTCCAATAGCCCGATTCATCAGTGAAGATTTCAGCCACAGGATTGCCAGAACTGTCTTTAATCGTCCCCAACGCGAACGGGACCGAAAGACCGTATCGATCCATTACAGAAAAAACCCACTCATGTGAGCGGGTATTTTGCCAAAAGACAAAGAAAGAAATGGATACAGATGCGATGGCAATGATAATAATTAGTAGCACGAGCAATGACTTTCGCATGTGCCACCCCCCAAACGTGGATCGAAATTAAACCCCCGAATAGTACATACTATATTATAGCATAGTTTTTTCAAAAAAGGTATATATATTCAATCGTAACTAATTTCCATAATACTATGTAATTCTATCGGGTACCAAATAGCGCGATATTGCGCAAATTTACGGATTATTCGATGAAAAGAAGAGTTTATTCAAAAATATCCAAGATCCGAGCGGGGTTTTCACCTAAGGAGAAGAAAAAGGAACATTCGAACAAAAAAAACCCGCAAACCGATCTTCTGTTTGCGGGTTTTTCCCTTTTGATATTCCATTGGCCCAAGAGGGTATTGAATTGGATCCTATTTGAAATAATCGTCGAGTGTGGGTATAAGTAATAGTTTTTTTTGAACTAAAAGTCTGTTACTTCGCCGCCTGCAATCATACGAGTCGATTTGGTATTGATATCGACAGTCTTTCCCGGTTCGATGGTCCCGCTGTCGGTATATCCTCTGGTTTCCCAATACCCCGGCACATAATGATCCAGAATTTCGATTGTTTTCAACCATTTGCAGCTTTTGTATCCCCACAGATTGGGAACAATCATCCGCAGTGGCGCCCCATACTCTTCTTCCAAGGGTTCACCGCCCGCGCCCCATACCAACATAGAAGTCGAACCAGCAAGGTCCTCCAAAGAAACGCAAGTGGTATACATTTTCACACTGTGGAATAGCGCATGGGTTGCATGGGATGTGACCTTGATCTTTGCCAGAAAATCCCGCCACAGAATCCCATCCCAATCTGCGCGAACGGACCATCCGCTAACTGAGGTCAACCTTGAGTTGACTGTTGATGGCCGAAAGCTCTTTTTTAGTTGAGAAAGCGAAAATTCCAAAGGGCGATCGACATAACCTCGAACTTCGAGGCGAAAAGTCTCCAAAGGGATTTTCTGAACCCCTTCCGCTGCGAACACAGGAGTCCGTAAGCGAGCCAGTTCTGTCAAGCCAATCCCTCCTCTTCTTTGTCGACAATCTTTCCGGGATTCAAAATCCAGTTCGGATCAAAGGCTTTTTTCACATTTCGGATTAATTGGATTTGCGCAGGATCCAAGGCCATGGACAAGTATGGTTTCCGTTTCATCCCAATTCCATGTTCTCCAGAAAGGGTTCCGCCCAGATCGATCGTGCATTGGTACAGCTCGTGTAATGCTTCTTTGATCTGTGTTTCCCAGTGATACGAATCCGTTTCGGAGTTCAAAAAAGTAACGTGCATGTTCCCGTCGCCCGCGTGTCCAAAGTTGATGGTTGCCAGGCTGTATTTTCGCGAGATTGCATCGACTCGATCCATAAGAGCCGGGATTTTGCTGGTAGGAACGACCACATCTTCCATGCAGTAATGGGGATAAAATGCGGAAATCGCTTCGGCTATCGCTTTTCGGGCTTTCCAAATCTTCAATCGAGTGTTTCGGTTATCCGCGATAAAAACCTCCAACGCCCCATGATCCATGCACAGCTTGCCCAGTCGTTCATAATCATCGGCTAGGATCTCTTTATCGCTTCCCTCGAGCTCGATGATCAAATGAGCTCCAGCGGAATCAAAGGGGAGTTTGGTATTGAGAAAGCGCTGAGTGAGCTGCAAGGAAGCGTTATCCATAAATTCAATAGATACAGGCATCAGTTTTGCTTCCATAATCATCTTGGGAACAAAGGCAATGGCCTCTCGCACAGTAGAAAATGGTACCAGTAGATCGACGATGTGTTTGGGAAGAGGCAAAAGACGGAGGATGATCTTGGTAATAATTCCCAAAACCCCTTCAGAACCCACCATTAAATGCACGAAATCAAAACCGGTTACATCTTTGACATGCTTTCCTCCGAAGACAGTGATCGATCCATCGGCCAGGACCACTTCCAAACCCATAACATGCGTTCCTGTGGGCCCATATTTGATTACTTTGTTGCCTCCCGCGTTTTCAGCCACATTCCCGCCGATGAATGAAGCGTCGCTGGAACACGGATCCCCTCCATACAAAAGTCCGTGGGCTGCAGCCGCCTTCTGAATCTCATCAGTGACTACACCCGGTTCAACCGTAATCGTAAGGTTTTCCAAATCCAGTTCCAGAATCTGGTTCATTTTTTCCATCGCGATCACGATTCCACCAAAGAGAGGAACTGCGCCTCCGGAAAGACCCGTACCTGCGCCCCTAGCTGTAACGGGAATCCTTTGGGCATTGGCCAATCGCAAGATGTGAGAAATGTGCTCTGTATGTTCGGGAAAAACGACAACATCAGGAAGGTGAACGATTTCTAGGTCCCCTTCCTCATCTTTGCTGTAGGTAAGCCGTTTTTCTTCGTCTGTAGAGACATTTTGGGGACCGAGAATTTCCTGGAGTCGTTTGAGCGTTTGCTCGTCCACTTGTTGGTATGGATTCATAGGCGTTCCTCCTTCTCTGTCTCCAAAGCTTGGATCAGCTTCGGCACGATATCAAATAGATCTCCGCACAGACCAATATCGGCGACACGAAAGATTGGCGCTTCCGGGTCCTTGTTGATGGCGATGATGAATTCGGACGTTTGCATCCCGGCAAGGTGTTGAACAGTCCCAGAAATCCCGATAGCAAAGTACGCCTTTGGCGCTACAACTTTACCACTGAGCCCAACTTGGTGCGGATAGGCGATCCATTTTGCCTCCACGGTAGGTCGGCTGGCTCCAACGGATCCACCCAATAAACCCGCAAGCCGATTGAGCATATCGAATGAGTCAGGCCTCTTCAATCCTTTTCCTCCCGCTACAACGAGTTCGGAATCTTGAATGTTGGCCTGCTCGCCTGCCAACTTCCGGACTCCTTTCATTACCAATCGGGAGCGGAACAGAGATTCTGGGAACGAAAGCGGTTCCACTTGGAACGATTGAACGGGATGACTGAGAGCAGGGAAGGTTTTCGGCCGGACTGTAGCCATCTGTGGAAGGTGGCTGGGTGTTTTGATGGTGGCAATAATATTGCCTCCAATCGCAGGCCGAGTTTGCAAAAGCAGTCCAGTGACCGGGTCAATATCCAAACCTGTGCAATCCGCAGTTAAACCGGTGTGAATCTTTGCTGCCACAGCTGGTAGATAGGTTCTTCCGGATGTTGTAGCTGGCGCGAGAACGATCTCGGGTTCAAATCGGCGAATGATCTCAACCAACACGTTGGTGTACACTTCCGGATCAAACTGGATGAAAGAAGAGTGAGAAACCAGCGCTAAATGATTGGCCCCGTATGAGGACATAATGGAAGGATCCTCGTCGAAGCGATCAGATAAAAAGACAACCATTACGGAAGCATCGTTCTTTTGGGCCAATTCATGGGCTTTTGAGGTCAGTTCCATACTGACGGAGTGAATCCTTCCTTCTCGAATCTCTCCAATGACCATGATGATCTTCGTTTGATTAGGAGTAGTCATCTCATCACCGCCCAAATGGCAAAAGCGCCATCTCTTTCAATCGTTGAACAATCACTTGTATGCCCTGGTCGATCTCCTTACCCGTATACTTTGCAACAGAACGCGTAATCTTGGGATACGAAATTGAGACCACACGAGTAGGAGACCCTTGCAAACCGATCTTGGTAGGATCCAAATGCATCGATTCAGCATTCTGTCCTTTGATATCTGTTCGACGCGCTTTGATCTTGCCCGATAAGGTGGGCATTCCAGGATCGTTCAAATCGCCCAACACCGTCAATAGACAAGGAAAGGGAATGTATTGCGTCTCGTATCCTTCTTCCACGGTTCGCTCCACCTCAACTCCTTTGGAATCGGCTTCGATTCCGGTAATGTATGTGGAAAAAGGAAGATCCAGCATTGCAGCCACTTCCGGACCCACTTGACCTGTTTCTCCGTCTGTGGCTTTTTCTCCAGCCAGAATCAAATCAAAAGGCGGAAGAGCACGGATTGCCTCAGCCAGAACATGGGCAGTTGCCCATGTATCTGCTCCGGAGAAGTGGCGGTCGGTGAGTAGGAGTGTTTCGTCTACGCCCATGGCAATGGCTTCTTTCAAGGCTTCTCGAGTTACCGGAGGCCCCATGGAAACAACAGTGATCGTCCCTCCCCGTTGTTCTCGAAGATCCAAAGCAGCTTGGATGGCATGAAGATCCAAAGGATTGATGACCGTACCAACACCCTCCCGAACCATTGTTCCTGTTTCCGGGTTCATTTTCACTTCATCAGTATCGGGTACCTGTTTCATCAGCACAATACAATGAAATGGTTGATTTCGCACGTGATACTCCTCCTTCAAAAAGGAACGCCCGCCTATGATTCGGTGGGCGTCCTGTCAGGGTATTTGGGTTGCTACCGATCGCTTCCGGGGTTTTTGAACTTGTACCCCTTTCCGCGAACGGTGAAGATATATCGCGGATTGGAGGGTTCTTCCTCGATTTTGGTGCGTAATCTCCGGATGTGGACATCAACAGTGCGGGTATCCCCGTAGTAATCATACCCCCACAGTGTGTCAAGCAAAACATCCCGACTGAAAACCTTGCCTTCATTCTCCGCCAAAAATCGAAGAAGTTCGAATTCTAATGGGGTCAAGCTAATCACCTGATCTCGAACACGAACTTCGTACCGTTCAAGATCAATTTCAAGCTCTTTGGCTTGGATATGCTTGGGCCGTTCCACTTTTTGTTCCATGCTTCGTTGAATCCGCCGAAAGATGGCCTTGATCCTTGCCAAAACCTCTCGAACACTAAAGGGTTTGGTGATGTAGTCATCAGCACCCAGCTCTAATCCGAGGATTTTGTCAAACTCATCGGTTTTTGCTGTCAAGAAGATAATGGGTTTGGCATAATGCTTTTCATGGGCCCGAATCTGTCGCGTGAGCTCAAAACCATCCACATCAGGCAACATAACATCAATGATGAACATATCAACTTCTTCGTCTGTGTTTGCAATTCCAATGGCTTCTTCCGCGTTGTATGCTTTCAAAACCTCGAATCCATCTTTTTTCAGGTTGTAACTTAATAGCTCTACGATAGAAGGTTCATCGTCAATCACCAAAATCTTTTTTTTCATGGCATCCCTCTCCTTTCAATCTGGTCTGTTTCATCTATTTTGATTTTAACATATTTACAGATCATTTGCAAGTGTTACCTCCGGCACCGGTTTCAATTACAGTTTACATTAATCGGACCAAGCGCACGCGTAGCGCAATATCTGAACCGAAAAAGCCAAATAGGATGGAATGACTGGTTTCAAGGGCATTCTAGGAAGATAACCGCGCGCAACCCGAACGCGTATTGCTTTTTTACGGGAATTGTGATAGGGTATCATGGTTGAAAGGAAAGGGGAATCTTGTATGCGTGGTTATTTTGTTCCCAACAAAAGTACGGAGGAACGCACAGAAGTATGGACGGGAAATCAAGTCCATATCCTTGATCAAATCGACGGAAGAGGAGTATTGGGAGAACTGGCTCCGTTTACCCTCAACCCCATCCAACGATGCTTCTTTGAGTACTATCAAAAAGGGGGCGCAGTGATTGCAACCCCGACGGGATCGGGGAAAACGGTGATTGCATATCTTTCTATATTTCAGGGAGATCAACCCAAAAAGACAATTTACATTACAGCAACTCGCGCTTTGGCTCGTCAAGTGTTTCATGACCTTAAAGGAACCCAATTGCGGATTTTCCTGCGAACGGGTGAGAACAAGATGGAAGTCCGAAGCAATTATCAGATGGTAGTTGCTACACCGGAAGCCTTCTTGGCAGCGCGGCACTCAGGGGCAACATGGGTGGAAGAAGCAGAACTGGTTGTGCTGGATGAAGCGCATATGGTTGTGCAGGACCGCCGAGGGATCGTGTACGAAGAAGTCATCATCCATACAATCGCGGATCAAAAAGAACTCTTGATTCTCTCAGCGACAATGCCAGACGCGGTGGAAATGGCTCGTTGGAGCCGATCCTCGCTTTTGATCGAAAGCGATTGGCGGCCTGTTCCTCTGATTCGGTCTTTTGAGCGATACCCTCTTCCCACGGAGAAAAATGGGTTGAAGGCTTTGAAACAAGTTTTGGATGGATTCCTTCTCGAAAATATTCGTCAAGGAGTCAAGTCGATGATTATCGTACCGTCCAAAAAAGTTGGTTGGGTTTTATTGGAAAGCTTTGAACGGTTGGGATTGAAGGGACTGAACGAAACGGTTCCGTATATTAAACCCGAATTGGACTCTGTGCCGGTGGTTGCCTTTCACAATGCGGATATTCCGCTTGAGGAAAAGGAAGCCATTGAAACCCATTTCAAGAAAACCCAAGGAGGGATTCAGGTTCTCATCGCGACTCAAACACTCGCTTATGGCTTCAATTCTCCAGCAGACGACATCTTGATCTATGTCAAGTATGCTGCTCGGGATCCGGATCTGCTATGGCCGAAATTTATCGATCTTTTGCAGTTTGAAGGTCGCGCAGGCCGGAAGGGTTTCACCAAACGGGGAGAAGGCAAAGTCATCTATTCAACCGGGCAAACAGGAGACAAAACTATGCAGGTCCTTCAACAAAAACTCAAGCAGGGACTTGGAGACCATCTGGAAACCGCTCTTGATCGTTCTTTCGCTTCTCTCGACTCTCGGTTCATGGGATTTGCCGCTCAGCGGTTTTTGGGGGATATTGAATTGATTTGCCTTGGTTTGATTTCCGTCGATAAAAAGAGGCTCAAACTCATTCATTATCAAGGGGGATCTCGGGAGCCATTGATCCAGACAGCCATCCGTAGATTGCATGAGATTGGAATGGTCGATCAGCAGGATAACCTGACCCCATTGGGTCAACTTACGGCTTCATATATGTTCAACCCCGAAACGGTTGCTTCTTTCTCGCATGCCTTAAAACAGACACGAGGATCCGAGCGGTCCGGTTTGAATATTTGGGATCTGTGGCGCAATATGCCCTTTTTGATTCCCAATTCTGCCTACATTCCCGATTTCTATCCCCCATACATCCCGATGCTTCTGGGGGATTGGCACCCTCATCAACTGGCTGGCGATGATACCTTGAACGGGATGTTTCAACATGGCTTAGGGGTTTTGCATATGAAAGCCGGGGTGGGAATTATGAAACGAAAGCACGAGCTCAGGCGCCAAAGGGCACCGGCTTGGAGCGCCACCCTTTATAACGATACCCAATTGGCCATGAGCTTCTACAAACAGGGTGTCTCCAGTGGGTTTTGGGACGGGTTGGGCTCCCTTGAAGCAGAACGGGTATGGAGATCGTATGCATATGGTGTCCATCCCTATTTTTCTTTGCTCACTCGAATACCCCAAATCGGATCGGTACGGGGAAACCTAATGGCATGGTCTGCAATTGCTATGGGAATCCATTCCGATGTTGAACTCCTACGAGCAATCCGCAAAGAACCCGATGCCCATCTGTCTCTTTATCAAAGCCTAAAAGAACAACTCCACCCATGGTATCAGGCTCAGCTAATCTGGTTGAAAAAAAACCAGGGAATCACCGGTTCAGTGGACACGAAATTCCAAATGGAACTAGACCTTCGGATTCTGATGGAAGGAGTAGAAATCATTCGGCAGCAAGAGTCGCTTCACGAAATGCTTTTGATGGATACTCCGAGTAAGCAATCGGGAGACAGCCTGTCTGAGTGGATCCGAACCCGTTTTGAAAAATCCTTGTGCTTGTTTTGCCCCAAAAAAGAGTCTGCGATGATGAGCAACCAGTTTCTGGATATAGAGATCCTGTCGGAAAAAGGAACCCTTTTGGGCCGGGGGGTATATTACGAAGAAGGGATGATGCCGCCTCGTACGGTGATCTCCATGATGCCCTCAGACCTTCCTTTTTTGGTGACCGATGGGGCGCAATATTGTTGGAATGATTCGGGAGATTGATCGGAGAAGGATGGACATGAGTATCATTCGAAAAAGAGATCCATGATCATCGCTGTCGCATTGAGTGGTGGAGTGGATAGCGCAGCCGCCGCTGCATTTCTGATCGAACAGGGGCACTCTGTTCGAGGGTATCATATGGTGGTGGGTTCCCACGCATCCCTGGAGAGCTTGGAACATGCCGCTGATATTGCGCGCATCCTTAAGATCCCTTTTTCTTCCGTTGACTTGCGGAGCGCTTTTGAAGAAGAAGTTCTTTCTTACTTTCTTGACGACTATCAAACGGGGCGTACTCCAAATCCTTGTGTGGTATGCAATCGAGCGATCAAATTTGGCCGGTTCTTGGATCGAGCGATGAGCGAAGGCGCTGAGGCGTTCGCGACTGGCCATTATGTCCGAATGGGGATCCACCCTTTGTATGGAAGACTCATGCAATGCGCAAACGATCTGCGTAAAGATCAGACCTACTTTTTGGGCCAGCTCCCCAAAAGAGTGCTGAACGCGTTGTGGTTCCCCAACGGAGGGTTTTCAAAAGCTTTGATCCGGAAAAAAGCGGCGGCTTGGAATCTTCCTGTTCATGACAAACCAGAAAGCCAAGAGCTCTGCTTTTTTCCCGGTAATTATCGGGATTTTCTGAACCTCCGAGGGATAATGGCTCAACCGGGGCCTATTGTGAACGAATCGGGGCAGGTTGTGGGCCATCACCAAGGGGTATACAAGTACACAGTTGGCCAGCGGAAAGGGTTGAATATCTCGTCTTCAGAACCATTATATGTCACAGAAATCGATGTTGCCAACAATCGGGTGATTGTCGGTTCTTTCGAAAAAACACGATCGTGGGGTTTTTGGATCGACCATATCAACTGGATGATCGAAAAACCACAAGGTCCAATGGGTTTTCAGTGCAAGATTCGAAGTGCGATGCGCCCGATTGAATGCAGAGTTGAAATGGATCGGGATCATGATTGGGCTAGGGTTTCTTTGAACAGTCCGGCGCATGCTGTGACTCCCGGGCAATTGGCTGCATTCTATGATGGTTCCTTCCTTTTAGGCAGCGGGTTCATTATGAAAGAAAAAAAATAGCCCGGCAATATCGCCGAACTATGTTAGAAGGTGTTCCTCCTCTATCCCAGCGGTATTATACCACAAAACAAGCGGATTTGGAAGAGGGATGAAACACAGAATTGCCAATCATTCTGAGTTTCAAGGACGAATATGGTATACTCTTGGTTGATTCGGGCAAGTAAGAACAAAGCCATCATAAGTTCTGAGAGGAATCCTGCAATGGATATCAATCGGGAGGAACCCTATGCGACCAATTAAAAAAGGAACTGTCCTATGGGGTGTTTTATTCTTCATTATGATCTGGGCCCCAAGTTGTGCAGTAGTGGCGGATCCGTCTCCGGATCCAAATCCAAACCCTCAACCTATCGTTTTCCTAGATCCTGTTTTGGAACAGGCGGTTCGTGATGCCATTGGATGGGACCCAGGAACACCGATCTATCCCAATGATGTCCTAGGAGTGACTCAGCTTCTAATGATTGGGGATTTGGATTCACCGAGAGGAATGTCATCTCTGGAGGGAATTCAACACTTAGTAAATCTTGAAGAGTTGTGGTTTTCCCTAAACTTTGTAAGCGATATCACTCCGCTGCAAACTCTTGGGAACCTGAGGATTCTTCGATTTGGATGGAATATCGTAGCGAACATCCATCCGTTACAGAATTTGACAAAACTTGAAGAGCTTTACTTTCCAGGCAATCAGGTCACCGATATTTCTCCGCTCCAAAACTTAGTGAACTTGAAACAGCTCAATTTTTCCACCAACCATGTGAACAGCATTGCTTCCCTGCAAACCCTCTCGCACCTTGAAATGCTCTATTTCAACCATAACCAAGTAACCCAAATAGGACCCCTTCAGTTCCATCTCCATAATCTGAAGTATCTTTCTTTCAATAGCAATCAGGTTACGGATGTGAAACCCCTACAGTATTTGACCCAAATCGAAGAGCTTTCCCTAAATGAAAACCAAGTGACAGATATTGCCCCATTAATGTACCTAACCGCCATGAAATCCCTTTCTTTCTGCGGCAACGGGGTCATCGGTATTCAAGCTTTGCAAGCCCTTACTCAAATGCATACCCTATCTTTCAGCGAGAACAATGTTGAGGATATAACGCCTTTGATCAACAATCCGGGTTTAGGCCCTGGAGATTATGTCAACATGACCAACAACCGCCTGAACCTTGACGAAGGCTCATTAAACTGGTTGCACATCCAGGCTTTACAGGATCGGGGCGTGTTCATCGATTACAATCCTCAGAAGAATGACTAAGGAAGAATTGTCCGAACAACGCGAAATCCCGATACGATACCGCTGATGGAAGGTCTCCGGTAGTCTCTATGAGCCAGCCGGCAGAATGATTCCGGATAACCCCAATTGCCTCCCCGGATCACTCGAACAAAACCATCCTCAGGGCCTATGGGATTCTGAGTATCGCCATGCCGATACCAATACTCCTCAAACCAGTCATGACACCACTCCCAGACGTTTCCACTCATGTCATAGATCTCGAGTTCATTGGGCTTTTTTTGTCCAACCGAATGGGCTTTATTCTCTGAATTGCTCGCGTACCATCCGACTTCCTCCAATGTGTCACTTCCGGCAAAAAGATAATCGATTTCGCTTTTGTGTCCCCCACGAGCCGCATACTCCCACTCGGCTTCTGTAGGAAGTCGGTAACCTTCCACTTGGGTGATATCACTGGTCAATTTCCCATCCATATCCAACAATCGTCCGCCCAAATCATAAGCCGGGCTGAATCCCTCCCTTTCGCTTAGCCAGTTGCAAAATTCGATCGCATCCCACCATTCAATATTGAAGACGGGTAGATTTTCCCTACCCCAGCCTTCATCATCCGGTTCAAACATCCCTGTCTCTTGACAAAAAAGGTCATACTCTGAAAAGGTCACATTATACTGGCCGATCCAAAAATCGTAGGTGAGAGTCACTGTATGGGTTGGGCGTGTCCGTTCATGTAAATCTCCGATTTCATCACCCATTTGAAACGTACCCGCTTGAACTCGTACCAGTTTCAGAAGCGTATCGCCCTCTGAATCGATTGCCAATAGGATTCCCGAAGAGAGAATCCATAAACATAGGATAGTGAGCGCCACTGCTTTGCCGTTGGTTCCATATGGGTTCACGAGGATGCCTCCTTTCGTCATACGAATACCGAGTTTCTTGGATCAACGCATCAGATCCCTCCCAATAATCATACCACAAATTGGAAGGAATCCTTTTCCTATTTCTTTATGAATTCCGACCATTCTTGTGATATGAATGAGATGACTGAGAACAATCGGATGAACTTTCCGATGAATGTGCTATACTAGTTATAGACGGAAACAGAATTTTTGGGACGTTGCGTGGCATATACACCCGAATCTTTATACGGAGGAGTATCTATGGCCAAAGCAATTATCGTAGACGACAGTCAAGTGATGAGGCGCCATCTCAAGAGAATCATCGAAGATATGGGTCATCATGTTGTAGCAGAGCTTGAAGGCGGACGAATTCTTCTAAAAATCTTTGGAAAGATAAATCCCGATTTTGTCACTTTGGATATTGTCCTCCCTGATGCAGATGGCATCGAGATTCTTAAGGAACTGAAGAAGGAGCATCCTCAAGCTAAAGTCATCATGCTCAGTTCGATGGATACGAAACATACTGTAATCGAAGCGGTGCGATATGGGGCTAGTTATTTCGTGATCAAACCAGTTGACACAAGAAAATTTCGGGAAGTGGTTCGTACCGTTTTGGGAGAAGCATCAGAGAAACAAGAACCGAATCCTTCCGAATCAAACACGCTTAATGAATGATTCTATTGGAAAATAGAAGCAGAAAAGGAACGATATTATGCAAACGGATGATTTTTCTTTTCGAAGGATCCAAGGATCCGAAGAACTCCTACGCCTGATCAAGTTTTCGTATGCCAACAATCAAACCCTGAATGAATCCCGGCGAGAAAGAATGGCTATTCAAGAGAAGAACGGGGTTATGGAAATCTACGGGGTTTTTCTTGGCGATCAGTTGATTTCATCCTGTTTTCTGTACCCATTTGCCATGCGGTTTCGTAACGCGATGATCTCAGCTGGCGGAATCGGGACCGTGGCTTCAAACCCATTGTATCGCGGAAAGGGTTCAGTCCGTTATTTGTTAGAACAGTCCGTGCGCACAATGGTCGAAAAGGGGATGAAGGTTTCGGTGTTATACCCCTTTCAATACTCCTTTTATGAAAAATATGGGTGGGGTCGGTTTTCCGATGCCTTTCTGCATCGGATCGATCCCTCAATGATTCATCATTTTCCCAACGATCCGAGTATCCAATTGGAGGAACACCGATCCCCACTCCCAGAAATCACCGAATTCTATAATGCAATTGCGCAAATGGAGTATAATCGGGTTTTGATGACTCCAGAAATGTGGCAAAGGGAACTCAGTAATCCACATGATCCCTTTCTCGTGGATGAACGGTTGGTGGTCTTCCGGCATCATGGATCGGTATCTGGTATGTTGCACATGGCCATGTACAACCATAACGGACAAGAAGAGGTCCCAATCACTTACTTAGTAGCGCGAGACGCGCAAACTTTACAGCAAGTATTCCGATTTCTGGGCGGTTTATCGATGCAACTCCGGGAAATTCAACTGCATGTGCCCCAAGATTTTCCGATCAGCAATTTTTTGAAAGGAAGAACGATCCAAACCCTTCGGAAAGAGCAAACGATGATCCGAGTTCATCGGTTAATTGATTTGAACGGCCTTATGGTGAATCTTCCCGATCGAACCGTCTGTATCCGTCTTAATGACACCATTCTGCCAGAGAATTCTGGAGTGTTCCAAATCACAGTCCATAATGGAGTCTTACGGATTGAAAAGGGACACGACCCACAACTAGAATGCTCCATGGACCTCTTTTCTTCAGCGCTATCGGGCTTTACAACCTTCCAAGAAGCCGTTGATTCGGGCCGAGCTACTGCTCTTGCCTCACATTCCATTGAAAGTTTTCCACAAGAGATGACCTATTTTCCGTATGATTTTTGAAGAGGAATCCCTTCCGGTGTTAATGGATTTTTCTCTCTATTCTGGCCCGCTTTCTTCCATTAATGAATAAAAGAAAGTGGTTTCTCACCTTCATTCAATCAGTTCACTTCATTTTCTTTATATAGACATATAGAAAAAAACCCAAGCATTCCTTCAGTGTTCACTTTTTCTTACCCTATACTTTCTTCCATAATAAGCTGACTTTCGATAGTTGAATTGATCGCGAATCGAATTGGTTGCCATTCATTGCATCCTTTCTTTTTCTGAGGAATATAGCAATCAACATAGGCGAAGAACGAGATCCAGTATTGTTTTTATGAGGACTTATTAAAAAAAAAACAAAATATGCGTATGAATTGACTTGATTCAATAGAATCATTTATAATTGCAATGAAAAGCCGTACACATTCAAAAAAAGCAGAGGAGTGATTTTGTGTACAATGCATTGACTACCAAAGAAGTAATGAAAGTTCTGGAAGTATCTTCTCCTTCATCCCTGAAAAAACTCGTAGAAGAAAAGGGGATCCCGTACATTCGGATCGGAAATCGGAACCTGCTCTATCCCAAAGGCAAGTTGGCTCAATGGATGGTGGACACAGGGCTATCAACTGATTTGGATGAAGCTGGCAGTCGAATTGATGCCATCGTAGAGCCAATGAGAGCCGAAGCGGCCAAAAGACCCACAAAACCGAGGGGGAGGCCAAGAAAAAAGACCCCGTAAGACAATCCAATAGGGGATTCGTACCACATTATACTCCTTTTCGAAGGAGTATTTTTTTTGAATTGAGAAAATCGAGAAATGGATTATTTCCTTTCTTTCTAAGTGCGCGTCTGCAAACACAGTGAATGTTCCTACCCATTTCCCATGATGCATAGATTTTTCCCTTTCGCTATGAGAGAATCTCTCAGGTCAAGCCCGTTTTCCGTGATGAACAACCTTTTCAGGGTGCGGATTCGATTAACCAATCTTTTCGAGGTTCGTTGAAAAAAACCGAAGCGATTTGCGTCAATTAGTAAAGATAGACATATATAACATATTTTGAGGTGATTCACAATGAAGATCGGCCTTATGATCATAATCGGTATTGGTTTGTCTCTGTTTTTTCTTTTCGGGAACGCGAACAAGCAACCAGGCGCAGAGGAGGGTGTCATGAATCGATCAGAAATCCTTGAATTGGTAAAAAAACCCGTCCCAGACACCTCGAATGTCATATACCTCGCGGGGGGATGTTTCTGGGGCGTTGAAGGATATTTCAAACGATTGGACGGGGTAATGGAAACCCGAGTCGGTTATGCCAATGGAGCGTGGGAAAACCCAACATATGAAGAGGTTATTCGGAACTCCGGTCATGCCGAGACTGTGCAAGTAACCTATGACCAAAGCGTGATCAGCCTGGAAGAGCTTCTGCTGCATTTCTTACGTGTTGTGGATCCGTATGCGATCAACAAGCAAGGCAACGATGCGGGTGTACAGTACCGATCGGGGATCTATTTCACAAGCGAAGAACAAGGGCAGAGAGCTCGAAGAGTCATTGAATTCTTTGAAGAAAGCGAAGGCAGAAAAACAGCCATTGAAATCCTTCCTCTGCAAGGGTACTGGGATGCTGAGGAGTATCACCAGGATTATCTTGGTAAGAATCCCTACGGCTATTGCCATATTTCGTTGAGCAAGGCGTCCGATCCTTTGTTCTCCTTCCCGATGACGAAAGACGATTCAGAAGAGGCGCTGAAAGAAAGAATCGGAGAGCTCGCATTTCAAGTGACACAAAAAGGAGCGACGGAAGTGCCATTCACCAGTGATTTGCTCGGGGAGAATAGACGGGGGATTTATGTGGACATAGTCAGTGGACAGCCACTTTTCTCCTCCAACGACAAATATGATGCCCGGAGTGGCTGGCCAAGTTTTACGCGCCCAATTGAAGCCAACGCTCTTGTTTATGTTCAAGACAATTCTTTGGGAATGAGTCGGATTGAAATTAGAAGCCAGCAGGCTAATGCCCACTTGGGCCATGTATTCTCAGATGGACCCAAAGACAAAGGCGGTTTGAGGTACTGCGTCAACGGGGCTGCTTTGCGGTTTATCCCATATGAAAACATGGAAGAAGAAGGGTATGGGCCTTACAGGGTGTTGGTGAATTGATCCATCCGAGAACCCATCGGGCCATGCCCAACTATGATCGGGAAACCGATTCTTAGGGTCTATTCCGCTTCTTGGATTCCCTTTTTCACCTGTTCCGCCCATTCGACGATCGTGCTTTTTTGTTGCTCGTACTTTTTTTTCGTTTGAGAAAAACCAATGTCCCGGACCAAGGTGTTTTCTGAAGCCAGCAAAGGGCGGACTTTATTCATGATCTTTTCGCGAGCGTTGGGATCATCTCCCCCACAGGAGTAGAAGAAACCAATCTTCTTTCCGCGCATCTCATAGCGCTTTAAAAAGGTTCGGACCGGAATGGAAAGATTCCCTCCCCATATCGGCGAGCCCAAAAGGATCCCGTCATACTCGTCCAATTGAAGGTTCATCGGTTCAATATCAGAATCTTTGTGAAATGCGATTTTGCCTAACTCGCTAAAGATCTTCCCCATCAGCTTTTTTCCTTTTTTCTCTCCTTGAACGCGGATTTCATGCAGATCCCCTTGAACCGTATCAGCAATGGTTTCTGCGATCCTTTTGGTGTTTCCAGAATACGAGTAGTAGACAACCAGGAATTTCCCCACATCCATCACCTCTCCTTTTCGTATCATCGATCTATGCCAAAATTGGTTCCCCGAAACCGTGGTGTGTTCATAAGGCAACGAAGAAAAATCTCAACCATCTCAGGATCGAACTGAGTCCCTGCATGAGTTTGGATTTCTCTAACCGCTTCTTGATCGCTCAGACCTTTTCGATAAGGCCGATCTGAAGTCATTGCATCGAAAGAATCAGCGATTGCGATCATTCGAGAGACAATTGGGATTTCTTCTTTCATCAAATGATCGGGATATCCTTTCCCATCCCATGTTTCATGATGGTGTAAAACAAAAAGGCTAATATCTTTCAGAATATCCGAAGTGGCTAGAACTTCAGCGCCCCATCTCGGATGGTTTTGAATGGTATCCCATTCTTCCGGATCAAGAGAAGAAGATTTGATTAAAATCCGTTCTGGTACCAAAATTTTCCCGATATCATGAACCAATCCAGCCCAATATGCCCGTGATGCTTCTTCAGGAGCCATCTTCATTTCTTTGGCCATTTCCGAAACCCATTTTGCGACTTGTTCCGAATGTCCTCGGGTATAGGGATCATGAATTTCCAAAATCTTGATCATCGATAAAACAATTTGCTTTTGAAACTGCTCGTGAGACGCAATATAGTCTCGAATCGTTATGTATGAAGCAGCGAGGTTGGTAAATGAACGAAGCATGCGTACGCTTTCGGGAGTATATTGATCCTCAGAATGATCGGGAATATCTAGGATTATGATCCCTAAGGGTTTCTTTCCAAGGAGTATCGAGGATACAAGAGAGGAAGAAACCCCCATATCTTCCCCTCTTCTCTCCTTTTTTTCCGGATGAATGTGAAAAGGCCAATCATCATGGGCGTAAATAATCTGTGGTTGCTCGATTGGTGTTTTGTTTCGTAAAGTGAGCGTATGGCCAACAAGTGTCTTCATTACGGAGTTAGTCGTTACGCAGACTCTGTATTCGTCCTCAGAAATCGTAGCGATCGTTCCTGTTTGTGCCGGTTCGATGGCATGAATCATAGTGGTTAGGAGTTCATGGAAGAATAGCGCATCGTCTTCTAAAGCCCTTTTGGTTAGGATAAAGGTGAGTTTGAAAATCGATTCGAGCCCTCCAGCCAATTTTCCGATCTCAAGATAGGCGTTCTCAAGCTCTTCGTTATTGGCTTTAAGCTCTTGATTGGTTGCTTCCAGTTCCTGGTTGTACGCATCGATCTTTTGCGCGTCACTTGTAATTCGGATCATGGATGTTTCGATCGATTGCGCCATAAGATTAAACGCTTTGGCCAGGTTTCCAATTTCGTCTGATGAATTTGGGGTCAGTCTTTCTCGAAAGGAATCCAAAACCATGGTTCGTTCCATTTTCTCAGGGAGTTCTTTCGGAACGATTTCTCCGAATCTCCCGACAACATCCGACAAAGTCTGAATGGGTTTGCTTATAAAAACGCCAGCCCATATACTGAACAGAATCACAATGCCAACGATCACCAAGAAAAAAGCGGCGAGAAACCATGACAATCGATAGAGATCAGCAAACAATTCCTCTTCAGATAGGGTTATCCCCAAAGTCCATTTTGGGCTAAATGGAATCGGTTCATAGAAGATAAGCGTAGCCTTCCCGCTCGGTTGGATGATCCGCTCAAACTGACCGGATTCTCCCATGAGCATCTTCCGGCCGGCAGTATCCAGCCCTGTATACCCAAATGCTTCCGCCTGTAACAGATTTAAGTTCATCCTCACGGTTTCGTCGGGATGAGCGATCACTGTACCCGTTCCATCCACAATCCACCCAAATCCCGATTTCTGAAAGTGAATCTCTGATGCGATGTCGGTTAGAGTCGTCAAAAGAACGGTGAACCCAATCATCCCAATTGTTTCCCCATGGAGATCTTTTACTGCGACAACAATAGGGACAACCAGATTTCCGCTTCCCACAGAGATTCGCGGGTTTGCAATCGAATAGGGTCTCCCTTGTTTGATGATCTCATCGTAATAATCCCTGTCCGATAGGTTTACACTCGAAGTTCCGTCTGTTCGGGCAACAGTGTCTCCGAAAGTATTGGCAAGAAACCCGGTTTCATATACACTGATTCGTTCGTTACGAAAAAAGCGCAATTCATCGCTCATGTTGCTTAATGAACGGGCGACATGGCGTTCTGAGACCGCGTGAATCTCCCCCAAACGAGCCAAAAGCCATTGACCAATCTCAGCTGCTTTCGATTCTGCCAAAGCAATCGCGCTATTTTGAATATTTTGCATGGTGAAATCCGAGTACCAATGATGCAATGATATCCCGGAAATTGCGATTAGCAGTAAAATAGGCAGCAAAAACCAAAGGAGGATTTTTGCTCGAATGGATGGAATGCGAAAGAAGCCCCTTTTAATCCATGTCATCCTCAACCACCTCGTTATCAGTAATAGGCATGGATACGGTGTTTCAAAACCAATCAGCGAACAAATAATCGGATCCGCGGGTTCACAAAGAGAAAAACTGTCGTTTGGGAAAGCGACAAAACCCATCGAATGATTGATTATATCACAATACAAGCTCGATTTTCGAAAGAGGATCATAAGATCTGAATGAACCATATTCCACATTGAATCGCATCCGACTCAAGTCTTGATTTTCCGCGTCAGTCGTGGTATAATTCAGTTACCGTACGAATCAGAAGGGGACATATGAAAAAATCCACAATGATTGTTATTCACACAAATCATCCAATATTTTGGCATCATCATGATCATTCGCCCGCGCTGTTTTGCGGTTGATTGTTCATGGAACCAACCAAAAACCGGCGCATAAGGGCGCCGGTTTTCTTTTTGGGGGCGAAGATGAAACGAGATTGGGTAAGTCAATCGATCAAAGTGGCTCGCGTGTTCCAACGAGCCCGGGATTTGTTAGGAAGATGCGGGTATCAGGAAATGGCGCTGCCTGCTTTGGAAAAGGATCAAACGGATTTGAAGGAAGGATTGAAAACGCTGGTGAATGGGGATCTTTTTCGGGTCCATCCCGATCCTACCTCGCAAATTCTCTCCCATGTAAAGGGGCCAGATGCGTTGAAGGTATTCTATTGCTCCGAAGTCCTTAGCTTTCACGGGAAAAGCCGATGGCAGATCGGTGTGGAACGAATGGGGGAAGAGAAAACCGGCGGAACGGTTGAACTGTTGAACTTGTTGATCCGGTTCCTGGAATCATTAGGAATTCAGGATTTTTTTATCGATATTGGCTCGATCAAACTATGGGAGAGCCATATAGCCGATATCCCCGAACACCGTGAAGAGATCTGGCGCTCGATTCGCCAACGGAACTTTGGAATGATCGAAGAACTGCCGATTTCAGAAAAGAAGAAACAAGAACTTTGGAAGCTTCTCAATACCCGGTCCCAATCATCGGATGATGAAGAAATGTCAGAGCTGTTGTTCCAGATTCAAGACAAACGGATCTATGTCGATATGGGGACAATTCGCTTTCTGCCGTATTATCACGAGCTTGTATTTGAGATCTATGTTCCTTCTTTCGGCGCGCCTTTGGGCGGAGGGGGCCGATACCGGGTCAACGGAGGGTTGGGATTCGGATTTGCCTTAGATGCGGAAATCCTTTCTCAGCTACAAAGCAGCGCGCCAAAGAAAACGGAGGCAGAAACATGGGATTAAGAATCGCGATACCCGAAGGAAGGCTCATGGCTCAATGCGCGAAATCTTTGGAAGCCATAGGGATTGAAGTGCCCAAAAAGATGGGAAGAAAACTGTCTCTCCAAAAGAACGGGATATCCTTTCTCTTCTGCAAAGCTTTCGATGTGCCCCTTTATGTCGAACATGGGATCGATCTGGGCATAGCGGGAGGGGATGTGGTATTGGAGCGAGGGTGTGATCTATTCGTTCCCCTAGAGCTGAATTTTGGAAGGTGCCGATTGAGTCTGATCACCCATGAGCATCGAACCATCGCGATTGATGATATGGAAGGATACCGAATCGGGACCAAATATCCGAAGCTGACCCAAGCATACTTTGCTCAAAGAGGGATTTCCATTAAAGTGCTCCCTTTTTCCGGCGCAATAGAATTGGGGTTGGTGCTGGGGATATGCGATGCTATCGTCGATATCGTGGATAGCGGGCAAACCATAGAAGAGAATGGGCTTAGAGAGTCAGAAATTTTGATGCACGTTGGAGCGATGCTAATGGTCAACAGAATTGCCCAAAAAAAGCATTTCGATCGGATCAACGAAATCGTGATCCGTCTGAATGAAGAGAAAGAGAAAACCAAGAGAGGAGGGACCATTGATGGGTTCTCTTGAAACTCAGGTTGGAACAGTCTTGAATGACCTCCGTGCTCGAGGCATTCCAGCGCTTCTTGAGTATGGAAAGAAATGGGATGGGTACCTAGGTCCGCTCGAACTGTCTCCATCGGAATGGGACAAGCGGAACGACCTTTCGGAATGGGATCGGCAAACCGTCCTTGAGATCATGGATCGGATCAAACGATATCATCAACGGCAGATGCCCCAGGATGATCAGTATTTCGAGGGAGAATCCCTCTATGCGCTAATCCATCGGCCGATTCGAAGGGTAGGCATCTACATTCCCGGAGGAATGCCTTTGCCCTCAACTCTGATCATGACCGGAATACCGGCAAAAATCGCGGGTGTTTCGGAGATTGCAGTGTGCACACCTCCCAATTCCCAAGGAACCATTCATCCGATGATTCTAGAAATCGCCTATCATTTGGGAATTTCCGAGATATACAAAATTGGAGGCATTCAGGCCATTGGGGCAATGGCCTTCGGAATCGGAATGGAAAAGGTCGATAAGATCTTTGGGCCAGGGAATCGGTTTGTCAACGAAGCCAAACGACAGGTGTATGGTCATGTTGGTATCGATAGTTTGGCCGGTCCCTTAGAGATTTGCGTCATTGCCGATCATACAGCTCCCTCTACCTGGATTCGAGAGGACCTTCTTTCACAGAAAGAACACGGAGCGGATGCGAAAGCCTGGCTACTGACGGATAATATAGAACTCGCGGAAGAATTTTCCAAAGAAGAGCAAATCGAAGTCCGGCTCTTGCCGGATATTCGTTCGTGCGTACAGCAAGCGAACCTGATTGCGCCCGAACATCTGCAAATTGTCACTGAAAAACCCGAGCAATGGGTTGACTTGATCCAAAACGCAGGGGCTATCTATTTGGGTCAATATACGCCGGTTCCAGCAGCTGACTACTTTCTGGGTTCGAACCATGTTTTACCGACAGGAGGATGCGCCCGGTTCAGTTCGATGCTTACCGTTCGGGATTTTTGCAAATGTTCCGCCTTGGCCCGACTGTCCCAAGCAGATTTTTTTGAGTATCGGGCTCTTGGGATCCGTATGGCAAGAGAAGAAGGACTGGAGCACCACCTCAAATCTTTGGAAATACGAGAGAAGGAGGTACAATCAACATGATGGATCCCAATCCAAAAACCCAGCGGATCACAGGAGAAACTTCCGTGACCATTCTACCCCTTCATACCCCCGAACAGACGCCCACAATCCTGGTAGACGATCCTGTTCTGAAGCATATGCTGAAAACGCTGTTGTTCTACATGGAGAAACCTTGCCATCTGGAAGCCAGCGGTGATTTGCTCCATCATCTCTGGGAAGATATTGGCATTACCCTTGGGATGTGGCTTTCCGAGCAAATTGATCGAAACGCGATCGCGCGGTTTGGTCAAGCGATCATCCCCATGGACGATGCCTTGGTCATGAGCGCTGTGGATATATCTCGACCATGGTTGAGTTGGGACCTTTCCGGAGACATCCCTGAAGCAGGGTTTGAACCGGGTTTGGCTCGAGAGCTTTGCATGGGATTGGCTCGTTCGTTGGCTACAACCATCCATGTTCGGAAGATCAACGGAGATCATACCCATCACCTTATGGAAGCTGCGTTCAAGTCTCTCGGGAAAGCGTTTGCAATGGCTTTTCAAGAACAGGATCGGGTTATGAGCACAAAAGGGCTTGTTTGATGGAACGAGTGGGAATCATTAATCTTGGTGTGGGCAATTTGTCAAATGTGCAACAAGCAAGCGGAGGAACGATCATTGATGATCCAAGCGGAGTGGGTGCTTATGATCGATTGATCCTACCCGGGGTGGGGTCTTTTTCGGCAGCCATGCCCGCTTTGGCCGTTTATCGGGATCCGTTGCTTCAAGCGGTCCGAAACGGGGTTCCTTTGTTGGGCATTTGTCTTGGCTTTCAGCTTTTCTTCGAAAAGAGCGCAGAAGGCATCGGGGAAGGCTTGGGTTTGTGTTCCGGGAAAGTCGTTGCATTTCCTCCCGGGTTATCACCTCATATAGGCTGGAATGAAGTGGAATGGGTCCAGCCCATCCCATTGATTGAGGGAATTCCCAACCGTTCCTTTTTCTTCTTTGTCCACGGATTTTTTGTGGTTCCGACAGTTCATTCGATTATTCTATCAACCACTACCCACCAGAATCAAGATCAATCCATTTCTTTCTGTTCGGCTATCATTCAGCATAATTTGATTGGGGTCCAGTTTCATCCCGAGAAATCATCGACTATAGGAATCCGTTTTCTGGATCGATTTCGGAGATGGAGTCCATGATTCTTTTACCAGCGATCGACCTCATGGAAGGACAAGCCGTTCGGTTGGTCCAAGGGGACCGTACCCGAAAAAAATCCTATGGATCGGCCCTCGATGTCGCGTACCGATACGCGGATGTAGTGGATGAGATACATATCGTGGATCTCGATGGAGCGTTTTCAGGAGAACCGAAGAACCTCGACACCGTCGGCGAGATCATCCGAAAGACCCATCTCACGGTGCAACTGGGGGGAGGGTTTCGCACCGTCGATCTCATTCAAAACGCCATCGATATAGGGGTAAACCGAGTATTGATCGGTACGCAAGCAATTGAGCCGCATACGGTTTGCAAGATGGAACAAGCCTTTCCAGGAAAGATTGCCGTGAGTATCGATCTACGCGGGGGCAGAATCATGCTCGAAGGGTGGGAGCAACCCTCCGATGTCTCATGGAAGGATCTGTTTCATTCGCTTCAAGGGATCATTTCCTGGTTTGTCATGACCAATGTGGATTTGGATGGAACCTTATCCGGAAGCGAACCGTTCCAACCCTTCTGGAATCAAGAAAAGGTGATCTATGCAGGCGGGGTCAGCAATCTGGACGATCTGGATCGGCTGAAATCAATGGGGTATTACGGAGCCATCAGCGGAAAGGCCATCATCGAAGGACACTTGGATTTAAAGGAAGCGGTCGCTTTTCTGCGGCAGGGAGGATGATGATGCTTGCAAAAAGGATCATAGCCGCGTTGGATATACGAGATGGGAGAGTGGTTAAGGGGATTCGATTCGAAAGGATCCAGGATGTAGGCGATCCTCTGACCCAAGCCTTGATCTATGAAGAACAAGGGGCAGACGAAATTGCCTTTTTGGATATCACTGCCAGTCAAGAAAACCGAAATCACCGGAGTGAACTGATGACTCAGGTGGGAAGAAGATTGCGCATTCCATTCACTGTAGGGGGAGGGATTACCAGCGTACGAGAAATGATCCAGCTGGTCCAATCAGGAGCGGATAAGGTTTTTATCAATACGGCGGCTGTAGCCGAACCGAATCTTATCCGGGAAGGAGCAGCGGTGATCGGGAGCGCCAATCTTGTTGTCGCAATCGATGCGAAGCGTATCGGGGACCAATGGAAGGTCATGATTCGGGGCGGGAGTGCTGACACTCGATGGCGGTTGCTGGATTGGTGCAAATATGTACAGGATGCGGGGGCGGGCGAGATTCTCTTGACCTCCATGGATCATGATGGGACCAAAAAAGGGTATGATCTTGCCATGCTCACAGCGGTGACCAACACCGTAACGATTCCAGTTGTCGCATCGGGTGGCGCTGGCTGTGTTGAAGACTTTGAGGCTCTGTTTCAACAAACCAACGCCTCAGGCGCATTAGCCGCATCGATTTTTCACTATGGAACCATCCCAATTCATCACTTGAAGGAAACACTCCATAGGAGGGGGATACATGTTCGAATGGATCAAAGCAATCCAATGGGATGAAAAAGGTTTGATCCCCGTGATCATTCAATCGGAAAGCACAGAGGTTCTGACCTTGGCTTGGATCAACGAACAAGCGCTAAAACTGAGCCTTAAGACAGGATTTGTTCACCTTTGGTCTCGATCCAAAAGCAGGATTCGCAAGAAAGGCGAAGTAAGTGGTAACACCCAACAGATTGTGGATCTTCGCCTTGACTGCGACCAGGACGCTCTTTTGATGATTGTTCGCCCAAAAGGCCCCGCGTGCCATACGGGCGAACAGACATGTTTCTTTCGTTCTGAGCGTCAAACCCTAACCCACGCATTCCCAAAGCTCATAGACGATTCATTGGTTCTTCTCAAGGATCTGGAGGCGATCATCCAACAACGAAAAGTAGAACGACCCGAAGGGAGCTATACCACACGATTATTCGAAAAAGGAAGAGAGAAAATCTATCAAAAGTTTGGAGAAGAAGCCGTTGAAGTCCTTGTTTCTCAATCGAAAGAACACACCATCTATGAGATTGCCGACCTAATCTATCATTTGATGGTTGTGATGGCTTATGAAGAGATCACATGGTCCGATGTGATGGCCGAACTTGCCAAAAGGAGAACTCCATGAAGATCCCGGAACATCTCCACAAATTGCATTCGTATGAATCGACTGAAGACCCGGGGTTGGTCCAGATGAATAAGAACGAATCGCCCTTTGATCTTCCAAAGGAGCTGAAACAGCAATGGATTCAGGAACTCATAGATCATCCCTTTAACCGATATCCCGAGCTGGACCATCACACCTTACGAACCATTTTGGCCAAACACCATCAGGTTTCCGTAGATCAGATCGTAATCGGGAATGGGAGCGACCAGCTGATTCATGAGTCCATCCGTCTGTTCTCGGGTGATTTCGTGGTCACTTTCCCTCCCACTTTTTCGATGTATCCCTTTTATTCCTCTTTGGAAAACCTCGGAACCTTGGATATTCCACTAGGAACCGGCTTTCATATTCCGTTCCCCCAGGAGGTTCCTCAGACCAATTGGTGCCAATGTAGGGTGGTATTTATTTGTTCTCCGAACAATCCCACGGGGAACTGCCAGCCCGTCGAACTGATCGAGGCTTGGTTGCAAACCGGAGTAGCGGTTGTGGTTGATGAAGCGTATGTCGACTTTTGTGACCAGGACCTAACGAAGTTGACTGAAACGTATCCCAATCTGATTCGGCTTCGCACCTTCTCCAAGGGGATGGGTATGGCCAACCTCCGCTTAGGGTATGCGATCGCATCACAATCGATTGGAAAGATATGGAATCGGACAAAACCGCCCTTTTGTTTGAATGGAATTACGGCGACTTTTGGAGCGAAGGCAATGCAGTCCTTTGAGCATTTTGCTCGCGGGCATAAAGAGATCCGAGCGGAGAGGCAAAGGCTATCCACCCATTTTTCTCATTGCTGTAGTCCATCGGACGCAAACTTTCTCCTATTCCGGACAGGGGGATTTCAGTTTCTGAAAAACAGGGGAATCCTGGTCCGCCCCCTAACGGGGAGGCTGGAGGATCATATTCGGGTAACGATATGCGCCCCAGAAGACAACAACAAATTCCAAGCGGCATACGATATTTGGTTGGAAGAAAGGGGCTTTTGTTCATGAACCCGAAGGAGAAGGAAGGGAATTTACATCCTGGAGAAAAGACCACGTACGCATATCATGGCCATAATCGATTATTGCCGGTTTTAGCGGGTTTAAGTGTTACCTTCATCTTTGGTTTCTCGTTTCTTTTCTCAAAGACAGCTTTACAAACCCTAACTCCATTTCAGCTTTTGGCAGCGCGCTTCACAATCGCCACAGTATGCATTTCGCTTTTGGTCCGTTTAAAGATCGTTCGTATCGATTTTAAAGGAAAACCGATCGGTCCACTTCTCTTTCTTTCTACCATCCAGTCGATTCTATACTTCCTTTTTGAAGCTTGGGGGTTGCAGAACGCCGGAGCCTCAGAAGCAGGGATCATGCTCTCGTTGATTCCCATTTTTGTTACCATTTTGGCCTCCCTTGTTCTAAAAGAACGACCATCTACCCTCCAGTTGTTCTTTATCCTTCTTTCTACAACAGGCGTATGTTTCATTGTGCTCATGGGGGGGCTTCTAAACCAAACTCCCGACCAACCATTGTTCTCGGGAACCTTTCTCGGATACCTGTTTCTTCTTGGGGCTGTCGCTTCAGCGGGATTCTATAACATTCTGTCGCGTAGAAACTCCGTTCGATTCCGACCGATGGAAATCACCTATGTGATGATGTGGGTCGGGATGGTTGCCTTTCTTGGAATGGCCGGAATCGAAGTGGTCCTTACCGATGGTTTACCCCGTCTGATTACTGGCCTTACGAACCCGATAACTCTCATCTCGATCCTGTACCTAGGCTCCTTGTCTTCAGTCATGGCCTTCTTTCTCCTCAACTTTATGCTTTCAAGATTAGAAGCATCCCGAAGTGCCATATTCGGAAATATTACAACAATAATCTCCATTCTGGCGGGGGTGTTGTTTTTGGGAGAACAACTTTATTCATTCCATCTGGTCGGTTCGATCATGATTCTGATCGGTGTATGGGGCACTCAGGCTTTCCGAAAGAGAGAGCGGCAGCAGAAGCGGTTATCCCAATAGGATATCCAATCCAACCCTTGGATACCATCATGGACCTGAACTTCCATACGGCCTTTTTTTGCGGGCTTTTTGTATCGTCGAACTCAGTCTTCTCGAATTGGGTTAAAAGTGCGCATCAAGAAAATTTGCAATCCGAGAACGATAGAATTGGCTATGCTCCGAAAGGATATTCCCGACAATCAGGTGATCAGCCCCTTCAACCATCCACAGTTCCTTTTGATTGCTTGAACAAAGATCAAACAGGATCTGCGAATGTTCCACACGAGTTTGTGTGTCTTGGATTCCATGAACGATGAAAACAGGGATATTTTCGAGTTGCTGAACGCGCGCTATAGGGCTTTGTTGAATAGGGTTCATTCGGTATCGGAACCAAAGAGCAAGGCTGACAAAGGGTTCAAATAGGGTTGTCACCAATCCTGGCGCTCCCTGTTCGCCCATGTAATCCGTAAACTGAGCCTGAATCGACCGATAGGGACTGATTGCAATAATCCCATCAACATCGTTGGATCGCGCTGCAACGTTGATGGCGGTACTTCCGCCCATAGAGAGGCCGTATAAGATTATTGGCAGATCGGATGCCGCGTTTTCATTTCTCAAATAGCCGATCACAGCTTGGACATCCCAGACCTCGGTGTACCCAAATCCGATCCGATCCCCCTCGCTTCTTCCATGAGCCCGCATATCCACAAGCGTTGGAGAGAACCCGAGATCATAGAGAAACCGAGCATACCCGAAAAGGGACGTCGCATCCATCCCATGCATTCCATGGAGGATCAATACATGCCCCCGAGGATTTGCTCGAGGGACAACATATGCATTTATCGCCAACCCATCATGAGAATGAACGGTAATTTGGTGTCCGATCAATCCATAGTCTTCCAAAACGGCTTGATTTCTCTCCACGCGGAGATCGGCCATTGATGAGATCACTGTATTGGCGATGACGGTCAACACAATGGATGTGATCCCAATCAAAAGGATCAAAACAGAGATGAGGATGGTACCGATCTTCTTCTTCTTCTTTCCTTTTCTTTCCAATGGGTTCATGTTCATTCCTTTCCACTGTCTTCAGAAACCTCTTCGGAGCCTTCCAAAACCCGTTCCGTTTCTCCGTTTGGTAATTGTTGAACATCTCGAAGACGTCGTTCGATGGCTCGAGAACGCACTTCAGCTTGTTCGATCACATTCCCGGCTTCTGCCAATTTCTTTTTGGTTTTCTCCAACACATCGCCGAACTTTCCAAACTCCGTTTTAACTGCGCCCAGTAGCTCCCATACTTCGCTGGTCCGTGTCTGGATCGCCAGAGTTCGGAATCCCATCTGTAGGCTGTTTAAGAAGGCTGAGATTGTTGTGGGTCCAACGATCGAAACCCGGTACTCCCGTTGGATGCTTTCAAACATACCCATACGGAGCACTTCCGCATAGAGTCCCTCAAAAGGAAGGTACAAGAGCCCAAAATCGGTCGTATAGGGTGGTTCTACATACTTTTCACTGATATCCTTGGCGAATTTTCGGATGTTTGCCATTAATTGCTTTTTCGATTGTTCGATGGCAGACAGATTTCCTTGTTCGTACGCCTCGATCAGCTTTAGGTAATCCTCTGTGGGGAATTTTGCATCGATTGGCAATCGCAAATTGGTTCGGACATCGTCATTGCCCGGCATCAGAATAGCAAACTCTACGCGTTCTCGGCTGTTCGGACGAGTCGCTACGTTTTTTTCATATTGATTGGGTGCCAAAAACTGCTCCAGGAGGTTTTCCAATTGGTATTCTCCCAATACGCCCCGAGTTTTGACATTGCTCAGTACCTTCTTCAGATCGCCCACGCCCGCGGCCAGAGTCTGCATCTCTCCGAGCCCTTTGTGCACCTGTTCCAGCCGGTCGCTCACTTGCTTAAAGGATTCCCCCAATCGGGTTTCCAGCGTCTGATGGAGTTTTTCATCCACCGTTTTTCTCATCTCTTCGAGTTTGGCATCATTCTGCAGCTGCAGTTCGCGGATCTTGGTTTCCATCACTTCGCGAACCGAATCCAACCTGCGCTCCGTAGTGTTCATCATCTGTTCCTGTTTGACAGAGAGATCCTCAAACTTTTCTCTCTGCAGTTGGTTGAATGCGTTAACGTTTTCGGAAAACTGTCCCTCAAAGGATCGCAACGATTCGATCAAACTCTGCCGATTGGCTCGATCCATCTCGACAATTTGGGCGTTCATCTTCATCAGTTTGTCGGAGACCGACTGACCCAATCCTTCAAGGGTTTTCGCCAACTCCATCCGGCTTTGTTGTTCTTTCTGATCGATGGTATTCCGGCTTCGCTCCCCTTCATCCCGGATCAGTTTTTCGGTTCGCTCGAAGGATCGTTCCATTTGAGCATTCATTCCATTCCGGTCTTTCAACCGAGCAAATAGCAAACCAAGCAAAATAATCTGAATTGCGCTCAAGATCACAGGGATCCAAACGATATGATCCATAAAAACCCCACCTCCTATGAACACTTTCTGAAGAAGCCTTTTTCCCGGGCAGATGGTTCGATAGGCTACACACGCTCCAGATCAACCAAATGCGTTTATGCTTCGATTGTCTTTTTTGCACATGATCGATCGGATTATACCATGCTTGTCATGTGTATGGTTTTTCCGGCTTTCCCTCAGCACGATCAGACGAGGCAGGGCTTACGCATCTAAATTGACACTATAAGCAAGGAGTAGAGGAAAGACCCAC
>CAZOJQ010000016.1:0-54830 GCA_964580185.1 uncultured Thermotogaceae bacterium
GAATAGTGTATTCTACCATAGGTTAAAAGGTGTTGTCAATTGTTTCAATCCAACCGACCTCTGGTCCAAGTACCTTATCTCTTCAGGCCTGTAGCTTCGTCTTTCCCGATAACTCATCCATAAAGAACCCGCATTATGTAGGAAATGTGGTATACTTATATACAGACAGATTGATCCGCGCCATTGTTGTGAAATGGAGGGGGTAGGGATCCTTTCACTCTTGCATGAACTCAATCCCTTTTATCGATGAAGAAAACCGTTTAAGGAAGGGAATTCCGGTGCTTTGCTTGCAGACAATGATGATATGGGTTTAGAAGATTATGATCAAACCGCCCAATCAAAGATCACCCCGCCTTGACTTCTTTCTTCCTTCCCTTTGTGGAGGTGGGGCTGATCGGGTTGTGGCTGTTTCTCAAGGAGTTGCAACCGATATTGTCCGCTCCTTTCCTAAGATTGCGGCAAAAGTTCATGTGATCTACAATCCAATTATTTCCCCTTCTTTGCTGGCCAAAGCGCAAGAGCCTTTGAGCCACCCTTGGTTCTCCTCCGGGACTTTGCCTGTTGTTCTGGGCGTGGGGCGATTGATCATTCTCGGAGATGGGCCAGAGCGAGAGCGGCTTGAAGCGTTGGTTCACGAGCTTGGTCTTCAAAAACCCGTGCAACTGCTCGGTTTTCAAGAAAACTCATATCCCTTTTTTTTACGTTCTGCTGTTTTCGTCCTCTCCTCCCGATGGGAAGGGATGCCTACAGTTTTGATCGAGGCCTTGGCGTTGGGCATTCCGGTTGTATCAACCCGGTGTCCTAGTGGTCCGGAAGAAATCCTTTCGGGTGAATGGGGCGAGCGATTGGTTGCAATGGGAGATGAGGAAACCCTTGCCAAAACAATTATCGAAACCTTGGAGGCAGAACCGAGTCAGCGTTCCGTTCCTTCTGCGGTTGATCGGATTTTGGCATTGTTTGAACAGTATTCGATTCATGCAACATGGGCGGTTGTGGGTATGCTTTTGTTCCAGACAAAAGATGACCTGCTCGAAAGCATTCCAGAACAAAAACCGCAATGAGCGAATCCGAACGGCCCCATATCAAGAGATCGGGAGTCATACCTTTTCTCACTATTACTGCTTGGAAGAAGGCCAGGATGAAGAGGCCTTTCGCGCGGACATGAAAGCTGCAATCCATGCATCCCCATCAACCTTCCCGCAAGCCGCTTTTTCCTCCCATACTCTGATGAGCAACCGAAACTGCACCGCAGGAACGCGCGAAGGATTTGCATGGGTCTTTCCTATGCTGCCAAACATGGGCGGGCCTATCATCTGTGGTGGCATCCGCATAACTTTGGAACGAATCTCAACGAGAATATAACCACCCTCGAACAGGTATTGGAGCACTTTGATCATTTGAGACAAACCCATGGCATGCAAAGCATGAGCATGTCAGAGTGCGCGAATATGATATACTTGTCGTAAGTGATTCATGTTTGATTTTTAGGAGTTCCTCGGTAGGATCCGAAACCGTTTTGAGATGAAAATCCTTTCGTTCAGGAGGTTGACCGATGTCCAAGAAGATCGCGGTAATTGGAACCGGATATGTAGGTTTGGTCACAGGAACAGGGCTGGCTGACTTTGGAAACCAGGTGGTGTGTGTCGATGTGCAGCAAGACAAAATCGATATGCTCAATCGTGGGCAAATCCCCATCTACGAGCCGGGATTAAAGGAACTGATCGACAAGAATGTCCGAGAACAGCGTCTTTCCTTTTCCACAGATATCGACACAGCTCTTGGGGAGAGCGAAGTGGTCTTCATCGGTGTGGGCACTCCTTCGGGCGCAAATGGAGAAGCGGATCTTTCCTACGTGGAATCCGCCGTTGATTCGATCGTGCGCAATATGAACGGGTACAAGGTCGTGGTCACCAAAAGTACTGTTCCGGTGGGGACGAATCGATGGATCCAAGATGCGATCGCCCAACGTTCGGGCTCGTCCAATTTCGATGTGGTGTCCAATCCGGAGTTTTTGCGGGAAGGAAGCGCGGTGCATGATGTCTTCCATCCCGACCGGGTAGTGATCGGGTATGAATCGCAGCGGGCCAAAGAGATCGTTCAGGATATCTACAAAGCTTTGTATATCATCGAGACGCCTTTTCTCTTCTGCAACTTTGAAACCGCAGAACTGATCAAATATGCCAGCAACGCCTTTTTGGCAACCAAGATCACTTTCATCAATCAGGTGGCCAACCTGTGTGAAGCCGTTGGCGCTGATGTCCATAAAGTGGCGAAAGGAATGGGGATGGATGGGCGGATCAGCCCGAAGTTTCTTCACCCTGGTCCGGGTTTTGGGGGAAGCTGCTTTCCGAAGGACACGCGCGCTTTTGTGGATATCGGGAAACGGGTGGAGGTGGATCTCTCTTTGGTTGAGGAAGTGATCGCTTCCAACGAGAAACAAAAGCTGCGGATGGTGGATAAACTGGAACGGTTGGTTGGCCCGCCCCTTGCAGGAAAACGGATCGGCATTCTGGGTTTGGCTTTTAAGGCTGGAACTGACGATATCCGAGAGGCCCCGGCATTGGTGATTATCGAACGGCTTTTGGACTTAGGCGCCCTCGTGATCGCCCATGATCCCCAGGCGATGGAGCCTTCGAAAGCGCATTTCGGAGATCGGATCGCCTTTACCGATAATCCCTACCAAGCCATGCACGAAAGCGACGCTCTGATGATCCTGACCGAATGGAACCAGTATCGGAGTCTGGATTTGGCGATGGCCAAAAAACTGATGCGGGGCCATTGCATCTTAGATGCCCGCAATCTGATCGATCTGGAAAAAGCCAAAGAGATGGGGTTTGTCTGCGAGGGCGTGGGTCGGAGATGAAACGGGTCTTGGTGACCGGTGGGGCCGGGTTCATCGGGTCGCACGTGTGCGATCGGCTGCTCAGGCAAGGGTATGAGGTGATCAACCTGGACTGCTTCAATCCCTTCTACGATCCCAAACGCAAATGGAAAAACATTCAGACAGCTTTGGATCATCCCCGCTACCGGCTGTATGTGGGCGATATTCGAGATAAGCGAGTGTTGGAACAGATTGCCCAGGAACAGGGGGGAATCGATATCATCTGCCATCTGGCTGCTATGGCCGGAGTCCGGCAATCGTTGAAAGATCCGATGGAATATGTGAGTGTGGATATCGGAGGAACGGTATCGATGCTGGAGTTCGCCCGCGCTCATCATGTTGGGCGGTTTGTTTTTGCCAGTTCTTCCTCGGTATATGGAAAGAATGGAAAAATCCCCTTCTGTGAGGATGATCCTCTGGAAGGGCAGGTCTCTCCCTATGCAACGGCAAAACGAGCCGGGGAATTGTATTGCCAAACCTACAGTGAAATCTACGGAATTCCGACCGTCGCCTTACGTTTTTTCACCGTCTATGGCCCCAGGCAACGGCCCGAGATGGCCATCCATTTCTTTACTCGGCAGCTCTGCGAAGGAAAACCCATCCCGGTCTTTGGAGACGGGACCACCGCGAGGGACTATACCTACATCGAAGATGTGGTGAACGGGATCGAGAATGCGATGGCGTATGACCATCCGGAGTATGCAGTTTTTAATCTGGGAAACAACCATACCATCCCGCTTCATGAGCTGATCGGTCTTCTGGAGCAATCAACGGGAAAGAAAGCGATGATCGACCACCAGCCCATGCAACTGGGGGATGTGGAGATGACCTGCGCGGATATCCAAAAATCCACTCAGCTTTTGGGATATCGGCCTTCTGTGGATATCGAGACGGGGATTGAACGCTTTGTGGCGTGGTTTCGGGAGGAGATGGGTGGTTCGTAGGTTGGTTGATTTAAAAGGGTATGCAGGGACTTTACGATCCTGACACCTTTAGGAGGATGAAACTGGTTAATTCACCCTCTAATGATTAACGCCTGGTTGTTAATGCAATGCTTTAGTATTACCTGAAGGCTGTTTTCCAAATCGCTTATTCTCATGGAAGAAAAATCCGCGAGTTCATGGAGATGGCGAATCTTTCATCTCGCTTTTGATCTTTCTGATTTTTTTGAGAGGGAGGTCTGTGGAGGCAGAAATAGTTTTTTCATCCATCCCTTTTTTGAGCATGTTGATCACGATCTTTTTTATCCCTAGTTCTTCTCCTTCCAAGATCCCTTTGTCTTTGGCTTTTTTGACATCCAACGCTTCGCTATAGATGATCATCCCTTTTTTTACCTCTCTTTCCCGGATTTTTTCGAGGGTCTCTTCGATATGAGTCTTTTCTGCGTGTTTGGCCTTCATGAAGATGTAGATCAATTGTTCGATCAGATCCCATAGGTTGTATTGGTCGATGATGGTTTTGACTTTGTGCCAGTAGTCGTCTTTGAGCGATTTGAGTGTCTTCAGATCTTCGGGTGTGCGGATCTTGTCGAGAATGAGGGCCAGGCTTTGTGGATTTTTGAGCGCTTCCAGCTCTTCGAAGCTGATGGAGCTCAGGTCGATCAGGATGTACTCAAACTCTGGGATGTATCGCTGGAAGAAGCTTTTGTCCTGGACCTTATCGGATAGATGGGTCTCTGCTGTCCAACTTCCATCTCCGTCATAGAACAGAATCGGTACGATCGACGGTAGCTTGAATGGTTTGTTGTCTGACTGTGAGGTGGTTTGAATATGCCTTCTCCACAGGCGCGTCATATATTCCAATATCCGAAATGGCATCAGCTGATCCACAGTGGTTTGATTCTCCAACAAGATAAAGACGAATCGTTCGTTGTTTTCATTTTTGACTTTGTAGACGATATCGCTCTCTCTGTCAGTTTCCATGATTTCAGGAAAAAGAGAGGGATGAAGTTCCAGATGATCGGGCGTGATGGATTTGACCCAGTCTTGATCGATGAAGTCCTGGATAAACATCATAAACATAGCTTTGTTCTGGAAGATGGTTTTAAAAAGGCTATCTTTTCTAGGCGCTTTGGGTAGATGGGCTTTTCGGATGATATCAATCTGATCCACAGGTACACCGGTGTAACGGTGGATGGTCATGGAGTGTTCATGGTTCAAGAGCATCTGGAGGATCACCGATCGCAGGTCTGGTGAGAAATTGGTTAATGAGTCGGAAGCGGTCATGATGGTCTCCTTCTTTCTGTTTAACGCTGGATTATCGATGTTTCAATGATTTGGGTTGTCAATGGGTATTATAGCACAAGTGAATTGAAAAGGCAGTCCTTGGCGTAGATATCGGAGGAACGGTATCGATGCTGGAGTTCGCCCGCGCTCATCATGTTGGGCGGTTTGTTTTTGCCAGTTCTTCCTCGGTATATGGAAAGAATGGAAAAATCCCCTTCTGTGAGGATGATCCTCTGGAAGGGCAGGTCTCTCCCTATGCAACGGCAAAACGAGCCGGGGAATTGTATTGCCAAACCTACAGTGAAATCTACGGAATTCCGACCGTCGCCTTACGTTTTTTCACCGTCTATGGCCCCAGGCAACGGCCCGAGATGGCCATCCATTTCTTTACTCGGCAGCTCTGCGAAGGAAAACCCATCCCGGTCTTTGGAGACGGGACCACCGCGAGGGACTATACCTACATCGAAGATGTGGTGAACGGGATCGAGAATGCGATGGCGTATGACCATCCGGAGTATGCAGTTTTTAATCTGGGAAACAACCATACCATCCCGCTTCATGAGCTGATCGGTCTTCTGGAGCAATCAACGGGAAAGAAAGCGATGATCGACCACCAGCCCATGCAACTGGGGGATGTGGAGATGACCTGCGCGGATATCCAAAAATCCACTCAGCTTTTGGGATATCGGCCTTCTGTGGATATCGAGACGGGGATTGAACGCCTTCCATAATCTTTGCTTTGGATATGCTCTGTTTATGGTATAATTGGTAAGAGAGCCTTTCTATGAGGAACGACGAGGGTTTCATGCTGGTTCCATTAAACACTAAATTTTGTTTTACTAAATGATTATTTAGAAGTTCAAGCACGAAAAGGAGTAAAGTATGCATTTCTTCAATCGGATACGAGAGGTTCAGTTCTTGAAAAACCGCGCATCATCGGGCAAGTCTGAACTCCTGGTGCTATATGGTCGAAGAAGAGTGGGCAAAAGCTTCCTTTTGGAACATACCTTTCCGAAAGCCCTTTATTTCACGGCTGATTTGACAAGACCCTTCTTCCAGATGAATCGTTTTCTGGATCTCTTGAAAGGTCCGCTCGATCTGCCTCAGAGCATGTCTGTGGATAGTTGGGATTCTTTTTTTCATTTCCTCCATGCTTGCATCCAAAAAAAACCAACACCCACAGTTGTAATTTTCGATGAGTTCCAGTACCTCCCGTCTCAAGATCCTGCTTTTTTGTCGATCCTTCAACGGTGGTGGGACAAATCCTTTTCCGCTCAACCTTTGGTCATGATCCTTTGTGGATCGTATATCGGCATGATGGAAAAAACAGTGCTTTCCCCTCACAGCCCGATCTATGGCCGAAGATCCGGACAATATCTGATCAAACCGATGGATTTTTTCGATGTACGCTCCTTTGTAAAGCATATGCCCCCGGAGGATCAAATCCTCGTGTATGCCTGTGTGGGCGGCATTCCTCTCTACCTTCGGGAGTTTGAAGGGTGCCAGGGATTCTCTGAAGGTCTGGAACAGCGCATACTTCAGCCCGGACAATTCCTCGTAGATGAAGGAAACTATCTGACCATGGAAGAGTTTTCCAGTGAGTCTTCCAGTTACTTCGATATCCTGCGTATTGTTGCGCAGGGACGTACCCGGCCCAATGAAATCGCATCCTTGACTGGAATCCCTCAAAAAGGATTGGGCACCTACCTTCGCCGACTTCTGGATGTGCAACTGCTACGAAAAGAAACACCCTTTTCACTCAAAAGACCGCGCCATACCCCTTTGTATTTCATCGACGATGACTATCTCCGATTCTTCTTCCGATTCTTGTTTGATGGAAAGGATCAGATCTATCGTGGGAACACCTCTGCCCTTCAGAAAAAAATCAAGGAGCAAATGCCGATGTTTGCTTCGGTCAGCTTTGAAAAGATTGCCCATGAATATATTCAAAGAGTGATCCAACCTGACCGAATGGGAAGATGGTGGAAAGAAAAGGACGAAATGGATCTCGTCGCGACCAAGGATAATACCCTGATCGTGGGGGAAGTCAAATGGACTGGAAAAAAGCTCGGACCTTCGATTCTTGAGGAACTGAAAAGAAAGACCGAACGTCTTCAGGCGGATATAGGCCATTCTTTCGATCACATCGAATACTACCTGTTCTCCAAAAACGGATTTGCCTCTCCCTTTCCGGCATCAGAGGTTCGGTGTATGAGCCTTGAGGATATTGTTCAAACGCAGATGGATTAGATCCATTGTCAAATGAATGGTGCGAGAGTTATTGAGCAAGCTCTAAGTAGAAACGAGAGTCAGTATTAGACAATTAGAGGGGGATACTAGGTATTGATAAATATTAGTAAAAAATGGATCAAAAAGATGCCAATCAAAATGTCTCCAAGACTCAATATTTGGATTGTAAAAGGAGAAAGTGAATGAGGGAATTTTGTATCGGCTCAATCGTGCCATTTGGCGGTTATCAGTGGCGTATTCTTGACATACAAGGCAACGCGGCTTTAATTATAACGGAATGGATAATCGAACAACACTCCTATAATAATTACGCTGGTGATGTGATATGGGCTGACTGCTCCCTAAGAAAATATCTTAACGGTGAGTTTTACAACAAGTTCACAGCGGCCGAACAGTCAAGAATCATCGCGGTATTGAACAAAAACCATAACAATCAGTGGTACGGCTCTAGAGGCGGAGAAGATACTCGGGATTCCATATTCCTTCTAAGTATTGAGGAAGTAGTGTGCAAACATTTCGGTGACAGCAGCAAACACCTTGAAAATCGTAGGGCAAAACAACGATACTGGTTTCAAAACAAAGACGAAAACAACAACAAGCGAATATCGACATTCGATGGACACGTATGGTGGTGGTGGCTTCGGTCGCCCGGGCGTGATAACAGAAGAGCCGTATATATCCACGGCGACGGCAATATAGGCATTCAGGGAAACGGCACCTTCCGCTACAATAGCAAAACGATTCACCCTTTAACAGGAGATAACAGAGGCGGAATTCGTCCCGCTCTGTGGCTGAGCTTGGAATGATAAATCTTGGGGCGCTTTTCAAAGGGACGGTTCCTAACACACAAGACCACCCCGGCAGTCATCACGATGCCGGTTTTTTGTGGTGCGGTGCACCATCAGTCAAAGGAGTGTGTGGTTTTATCCAGAGCTGCCCAAAACCCTGTACTACGGGAATCTATCGCGCGTGCCATCTGTTCCAAGACCGCTATAAAAGCTTTCCACGCGCCATTCATAAAAAGAGCGAGGATGTGATATACTTGTCGTGGAGAGATGGATTGGTTGCACTTTCCAATAGGAGGAACCCATGCGCACTTTTTGCACCGAGGGTCCTGTGAATCCCAAAGAGAATTATTACGTGCCAAGGACGGTTTTGGTTGCTCATGGTCTGAAAAAGGTGGAGCAGTGGAGGTATTTCACGATTTTTGCTCCTCGTCAGAGTGGGAAGACGACGTATTTTCAGTTTCTGGTCGAGGCGATCCAAAGAGAGAAAACGGATTGGTTACCCATATGGGTGTCTTTTGAGAGCATGGGGAATCTATCGGAAGATGATTTTCTGGATCTGTTCTACGAAAGAGTGGAAGACTTCTTTTCTGATCCTCTGCATCGAGAGGAGAGTATTCCGAAAATGGAGTCTTTCTTTCGAAGGGTGAAGAGCCAGAGGAAGAAAGAGACAGTTCTCATTGTGGATGAGGTGGAAGGTTTAAAAAACCCAACTATTCTCAATCAATGGCTCCATTTGATTCGGAGCATCTATCATTGGAGAGAAAAAGTGGGATTGCGCAGCGTGATCCTGACCGGAGTGAGCAACATCACAGGAATTCTGCAAGACACCGCCAGCCCTTTCAACATTGCCGATCAGATCGATGTCCCCTATTTCACCCAAGAAGAAGTCTTTGACCTTCTGGGACAGCATGAACAAGAGACCGGTCAACATTTTGAGCAGGTTGTTAAAGAAGGCATATATGAGCAAACTCTTGGTCAACCCGGTTTGGTCAACGCGCTTGCCAGGGATCTGGTGGAGAAGAAATGTCCAGACGGAGAAAGAATCACCATGCATGCTCTCTACAAAACCATCGACGACTTCACGCGTGTGTATATCGACAAGAATATCTCGAATATCGTTGCTAAGGCCAAACTTCATCCGGATCTCATGAAGGAGATTCTCTTCGGGAAGGATATTCCTTTCACCAATTACGATGAACCCATCCGATTTCTGTCGGTCAATGGTGTGATCGATGATTGCAACGGCATCTGCTGTGTGCCTGTACCTCTATATAAAAAAGCGCTCTATACCTGTTTTCAGCCAAAGACCAATGGAGAGAAAGAACACTTCAAAAGCCCGATCGAAACCTACAAAAAGTATATCGATGAAAAGGGGCTTCTGGACGTGATCAAACTCATGAAACGCTACATCGATTATGTGAAAGATCGGGGCAACATTGTTTTCAGCCAAGGCAAAGCCAGCGAGGGAGTGTACCACTACAATATCGACGCCTTCTTCAGCACCTACGCAGAATTTGCAGGGGCCAAATGCTTTGTGGAAACTCCTGTGGGGGGCGGTAGGGTGGATCTTCTCCTTCTTCAAACAGGAAAGACAGACATCATCGAGATCAAACGATACGATTCAGACCTGTATGAAAAAAGTCAGGGACAGCTCAAAACCTACTTGGACCGCAGTGGTTTACCGGAAGGACATCTGGTCATGTTCTCGGAGTACCACGAAATGGAGAGCTATGAGAAGGTGGAGATTGAAGACAAGACCCTGCACCTGTGGGTGGTCCCTGTGAAGAGATCGGTTCCTTCCAGCGGAATGGGGTAAGTTGGGTCCATACCGTAGTTTCCCGAGCCAAGTAGATCCCTATGGGAATCGAAAAACCGTTTTTGAAGGCGGAAAATCACTTGATAACCGAGTGAGCCGGAGATCGGTCTTCCCTCTATAAGACCCAATCGATTTGGGATTTTCAATACCCTTTTTTCTTGAGTCGGAAGTTATCTCATTGTTCTCGGATCACCGCAAATCTAGTCTGGGCCATTTATTGGGGGATATGGTATACTAGAGAAAGAAAAGAAGATTGCCCACGCTTATTAGGTTAACACGCTTATGAGTAAAAATGGCCTTTATGAGGAGTTGGAATGGCGCAAAGATTGACCCATTTCGTGCGAAAAGCGCTTCAGAGATTTGGTTTGGAGATATGGCGCGCTCCCCCGAAACGCGGAATCAAAGTCTACTCCCATTTGGATGAACAGACGATCATCCGTGAGTACCTAAAAGCCCTTGGATCGGGCAAAGCGGGGTGTTGTGTGGATATCGCCGCGCATGACGGGATGTTTATGTCGAACACCTATTCTCTTTATGCGGATGGTTGGAAGGGGCTTGCCGTAGAATTCGACGCGAAGCGCTTTTCCTATCTTGCTCGGAATTATTGGGAGTTACCGCATGTCGGTTTGGCAAAGTGCAAGGTAACACCACAAAACATTCTACCGCTTCTCCACGCATATGAAATCCCTCAGCAATTCGACTTTCTTAGCCTCGATATCGATGGGTACGATTTTTACATATTAGAGCAGTTGTTCTCCCAGTTCCGTCCAAAGCTGGTATGCGCTGAGATCAATGAGAACATCCCGCCGCCCATCAAGTTCTCGGTGAGATTTGATCCTTCTTTTGCTTGGGCTGAAGACCTTACGGATCACTTTCATGGCCAAAGCATTTCTCAACTGTATCTTCTCGCAACGAAATGCCGATACGCTTTGGTGGAACTGCACTATAATAATGCTTTCCTAGTTCCATCTGAATACAGCTGGAAACGGCCTTTGTCTCCAGAAGAAGCGTATCAAATGGGTTATAAAGAGAAATCGGATCGGAAAGAAAAATTCCCCTGGAATGCTGATATAGAAGAGGGGCTTCATATGCCACCCCTTGAAGCATTGGATTTTATCCACAAGCGTTTTGAAAAGTATCAAGGGAAATATGACGCCTCCATTGAGCGGTAGTTCTCAGTTTGGATTGACATTGGCAACCCCTTTGTTCTAGAGTTGTTTGTGAGAAAGAGAGGCGCTCCATGATGATGATCGACCATTCGACCCGTTCGGTCGAGATTCCCAAATACATTATTGTACGGCCCGATGCCATGGAACGATTTACCCAGTTTTTCACAAGCATGGATTTTTCCCGGGCGTGCGTTATCACCCAACAACCCATTTTATCGATTGTGCCGGAAGTATCCGCCACAATCCCCCCCGATTCGGATCGGCATGCCTTTCTCTTCGCTTCCGAGCGGCCAGAACTCAATCAGCTGATCACCATGGTCAAAGAGGTGCATACCCTCAAACCGGAAGTGTTGATCGGCGTTGGTGGTGGATCGGTTCTGGATTCGGTGAAGTTTATCAGCCACATCGTCAACATCCCGATGGTCCTGATTCCCACTCTGGCTTCGAATGACGGGATCTGCTCCCCGGTTGTCTCCATCAAATTGGAAAAAGGCCGGAGCGATAGTCTCCGCGCTCGGATGCCTTTTGCGCTCTTTGCGGATACTCAGCTGCTTTCCAAAGCGCCCCAAAAGTATCTTTTCTCAGGGTTGGGGGATGTGATCTCCAATGTAACAGCTCTCTTGGATTGGGAGCTTTCCAGCCAGAAAACGGGCGAGAAGATCGACTACTTTGCTCGAATCCTTTCGGAGATGAGTTACAAGAGTATTTTAAACTTTAGCGAACCGAGCATGCAGAATCTGAATTTCATCGAGACCCTCACCGATAGCCTGATCACCAGTGGCATATCCATGGAGTACGCAGGCAGCTCTCGTTCTGCGAGCGGCAGCGAACATATGCTCTCTCACGCCGCGGATATCGTCTTTAAGAGCGCCCATCTTCATGGTCATCAGGTCGGGTTTTATACATGCGTGATTCTCAAGGCGTACCAAAGCCCTTTGTACCAAAGGGTGATGGACTTTTTTCAAACAGTGGGGTTCTTTCCTCATATTCCCGATCCCCTCCTCCGTTCCGATCCGTTTCGCGCCATCATGGGCATGGCGCGGGTAATCCGAAAACGCTACGGGATCATGAGCCAGTTGTCCGACCAAGAGCTCAAGGATGCCTTTGAGCGGACCGTTTCCGATATTCGCCAGCGATTGTGAACCCTTCCAAAAAGCCTACGCGCAACCCATCCTGTCATTCATTTCAATCAGTTGTGATATAATACTTCGGGTGATTGTATGGAACAAACCTTGTATCGAAAGCACCGGCCGCGGACTTTTGGGAGTATTGTGAGCCAGGATCATGTGAAACAGCTGTTCAAGCACGCGATTATGCAGGACGAAATCGCTCATTCCTATATCTTTGCCGGCCCGCGCGGGACAGGCAAAACAACAGTTGCGCGCATTCTTGCCAAACGGCTGAATTGCTTGAATCCTCAGAACGAAGAACCCTGCAATGCGTGCGAGCAATGTATTGCCATCGATAAGGGTTCGCATATGGATGTCATCGAAATGGATGCGGCATCCAATCGTGGCATCGACGATTTCCGCGCAATCCGCGACAATGTGTCCTATTTACCAGTACAAGGCGCGTATAAAGTGTACATCATCGATGAAGTCCATATGCTGACATCCGAAGCGTTCAACGCCATCTTAAAGACCTTGGAAGAACCACCACCCAATTGTCTCTTTATCCTGGCCACAACAAACCCGGAAAAAATCCCCTCCACGATCATTTCCCGGTGCCAGGTAATTCCCTACCGAAACATCGGAAATCCCGAGATTCAACGATTGCTTTTGGATATTGCCCAGACCGAGGAGATTCCGATTGAAGAAGAGGCGGCTCTTTTGATCGCTCGCAATGCCAAAGGGGGGGTTCGAGACGCGCTGGTGATGTTGGAACAGCTGTCCCGGTTCCGCGGTTCGGAGACGATCCGTCCGGAAGACCTTTTGACAATGTTGGGCGGAGTCCCCCCCGATTGGATCGAGTCTTTGATCCAGGCTATCATGGATGGCAATCCCAATGCGATTGTACTGAGCGGCGACGAAGTTCAGCAAAAAGGGTTGAATTTTGAGGTTGTGATTCAACAGATGATGGATTATCTGTTGGAATACGCACAAACACACGCCAATCTCAATCCGGTGATTCCCATTGCGAAGTCTTTAATGGACCTCATGAAGACCATCCGGTTTGCGGACAACAAACGCACCCTCTTCACCATCGAACTGCTGCACCTATCTCAGTCGCTGCAAGGCGTTGAACAAGAGCAAACACCCAAGACTGAACAATCGAAACCCAAGGATGCCCCGAAAGAAGCGCGGGAAGATAAGTGGCTGCAATCGTTGAAACGGGAACATATTGATCTCTATATCGCCCTTTTGAACGGTCAGTACGACTTATCGGATCATGCGTTTTCTCTCAAGTTTCAGAATCATCAGCAATTGTCCTACGATGTCGTCATCCGAAATGAAGCGCGATTGCAAGCGTTTTTTCAGAAGCATTTGGGGCAGTCATATCCAACCCGGATTCAGATTGGACCAGAGCAAACGGACGAGGAACTCGATCCCGATCAACTGGATCCCACAGCAAAAAAAACCTTGGAACGGATTCAAACCCTATTTCCGGATGAGAAAATCCGGATTCGAAAAATCTCGTCGTGATCTACCCACACGATTGATACGAGAAAGGAGCGATCCTCTTGGCAAAAAAAATGAGAAGTTTTGGCGGGAAGAGCTACCGCAACCCCTCTTCGAAAGGCCAAAATATGCACGACTTACTCAAGCAGGCAAATGAGGCGCAATCTCAAATGCAAGCGCTGGAGGAAGAGTTCGACCAACGCGTATTCGATTTTTCTTCGGGAGGGGGAGCGGTCAAAATCGTTATGAAAGGAAATCTCCGCGTTGAAGACCTCACTTTGGATCCGGAGCTGGCTGATGATCCCGAAATGATGAAAGACCTAATCGTAGCCGCCTTCAATCAAGGCGTCGAAGAGATCCAGCGAGCTCGAAACGAAGCCATGGAACAGATCACCGGCGGTTTGAACATGCCCTTTTAACCAAGCAAACCTGCAATAATAGGACCAATCATACAAACAATCCTACGGAGGTGTAGTATGGCAACAAAATTGGCAATTAATGGTTTTGGAAGAATTGGACGGCTTGTCTTTCGGGAAATGGTGAAACGGGGTGGCTATGATGTTGTTCTGATTAATGATTTGACAGACGCAAAGACATTGGCCTACCTTTTAAAGTACGATTCCGTGCATGGGCGCTTTTCCGGTACCGTTGAATCCACTGACGATTCGATCATTGTCAACGGCAAGAAAATCCGGATCACCGCGGAAAAGGATCCCTCAAAACTCCCTTTGAAGGAATTGGGCGCAGAGATCGTTGTTGAGTCCACCGGAGTCTTCACTGGAAAAGAAAAATGTCAAGCCCATCTCGACGCGGGCGCAAAAAAGGTCCTGATCACAGCACCGGCTAAAGGCGAAGTGGATGCAACCATCGTTTTGGGCGTGAATGAAGATGTTCTGACTCGCGAGATGTCCGTGATCTCGAACGCTTCATGCACCACCAATTCTATCGCACCGGTTGTCAAGGCCATTCATGAGGCATTGGGCCTGGAAAACGGACTTTTGACCACTGTCCATGCCTATACAAACGACCAAAGAATCCTGGATCTGCCCCATAAAGACTTGCGCAGAGCGCGAGCCGCAGCCGTCAACATCATTCCCACCACAACAGGCGCCGCAAAAGCCATTGGTATTGTTATTCCCGAACTCAAAGGCAAGCTGGACGGATATGCCCTTCGGGTTCCCGTCAGCGATGGAAGCGCTTCGGACCTTACCTTTGTCAGCCGCAAACCAACGAGTGTCGAGGAAGTCAACGCTTTGGTCAAGAAAGCGTGCGAGAATGAGTTGAAAGGCATCATCGCCTATAACGACGAACCCATTGTCAGCACAGACATCATCGGCACAACCGTATCGGGCGTCTTCGATTCCACGGTTACCAAAGTGATTGGCGGAACGACTGTCAAGATCTGCTGCTGGTATGACAACGAATACGGATACAGCTGCCGGGTGGTCGATCTGGTCGATATTCTGGAAAAGATGCTTTGATTGGTTGATGGATGCTATGGATAAGAAGATAATTACTGATCTGGATCTCAAGGGAAAACGGGTCTTGATCCGCGTAGATTTCAACGTCCCGATGGACAAAGCGACGGGGGAGATCACCGATGACAACCGGATCCGCGCTGCTTTACCGACCATCGAACACGCGATTCGGTTCGGTGCCAGGGTGATCCTGATGTCCCATCTGGGTAGGCCAAAGGGCAAAGTGGATCCCAAATACTCCCTGGAAAAAGTCGCAGTTCGTTTGGAAGAGTTGCTGGGGAAACCCGTAGCTTTTTGTCCAGAGTTTGTGGGAGAAAAGGCCTCGAAAATGGCACACGGACTTGGGGACGGAGAGGTGCTCCTCCTTGAGAATACCCGATTCGAACCGGGAGAAGAAAAGAACGATCCGGATCTGGCCCAAAGGATCGCTTCGATGGGTGAACTTCATGTGAATGACGCCTTTGGCACGGCTCACCGCGCGCACGCTTCAAATGTGGGTGTGGCGCAACATTTGGTGTCTGCCGCTGGGTTTCTGATGGAGAAGGAGATTGCCTTTTTGGGTAAAGTGGTTGAGAACCCAGAAAAGCCATATGTGGCCATTTTAGGTGGCGCAAAGGTCTCTGACAAGATCGGAGTGATCGAAAACCTGCTTAAGAAAGCAGACAAGCTTCTGATCGGCGGAGCGATGATGTTCACGTTCTGGAAGGCTCTGGGCTATAAAACCGGCAACTCCCTCGTGGAACCCGATAAAGTGGACCTGGCCAGACAATTGATCGACCAAGCGAAAGAGGCTGGTGTGGAGCTGTTGATTCCAACGGACGCATTGGCAGCGGAAAAGATGGAAGCCGGAAGTCAGACCAAGGTCTGCGCCACGCGCGAAGGAATCCCTGAGGGAATGATGGGGCTAGATATCGGCCCCGATACTATCCACCGGTTCAAAAACGCGATGCAAGGATCCAAAACGGTTGTGTGGAACGGTCCCATGGGGGTCTTTGAGATCGATGATTTCGCGCAAGGCACCCGCGAAATCGCCAAAACGCTGGCATCCTTATCTCAGGCGCTAACCGTAATCGGAGGAGGAGATAGCGCAGCTGCGATCGAGCAATTTGGCTATGCCGATCGGGTTACCCATGTTTCCACAGGGGGAGGCGCTTCGCTTGAGATGCTGGAAGGTAAAGAAATGCCCGGAGTCGCAAGCATCGCCTCGAAAAAAAAACGAAAAATCCGGATCGCGGGTAATTGGAAGATGAACAAAACCCCCAGCGAGGGGGCTGCGTTTACGCGCGCGCTAATCAACGGCTGTCCAGCTCTGACCGATCGGGTGGAAGCCATTTTGTGTCCTCCTTCTGTATGCCTTCCCGGAGTTGTTGACGCTTGTCGGGGTTCGGAAATGAGTGTTGGAGCGCAGAACATGCATCCGGAAGTCAAAGGGGCTTTTACCGGAGAGATCTCTGCGCCGATGCTCAAAGATATAGGAGTGACCCATGTCATTTTGGGACATTCCGAACGCCGGGCGATTTTTGGCGAAATCGACGGATTCATTCGCGAGAAAGTGAAATCCGCCTTGGATCATGGTCTGATTCCCATTTTCTGTGTGGGCGAAGTCCTTCTTGAACGGGAAGAAGGAAAGACCTTTGAGGTGCTCAGAGACCAGATTTGTTTGGGATTGAAGGGTCTTTCCGATGAGCAAGCGGCATCATTGGTCGTCGCATACGAACCGGTTTGGGCCATTGGCACGGGCAAAGTGGCAACTGCCGATCAAGCGCAAGAAGCGATTGCCTACATTCGCTCCGTTCTAGCAGAACTTTTTGATCAAGCTACTGCTTCTCAGATATCCATTCTGTACGGGGGAAGCATCACACCCGAGAATTTCTGTCCGATTCTGTCCCAACCGGATGTAGATGGAGGCCTTGTCGGGGGAGCCAGCTTGAAAGAGTCCTTCCTCGAGCTCATTCAAATTGCGATAGAATTAACCTAACAAATCGATCGATCCCTTTTTCACTAAGCCGGAGCGTCATAACGCCCCGGCTTTTTTTGTTTGTCAATGTGATATAATCTCATAAGGGGGGAGGAGGAGTATTCTGAACCGGACGTTTGACTATCTTGAGGGTATACCTTCGTATATTGAGTTTGATCCGCGCCTTGCCCCGCAAAGGGTTTTTGTTGCCTTCTGGACTTGGAACACACCATGAACCGGAAACTCGTCGATGGGGTGAAACGCGTTTATAGGAAGGTGGTTCCGCTTTCTCTGAGAATACGAGTCGATCGAACCCGAGGGCGTTGTGCCGATCGAAAACTCCTGCGAACAATCAATCGGTATTTTGTGGATCATCCCGACGAAAAGGATTCCTTTCAAGAGGAACTGGATTATCTCAATCGGTTGAAAACCATTGATATGATTCCGTACGATCTTTCTTTGGATATTGATATTCCATCGATCAAGGTATATCACAATAGTGCGCATGATCTTATGTATATTGTTCACCAAGGGAAGGCTTTGTATTTCCCCCAAAACGCCACGATCGATCAGGTTCGTTTCATGTATGTCTGCCTGATCAAGGAACAGCATCCGATGAGTCCCCACCGCTATCTTTCCGATGGATTCTCTATCCAACCTTCCGATGTATTTATGGATGTGGGGGCTGCGGAAGGGATGATTTCCTTGGAATTGGTCGAAACCGCTCGATCGATGATCCTCTTCGAGTCGGATCCCAGATGGCTCAAACCCTTAACGGCAACCTTCGAACCTTGGGCTGAAAAGGTAACCATTGTCCCGAAAACGGTTTCCTACTATGAAAGCCACCGTTTTACCTCGATCGATTCATTCTTGAATGGGAATGAGGCCTCTATTTTCATGAAGATCGATGTGGAGGGTGATGAAGCAGCCGTTCTGAGAGGGGCTGAACATACACTCCAACACCCGAAAACAAGGGTTGTTTGCTGTACATACCATTGTCATGGCGACAGCGACCATTTTCACCGGTTTTTTCATGCAAAAGGGTTCCAGACAGAGTTTTCAAGAGGGTATATGATCCCAACTCTGAAAACCATGCAAAGTCCCCCCTATTTCCGCAAAGGAGTGATCCGGGCATGGAAAGAATCCGGGGTCTTGTCTCATGAATGAGAGTCGTTTGTCCGCAAAAACGCTGCTCAGGATTCGGAACCGATTCTTCGGATCAACCGGAATCAGCGCGTTGCATAACATAAAACGGATACTTACAGGCGATTTTTCCTGCAATTACGGACTGGCAACCTTTTTTTTGGGATCGCGAAAAACGAAAGGATCGATCGAGGGAGCAATCCTTTCGGTCTTCAATCGATACAAGATCGACTTGAGGGGAACGATCCTGGATTTTGGAACCTATCAAATACCCAATTTTTTGTTGGATTGTCAACTTAAAAATACATTTATCATTGAATCAAAAGACTTGACTTTGCCCCAAGCCTTTGGGATCATGGACTTTTGTTATGAGGGTCCTTATGAAGATCATCAGGTACGGTTGTCCGAAGGAGACGTGGTTTTGGATTGTGGAGCGAATCTGGGTCTTTTTTCCGCATACGCTGCCGGGAAAGGATGCAAGGTCTATGCCTTCGAACCCGTTCCAGCTGCAATGAAGAATCTTTTGCAAACGATCAGCCTGTATCCGGGCGCGATTGAAGGCATCCCATGGGCCATATCTCATTCAGAAGGAACAACGTTGATCACGAACATGGTCGAAGGATGGGATATCTGTCGGAATTCAATCTTGGAACAAGCCATCAGCTCATCAGGTGAGACTGTTGAAGTTCCGATGACTTCGATCGATCGGTTTGTCGAGCAAAGGGGTTTGGAACGGGTGGATTTTATCAAAGCGGATATCGAAGGCGCGGAACGTTGGATGCTGGAAGGGGCCAAAGAAACCCTCAAACGCTTTGCTCCCAAACTTTCCATTTGCGCATATCACCTACCCGATGATGTCCGGGTTCTGAAAGAATTGATCATGAGGGCAAATCCGGCCTACCGGATCCGTAAACGATACGAGAAACTGATCGCATATGTCCCAAAAAGGGGAGTTGCCTGAACGATGGATATAGCACCCCAAACCGCTATCATCAGCGTCATCATACCGGTGTATAAAGTAGAACCCTATCTTCAGCGGTGCGTCGAGAGTGTGATCCATCAGACCTATCCCAATCTCGAGATCATCCTTGTGGATGATGGATCGCCCGATCGGTGCGGACAGATCTGTGACCGATACGCGCTGCAGGATAATCGAGTTCGGGTTATTCATCAGGAAAATCAGGGAGTAAGCAGCGCCAGAAATGCAGGGATGAAACTCATGACCGGCGAGTATTGTTTTTTTCTGGATTCTGATGACTATATCGATCTCCATACCATCGAAACCTTATATAATCGCGCCAAATCCACCAATGCGGATCTTGTCATCGGAAACATATCCATCATCGATGAACACAATCAAACGACAAAAAATCCTCCTTTTCCGGTCCAATCCGTTTCGGTCAATGATCGCGCCGACATGAATTTCCGGTATTTGTACTTTTATGCCCCGGGATTCGGTATTCCAGCATGGAACAAACTCTACCGAGTCGAGTTGATCCAGCAAATCCGGTTGTCCTTTGATGAGACGCTGAAAATTGCAGAAGATTATCCGTTCAACCTTGTGTTCTTTTTTCATCATCCAAGAATCGAATGTGTTGATGAATCCACCTATTTTTACTGCAATTATGCTTCCACTATTTCGAAATCGAATCATGAAAATTTATTGCGTGATATATGCCATATTCATGCTTGTCAACTAGAGCTTTTGGAAAAAATGGATGCAATCAAAGAAAACCAAGATTTGATTCAGTTCTCAGTCATCGGATCGATTCACAAAATCATCTTTCAAGCGTATATGCACTCCCAAAGACCGTTCCGAGAGGCAAAAAGCCTACTGAAAGCCTTTATAAAATCAGCGGTCTCAAAGGAGACGATCAAAGACATGGCAAAGGGAACGGTTATCAGTAGGGTGCATCGAAAGGGATGGCGATGGTATGCGCGAGCGATCGGCATTGCTTTATCCCTTCGGTGGTATTCTCTGGTGGTTTTCATCCACTTTATCCGGTTTCGGTTTGAACCTAAGGGCAACCGGCGATCATGAGAGTTTTGCACATCATCAATTCGCTTCGGATGGGTGGGGCTGAGAAGCTGCTTGTGAAAATGGCATGCCTCATGAAATCGAACGGGATCGATGTCGATCTGCTCGTTTTAGACGCCAAAGGCGCTATATTTACCGATCTGCTTCGAGAAAGAGGAATTTCTTTTTCGTTTTCTCATGCCCAAAACCTGTATTCCTTTCTTCAGATCCAAGCGATTAAACCCCTTTCCAAGAATCAAAGGTATGATCTCATCCACACCCATCTTTTCCCTGCTCAACTCTGGAGCGTTTCGGCCTTGAATCGATCTGGGATCCCGCTGATCACGACAGAACACAGCACGTTCAATCGCAGGAGAGACTACAGGATTTTTAAGGGGCTCGACCGATGGATGTATGGAAAGTACAAAAGAATCATATGCAATAGCCGAGCCACCAAGGATTGCCTGGAACAATGGTTGCCCGAAACATGCTCCAAAACCGTATTGATCCATAATGGAATCGACCTCGAAGCCTTTGATTCTGCCCAAGCATACCCCAAAGATATGTTCATCAGCGGATATGAGCCAGGCATGCGCCTCCTTCTGAAAGTATCGAGTTTTTCCCAAGCCAAGGATCATGCTACTGTTATCCGCGCTCTGGCTGAATTGCCCGATCGATACCATCTTTTGTTGGTCGGAGAAGGGCCCAAAGAAAAGGAGATTCGGAATCTGACCACATCCCTGAGAATGGACGCGCGTGTTCATTTTCTCGGGGTTCGCACGGATGTTTCACGGATCGCGAAAAGTGCGGATCTTTTGATCCAATCATCCCATTGGGAAGGGTTTGGGCTTTCTGTCGTAGAAGGCATGGCTTGCGGATTGCCAGTGATCGTGAGCCAAACCCCAGGATTGGCGGACATATTCGGGCAAACCGCTTTACTCGTCCCCACAGGAAACCCGCAAGCTCTCGCCGAAATGATTCGGAAACTCGAAGACCCTTTGCTATATCAAACCCACGCTACGATGAGTCGGGAAGAAGCGAAACACTTTTCCCTCTCCCAAATGGTATCCGATTATCAATCGGTGTATGAACAAGTCATGCGATCTCCATCCTCCTGATCGACTTCCGAAAGACGATGAGGATCATGAGAATGCGTACTGGAAAGGAGGAGAAGGGAATGAAGATTACTCTCAATGCCACAAACCTCTTTGATAAGCCAGAAGTCTGCGGTATCGGCCAATATGTAATCAACCTTCTCTTAGGGATGCAAGAAATCGATCGATTGAGCCACTTCCGAATCGTGGCCCATTCCGAAGCGGAGAAAGTGTTTTCTCACCGGTTTCCCGATGCTTGTGTCATCAAAGTTTCCGATCCGAAAGCGCTTCGCACGATTCGATGGAAAGAGGGGTTTTTTCGTCATTTGTACTATGAACGGCGATCGGTACCCAGGGTTCATAAGCGAGGAAGATCGGATCTTTTGTTTCATCCGAGCATTGCCCAAAGCGTGTGGACCTCCAAGTCCACCAAGACTGTTGTGATGGTGCATGATCTGTTTCTCAAGCATTTTCCCAATGCGCTTTCGAAACTGTATCGTGCCTATTTGGATGCCACTTATCGAAAGACCTTGCTGAACGCGGACCATATCATTACGCCTTCTCATTTTGTGAAACAGGATATCTTAACTCATTATCCCAAGATTCCGGATCAGAAGGTTACTCCGATTCACAATCCCATAGTGGTCAGGTTGTCAGACATAAGCGAGATTCCTATTGATAATCCCTACATATTGAGTGTGAACGCGCTCCGGTTCCACAAAAACCTCATGACATTGATCAAGGCCTTTGAGCAGATCCAGGATAAGATCGATCATTCTCTGGTCTTAACAGGTCCGGTGATCCAGAAGGAAACCAATCTCGTTCAGACCTATATCAAAGAAAAAAAGATCCCCAGGGTCGTCGTAACCGGTTATGTCTCTGACGCGCAAAGGAATTATCTCTATCAAAACGCATCTCTGTTCGTCTCACCTTCGCTGCACGAAGGGTTTGGGATTACCCCTGTGGAAGCGGCCCTTTTTGAAGTGCCTGTTTTGACAACCCGTGAGACATGCATACCTGAAATCACTCGTAACCTGCTTCATTACTATGAACCAGCTACAGACCACCACCAATTGGCGCGCAAGATCATGGAAGTTTTGGGGCGAGACTGCGATCGAAAGAATCTGCAAGCGATACGAGATGAGTTTCAGACTGCCTATTCAGCTTCATCGATTGCGCAACAATACTGGGATTGTTTTCAACGGGTTGTGGAGAGACCATGAAAAACGGAGCACAAGTTTCAGATCCTCCGGTGGCACCGCTGATCAGCATTATCATACCGGTGTATAAAGTAGAACCCTATCTTCAGCGGTGCGTCGAGAGTGTGATCCACCAGACCTATTTCAATCTCGAGATCATCCTGGTGGATGATGGATCGCCCGATCGGTGCGGACAGATCTGTGACCACTACGCAAAGCAGGATAATCGAGTTCGGGTTATTCATCAGGAAAATCAGGGAGTAAGTAGCGCCAGAAACGCAGGAATGGACATCATGACCGGAGAGTACTGTTTTTTTGTGGACTCCGATGATTATATCGATCTCCGTTCTGTAGCAATCTTATTGGATCGAGCTGAATCCACCCAGGCAGACCTTGTCATTGGCAATACCGTCATAGCGCTCGACAATCATAAGATCCTGTCAAACCCTCCGTTCGTTCGAACGCAACTTTCGAAGGAAGGATTCACACAGACACCCGTAAAGTACGAGTATCTGTACGATCCGGGATATGGAGTTCCTGTATGGAATAAACTATACCAGAACCGATTCCTTCAGAAGCACCAGCTCCGGTTCGATGAGCAGTTACCGTTCGGAGAAGATATGGTTTTTGCCGTTCGATGCCTTGCGCGTCAGCCAACGATTCATTTGGTCAATCAGTATACGTATTATTATTGCGCCAATGCCTCGTCTTTGTCCCAATCTCACAAGCAAAAAATGGTTGAGCAAAGCGCGCTCGTTTTGGAGTCGATCCGGAGCGATTTGGAACCACTCCACCAAATCGAAAGAAATCAGGACCTTCTTGCTTTTGTCGCATTCGGATTGGTTCAACAAATTACTCGAAACATCATGATTCACTCCAGAAAGAAATATCGCGATATCCGAACGGCTATGATTCAATTCATCCAATCCGAGATTGTCGCCCGCGCCATCGAAAAAATCGCCAAGGAACCCATTTTTCGGAAGATTCCCAGAAAAAAGTGGGTCATGTACGCTCGGTTGCTTTCGTTTTTCTATCATCATAAGTTATATTCCATTACTTCGTTGATCCTGTTTTTGAGGTTTCATAACCAGAAAGGGTAACGAAATGGGCTGGAAGGATCAAATCAAGCGATTTCGGACCATATCTTCAGGAGCGCAGTCGGTAGCTGTTGGAACCGTAGCATTCATGGTGTTCACAACTATTTCCAAAATTCTCGGGTTTATTCGGGAAATGGTGTTGGCTGCAACGTTTGGAACATCTTGGCGATTGGATGCGGTAATCGTAGCCCTGGAACCAGCGGAAAGCCTATCTGCGATTATGGCGGGCGCCATGGCCACGATGATGGTACCGATCTATCTTCAGATGAAAACCGATCCAAATCCCCAAAAAACCGCTCAATATGCTTCGAATGTCCTAAAGATTTCTGTTCTTGCTTTGCTTATCTTTTCCGCCGCCCTTTTCTTCTTCCCGGAAATCCTGATTCGTTTCTTTGCCCCCAATTTTTCGGGAGAAATCCTTGAATACGCGGCCAGAAAGCTGCAAGTTCTGGCGGTTCTTCCTTTAATCAATGGGGTGGGCGCCATTTTCATTGCTACTTTACGGGCAGAAAGACGGTTTATCCAGAAGGCTTCTTTTCAGATCATATTCAATATTGTAAGCATCCCTTTGCTTGTATCCCTAGCTCCGTTATGGGCGGAAGCGGCGTATGTCTTCGCTTGGGTGGCGGGCGCGGGTGTGATGAACCTATGCGTAGTTTTTTACTCTCAGCGGTTTTTTGATAAGCGGGCCTTCTTTTCCTTCAAACCGCCCAACCATCACGCAAGAAAAACCTTGATTATGGCATTCCCGGTAATTTTCGGGAGCAGCGCGCATCTGATCAATCAAATCGTCGACAAGATGTTCGCCTCTTACCTTCCCGTGGGTCGGATTTCTGCGCTTCGATATTCGCAGGTTATGCTGACCATGATCACTGCTTTGATTGTGGGCAGTTTTCTCGCAACCACACATACAGAGATCAGCGAATCCGCTGCCAAAAATGATATCAAAGCAATCGTCTCTCGACTGAAGAAGACCCATACCGATCTAATTCGATTGGTCATTCCGTTGACCTTTTGGATCATCCTGATGGCCGAACCGCTCATTCGAATCCTGTTCCAACGGGGCGAGTTTGACATGCAATCCACTACCTTAGTGAGCGGAGCGCTAATCGCGTACAGCATTCTCATCTTTCTCAGTCCGATCAGCGGATTGGCTTCCAATACCATCGTTGCTCTGCAAAGAGTCAATATCATCTATTTGTTCTCGGTGATCGGTCTCGGACTGAATGCTCTGTTTAACTGGGCATTCATCGGTCCCTTCGGGCATGTCGGTATTGCAGCCTCCACGTCTCTTGTCGGCCTTATTAGCAAAGCGATGTACTTGGGATGGTTATACCGAACCTATCGGATTCACTTTGTCAATTTTCGACAGATAACGCTTTTGTGCTCGATTTTTGGGGTTGGTTTTGTGATCCTCCTTATGTTACAATCGATTTGGGTCTATTGGGTGTGGTTATTGGTGGGCAATCTATTCTTTTTGATGGGCTTCCTGATAATCAATCGGAAATTGATTCATTCTTTGATACGAAAAATTATGGATCGATGATTCTACAGACATAGCCATCCTTGGGGAATGATTTCTTGAAAGGAGATCGGATGCGGATATTCTTCCCGGTTTTCCAATGGGCAAAACCTACGATGCAGGGTGTATTAAAAAAGGTTGCGGATCAAACAGAAGCTTTTCGGCAGAACAAGGCGGAAATATATACTATCGTATATGGGCATCATGATCCTGAGGTCCATAAATTCGATGGGATCCACTATGTGGATATTCATCCGAAATCCAACCGATACATCCTTCAGTTGTTTGAAGTGCGAAACCATTCGTTTCAGATGGCTATGAAAAAAATCGAAGAGTTGCGCCCTGATGTCATCTATAGCCGATATATGGGCGGAGGGCCACATGCGATTCAATTTGCGAAAAAAGCCCGTTCCTTTTCTCCCTTGATCTTAGAAATCCAGGCAATCGTGACCAAAGAACTTGCTATGCAAAAGAAATGGGCGTTTCTTGCTATGGAAACCTTTTTTGGAAGACAAGTCATCAGAAAAGCCAATGCCCTGATTGCGAATACTCATTCCGTCAAGGATTATTATGCCAACAAGTTTCAAATCCCTGCCTATTGCATCGGAAATGGGGCAAATGTCGCTGCTTTGCCGCTCCGAACCCCGCCGCCGATGAATGAAGAGATCCATCTTCTTTTTGTCGGCTCAATTCTTCGCTGGCATGCGCTGGATCGATTGATTGAGGGACTCTATCAATATCAGGGCAACCGGAAGATCATTCTCCATTTGGTCGGAAAAGAGGAAGACAACGGTGAGATTCGAAGGCTATGCCACAAGAGAAACCTTCATGATCAAGTGATGTTTCACGGGTACCGAGAATATGCGGAACTCGATGGTTTTTTCAATGCAGCCCATATCGCTATTGGTTGCTTGGGCTTTCACAGAAAAGGGGTCGACGAAGGATCAACGATTAAAAATGGGGAGTATTGCGCCCGTGGAATTCCGTTCATTTATGGCCATATCGATCCGGATTTTCCCGAACATTTCCCATTCACTCAGTCATTCCCGGCCTCCGAAGACCCTATTCCGATCTCAGAAGTCGTCTCTTTTTTGGATCGAGTCATGGCAGACCCGAATCATCCGGATCAAATGCGGAAGTTTGCTTTCGATCATCTTGATTGGAGCAAAAAAACCCAGATTCTCCTCGATGTACTCAATCGTTTGATCCTTCCAACAGCCGATCAAAAAGGATGAACCCGAACACTCATTTTGACGAGGTTTTGTATGATCCCGCTGTTTTTTTATCGAAACTTCCCCCGATTTATAGAGGGGCGCGATGAACAAACCAATTCGCATCCTTCATGTCTTCGCGGGGTTGAACTGCGGCGGGGCAGAGAATCTGGTCATGAACCTGTATCGGCACGTTGATCGAACCCAAATCCAATTTGACTTTGCGTACTATAAGCGGTTCAGCGATTTCTTTGTTCGGGAGATTCAGGACATGGGGGGCCAAGTGTACCGCCTTCCACCACCAACCCTTCGGCATGTTTTCCCTTTCCTGGTTCGATGGTGGCGAATCCTTTCAAAGCAAAAAACCCATCAAATCATTCATGGGCACGCCCAAGCCACTTCTATTGTATATCAGCTATTTGAGGGTTTGGCGGATCGTGTGGTATTCTCCGGGTTCTTACCGAATGTGGGAAGGCTTATGATGGCCATGGATCTTTTTGTTCTTCCGTCTCTGTATGAAGGGGTTCCTTTGACTTTAATCGAAGCCCAATGTTCGGGATTGCCTTGTTTGATCTCCGATACAATCCCTTGTAATATCATCCAAACATCGCTGGTCCAAGCGCTTTCGCTCCAAGAGAAGGAACAAACATGGGCTGATGCGATGTTCGAGATCGTAAATCACCCTCAACCGCAAGATCGGTCTTATTGCCATTTGCCTTTTCGAGATACCGAGTATGATATCCGCGTACAGGCAAGCAGATATGAACAACTCATACGGAACATCGTAGACAATCAAAAGGAGGGATTATGAGCGCTTCGTTTTTTTCGGAGGATGAGCTTACGGAAATCGGTTTCGCTTCCTATGGAAAAGGCGTTCTCATCAGCAGAAAGGCAAGCATCTACAGCCCACAAAAAATGCGTCTGGGAGACTATGTCCGGATCGATGATTTTTCGTTCTTGAATGGAGAGATTCATTTCGGCAGCTACATTCATGTAAGTCCTTTTTGTTTGCTCGTCGCGGGAAAACAGCGGATTGTGCTTGAAGATTTTTCGGGGTTGTCAGCGAAAGTATCGGTCTATGGAACGTCCGACGATTACTCAGGTGCGAGCTTAACCAATCCGATGGTTCCGGATATCTACAAAACCTTGATCCATGGCGATGTCACCATCTGCCGCCATGCCATCATCGGCGCGAGCAGCATCATCCTACCTGGGGTTGTGGTGGGTGAAGGATGCGCTGTGGGAGCGCTTTCTCTTGTCAGTCGGGATCTCGAACCTTGGGGGGTCTATACCGGAACCCCCGCCAAGCGTGTCAAGGAGAGAAAAAAGGACCTCCTGGAGTTGGAAAAGCGATTTTTGGAAGAGGAACGAATCCCGGCTTTTCGGGATTCAGAACCTCACCTGTCCTGAGATGGCCAGTCTTGGCATCCAATGGGTTTTTCCGGCTTCCAGACCATAGTTTTGGCAAAAGGTGAACCCTATTGAGGCCTGTACGGACGCTTGGGGATGGAAATTCCAGTATCCACCAACCATGAAAGTATGATTGTTCTGAAGGACCGGATCATCCAGCCACGGAAAGTAGGTGAAGTCTGGTTGCGTTCCGCCCGGTTCATCCCATTGAGCATACGGATCGCGTTTTCCATGAACAAGAAACTCGTACATAACGCTCAATCCATAATCCTCTTCGTGGAACCGATACTCCAAATTCACCACACCTGAGTTGGGTCCGTATTGATAGCCGATCATGTTGTACTCTATGGGCAGGTCGGTTTGGTCTTCATATCGTACGTACGCGTATGGTGGAATCCCTAGACTGTGCCGCTGGTAATTGTATTTCGTGGAACCGGCAAACTCGATCGCAAGGCTGTTCCTTGGATCGATCTGCCACTGCGTTCCTATATTCCAGGCAAACTTGTCGTTCGGCGCCCAAATCTTGGTTATGTTGAGATCGCTGATAAAAACAGATGCCCAGGTATGTACGGGATCCAAAAAGAGTTGGAGGTAAAGCCCTTGCATTCCGTTGTCGTTGATGGATTCCCGCCACGGGGCATCTTTGAAGTTGTTGCGGAATTCCTGTGTCATTTGATAAGGAAATAGAGCAAAGGCATAAGCCGGATCGATCGATCGACCCAAAAAAAGGATCGCTTCTTCATATCCGAGCTCCAGAAATTCCCATGGACGGAACGCCGCTCTTCGGTAATACAGTGTTTTCGCGATCTGGGCATGCCCATCTGTCTTCCAGTCTGCCACATCCGGACGGATGAAGACGAAGTCGTTTTTGAGGGTGAACCAATGGACAGGATTCCATTCTACCGCGACTGCTGGATAAGCGCTCGAGTTCGGAGCAATCCAAAGCGGATAGTGAGATCCTACCCCTTCCGAAAGATGGATATACCCAATTTGGGCATAGACAGTTTCCCAATCGATCCAAAAATATCCTTCTTCTAGATGGTAGGTAAAATCCGCAAGTAATGGAACATCGTTGGCCATATGGGGAAATGTTACTTTGCGTTCTCCGATCGCGTAATTTCGCAGTTCCCATTTGCTGGTGAAGCCCATCGAATCCGAAGAAAGCTCCCAACCAATGCCTCCCCTCAACCCCGCATTGGTAACAATGGCATCATGACGGATGGTGCCATACAGGGTAAAGGTGCTTTCATATGCCCAAGCCAGCCATCCAGCACAAAGTATACAGGCAATCACAAGCAGTTTCTTGAGTGCCATACCAGTTTCCTCCTCGGGGGGGGTGTATGTGAAAAAAACGATCGCTCACTTACGTCTTGTATAAGGCCATTCATTATTGCTTGGAGGGATTAGGGTGAAGAGACGGATTTTTGTTTGTTCTATGATCATTTTTATCGCATTGGCTTCTGTTTTGGTCGCTTCAGACGGATATACTCTTGTGGAAGCGCCGGGGTCGGTAACCCGGGAGATGATCCAACAAGAAGGCATTCGGTTGATGTACAGCTATATATCCAACATTCGGAATGACTTCTTTCCGAAATTTCCGATCTACACCTATTCCCACAACCCATATACACTACAATTACGCTTGGTTCCCATCGAATACATCCAAGAAGGATTGCGTGGAAATCTGGTTCAGTTTCTGAGAACGATCGAGTTCTTTTCTCGGTTTGGCAATCCGGCTGTTGAGAATAATACGCGCTTTGAGTCCTACACCTATGACATCATCTCTATGGTCCACGCCAACCGAACAACGGGACAAATTATCTCAAAAACCGTTTCTCGAGACCCTTGGAAGGACAGCGTGATCGTACAGGACTTTCAAGATCTCAAGTATTATCCGTTGAATGAAATGCTTCAGATCCTGGAAGACGAAGAATGGGTGGATTCGATCATTTTGATGGTCACAGCCAACATCACAACCCGCGCGATCGACCTAGTGGGACTAGTGTATGACGCCACAGAAGAACACGCTTTCCTTGTGGTGAAGCTGAACCTCTTTCAATAACCCTTCTTAATCCGCATCCAGGGGAATCATCCACTGGTGCGTGTCTTTTCGATCCCCATATTGGATATCTGTGAGCTGTTTATACAGCTCATTTGTGTATTCCCCTACGGTCTCTTCTTGGATTACCATATCGGCGCCTTTCCAATGCAAAACTCCGATGGGAGCAATGGCCGCTGCAGTACCTGTTCCGAAACACTCCTTCAACCTTCCTTGATCATAGGCCACTTTCAGCTCGTCCATGTCAATGTCGCGCTGTTCAACAGTGATGCCCATATCATGAGCCAATTGGATCACGCTGTTTCTTGTGATTCCAGAAAGGATCGTTCCCCGGTCCAGAGACGGTGTCACGAGCCGATCGTCAATTCGGAAGAAGATATTCATGGTTCCTGACTCTTCGATCCACCGATGTTGGCAACTGTCCAACCACAAAACCTGATCATACCCTTGCTGTTGGGCTTTATGGGTTGCATTCAAGCCCGCAGCGTAGTTGGCAAGGGTTTTCGCCTGGCCTATGCCCCCGGGAGCGCTCCGGCCATGCTCGTCGACGACCCGAATCCGAATGGGTTGGAAGCCTCTTGCAAAGTAGAATGGGACCGGAGACGCCATTATGAGAAAGATGAATTCTTTCGATACACGCACACCCAAATGGGATTCGCTGGCAAAGGCTAAAGGACGGATATACATGGATGTGCCCCGATTATACGGGATCCATTCGATATCCACGCGAAGAAGAGCCTTAAGGGCAGACAGAGACTGTTCGGGATCGATCTCCGGAATGCTCATCATTTTGCATGATCGCGCAAACCGTTGAAAATGCTCTTTGGGCCGAAAGAGACGGACCCGCGCGTCCGAATCCCGGAAAGCCTTCATGCCTTCAAAGACCGCTTGGCCATAGTGAAGAACCATAACCGTCGGGTCCATCATCACAGGCGCATGGGGCAAAACGCGGGGGTCGTACCATCCCTTGTCTTCGTTCCACTCCATCATGAACATATGGTCGGGGAAGACCGTACCAAATGAAAGATCTCTTTCATCGACCCGGGCTTTTGGGCTTTTTGTGCGATACAAGGTAATGGGGTTCATGGCATCAACCTCCTTTAATGCATATAGGAAGATTATACCATATCCGCTCGCACACACCACCCACCCCCGTAAGAATCTCCTTGTTTGGATCGGGTGTGGATCGCGCGACGAAAGGGGCAGAAAACGGTGGACTTCATCCAAAACACCTTCGCCGCCCTCCTTGTTCCCCTCACACAGCAACAGAAAGACCGATCTCAAAGGAACGATGCCAGGGAAAGAAGACCTTCTCTATGGTGAAATCGATGCCCAATCCTTGTTGGATGATCGGTTTGTAGGCCTCCATGGCAGATTGGACAAACTTTTGGGCCCATAATTCGATCGGAATCACCGACCAAGGTTCGACCCCTTTCTGTTGTCCTTGAATGATGAGGTCGTTTCGGACGTTGGATTGGAAGGACCAATGCTCCAGGAAAAAAAGGACAGCGATCTGTTTCATGGATGGTTCATTGAGGTGTAGAAACCCTTTTTCTCCCAGGTATTGGATGATTGCGTACGCACAGCAGGTTCCTAGAGTGTTCCCAGCGGTGTTCCATCCTGCATAGCTCATGACACGCCAATCGAAATCCTTTTTCCGCAGCATTTCCCCAACCAAATAGTTGTCGCCACCGTTGGTATATTTCACATCCGCAATGCTTTTTATCTTTGGTTGTGGATCGCTCACCCAATTCAGCAACCGCTCGTAGGGTTTGGGATCGGTTTCGGTGTTGCTTTGGTGAGCGCTATCCAGTCCTTGGGCTCCATTGTTCACCAAAAGGGCGATCTGCCCCGAACCTTCCACAACCCGGCCCCCTGCTGCTTCCACATGAGAGCGTATGCCCATCCATAACGGGGTTCCCTCGTACGGGGGAACGACCATTCGGTGTTCCTCAGCGGCATAACGTACTTCGAACTCAGGAATCACCGCACAAGAACCCGCAAGGATCCTGGATAGCAGGGAAAGAGCGGCTTCATCGGCTCCCGCGTGGATGGCCACTTTCTCGTCGATGCCGTGCTGGGTGACCGCAATTTGGTGCAATCGCCCTTCTTCCATCGAGAGGCTTTCACGGCTGTTGTCATCAAGAACGAGGTTGAGAAATTCGATTACCCCCCGGCGAACCAGGTCAATGGTCTGGGATACCAGCTTCCGGTTACGGGCCCTTCGCTGGAGATAATCGGACAAAAAGGCAGGCGGGATATGCCTTGCTTTTTCGATCAATTGATCGGAAATCCTCTCTGATTGAAAGCTCTTGGCAATCAGACGGGATATGGCGTGGATCTCTTGACCATAGGCTTGCCAATAATCCGGTTCTTCCTCCGATGAGTTGTAAAAGGGGGTCCGGGTTATGGAAGCCGTCGCGTAGATCCTGCATCCTCTATCTTTCAGGGTCTTCAGGATGGACAATCGTTCCTCCAGCGTCTCGATCGAATCAAGACTCGTCCGTGAAGGGATGAGCCCTCCATGAATAAGCATATCGATCGATAGGACAAGATCATCCCCTTGTTTGGCGTTGGAGTCCAACCACAACAAAAGCCTGCGAAGATCTGGGGGCGTTTTCTTCGCCCCCAGAAATCGTTTTGGCGGAGTGATAACAGGAATTCCCGCGGCTTGAGCCATGAGCAGGAAGTAATCCCGCGTGCAAAACCGCTCGTCCACAGGAAAAAAAAGAATCCTCCGATCGTACATTCTTAATCGTTGACCGCCCAAACGGTCGCTTCAGCCAGCATCGTCCACGCTTGTCCTCTCGGCCTCACTTCGATCTGGATAAATCGGGCTTCCATGGGTTCATTGGCGATCCAATAGATCTCATTGATCAACTCATTTTGTGGAGGGAATGGATCGGTCATAACCGCCAGCCCGACAGTCCGAAAGTCCATTCCATCCTGACTGATTGAGATCAGCAAACTATTGGGCAAGTTGACGGCTGACGCAAACGATCGCATGAAGTGCGCGGATACTTTGACAATCGATTTGCTTTCCAAAAGGTCGATGATGACTGTGGGATTCATCGAAGGACTGTCGAATCCGATCATATCCGCCCACGAGTACCGGGCAAATCCGTCGGTGACCTTTATGGATTCCGGATCCGGGTATGCACTTGAGGGAAGAGGTATGAGCATATAAGGCGCTCCGATCGACACGATTTCCGCATCGGAGAGATCGGTTTCGACATCGACCTTCAAATCGAGCTCTTCGGGAATGAGGCCATTACCAACCATCGCCTCTGCAATCATGGTCCAGCCTCCTCCCCCCGGAAGCACTTCGATTCGTACAAACTGACCATACCCCACAAACTCTTCACTGGCCCAATACAAGGTTGCGATGGTATCATTGGGCACTGGAGCTTCCGCGTAGGTTCTTCCCATCCCTAAATCTTCGTACAGCACCCCATCTTCTGAGATGGAAACCAAAAATCCTTCGGGAAGATTGACTCCGGAAGGAGCCGAATTCATCACTTTTAGCCCTACAAAGGAAATTTCCTCGTAGATGGTTCCGAGATCAATGACGATTGTCGGGTTGGAGGCTGGGTTTTCCCATCCAACCATATCGCCCCAACTGAACTGGAAACTCCCATCCGTAAGCTTTTGTCCAGGATCGGGATAGTTCGGATTCGGTTCGGGGAACAGGGTGTACATTTTCCCGCTTGAAACGACAAAATTCCCGGCGAAAAGCGCCGCAACAAACATCAATAGAACCAGAGAAACGATTACCTTCCGTACCATGTTCCTGCCTCCTTTTTCACGATTTGATGCCACCCACCTGAATCCCTTGGATAAAGGTCTTTTGCGCGAGAAAGAAAAGAATGATGATTGGGATCGTCATAAGGATGGATCCGCCCATCAATTGGGGCCAAGCGGTCATTCGAGATGATGATAACTGCTGCAATCCGATTGACAATGTGTACATTCGATCATCCGTTAAGTAGATTAACGGATTTAGAAAATCGGTCCATGTCCAAATGAAGATGAATAGGCTGCATGTTGCAAGCGCAGGTTTGGACAGGGGTAGATAGACATGGATAAAGATCTTCCATTCGTTGGCTCCATCAAGTTTGGCTGCATCGGAGAATTCTTTCGGGATCGTGTCGAAAAACTGTTTCAACAGAAAGATCGAAAAGGCGCCCCCAAAAAACGTGGGCACGATTAGGGGAAGGTAGGTTCCGATCCAACCCAGTCGGTTGAACAGGACGAATTGAGGGATCATCGTTACCTGCGGGGGGATCATGAGGGTTACGAGCAAGATCCGAAATAGCGCTTTTTTCCCGGGGATCCGAAAATAGGAAAACCCAAAAGCGACCAACGAGGAGGAAACCATGAATCCAATGAGGGTCATGCCCGTTACAAAAACGGTGTTCAAGATGTATCGAACAAATGGGAGCTCGACAACCAGATCGACATAGTTCGACCAAAGGGTTTCAGACGGCCACCAAACGGGGGGAAAGGCAAAGACATCATCATAGGATTTGAGGGATGTGGAAAACATCCAGAAGAACGGCAAAATAAAGAAAATAGCCAAGGCAATGAGCAACAAGTATCGCAGGGTCTTATGGACGGTCTTTCTGCGGATCATTGATCCGTCCCTCCAAAGTACCCATACTTCCCAAAGAATCGGAACACAACGAACACAGCGACTGTTGTAATGATCAGTAGGATCCACGCCATGGCGCTTGCATAACCCATTCGATAGAACTGAAAGGCATTTCGATAGATTGACAAGGCGTAGACGAGCGTGGAATTCTCGGGACCTCCTCCGGTCATGATAAAGACACTTGTAAATGACTGGAAAGAATTGATGATCCCCATCACGACATTGAAGAGGATCACAGGACTGAGCATGGGAAGCGTGATCGAGAATGCCTTCGCGATCCTTCCCGCTCCGTCGAGATCGGCTGCTTCATAGAGCTCGGTTGGAATGTTATGCAGCCCCGCCAGGTAGATGACCATAGACCCTCCAATCCCCCAGATGCTGGTCAAGATCAATCCGGGTTTGGACCATGCCGGATCGGTAAGCCACCCTGGAGTGGGCAACCCGATGGTTTCAAGAAAGAGATTGACCGGACCGAACTGGGGGTTGAGAAACCATCTCCAGAGCAATGCCGTTGCCACCGCAGGCACGATGCTGGGCAAAAAATAGAGCGTCCGGAAGAGACTCAAGAATCGGACTTTGGAGGTCAACAATAGGGCCATCATAAGGCTCAGTACTTGAGCGAGCGGAATCCCGATAATGGCTAGGTACAGGGTGTTGTAGATGGCAGTCCCGAACAAAGGATCCGAAACCAACTGGACATAGTTTTCCAGTCCGATCCAGCGTGGCGCGGACAGACCGCTGTAATGGGTAAAACTGAAATAGAAAGATGCGATGATCGGGTACGCCGTAAACACGCCAAGGCCGATCAACCATGGGGAAAGAAAAAGGAATCCGATTCGGATCTCTCTTCTTCTGGCTTTCGATACCGGCATCATTGGCTATTGGTACTTCCTTAGCTCTCTTTGAATGGACTGCTGAACATCATCCAAGGCCTCTTTGGATGTTTTGGCTCCGCTTTGGACATACTGGAGCGCTTGATTCAACTCTTCCATATAGAACAATCCGACCGGCAGGGTCGGGAAGAAATAGACATATCCATCGGTAAGCATATCCAAATACACTTCCATGTTGGGAAGGATCGCGTTTTGGAATGCGGGATCACTGATGGCGTCGATTCGCGGGGGGATATTGGATAGCGCCGCAGCAAACCTCGCTGATTGGGATGGCGCAGTCAGCCACTCCAAGAATGCAAATGCCTCGTTAGGGGCGGTTGACCCTGTTGGAATCGCCCAAAAGGACCCATTTAAATAGGCCACTTTCTCTCTACCTCCCTCGGGAGCGGGAAAGGGAGCAACGCCATATTCGAAATCCGACCTCGCAAACTGCTTGATAAAGAGGAGTTCCCATTGCCCCGCTTCTTGAATGGCTAACTGGCCCCGATAAAAGGGATTATAGGAACTGGCCATTTCACCCCAGGTTGCTTGAAACACTCGGATTTTCTGGAGATTGAAGTTCTGATAATAGGATGCAATCCAATCCATAGCTGCGATATTGTTGGGGTGGTTCGCTGTGACTTCTTCGGTCTGCGCGTCCCATAGCTGCCCCCCGAATACATAGAAGTAGATGTGGCTGATGTTGGGCAAAAAACCCAATCGGCGAATGTTTCCCCGCGTGTCTTCTCGGAAGAGCAACTGGGCATATCGATCCAACTCGGTGGTATTTGCGGGCGGATGATCCGGATCCAATCCAACTTCTCGGAACAATGCCTTGTTCCACATAAAGGCGTAGGTGTTCAAGGTGGTCGGGAGAGCGTATTTTTTTCCTCGGTACGATCCATAGTCCCAAACCCCGTCCAAGTAGTCGGATTCGGTAATTCCTGCCGAAGTCAGGAAATGGTTCAGTTCTCTCAAAGCCCCGCTTTCTCCAAGAGGAACCACCATCCAGTCCCAGATGGTCACAACATCGGGTGTTGAGGATCCGACAAGGGTGGCATTGATCTTCTCTCCTTGACCGATCGGGACAAAAACCGGCCGGACTAAGATTTGGTTCTGACCGCGGTTGAACTCATCCACCAGGTCAACAAGCGCTCGGCCTTCATCCCCGCCCCACGCGTACCAGAAGGTGATCTCTGTCCGGCTGAAAACCACCACGCAAACCAAAACCAATCCCATCACCAAGAATAGCCTCTTTTTCATTGTCAATCCTCCAATCTTCGAAGATACGATTGATACTCGTTGTACAAAGTTTCCGCTCTTCCTCCGATCCTGGGAGTCATATAGTGGGGGAAATCGAAGATAATCGTTTTTTCCGCAAATGGCGATTGCTTGTTCAGCTGCTCTTTAACTCGGGAAAACTCCGCAGGGATCGCCTGCCATCCTTGTGAATCGACAGGCCAACCGTGAATCTGGTCGAATACTTCCACATTGACCCAAAACCGAACTCCATGTTTTTCCATAACCGGTTGCAGGGCTTTCATCACGGCGGCAGATTCATCCACCGTTGTCCGTTTGGTCCCCACGCCATCTTGCATAGCAATGATATTCACTTTCGCCTGACTCAGCACTTCATCCCACCATGCGGCGTACTGTTCTCCATCCGGATTGATGCCGAAGTAGGGGGAGAGCATGACAGGTTTCTTCGTAAGCATACGGGCATAGGTGCTCATGGACCGCAGGTACGATACTACCGCGTCTTTTCGAGCTTGGGTCAGGAATGTCCGGTCATCGATCTCCTCAGGCAGATACCATCCCGCCAAAGAAGGATGGTGCTGATACCTTTGAAAGAGCTCTGTGAGGATTTGCTGATTCATGCGTGCTTGTTCGAGGGGATGAAACTGACCCGACCAGTAGGAAGGGTTCAACGACAAGCCTAAAAAAACGTTCATCTTCATCCGGTCGGCATTTTCCAGGATCAACCCCAAAGTATCGGGAATTTCTCCCGGATCCATTCGATCCAATTGGACTAGACCCGCTTTCAGATATGATGAGCCATCATTGGATATATACAGCTCAAACCCATAAGCGGGCACTTGAACACCGGATATCTCGGATCTCATAAAGGTGACTTCAACCGAATCAATCGAAACAAGCTCCTCGAGATCGATGACAATCTCGATCGGCCTGCCAGGGAACTGCCATCCAACCATGTCAGCCCATACAAAGTTGGCTCGACCATCTGTGATTTTGCTTTCTGCGGGATATTGCGGGTGGGCGTTGGGAGAAAGGGTAAATGGTTTTCCCACGGATACAGGTTTCTCCTGGTTTTTCACCAGAACCTCCGCAATCATCGTCCATTCAACGCTTGTTGGTTCGATTCGAACTTTTACAAACCTTGTTCGCGCGCTCCCGGACCAAGCCAATTCAAACAAGCTTTCATCCGGAATCGAATCCTCAGTTTTTGCATACTGGGACGGATAATAGAATCGATCGCCATAAGCGCTGTATTGGATGATGATTGTGTCGATACCGATCCTCTGCATACGTTCCAATTCCTGACTCCAATCTTCTAACCCAAACCGGGCCATTTGACCGTCAAGTTGGATAAACGCTCCGGTGATCCGATTGTGATCTTGGCCCGAGCCAAAGAATCCAGCAGAAAGGCCAAAAAATAAACATAAAAGGATTGCCACATGTTTCATGAAATCACTCTCCTTTGCGGGCTGTCCCAGATCAACCTTCCGTTTCTACCCATCCGTCGCCGATTTCGTCGATCCGGAACCTCCTGTTCGTACGGTCGCTCTGAAGATCCAGCAACATCATAAATCAAAATGGAGCTTATGTCCAAAATATACCATACGAGTGGAGATATTTACAACGTCCAGTTATCCCAATTACCGTTGTTTATCGGCATATTCCTTTGATAATCGACATTATTCGGAGATTTACTCATTATATTTTGGGTTGAAATGGAAATAATCTCCATGGTATACTTACACTGGTTTTTGGACAAGGGGGTGTAGCGCGTGGTTCTTCAACCTGGTCTGATCGTGAGTATTCAATTGTTTCCCGAAGATCCCGTATACGAAGACGGGTTCTTTCGAGGAATGGTGAAATCCGCTCTACAGGAACAGATTTCCGGAATCCGTACGGAAAGCGCCAGACATGTTCACATCGTCCGGGAAATGACCCAGCTGCCCGTCATTGGGTTGTCCAAAGACCGAACCTTTGAAGCCTTTATCACACCAACCACCGAGCATATCAAGGAAATCCTTGACGCAGGGGCGCATATCATAGCGATCGATTGCACCCAAACTCGACGCCCCCAACCGGTGGAGCAACTGTTTCGTTTCATTCGAGATCAATATCCGAGGGTTGAAATCATGGCCGACATATCTTCGGTCGAGGACGCGCAAAAGATCCATCCCCTTGATCCAGACTACTTTGCAACAACACTTGCCGGTTATACCCATTACACAACCCACGTTCAGCAACCCGATTTCTCATTGATTGAGCAACTGATTGCCTATTACCCGGGGATCCCAATCATTGCCGAGGGAAACATTTGGACGCCGGATCAAGCGCAAAAAGCCATGAAGATCGGCGCGTACGCCGTGACCGTTGGAAGCGCCATTACACGACCATGGCTGATTACCCGGAGGTTTGTTCACGCAATCCGCAATCAGGGGGGACCGAGTGGCCCATGAAAGGCTGGGGGAAGTTCAGGAGGAAGCAGGAATGATACTAGGAATTGATATCGGAGGAACGGCTATTAAATACGCGCTCGTAGATACTGAGTCCCTGAGCGTCCATACGAAAACCACAGTGGAGTTGACCACAGATCATCCCGCCCGCCAGGTTCTGAGCATTCTTTCGAAATATCCGGACATCTCTTTGGTCGGGATTGCTACGGCGGGGAAAGTCGATTCAATGAACGGGCGGATTGTAGGCGCTACCGCCAATCTAAAGAATTGGCAGTCCTTGAACGCCTCCTTATTGCGGAATGAGTCGGGCAAAGAGATCTTTTTGATGAACGATGCCAATGCAGCGGCCCTTGCTGAATCCAGAGTGTGGGGCTGTCAAAACCTGGCTGCAATGACAATAGGGACCGGTTTGGGCGGCGGTGTGGTGATTGGAGGCAAAGTCCTGATCGGAAGCCAGTTTGAGGCTTCTGAGTTTGGGCATGTAGTCCTTCACCCAAACGGATTGGCCTGCAACTGTGGAAAACGCGGGTGCGCCGAGCGGTACATCCGAATGAAGCGATTGCACGAAAAAACAGGGATCGATCTGCGCGCTGACCTGATCCAGGCGTTCAAACGGGGTGATCCTGGAGTAGCCCAGGCCGTTGATCAGCTCATTGACGATCTGTGCATTCTGATCGATCACGTCTTTTTGATGGTTTCTGTCGAAACCCTGATTATATCCGGGGGAATTACGGAACTGGGAGACACGCTTTTGCCCATGATCCGACAAAAACAAAGCCATTACACGCCATACTCTGCGTATAGCGAGCAACAGATCGAACTGGGTATGCGGGCTAACGACGCGGGGATTATTGGCGCGGCTATTTTCGCGCGAGAAGGGAAGGGATGTCTGTTGTGATTCCTTTGGAACAGTTGAATGTATTTGACCTGATTGAAAGCCACAAAAACCACCTGACAAAAAAAGAGCAGTCTTTGGTTGCCTTCATTACCCAGTATCCGGCAAAAGTGATGGAAATGAGCATCACCGAGCTTTCCGATACCGCCTTGATGGGAGAAGGCACCATCGTACGATTCTGTCAAAAATTGGGGTTTGGAGGATTCCAGCAGTTCAAAATTGCGATTGCCCGATCATTTGAACCCCCGACCATTTCCAGCGAAGTCATTGAACGCCTTCGCCAGAGTCATATCGATGTAATCCAACGAACCTCTCAAATGTTGGATCAAAAGGTGCTCCACCAAGCAGCGAAAACGATCGCGGATTCGCGCAAAACCTATCTCATCGGCGCGGGCGCTTCAGGAGCTACCGCTCAGGATGGCATGTACAAGTTCATGAGAATTGGAATCGACGCAGAATACCTCGCCGATGCGCATATGATGGCCATGAAGATCAGCTTGGCCAGTGACTTGGATGTATTGATCGCTTTTTCTCAGAGCGGTTCTACTGGATTGATCGTCGATTTGGCCCAATCGGCGCGCGACCACAAGATCCCCGTGATCTCCGTAACAGGATACGCCCGGAGTCCATTGGCGCAGCATACGGACTACCTCATTCTGATTCCCACCCGGGAAACGCCCTTTGAGAGTGGCGCCGTCCGATCCAAAATTGCCCAACTCCATGTTCTCGAAGTGCTGTTCGAGTACGTTTTCGCCCAATCTCCGAACAAAGCCACAAACAACCTGTCCCGGACTGCCCAAGGAGTAGCGCGCTGGATCTACTAAAGGAAAGGAGGTTGATCCATGCAACAAGAGCCCCCGCCCCAAAAGGGGTTGATTCTTTTTCTGGGAACGCGCGATTTAGAGCAAACTCATCTGTTTTACACCAAAGCATTGGGATTGTCCATGATCATCGACCAAGGCGCTTGTCGGATTTACCAAGTCCCTGGAGGGGGATTCATCGGATTTTGCGCCCATATTGCCCCGGTCTATGGAGAGAAAAGCCCGATTGTGACTATTGTTACACCGGATGTGGATGGGTTCTATGATCGACTGGTCAAATGGGGTTCTAAGATTCCCCATCCACCCAGGTTCTACGAACGCTTTGGAATCTACCACTTTTTTTTGTCCGATCCCAACGGCTATACCCTTGAAATCCAACGATTTGTCAATCCCTGATCCAATTTCCGTGCTATAATACGGTTGGTTCGATCCGGATCTAGGAAGGAGTATTGTTGATGCGTCCAAACCGATCCAAGATCGTTGTTGTTGGGGAAATGCTTGTGGATTGGATCTCCGGCCGTTATGAGACCAATCTTTCACGGGTGAAATCCTTTCGAAGGCATTTTGGCGGGTCTCCGGCCAATATTGCTGTCAACCTAAACCAGTTGGGGATCGAACCGGCGCTGGTTACGCGAGTAGGGGCTGATCCATTTGGCGCTTTTTTGGAAAACCAGTTGCGGGAAGCGGGCGTTTCCCTCCGCCATGTCCAAAGAGACCCGATCCATCCCACATCCATGGTCTTCGTTTGCAAGTCCCGGAGCTCTCCTTCTTTTTTCCCCATCCGCGGCGCGGACCAATATCTGGAACAACCCGAATCGATGGAGGAACTGCTCGATTCCGCTTCATATATGCACTTGAGCGCTTGGCCAATCTCTCATCCACATGCCCGAAAGACAGTCGAGGCGATGATCGATATGGCTCGCCAAAAAGGGGTTTTGATCGGGTTTGACCCGAATTATCGCAAGGTGTTGTGGGAACAGGGTCACGAGGCGATTGAATACATCCGAAATCTCCTATCCAAGGTGCATTTGTGCAAACCTTCTGAAGACGATTCCGGTTACCTCTTCGGAATCCAAGAACCTTATTCAGCGATTCGAATCTTTCACGAGTTGGGGGCGCGTCAGGTGGTCTTCTCCATGGGAGCGAAAGGCGCGTTGGTATCGGAGGGTGGAGTGATCAAGGAGCTACCGCCTCAAGCCCGCGTTGTTGTCGATACAACAGGGGCGGGTGACGGATTTTGGTCGGGTTTGTATGCAGGTCTTTCTACTGGAAAGAACTTGTGGGAGAGCGCTTGCTTGGGCAATGCAATTGCTGCGTTTCGTGTGGAACGGATTGGAACCGACGACGTCTTACCCGCCATGAACGGCTGGATTGACTAAGGCTTCGGATCGAACCTGCCTTGTGACGTGAGGTGGGTTTTTTTTCGGACCCCTTCAGGGACCGTTCCAACCGAACCGCTGTAAATCGATCCGTTCACTCTCGTCAAACTCGATTCCCTCAGCTTCCAATATCCCTCGTTGGATCATCCGGGCTTCCGGATCGGCCATGCTCATTTCGCCTTTGCGGTTGACGACTCGAAACCAAGGAACACTGGTTCCTTCTTTCAAGGCAGACAAGGCATATCCCACAGTCCGCGCCCCACAACGGCCCGATAGCTGCGCAATGGTCCCATAGGTCGTGACAGTTCCCCGTGGAACCATCCGAACCAGTTGGTATATGGAATCATACAAAGAGTTCATGGATCGGTTACCGCATGAAGTCCACAAGCGTGGGAAGCATGATGGAAGCGCCTGTTTTCAAGGCAGCTTGGAGAGCTGTGTCAGCCATTGTCAATTTGGTATAGACCTCAAGAAAGTCCGCGTCTTGCTCTTTGGAGAGATATTCGGTCATGAAATGCTCAAACTCGGTGTAGCGGTTTTTGGCCATTTCCAGGAAGTTCTGAGACGCTCCGTTATGGGAGATCATCTGTTGGATCTGGATTTCAAATCGATCCATCTTTTCCAGAGCGATGTCGTTGAGATAGAAATCGGGGTTGTCTGCTTTCAAGTTTTTGCTTTGGTTTTCCAGCAGATTGAAGATGCTTTCGTTTCCGCTTACCGTAAAGACTTCAAAAACTGTTATGTTATAGGCAAAAGGATACCCACCCAAATCGGTTGTCAATTTGCGATCCGCCGCGGGATCCATCCGAATCATTCCATCCATGCTGACAGGCGCTTGATCAGCCCGAGCGCCGCCGAAAATGTGATTGCCCGCAACTTGGGTGTTGGCCAATTGAATCATATGATCCCGAATGCGGTCGATCTCCATGGCGATCGTTTTTCGATCGTCGGGGGTCAGGGTATCGTTGGCGCCTTGGACCATCAATTCTCGGACACGGTAGGTTAGAGCGCTCATCTCGAGGACGGTGGAATCATAGGCCTTGAGGGTGCTTTCCACCGTGTTGATGTTTCTCTGATACTGTTGGAGCTCTCTCAACCGACTATTGATATTGGAAGCTCGAGTGGCCACAATCGCGTCATCCGAAGGGTATCGGATTTTCAACCCCGAAGAACCTTGTTCATGGAGTTTGGCCGCTCGTTCAAAATTACCCATAATGTCCCGCAAGACATTGGAATGAATCATGTTATGGGTGATCCTCATCTGTCTTCACCTCCCATAGGAATCCTCCGTTATCCTTTTCCTTTGAAGATCGTCGAATCGGGTTTCGCCTTATCGGGTTGCAGCGGATTGTATGTGGGTTTGGTTGTTTGCGGGGTAGTGATTTCCCTCAAAAAATCCATCTGCTGCAGGTGGAAACCGATCATCTCTCGGATATTGAGATGGAGCATCGTCACCTCTCGAAGCCGTTCCGCGAGGCGAGCCACATGGACCATCAAATCGATCCCGTCCTTTTCCTGTAGATGGGCTGCGATTTCGGATACAGACGCATTTACCGGCAATCCGATCTCGACACACAAACTTTGACTGGCTTCGTCTCGGTCCGATTCGGCTTGAGTGATCTGGACTGTGACTTCCTCTTCCTCCAGTACGATTGCTTCCAACTCTTCATAGTCTCCATCCAGAAGGGCTTTCTTTTTCTCCTCCAGAAGGGAAAGGTATTGACCAAACACCTCAGCCAGAGACTGAAGTCGATCCATTAACGGGGTCAGCTGTTCCGGTGCCAAGATTATTCACCTAGCAATCTGCGCGCGATTGTCGATATATCGGGAGAATAGGTTCCGTTTTGGATGGCTTCCCGAAATCGATCCACCAGATCCTGCCGGACCTCGGGGATTTCGCCAGCCTTTTGGAGTAGTTCTCGTAGCATGGTTCCCTGGCTCAATTGGAGTTCTTCAGAGTCAAACAGCCCTTTTCCGGGCTCTTGAGTTCCGGAGGGATTCGTTGGACGCTCGCGTTTCTGCGTCTCGTATGCTTTGTGGAATCCTCCCACTCCTTGGATTTTTCCTGGATCCACCATTTCCTTCACCTGCCTTGACTAAGTTCACACATTGCCTTTCTTTATCGGATCAAAAAAAGAAATCTTTACCCTTACCCCACATCCACCCATTTCATCCGCTCTCCGTATTGGACCCTAAGCTTTTGGAGAATCTCCGGAAACCGTTCCAAATCGGGGTCACTTTCAAGAAGAGAGATCGCGTCCTTCATCGATTGGCTCAAAAGGGCCCCATCATCAATCAGATTTCCCAACCGGAAATCGGGTAGCCCATGCTGCCTAAGACCCAAAAATTCTCCCGGTCCTCGGGTTTTCAGATCGTACTCGGAAAGCGCAAATCCATCTCGGGTATCCGCGAAAAACTTCAACCGTTGATATGTCTCTTCCGAGCTGTCGTTGGCAATCAGAAAACAATAGCTTTTCTGATCACTCCTTCCCACACGTCCTCTCAGTTGATGCAATTGGGAAAGCCCAAACCGTTCCGGGTGCTCGATCACCATCACCGTTGCTTCTGGAATGTCGATCCCCACTTCGATCACCGTCGTAGAAACCAAAACAGGAAACTCCCTTTTTGCAAAGGCAAGCATGACCTCATCCTTTTCTTCTTGGGTCATCCGCCCGTGCAGTAATCTCATCTCATAACCCTGAAACGCTTTGGTTGTAAGGGTTTTGTACATAGTGGTCGCTGCTTTGAGTTCCAGTTGCTCCGATTCTTCGATGATGGGATACACAATAAATGCTTGATGCCCTTTATCTGCCTCATCACGCACAAAACTCCAAACTTCTGGCGCTCTTCGATGATTGACCATGACGGTCTTGACCGGTTTGCGCTCTTTGGGGAGTTCGTCGATGGTCACTACCTCCAGATCCCCATATATGCTCAACGCGAGGGTTCGTGGTATGGGAGTGGCTGTCATGACTAATGTATCGACTTCGTGTCCTTTGCTCTTCAACGCTTCCCGCTGGCGGACTCCAAACCGGTGTTGTTCATCCACTACTACAAGGCCCAAGGCGGAAAAAGAAACATCTTCTTGAATAAGCGCATGAGTCCCCACCACAACGGAGATGGTTCCACTGTGCGCCCCCTCTTTCACCTGCTTTTTTTCTCGAGCGCTCATCTTGCTGATCAGAAGTCCACATTCGATCCCCAAAGGATCCAAAGCGCGTTGGATTCGTTCATATTGCTGCTGAGCCAAGATGGATGTAGGAACCATCATAACCGCTTGGAACCCCGCCTCCACTGCGTCCACCATGGCGATTTCCGCTACGGCGGTTTTCCCCGAACCAACATCTCCCTGAAGCAAAAGGTTCATAACCGTTTCCGACTGAAGTCTTCCCTCGATTTGATCAATCGCGTTTTTCTGCCCCTGTGTCAATTGAAACCCCAGATTCTGAATCAACCGCTCTTTTAGGGAACCCATGCAGGTTTTGGCGACCCCTTTCAGCTTCCGCTCCTTCTGCTTGCGCAACCATTGCATACACAATTGGAAGAAAAAGAATTCGTCATAGATCAACCGTTTTTTTCCTTCAGCGAGATGCGCAAAGCTGTAGGGTAGGTGGATTGCTTCAAGAGCCTGTTGGAGGGACATGAGCCCTCGTTGCTCGAGTAAAAACCGTGGAAGGGGATCTTTGATACAGGGAAGGTATTTCATTACCTCTCGCATCATCGACCGCATCTGTTTTTGATACAATCCTGCCGTCAAGCGATATACCGGATATATCTTCCGTTGCGCATCCTCTTTATCCTCTAGCTTTTCATAGTCCGGAGCGGCCATTTCCCAGCTGCCCCGTTCCAACTTGGGAACGCCCGTCACGCAAAGGGTATCATCGGTTTGAATCCATTGTCGGAGAAATCCCTGATTAAACCATGTCAGAAGGATCTGAGAGAACCCATCGCTTCCCACGGCTTCGAAAATCTCCCGACCTCGGCTGATTTTCCGGAGTTGGGTGGATACGATCCGGACAATTACTGTGGCGCGTTCCATTGGCCTGAGCTGCCGGATGGAAAGGAGTTTTCGGCGATCATCGTAAGTACGCGGGTATGCTTCAATCAGATCGGTCACGGTTTCGATGTCCAAGCCTTGGAGCAGTTTTTCCCTGCGCGGGCCGATCCCTTTTAGGTATTGCAAGGGTTGGTTCAATTTCCCGCAATCGACCATCGTTGGTGTTTCTTGACTCGATTCGAGGGGAAAGAGATACCACTGGGTTAATTTCTGAAGCATCTCGTGGCCGTTATTGACCCGTTTTTGCTGTCGGTCGGTGTCCAGACGATCAAAGTGGTCATAATGGCGGAGGAACTGATTCAATCGCTCCCCACACTCCGGATACCCTTGGATTTCCTCCGGGTCCAGCATATCTGCAAGCCTTTGCAAATTGGGCGCAAGCAAATCCGCGTTCAAATTTCCCAAAGACCATTGATCCAGTTGTTCCCGAGCGGAGTCAATCCATTCTTCCAATACAATCATCGATGATCCCGAAACTCCTGGAAGATCATCGTTACCTTGCCCAAAATCCCACATTCTCGCGCGAATCGGTCTTGATCGATGAATTGAGGCGGATACTGAGCGTTTTCGCTTCGAAGTAGAACACCCGACCGCTCGAAGTACACTCGCTTGACCACAGCTTCATCCTGGTGAATGAAGACCGCAGCAACCGTTCCGGACGGAACGGTTCGACAGGCTTGGATCACCACAAAGGAATTCCTTTGGATCAACGGTTCCATACTGTCGCCCTTGACCTTGAGGATGTAGTTTCCTGGGATGTGAGAAGGGATCGCAAAATACCCTTCAATGGATTCTTCCGCAAAAACCGGTTGGCCTGCCGCGATCGATCCCACCCATGGCAGACGTTTCATAGAACCCGTGACCGGATCCATACCCAACAGCTCATCGACCGTCACTTGGAAATGATGAGCCAATTGCCGCAAAGTGTGCGCAGTTGGGAGGGAATGCCCGTTCTCCAGCTTTGAAACCATCTGAACTGAAACATCCAATACCTGGGCGATTTCCCCCTGCGTTTTCCCATAACGGTGCCGTAGATTCCTCAAGACGGAACCGAAGTCGTGGGTTTGTTCCATCACGTATCACCCTTTCTCTGAACCCATGATTCGATGGGCTGATTCGAGCAGCGTTTCATGAATTGTCCCTGGCTAAGAGAATTTGTTACAAAAAAGTAGTAAACCATAAGTTGACATATATTATATTTTTATGATATAATTCTATCATAGGTTGAATCGGGCCCGGTTCTCCCAACACTCTACTTGGATAAAGGAGGTACAACTATGCCACTAGGCGACACTGCAGCAATCGACACAACCGCAAAAACACTGACGATGGTACTGGACACTGGATCGATTGTCAACAACCGGCCAGTCTATGCCCGGGTACGGTTTCCGGTCAAACCGTCCGCTTCGCTCCAGGAGCTTTATGATGCCGCATACACCCTGGAGAAGTACACCCAATACGATCTGATCGCTATTGAAGCGCGCACCAATGACCTAATCGGTCCTACCGAATAAGTGAAAGGAGGGAAAAACAATGGAAACTTTGCAATTGGTCTTCCGTTACTCCGATGGGAAAGGACGAAGAACGATCACACTCCCTGCGCCGGTTGCTGATATTGACGATCAGCTTGAGGATCTGGAGCAAGATATGCAAACGTTCTTCGAACCCATCTTGGTTGATCCGGCAACCTTTGACGAGGCGCACCATATCGAACGAACCTCGACCGAACTGATCAATCTGATCAACTAACCAAAGGAGGTTGGACATGTTGAACCGAAAAACTGCCATTCAATGGGTCTATGAGATCGCTTCTCTGGTGGTACTACTGGTGGAACGCCCCGGCAATGGGGACCAGAAGAAAAAGGAAGCCATCTCGATCGTAAAAGCCCTCGCGCAAGCCTTTGGATTGAAACTACCCGAGCCATTCTTCACCATGGGGCTGTCGCTGATCATCGACCGAATCGTGAACCATCTGAACAAAAGCCTCTGGAAACCACTCGAAACGGTTGGATGATCCAAATCCCCCCTTCTTTTGGAGGGGGGGTTTTTATTCGAAATACCGCAAAGAATCCGCAGGGGGCAAACGGGATGCTGCATAGCTGGGTAGCAGGGTAGCCAACATCGAGAAGAAGTAGAAGACCAACCCGATCCCGAAAATCTGAGCCCATGGAATGCGGATCTGGATGGTCACTTCGGGCACGAGTCCCATCAACTCGAAGCTGGATAAAATCCCTGTTGCATACCCCAATGCGATTCCCACAATCACGATAAAACTGGTTTCCCAGAAGAAGCTACGAAATACCATTCCTTTGGTGAATCCAATTGCCTTGAGCATCCCTACGAGCCTTTTGCGTTCATACAATGCCTTCACCATCAGAATAGCCACACCGACGATTCCGACAATCATTCCGAAGAAAAGAAAGGCCCGAAGAATATCGACGATCCCTTGGATCATTACCGAAGAGACTTCGATCAGATCGTCCACAAACAACGAGAAATATCCTTTGGAACGCAAAAGACTGGACAAACCCTCTGCTTGTTGCTTTTTTTCTTCAGCTGTCGTTCCGGTCAGGGTCAAAAAATAGGTTCCCGCATCCGATTCAGGGATCCCCTGGGGCAAGTGGTCTTGGTGAATGAAGATCCCATTGAACAAGGTAAACCGATACTCGGGAACCACATGGGTTACGTTCAATTGAACGGGCGGCGTTTGGCTATTGCCGCGAACCGTAGGCGAAACCGTAAACGGATTTCCTCCTCCGCCCCCAGCAAAACCCAAAGTGCTCTGCAGCGGTTGGACCGAAAGAGTTTGCCCTTTTCGAACATCCAGAAGGGAACTTCCGCTCACAATGATTCCTTCTCGAGAGTCTCCTTCCTTGTTGTTTAAAAAGTCGCTGAACCAAAAATCATCTTCAACCACAAAAAGAAAGGTCGGAGTGGTTGAAGCCAAGTTTTCGCCGTCCATGATCTGGACTGTCTGGAATCCAACTTGAGAGTACCTTTGGACCGTAGGGATCGTTTGGATTTCCTGTGGATCAACCGTGAATGTAGGCGAAAGGTAGAATGCCGCGACCTCGAAGCCTCCAAAAAAGGTGTCCCGGCTTTCCCGAAGCGCAATCTCCTCGGAGTACGGAATGATCGTGATCAATGTGATTATAAAGGTCACAACGGTATACATGGCAATCGTCAGGCCAGTTCTTCTGTGGTTGCGTGAGGAGAATGCAATCGCCACCTTCATGACCGGAGAAAACCGACCATTTCGGCGGAACAAGCGCGTAAAGATCGATTCCAGGATCTTGAGGTTGTAGACCACAAGCACAAGTCCTGCAAAGAGAATGCTGAACCCTTTGGTCAGCATGAGAAAGATCGAATCCAGGTCCCCTGGCCGGACCGTAAATCCGGGATTTAACCAACTCAAAGCCAATACTCCAATGCAGACCGCTGTTATCGCGCCTCGACGAAATCGTTCGGGCAGACAGAAAGGCAAAGCCAGCACCAGTACAACGGTAGATCCGTAAAAGAGAGCGCCGTTTCGGGTTTGGAGCGCAATAATCAACTGGAAAACCGAAAGAGCGGCAATAAAGAGCATCAACCCCCATACCATCTTCTTCTTTTTTTCGGTTGGCATTTCGGGAAATCCTCGAACGGCGGCTACAATATTCATCCGTGAGATCTTCCCGCCGGTATAGACAATAACCAGAATCGGGATGATCAACCCAAGCAGAAACCCCGTTAACAGGCTCTCAGGCTTGACAACCAAAGTAAAGACATTTTCGAATTCCGAAAAGCTCTCTTGAGCGCCTGGGATCGGAAGCACCGTACCCAAATCTCCGATGAATACGCTGATTCGGCTGAGGATGACTCTCGTGATTCCGATCCCCACGATCACGCCAACTGCCGAAGAGATGACCGAATAGAACAAACCTTCAAAAAGAATCGCCCGCGCTACCCTCTTTCGGGAAAAACCTAAAGCCCTCAGCGTACCGAGTTCAGTCCTGCGTTCCTCACCCAACATCAGGTAGATATTGGAAAGCAACAGCGTCCCAGCGAAGATGGCAAAAACGCTCAACGCAAAGAAAAGAATCCCCACTCCTCCTTGTTCTGCCGAATCCATCCGCTGTCGTTTGATTGGATTGAAGTCCCAGCTTTCCCCGCCTAAGGTCTGGTTGAATACTCGACGGACATCTTCGGTCAACTTCACTCCTTCCAAAGCCCCCCCTCGATTGGAAAGAATCAGGGTATTGGAATGATCGGCTGGTACTCTCATCAAGGAAGCCGCAGCCGTTTTGGGCATGAAGATCGTTCCGTCCGAACGGAAATCAAAGCCAAAGGGCATTACTTCATCGGCAGGGACAATGGCTTCAACAACAAATTGAGGCCGGGCAACCCAAAAGGCAAGCCGTTCGGTCATATCTTTCAGCAACTCGACAGAATCTCCCACGCGAAGGCGGAGAGAACGGGCTAGGTTTTCAGTAACCACAACCCCGGCCGAATCATTCGTCAGTGCCTGAGGGAGCTGAGGTCCAAAGATCCCGTACTGATCCTTTCGGTCAAAGTCGATCCCAACAACGCACACTGCGCGGAGATTTGCGAAATCGGCCAACCCTCCCCCCGCTCGAACCGCATAATAATCGGCTTTTAGGACGGTCATCGAACCGTCAATCAGACGACGACGGCTCAACTCTGTTAAAAAGGCCTCCAACGAGGTCGTGGCAAAAGCTGGATCCATCTGAGTTCCTGGTACTTCTCGATCCGCCGGATGCGCTTGGGTGATCAAGATATCCACTTCGCCAAGATTCCGTTCGACCTGCCCATACAAAAACTTCTGGAAAGAATCGTTCATGCCCATCGATCCTGTGATCAACGCCGTTCCGATCAGCGAACCCATAATCACCAAAAGCGTATCGACTTTCCGGCGGGAAATGTTGCGGAAGGCCATTTTGGCCATGGATCGGTCAACAATCATCAAAACCACGATCAGCAAAATCCCACCACCGGTGATCCAGCTCAACACCCGCAAAAAGGAAAGGTCAAACATCTCATTGCACCTTTTCGGCTTGATTCTCTTCTATGGATAGGATTTTCCCGCTATCCATCTTCATAATCCGATTGGCATATGAAGCCATCCGCTCGTCATGCGTCACAATCACGAAGGTCTGTCGGAGCTGTCCGTTCAAACGCAAGATCAGATTCAAAAGGTCAATGCTGGTCTTCGTGTCCAAAGCGCCCGTTGGTTCGTCCGCCCAAACAATCCGAGGTTTGTGAACCAAGGCGCGCGCGATCGAAACCCGTTGTCGCTCCCCACCGCTAAGTTGGGAGGGCATGTGGTGCACCTGCTTTTCTAGGCCCACTTCCGTCAGGATTTCCATCGCCTGCTTTCGGGCTTGTTTTGAAGGAACCCCAGCGGTGAGCACTGCCAGTTCCACATTCTCTACAGCGGTAAGTACGGGAATCAGATTGTAGAACTGGAAGACGAATCCCATGTTCAACGCCCGAAATCGGGTTTTCTGGGCATCGGACAACTTCGAAATGTCCGTATCGTCTATGTAAATGTATCCCTCCGTTGGATCATCGATCCCGGATAAGCAATTCAATAAGGTGCTTTTCCCACATCCCGAGGGTCCGATCACGCATAAAATCTCTGATTCAAAGATCTCCAGATCGATCCCTCGTAGGGCTTCAAACTGAATGGTTCCCGATTCATAGGTCTTGTGCAAACCTCGAACATTGACAAAAGCCACGCTGGCATCTCCTCTCCTTGGTTCTTTTTTTCAAACTCTTTTAATAAGCACAAAGCGGGTGTTTGCTCCGAGATTCAAACAACCACTGTGGGCTAAATCATCTTTGGGGATCGCTCTATCCAAACCATCAGTTTTTCGGTTCCGATTCAACCAATTGTTGAAACAAACGCTGATTTTCTTCCAGTGATCGTCCGGTCAAAAGGTCTTCCATCGCTTGAAGAAAATGGATTTCCTGCACGCCGATTAGCAACCCGCTGGCGCAAAGACTGGCCAACAATGCAATGTTCTGCATCCGTGGATCGGGCAGATTGGGTTGAAAGACCTCCACCGCTCGGATCCCGCGCTTCGCGCAGGCCTTTTGCGCGTCTTCCCAATCGATCGGTATCTCCTTACCGAGCCGAGTTGAAAGAGGTTGCCACCGAGTCCGATAGGAAAATAGGGTGGCCGACGGAGCCCCGAACCGATCAACCGCGCGAATGGCTTCATGGATCTCCAATGCGAGGAGAACATGGGCTTGGTTCTCCGGTATGAGAGGAGAATGGATCCCTTCACCCATACGGACATGTGAAACAACTGTACCGCCTCTTTGGGCCAATCCATGCGTATCCACCGATTGGACCGGAATCCCTGCATGATCGATCGCGCGTACCAATACGGAGGCCAACAGCCCAATACCCTGGCCGCCTACTCCACAAAGATATATGTTGAGCGCCATATTACACCTCCTCTTGACCTTCGTCAGCAACAATCGCCTGGAGAGAACAGGTAGGAAGACAGGATCGGTCCCCGATACATAGCTCTGGGTGAACAAAAACATGCCCGTCGGCTTCCAACTGATAGCTGGGGCAAGCAAATACCTTTACGCAGTTGTGGAGCTTCTTGCATCCTTCCGACACGCGCACCGGTTTGGGTAGGCGTTTGGCTTTCTTGCGCTGGAACCGAGTAAACTTGAGCATACACGGATGCCGAGCGATCACAACGGCAAAACCCTCTTGCTCCAGCGCTTCTTGAACCGTCTGTTTCAACTCCTCCTGCCGATACGTGTCCACTTCTCGAATCCACTGAATCCCCAACGATTCCAGAACCCTCCGAGGAGGAATCCGATTGCCCGGATGATCCTGATGACCGGTCATGGCTGTTGTCCCGTTCTCCATAAGAATCAGGGTAATATTGTGGTTGTGGTACACCGCATTGATGATCCCAGGCAAGCCGGCGTGAAAGAAGGTGGAATCGCCCAAAAATCCGACAACACGCCGTTCTTTTTGAAACAAAGCAAGCCCCGAGGCCGTTCCCATCGAATGACCCATGCTCAGGAGCGCTTGACCCATCTCGTACGGTTCCAAAAAACCCAATGTATGGCATCCAATATCAGCGACGGTGATGTCGGATGGGCGGAGCGCTTGACGGATCGCGTAAAAAGCGCTTCGATGACCGCATCCGGGGCACATCTGCGGTGGACGCGGCGGTAGGGGAGTGTGTGAATCTTGTGAGCTCTGGATCGACCCGAAGACCTCGGGCCAAGTCTTTTGCAGTTCCAAGCGCGTTTTACCCGGTGTATATTCCCCGATCCAACTGTCCACATCGCGCTTTCCATAGATTCGTCCCCGAATCTGATGCTCGTAGGCGAGCGCTTTGATCTGCTGTTCCAGCACGTCATCGAGCTCTTCCAAAACCTTGATTTCCGAATGACTGCGTAAAAAGGAGAGAATCGGTTCGACGGGCAGGGGATGTACCATGCCCAGTTTCAAGACATCGATTTCGGCCGGGGTCTGTTGCAGAACCTCTTTCAAAGACAACCAAGGAAGGCCAGCCGTGATCACACCCATCGCCGATGGATGCTGGGTCAGGGTGTTCCATCTTTGGTGTTCTTCCATCCCGCGCACTTGTTCCAATTTCTCCAAAGCCCGCCGCTTCATCGGAAAGACTGCTGAAGCGATCGGGATATAGGGTCCATGGGTTTTTGGATCAAACTGTGGTTGCGTTTGGAAATCACTAGGGATGATCCGGGAAAACTCCACCTTTTGCTGGGCATGGCACACATGAGTGGTCAGACGCAAAACCACCGGCATTCGCATTTTTTTCGACAAACGGGCGGCTTCTTTGTAGAATTCATAGACTTCGGCAGGATCGGCCGGCTCGAAGACGGGTGTATAGGAAAGCCGGGCATAATGCCGGTTATCTTGTTCATTCTGAGATGAATTGGCCCCCGGATCGTCCCCTAGAACGATTACCATCCCGCCGATCAATTCCATCAGCGAGAGCTGGACGAAGGAATCGGCTGCTACGTTCAACCCAACGCTCTTGAAAAAGACTGTCGATAGATGCCCGTTGACCGAGGCCCCAAAAGCCAATTCGGTCGCCACTTTCTCGTTGGTCGAGAACTCAAAATAAAACGGCCGTCTGTTGCTCGGGATCGATTCGATCGCCCCCGCGATCTCGGGGGTTGGAGAACCGGGATAGGAAGTCACCACCCGCGTTCCCGCCTCTACCATCGAGCGCACCAACGCTGTATTGCCCATCACGATTTCAGAAAACGCCTCGGGGTTCATCAACATCGCGCCCATCTCTTTCACGCGTCCACCTCCTTCTTGCGTCGATCACACAGGGTTCATCAACTACCGGTAGAACTGCTTTATTATACCACAGAAATTCTCTTCAGAAAAGAGAAAGAGGAAGGCCTCCATTATCACTGATAAGACCGGCTGCCTTGGGCAGCCGGTCTTTCGTGAACGCTTTTTCCATACCAATCGTTGATTCGGGTTTTCTACCGATCCGA